>JAFWEV010000078.1 GCA_017512745.1 Oscillospiraceae bacterium
TAAGGCTTCTTATATTCTTTTTTGATAACTACATCTACAGGCGTCGCATTGGAATAATCATCAACATTTTCACGCAATACATATGCGCCTTTGAAATCAATCCCAGAAAGATCCTCTGATGTCTGTGGAATCTGATAAAGCATAAGTCCTTTTAAGCTTCGATCATTAGCATTATATAAATCCCTTAATGAACTGTAATAACAAGTCTTATCTCCGCCTCGAATTGGTTCGTTATCTGCAAAAAGTCCTTTGGTTAGATACAACTGTTTTGTGTCATTGTTAAAGCCTATTTCTTTTGTTTTTATTTCAACAACCTTCCCATAGACTTTGTCTTTGTAAAATGCATATTTTGCGGGAAAGCGGTCCACTCCTTTGTCGCCAAATCGCAGAGCTATTATGCCAATTTTTCTATACGATAAAAATTTGGAAGCAATCTTACTGAAAGTTTCGAAATCTTCGTTTTCGATTATTTCATCAACAATAGTTCCACAGTATCTATGAGCGTCCAGATACTTTGTAACTTCTTGTTTGGATTCACAACTTTCAATAAATGATATGGCTTCTTTCAATTTTTTCTTGCTTAATGGTTGTTTCATTTATTTGTTCCCTAACTTAAAAATCACAAAATACAGTTATAGATATCTCCATAGAATCCTTTTCTTTGACCAATAGCAAATTGTACCCCAGTTTGCGATCATCAGCGAAACCGCAATACATACGTAATCAAAATAGAGAATATTGCTTAGGATAGTCAATGTCATAATTATCGTATATGTCATTCTTATCTCTAACAATATCTACATCGAGATCACTTTTCTGCATTAATCCCTTTTTTACCAAAAAATCAAATATCTGAGTAATGGGTTCAACCAACCTGTTGCCATTGGCATAGTTGTCTCCAACCGCTATTTCAAAACTCCCATCGTCTAAGAACGATAATGGTTTTTCTCTTATCCTAATAAGAGTGATACCTTTATTTAAAACAATTCTTGTCTTCCTAGTATCTCTTTCCGCGTCTTGATGCCAATAAGCTCCATCATACTCTATTGCAACATTAATAGAAGGAATAAATATATCTAGACTCTGAGCGCCCAACCAGTCGGCCTTATATGTATTGATCGCATCCGGGAATTGCTTCTCTATGTAATAATAGACTGCCTGTTCCGGGAATGATGTCTGTAATGACTTTGCACAATTCGGGCATCCTTCACCCTTGGAACGTGTATGAACTGTTTGCTGCCATTCAAATTTGCATATAGGGCAAACCCACCATACTTTTCTTCCGCTACTAATTGTCACATCTGCAGACGTCAGATCTCCGTTTCTTGAAGGATGCCATTCAGCAGCCAATTTGGGGTTTAAGGACAAAAGAGTATTACCACTCTCTGTCATCGTTCTAACTTTTTTTACTGAACCTCTCTTCTTTGCGCATCTATTACAACAATAATATTCAGAATTACGTGTTCTGACATTAGGCGACATTTTATAGGATTTTCCGCAGTCATCACATATCCACCAATAACCCTTCTGGCTACCATAAAACACTTCTCTGGGTGTTACAGGACTGTTCTTATCATAATCCCATCGTTGTGCCAAAAGCGGATGTGTCGTACTCAGATCATTAAATCCTGGGAGTATTTTTTTGTTTGCACAGTAGGGACATCCCTGTTCCTTCCCTACCCTAGTTCTCGAAGCAGGATCCATCAAAAATGAATGATACTTATCACAAATCCACCATACTTTCTGATGCGAAGATGACGTTATCTCTTCGGGAGAAACGGTGTTTTTTTCGTAATCCCACTCCTTTAGCAATTCAGGGAATTTCATGGCGAGAGAGCCATTTTTCTTTACTGTCTGATGAATTCTTTTCTCTGCTCCGCGTTTATTTCCGCATTTGATGCACCCTGATCCATTAGATACTCTTGTATTAATTGTCGCTTCCCACTGATAGCCACAATGTCGACAATTCCACCAGACCTTTCTCTGAGAAGCTCTTGTGACTTCATCCGGTTTGATGGTATTCCTGTCATAATCCCATTCTTCACACAAATCAGGCTGTTGACTTAGCAGGTCGTTAAATCCTTTAAGGACCTTCTTACCCGCACAATATGGGCACCCTTGATTCTGTGAGGTCTTATTGGCTATCGTCATTTCATATGAATGATGATACTTACATAGCCAAAAGACTTTTCTCGTTGAGAATTGTGTCACTTCAGTTGGAGAAATATCATTTTTATCATAGTCCCATTCATTCAAGACATCAGGACGCAGAGATGCAAGATCGTTGAATCCTTCTAATACCTTTCTACCTGAACAATATGGACAACCTCGGTACCTTGTTCTACTCGAAATCTGCGCTTTCCAGGCACCATTACATGTAGGGCATAGCCACCACGCATATTTGTTGCTCCTAGGCGCAAACTGGTTAGGCTGTAGAGATCCATTCATAGTCGGATGCCATGTCGCTGCTATCTCTGGATATTCAGTTTGTAGATTTTTTATTGGTTCCATTATCTTTCCGTTATCTATCTATTCGGATGCTGATACAATAATAGTATATTTTGTATGATTCATAGCAATACAGAGGTTCATTCAATGCGTAAAAGAATATTTGAAATCATAGAAGTATCTAAGGACGGCGATAAACTCAGTCTTTATTACGATACATTTATGCTCTTTACGATCATTATCAGTATCGTGCCACTTGCTTTTAAGGATACCAATACAGTCTTTCAGATTATAGACATTGTTACAGTATCTATCTTCATTTTAGATTATCTCGCAAGATTTATTACTGCAGATTTGAAACTTGATAAGGGAGCCCGATCGTTCCTAATATACCCATTCACAATATGGGCAATTATAGATCTTATTTCAATACTCCCTTCCCTTTCTGCGCTCGGCAGTGGTTTCAAACTTTTCAAACTATTCCGAATCTTTAGAACCCTCAGGGTATTCAGAACCGCAAGAGTATTCCGAACTCTTCGAGTCGCCAAAGCGATGCGATACTCAAAAAGTTTTACTATAATAGCCAAGGTTATTAAAAACTCTAAGGAGGCGTTAGTAGCTGTCATCACTTTAGCCTTTGGATATATTCTGGTTTCTGCATTGATTATCTTTAATGTGGAACCAGATTCCTTCAACACATTCTTTGATGCTATATATTGGGCTACTGTCTCACTAACCACAGTTGGGTATGGAGATATCTATCCTGTTAGCACTGCCGGAAGAATAATAACAATGATATCTTCCTTATTTGGAATTGCGATTGTTGCATTGCCTGCAGGCATTATTACTGCTGGTTATATGTCAGCTCTAGAAGAAGAGCATGAAGACAAATCGCTCCCAGATAAAGTTGATGCAACAGAAAAGTAGCACAGTAGGAGGTCTATTTCGTTCTTTATTGTTTTGAATAAGAGATCCTAAACATGATTAAGATACTCAACAAATTGTAAAGCTAGCCCAGATACCTATGCAATGCATGGTCCTGTATGACTTCTCACATCACTTCGAGTGTTCATAAAGGATTTCACCTTTATGAACACTCTATTCTTTTTATAAAAAGGGGTAGGCGATTGCAGCCCACCCCAACATATTGTTTCGGACCCTTATTATTGTTCTAATCGGAAGATATTGTCGGATTCCATTCGAAAAGAAGAAATGCCATATAATGCGGAATCGTAAGTATATTATTTGAAACACCCAAATTGGAATCTTTGATCCTGATCAATTTAGTCTCACCGTAATGGTCGGGATGAGCCATTACCGTTTTTGCGCTTTTTGTATTGCCATCTACAGCTTTCACTTCAAGAATCGTAGATTCTCCATGGTAGTTTATTACAAAATCGAGCTCCAGACCGCTTTCTTTTGCGAAATAAAAAAACTTTCCTCCACGCTTATATAGTGCATCTGCAATCAATGATTCATAGATCACACCTTTTCCCATCCCAAGTTTTCCGGATAATATCGCATCCGTTGTTCCATCTTCCAACATTCCGACAAGCATACCGATATCGGTGGTATATACTTTGTATTGATTTTGGACCACATTGACCGATAGCGGAGTTGCCGGAACAGACAGGTTATGCACTTTTGTTATGATGCCTGTATCCTTCAGATAATCAAGCGCGTCTTTCCCCGCATCTTTTGCACCCTTGCCGGTGATCTTTGAAACAATAAACCTTTTTTTATCTCTGCCCAAAAATGAAGGTATTAATGAAAATGCACTTCTTATTCTGGCTACTTCATTCGTATTGAACAGCGGCTTGTTATCCTTGCCACGTCTTCTTCCGAAATCATCCTGAAGATTCCTGGTTATTCTTCTTGTGATCTGGAGCGCGGAATAAATATTATTCGTTTCTATGTAATTACATACAGCCTCGGGGAAACCTCCGACACAAAGATATTCTCGAAATATTGAAGTAAAAGTCCCATGCATTGATTTAGATAATGGCGTTTGACTTTCAAAGGCCTCCCTGATATAGCCAACTTCTTCTTCCGAATAACCCTTGGCCCACATAAATTCTTCAAAGTCCAGAGTTCTCATGTCAAACTCTTCCGTACAGCCGACAGGTTTAGGAGTATCATCAGAAACAACATATCCGTTCACTCCCAAATAAGATCCTGATGCGATAAAGTCAAATCTACTTTCATTCATTACCGTTTTTAACGACAACAATGCCCTTGGACATTCCTGCACCTCATCATACAGAAATACCGTATCACCCTCTATTAAATCGGGTATTTGCAGCTTGACGGATAGTTCTCTGATAATCGTATTTACATCCAGTTCACCATCAAAAACATCGATCAGATCCGGTCTGTCCCAAAAGTTAAGATATATCACAACTCGATAATTGTTTTCCGCAAACAATTTGATCGAGTGGGTTTTGCCTGACTGTCTTATACCTCTAATCAGGGCCGGTTTGTGTTCACGGTTTTCTTTCCATTCTGCCAGCCATCTGTCTATGTGTCGTCTTAATTCCATATCATGTCCTCCTACATATAGGATACATTTATCTTCGGAAATATCAAGACGAGTTTTGTAGTAATTTCGAAAAAATCAGGACGAGTTTTGTAGTAAATTCGGAAATTTCCCGCCGTGTTTTTGTATTGTTTGAAAATACGGGTAGCAAGAGTAGTGGCGTTACGATATATTGTGCTTTTCCGTGAAGCCAAATGGTTTCGCAATGCCGGTCAACTACAGGGAAGTTAAAGAGCAGACGAAACTCATCAAGCGCCATGCCGATAGCGGTCAATGTAGCCGCGCAGTACGGCGTATCTGCGGCAAAAGTAGCAGCGATGTTCTGTGTAGGCCGCGTTATGACCGGCGCTCTCTGTATGACAACAGCCTCCGTTTGCCTCGGTCTCGGTATGATGGGTATCGAGTGGAAGGACGCATTCAAGAAGGTCGCAGGCTGGGCTGCGCTCGGCGGCGTGATCATGGTCATCTGCGCATCCCTGCCCGTAAGCTGACGGTCATTATTTTCCGGAATAATAAGATCGTTCACCCGATACAGAAAGAGAGAATCGTTCGAACGACGTTCGAACGATTCCTTTTTTATTCCGATTTTTATTCCGCGATCATATTTTCATCGCAACCTGCCATGCTCCCCAGATCGCGGATCTGAGGTTCCCGACTTTTCCCGCATCTCCCACGACGAATACGTTCTTACCGGGTGAAGCGAGCGGTGCAGGATCATATCCCACCGAAACGATGACGCTGTCGCATTCTATGGTATTTTCATTTCCGTCTTTATCTTCAATGACAACGCATTTATCACCGATCTCTTTGGACCTGTGCTCAAGATAGACGGGTACATTGTTGGCTTTAAAATAATCCCTGAGGAACGAAGAGTTCGCAAGACACAGGTTCGGAGTCGTGATGAGATCGTTCAGCATCTCGACTATGACCGGCTTCTTACCCTTGCGATGGAGATCGTAGGCGATCTCACATCCCGTGAGTCCTCCGCCTATGATGACCACATTATCTCCGACCTCTCTGTTTCCGAGCAGATAATCGATGGCGCTGACTGCTGAATCCGCTCCCGGAATCGGGAGTTTCTTCGGTGTGGAACCGGTGGCTATTATATATGCATCGGCATCGAGATCGCTTATACTGCCGACCTCCGTATTGAAGCGGACCTCTATGCCCTCTTTCTCAATCTGGGTCTCATACCATCTGAGGAGCATTTTGTCATGCTTCTTGAAATCAGGAGCCGCCGCTGCGATAAACACACCTCCCAGTTTGTCGCTCTTTTCATAGACGACAGGGGTGTGGCCTCTCTTCCTGAGAACGAGCGCCGCTTCCATTCCTCCCACTCCGCCGCCTATGATTGCGATCTTCTTCTTTATTTCCGCTTCCCTTATATAGTATTTGGAGGACTGCATCGACTGTGGATTGAGCGCGCAGCGACACATGTGTGTTGAGTCGTCCATTGTCTGGGAATTGTTTGTCCCGTTTGATTTGGACATGGTCAGACATGCTGTCTGACATGCTATGCAGGGTTTGATATCCTCTTCTCTATCCTCGATGACTTTTTTAAACCATTCGGGATCCGTGAGGAACTGTCTCCCGATACCGACCGCGTCGATATCCCCGTTTCTGACAGCCTTCGCTCCGGCGTCGAGCGTCATTCTTCCTGCGCAGACCACGGGGATGTCCACAAATTTCTTGATATGGGCGACGTCTTCGAGGTTGCAGTTCTCCGGCATGTAAACGGGAGGATGCGGCCAGTACCACGCATCGTATGTTCCGTTATCGCAGTTGAGCATATCATATCCCGCATCCTGGAGATACTTTGCGGCTCTTTCTGATTCAGCCATATCCCTGCCTGCTTCCGTGAACTCTTCTCCCGGCACTGCGCCTTCTCTGAAGCCTTTCGTCTTCGACACTACGCTGTAACGCAGAGACACGGGATAATCCTCGCCGCATGTTTTCTTTATTTCCTTCACTATTTCCACGGCAAAGCGATACCTGTTCTCAAATGAACCGCCGTATTCGTCAGTGCGTGAGTTCACATACGGAAGCGTGAACTGGTCCAGCAGATACCCCTCATGTACGGCGTGTACCTCTATGCCGTCCACGCCTGCCTCCTTACAGAGTCTCGCGGTCTCCCCGAAGGCGTATATTATTTTTGCTATCTGTTCTTTGGTGATCTCGGTCGACGTGATATCGTCCGCCCACCTGTTCGGTGTCGGCGAAGGCGCCAGCGAATGAAAATCCGGATCCAGGATCGGTTTTGCGATCCGGCCGAGAGCCTTGTTCCTGAGCAGCGAAACCATCATGTCGTTGAGCGCGAAAGACCTGCCGCATCCCGCGGTGAGCTGGATGAACATCTTCGCTCCGGTCTTATGCAGCTCGTCCATAAATACCTTGAGCTGTTTGAATTTGCCCTTGTTCTGATAGAGCCAAAGCGGACCTATAATGTCCTTGACCGTGGCGACTCCCGGAAAGATCAGTCCGCAGTCACTCTCGGCCACATGTTTGAGGAGCTTTGCCGCTTCTTTGTCGAAGTGATTCGGTTCGGTCCATCCGAAGATACTGGTACCGCCCATCGGGGCCATGACGATACGGTTCTTTATCTCCAGATCCCTGATTTTCCACGGTGTAAGCAGTATGTCATATTCCTGTTTCATGTCTTCGGTCCTTTCTTCCTACTGTGGTTCTGTATATGTTTATCACTGAAATACGTGTAAGCAGCCCGATTACAATGCAAAGTTAAGAATCGTTAAATACATATCCTGAAAAGCTGATTCGCCCGTCCCTGTAAGGGTACGAAGTCTGCTATCTTCTCGAATCCGTATTTCTCGTATAATCCCCGGTGCTCGCTCTTAAGATATACTTCTTTGAATCCCAGTCCCGCAGCGTAGGAAAGCGCATACCTGATCATCTTCTCCGATATCCGGTTGCCCCTGTATTTCTCATCAACGAACACCAGATTTATAAACGGGCTGAAATCGTATTCCGGCGGAACACGGCCTTTCTTCTCAAACGCGCTGAACCCGACGACCGTTCCTCCGTCAGAGGCGACGATCACTCTCTCCCAATCGGAAAAATCATTTGCGCGCATGCGGTCAGCCAGAAGTCTTCCGGCAGCCCAGGAACAGTTTTCCGCAAACGCGATAGTCTCGTCCCACATGGTCTGATCCGGTCTTATCTCTTCGATCTTCAACATAATCAGGCACGGATGCCCATGCTTCAGCTGCCAGAAGCAGGGCCGCTCTCCTTTCCGATAAATAGAACAATTCCAATTACTATTATAATAGCTCCGTATGTTTTTTAGTTATAACGACCTTCTTCCACCTAAAGAACATATACAATTAAATCCCGTCTCTTCCGGCACTATCAGCCCGCAAAAATATCCTCTATAATAATTAGTAAGCTGTAATACCAAGCCAGGAAGGAAGAAAGTGATTTAATCATGTTTAAGGTCTATATTTCAAATCTCGATCAAAGAGAGCTCTCTTACCCCGAAGGCACAGATATTGAGACCGTACTGAATGATGTCAAGGCGGAGCTGCCCTATCCGGCTTACGTTTCAAAGCTGGATAATGCATACAGAGCCCTCACACATACGCTTACCCACGATTCTCATATAGAATTCCTGGATCTCAGAAATCAGGAAGCCTGGCAGGTATACCAGAACAGCCTGATCCTGATCTTCATCAAGGCTGTACATGATGTCCTCGGAAAAAAGGTTCTCATCAATGTCAAGAATGCTTTGAACAAAGGGATGTTCGTCACTATGACCCATCCGATCGACGATGAGATCCTCGCATCGGTCGAAAAACGCATGCGCGAGATCGTGGACGCTGACCTTCCGATCACAAAAGAGCATTATACAAAAGACGGCGCAATGAAAGTTGCCAGAAAGCAGCGCATGACCGAGACGACAAAACTGCTGGCCAGCATTACGAATATCAATGATATCCAGCTGTATTCTCTGGATGACGAGCGGCAGATCTTCTATAACATGCTGGTTCCGTCTACAGGATATATACAGTATTTCGGACTTAGATCATACCGCAGCGGACTTATACTTCAGTATCCTCAGCAGGGAGATCCCGTACACGTTGCGGAATATGTCGAGCAGCCGAAAATGTATGAAGCGTTTTCCGAGGCAACCAAATGGGGTCAGCTGATGGACGTTAACTTTGTCTGCGATCTGAATGAGAAGATCATAGAGGGCGATGCTTCCGACTTCATTCTTATGCAGGAAGCTCTCCATGAAAAAAAGATAAGCGATATTGCCGACATGATCAAAGAGAAGGGCAGCCGTGTGGTTCTCATATGCGGTCCCTCGTCAAGCGGCAAGACGACATTCGCTAAGCGTCTCTGCATTCAGCTCAAGGTCAACGGTTTCAAAACACTGTATCTCGGGACCGACGACTACTATAAGGAATTCAGCGAAAGAGTATATGACGAAAACGGCGAGGTCGACCTCGAAAGCATCCGCGCGATCGACACCGGGCTCTTCAGGGATCAGATACAGTCTCTGCTCAGCGGTGAAGAAGTGGATATTCCCCATTACGATTTCTCCATTCCGGGCAAAGTCTTCGGCAAACGCATCACGAAGATCGACAAAGGCACTCTCCTTGTCATCGAGGGGATCCATGCGCTGAACGAGGAAATGACCCTGAACATATCGCCGGAAGATAAGTTTAAGATCTATATTTCACCTCTCACACCGATCTCCATAGATCATCACAACAGGATCTCCGCGACTGATGTCAGAATGCTCAGAAGGATGGTCAGAGATTATAAGTTCCGCGACCGTTCCGCCCAGGGCACCATAAAAGACTGGCCGAAAGTCAGAGCCAGTGAGGACATCAATATCTTCCCGTATAACTCCGAGGCGGATATCTTCTTTAATTCAAACTGCATATATGAACTCGCCCTTATCAAAAAATATGCCGAACCTCTGCTCAAGCGGATCAAGAGGAGTGAGCCCGAATATGCCGAAGCTCAGCGGCTGCTGGACTTCCTTCAGTTCTTCGATCTTCTCTATGAAGACGACGATATAGCGAACAACTCCATCATCCGCGAATTCATCGGAGGCTCTGTAATAGTAAAATAATGTGCGAACACAGATAATCAAAAAAAACGGTATTGCCGTCTTCTGATAAAAGCGGCAATACCGGATTTTTTTGTTGTTTTGAGTTTTTTCCCGAAAAGGATCAACCCTCATTCCACGGGTTGCCGGGATCGGGATCGGTGGGATCCCATCCTCTTCTCGGATCCGACGTATCTATCGTTATAGGTGTCGGCTTTCCGAGAGGGCCGGGATCGGTCTCATCGTCATACAGGACTACCACAGTTCCAACCGGACAGTTGTCGTAGATCCACTTGGCGTCCGCAACGCAGAGTCTCACACAGCCGAGCGAAGCGGATGTCCCCAGCTTGTTGTATTCGTCATATTCAAGATCGGCGATATTCTGCGAGTAGTACGGCACCGAGTGGAACAGGATATCTCCCGTGATCCCGGCCGAGTACTGTCCCCACACTCCCCCAAACAGCGCATTCCATCTTGCCTTGTAATATGTCCTGTATGTTCCGAGAGGCGTATATGTCCCTGTTGAGCACACCATGGCTTTGATGGGTTCTATGGGATCGCCGTTGATATCCGCAGTGTATATGGTGACGGTATTGAGCGCCCGGTTTATCCTGATGTAATAAGGATATGTGGAACTGACTGGAGGCACATACTTGTTTACAGTTACAGTGAATGAACGCCTTGTCTCAAGCCCGTTTTTATCCTTTGCCGCAACGATAACCTCGTATTCACCCGGCTCCCCGGTATCAAGATCGGTTATGACGGTATATGCGCCGTTCTGCAGGCTATCGGAATATGTTATTTCCCCGTCGACCGGATCAGTCACGGATACTATATTTGATACAGGATCAAACTCGTCGCCTTCTGTGATCTCCACATTTTCAGCTTCAATTTCAATCTCCGGCGGTCTTGTATCTACTACTTCCACCTGATATGAGTAGTCTCTCGAAACATCCTGCCCGTACTCGTCGGTGTCAGATATCGTGAACGAAACTGTCTGTGGACCCGTTTTCATGGTATCTATGGCCGCTGTCGTCTTTATCGTCCTTCCGGTGCGGCTCTCTATGATCTGTGCCGGAGAAAAAGAACTCCCGTATTCTAAGGTCAAGGCATCTTCCCTGAATACAATAACAAGAGACTCATATGCAGCCTCCAGAGACTGCTCTCTCCTCAGTATCTCCTGCTGCTCCTGATAATGCAGATACCACTGATACCCTCCTATCCCGAGAGCACATACCAGCAGCACGGCAATTATTCCGATGATCGTTTTCTTCACATTCATTCTCCTGCTTTTTTAATTCGAGTTCTTCCGGATTATTATGTTCGGATCCTTATTTCTGTCTCTGAGGGGCGAAATCGTGTTCAATTGCATATTGTACCTGCTCTTCAAAGCGGACTATAGCGTCTCTCACCACTTTTTTTGCCGGGAAGAAGAGGTCATAGGCGTGAAACCAGTCAGGATATACATCTGCCTCTGCCCTTATCCCCGCTTCCCGCAGATGCTGTACATAGTCCACAGTCTCGCAGTAGAACGGTTCTATGTCTCCGACAAAAGTGTAACATGGCGGCAGTCCGCTGTAATCCTCACACCTTGCAGGCGCGGCATAATACGGTACAAGATCGGTCCCGTATGCTGAACGCAGATATCGTCTCCAGGCTTTTTTATTGCGCTTTGTATTCCAGTTTGGCGCATGATTGTCTTTTGATGACGGCGTGTCTCTGTCATCAAGCATCGGGTACAGCGGCATCTGGAACGCGATGTTCACTTCTCCCCTGTCGCGGGCGAGCATACACAGTGCCGCAGCCATTCCGCCCCCTGCGCTCTCGCCGCCGACCATGAGCTGATCCGATCGTACGCCCAGCTCCTCCGCATGTTCCTTGAGATACAGAAGAGCCGCCCAGCAGTCGTGAAGAGCAGCCGGATACGGGTATTTTTTGGAGAGTCTGTAATCCGGTGCCACAAGTACAGCGCCGAACTTTACTACGAGAGACAGCGCGCGTGTCGCAAATATGTCCTTTGCCGATCCGGACTGGTAGCCTCCTCCGTGGACCCAGAGGACCCCGGGAACAGGGTCTTCACTTCTTGTCAGCGGCCTTAGTATGAGAAGCTTGATGCTGTGATCTCCCACGGGTATTTTTCTTTTTTCAGTGATAAACAGATGTTTGCTCATTTTTCAGTCTCAGAAAAAGAATCTCCTTCTCATTGTCTGTCTCAGAGAGGGTATCATGCCCGCGATCAGAAGAAACAGTCCTGCCGATGCGAATCCCGCCAGAGAATAGAGGCTCCATCTGAACATGGCAAGCCCGAACGTAAGATGTTCGAAGAATTCAACAAGGACGGTAAATCCGCCCAGTATCAGAAGAAATCCTCCGAGTATGAACAGCGTTCCTCCCTTTACATATTTGAGGAGACATATCATGGCTGTTGAGATAAGGCAGCTTCCCACTATAAGCGGGAGAGCAAAACTCAGGAACCAGTGACCTCCGGTCGCAAGACATATATACAGAACGTACAATGCCGCGGCAATATGGTCTGCCGGAACAAATATCTCTCCCTTCGGCTGTCTGAACCACAGAGGCAGTCCTACGAGCACATAGAAGAACATCAGCCCGAAGACAACATATCCGCCCCACCTGAGACTTCCGTACAGCTTAAAGCACACTGTCAGAATCACAATGATCGCCACACTGCAGATAACGGTCAGCGCTATCGCCGCCGGCATAGTCGATTCCCGGTGCTGCTGAGGCAGAGTATCGGGATAACTGTCAGTCTTTTCCAGCGCATCGGGATTCCACACCGGTGTCTGGCAGAGGGGGCAGTATTCGACCCCGTCCTGCAGTTTTACTCCGCATTTGACACAATACATTTTCTATCTCCTGTTGCTTTCGATCTCAACCGCAATTCCGAGTTCCACCAGTCTTGAGAAGAACCGGCGTTCAAGCTCGGACTGCCGGATGTTGCGGATCATATTGATATATGTTTTGCCTCCGAAACTCATCACCGAACAGTTGTTGGGATAGCTTCGCTGCGGACCTATGATAAACTCCATACGGTCTATGTAGTTCATCATAATGTCCGGCATGGGCAGATTGGTAATATTTGAAATATTGAGACTGCCTCCGCTCTCTCCGCTGCTGCGGTAAACGGCATCCATGACAATGTTCTTTATAAATAGCGGCGCGAGTCTCAGAAGCACCATCTGCTGCGGCTGAACATTGGCGGCGATCATTCCCGCCATATTCTGCGGCGTGGCATTGGCGCATATCTGATGGTATATATTCTTACAGAGCTCCTCCAGTGTGTAATCCCCGAAACGCGGGTCTACACCGAGATTAAGAACAAGCGAAAAGTTCCGCAGCGTTTTGCTCCCGTAGAGCCGGCGCAGGTCCACCGGTATCGTTATCTTGACGGGATGCTGCCGCTTCCGCGGAAGTTCCTCGTTCTGCATCGCAATAATGCTCTCAGCCATTACCGCAGCGAGGAATGCCGTCACCGTCACTCCGTAGTTATGAGCCGCATCCAGCAGAGATTTCGTTTCAATGATACCGGTCGTGAGGGTCTTGAATCCATGCTCATCCCTGTCTCCGTGCAGCCTGTAGGATCGCTCTTCTTTCCTTCCCGCGGCAACTTCCGCGGCATTTTTAAGAAAACTGTCCTCCAGTTCCTCAGGCGGCGGGCTCTCACTGAGATCCCTGATCACTCCCTCGCGCGGGATCGATATTCCTTCCTTCATTTCCAGATAACACGCGATCAGATTGCATAGGTATATGCTTCCGCCGCGCCCGTCAGTCAGGGAGTGAAAGAATTCTGCCGCTATTCGGTTTTTGTATACAAGCACCCGAAGACAGTTGTGTCTCAGTTCCCGCCCGCTCATGAACGTCAGAGGGTAGGCGTAATCATTTTGAACAGACACCTGCTGTTCATTCTCTTCGAGATAATACCAGAAGGCGCCTTTGTGCAGCGTGACGTAATAGGACGGGAAGCGCGGTCTCAACGCGTTTACCGCCCGCTGCAGTATATCCGGATCAACATCATCCTTCATACTCGCCGATACGCGGAAGGCATTCGACCAGTCGCGCCGCCTGACGGCGGGAAAGATGAGGGCTGCCGTGTCAAGACGGTACCAGCTCTTTTGCATATTTTATCTCCTCGACATGGCAAATTATCAAAACGAGTCAGATGTGACTGTGAACTCTCTCTACAATAATACAATAATCGGTGATCACTTCTCAAAAAACCGCACGAGTTTTTCTTTAGGTGAGTCTTTTTTCCCGTACGGATGCTCGCGCAGCGGCAGATTCAGATGTGATCTTCCGAATAGAACAGTCTGAGGATGAGTGAATTCCCTGAATCCCCATTCCCCGTGATACGCTCCCATCCCCGAATGTCCTGTTCCGTTGAAAGGTACGCCTTTTACCATCAGCTGGTAACACACTTCGTTGATGCATCCTCCGCCGAACTGCTGCGACTGCATCGTCTTCTTCGCCCAACGGATATCCTTTGTGAACAGATACAGCGACAGTCCGTGTTCCCTTTCGGATATCTTGCGCAGCAGTCCGTCGATCTCCGAATCCCTGAACGGGACTATCGGCAGAAGCGGGCTGAACAGTTCGTGTTTCACTATATCTTCATCGGGATCAACGGGATAGATCACAGTGATGTCAAACTTGAGATCATCCGCATTGCCTGAACCGCCGACTATCACTCTGTCGCCGTACGCCTGTGCTTCTTTTTCGCATCTGTCATACGCTGATTTGGATATCATTCTCGGATATTCCGGATTTTCACTCGGGTGCGCGCCGAGCTGCCGAATGATCTCCCTCTTAACTTCATCGATGAACGGCCCTGCTATCTCCTCCGCTACAGCCACCTGATTGATATTTATGCAGACCTGACCGCTGTTCAGTGCCTTCATGAATACTATCTTGCGTGCGGCATCTTTAATGTCGGCATCTTTTCTGACTATGCACCAGTTGCCGTTTTCCCCGCCGAGTTCCAGAGCGACCGGGGTGAGGTTTCCGGATGCCATCCCGAGCACATGCTTTCCGATATTGGGAGATCCCGTATAGAAGATCTTATCCGATCTCTCGGCAAGACACAGGTCGGCTATGTCGTGTCCTCCGTCTATCACCGTCACATATTCATCGGGGAACGTATCCGCGATCATCTCCTTCAGAACCGCTGTGCTGGCAGACGATTTGGAACTTGCCTTGATTATCGCCGTGTTGCCTCCGGCAAGACTTGCCGTGAGGACTCCCAGCGACAGCAGAAACGGGAAATTGAAAGGACTTATTATGAGAGTTGTTCCGTAGGGCATCTTATAGACTTTCGTTATCACGCTGGGGAAACAGAGCAGTCCGCTGAAGTGCGTTTCCGGTCTCGCCCATTTTCTGAGTCCGTGTATGGTCTCATTGATCTCGAGTATAACGCTTCCCACATCGCAGAAATACGCTTCCATGGGGTGCCTTCCGAGGTCTGCCCCGAGCGCGTCGGTCATCCTGGTCTCATATCTCTGGACTGCAGCCTTTAGTCTGCGAAGCTGCTCGATCCTCCAGTTTATATCCAGCGTTTTCCCCGTTCTGAAAAACGCTCTCTGCTTTTCGAATACTGAATGAATACTGCTTTCATTCCAAGTATTATCTGTCATGAGCCGCTGACCTCCTGTGAAAACAATTAGTCTGCCGGGTATTTATAATTTATATCCTTAAATATATTATACATTCTTCTCTCATTATTACGCTTATATGCAGTTCTGCTATACTAAAGACAGCATCATGGAATTACTAGGAAAGGACCCGTACAGTCATGTCAACAGAACACAACAGCGCAAGACCTGGAGAGATAGCAAAGACAGTTCTGATGCCCGGAGATCCGCTCAGAGCTAAGTTTTTTGCCGAAACATTCCTCGAAGACGTTCATCTTTTCAACTCAATAAGGAACATGTACGGCTTCACCGGTAAATACAAGGGGAAACCCGTTTCTATAATGGGAAGCGGAATGGGCATATGCTCCATAGGCATCTATTCCTATGAGCTGTTCAAGTTCTTCGATGTGGACAACATAATCCGTCTCGGAACATGCGGATGCTATAAAGACGAAAACTTTGAACTCCTCGATACAGTTCTGGTGAAGGATGCTTTCAGTCTTTCCACATATGCAAAGGAACAGAGCGGGTTTGAAGGAAACGTGATTCCCGCAGATCCCGGGCTTCTGGACAAACTGCGCGCCAGCGCCAAAGCTCTGGGATACCCTCTCCCCGAAGGCCGCACCCATTCCAGTGACGTTATATATTATGAGAAAGAGCAGGACGAGAGAAAGGTCACACGATACAGGGACGAATTCGGCTGCGATATCATAGAGTGCGAATGCTTTGCGCTTTTCCACAATGCGAGGGTCACCGGAAAGCACGCCGGCGGACTTATGAGTATAGTCGACCTCGAGACCAGAGATCTGCACTCTACTGCGGAAGAAAGGGAACGCGGCAATCTCAGAATGTGTGAGATAGCGCTTGAGATCCTTTAGGCCCGATTCCCTATAAATTTGTCATATGCGCAATTAATTGTTATAATTACACAACTTTATAGCGATCAGATACAGATTTATGGCAAATGATTTCATCCAAAGCGTAATAGACGATATAGTGACATCCAATCTCGAAAAGATCTACGGCAATATTGAGATCTACAGAGATTCGGATGATATCGTCATGCCCGAAGATGAAGAATTTGATGAGACGGCGGATCCCGTTATCCAGGATCAAAATGCGGAGACAGAACCTGCCCCGCCTGCGAAACTGATATCGTTCCGGTCTGTTTTCGGGATCATGCTGGCGATCCTTATTGCAGTACTCGGAATTAACGCATACATATCGGAATTCTGGGTCCCGGCATATGAGGATCCGTACACATATCCCGCGATTACACAGATGGAGCCGGTATCTCTCGAGATCGGTTCTTCCTACAGCATGTATTTCCCGGTCCATAAGAATGAAGAGATCAAGAAGATCATGAATATGGACCCCGACGTCATAACGACCGAGGGCCTCAAGGTCACCGCCACGGGAGAGTATTTCGCGGCAAAAGTAATGATCATCACCGGTGAAGTTTCCGTTCCCGAGATGCCGAAGAGATATTCCGGCGTCATATTCCTCGGCAAGGACATATCCTCCTTCTTAAATGAGTGGCGGGAATCCCTGAGAGAATTCCTGAAGGTGGAAGAAAGGCCGCAGCCCCGTACGGAGCTCCGCGATCTCGCAGTATATGAATTCACTTTCAATATCAAAGGTGTTCCCGAGGATCCCGAACCCGAAGATCTCGGCCTTATCTATTCCAGGACCAGGCAGGAACTTGAGATAGAACTCAATGAAGGTGAGGTCATCGAAAGCGTGGTATCCAGTGACGGAGAAGTCCTTGAAGTCACAGAGGAGACAGATGAAAACGGGATCACACATTATTATATTGAGGGTCTCTCATCCGGTGAGGCGGAGGTCCGGATAACGATCGGTCATATAAAGACTGTCGACGGCAGCACTTACAGAGACTACCTCGAACAGCAGGAAAACGGCAACTGAAAAAAGGAGGCGTTACCGCCTCCTTTATTTTTTGTCTCTGTTTTTTTCACCAGGTCGTCGCCACGTCTATCTGATATGCATTGTCGGCCGCAAACTCTCCGGTATCGACGACTATACCCATTCCGAGACTTGTCGTAACAAGACTGCCGTACGGATGAACTCCCCAGTTGGCCGCAACCATTATGTAGTCTCCGAGCATCTTGCAACCGTACTCGTTGACCCAGTACTCGCCTTCGATGCCTCTTGAATGAGCTATTGAAATAACTCCGTTCATCGGCAGATTGTAGTAAGTCTCTTTCTGAATGCCGAAATAGACGGCGCCTCTCCACGGTGAGAGCGCGGCTCCTCTTGCCTGTGCTTCCTTGGGATCATACACTCTGACTTTGACAGTCCTGACTTCAGTCGGCACGACCACTTCATATTCCTGAAACGGACTGACTTCGCTGTGCGCGCCCACCTTCTGGGCCATAGATGAGTCTAATATCATTCTGGTCGTTATGATATTGCTGTCTGAAACAGAACTGACCCCCGCAAAGAGCAGAGCCACGGCAGCGAGTCCGGCACATATGTATTTTTTTAGGATCTTATTCAACGATCTCTATTCTCCTGAACAATAACGGACATCTTAATGGATGTCCGCGCTTTTGTATGTCGAATTATACTCATTTTGTCCCCTGAGGTCAAATATTGCGACCTTTCTGTGGTATAGTGAGAAAAAGAAAACACGAAAAGGAGACAGAAGCATGAGAAAAATAATACTCGACTGTGATACAGGGACCGATGACGCGATGGCTATTATCATGGCTGCGCTCTCAAAAGATATTGATCTCAGCGCGATAACCTGCGTTCACGGCAATCTTCCCCTCAGGAATACTCTCGAGAACACTCTGAGAGTTGTCGAGATGCTGGGCATAGACGTCCCCGTATATAAGGGATGTCCCGAGCCCATGGTCCAGCACATTCTTCCCGGAAGAATACTCAATGTCAGAGGTCAGCAGCAGAAGCGGACGGATGAAAACGGCGAGACCGCCAGGATCCACGACGAATACCTTCCGCTTCCGAAAGCAACCATAAAAGAACAGCCGCAGCACGCCGTGAGCTTTTTAGTGGATACTCTGAGAAGAGAAAAGCTGACCGTCGTTGCGGTTGGTCCCGGTACAAATGTGGCAATGGCCTTAAGAATGGATCCGTCCATCGCGGAAAATATCGAAGAACTGGTCATCATGGGCGGAGGCGTCAGCTGTTCCAACATCTCTCAGGCAGCGGAGGCCAACTTCTTCTGGGATCCCGAAGCCGCCAGCATCCTTCTCAGCGCGAAGACAAAAGTGACCGTGTTCCCTCTCGATGCAACGACATCTGCGCTCTTCACCGAAGCAGACGGAAATGACTTCCGCGCGGTCGGAGGCAGAGCTTCTGACTTCTTCGGCAGCCTCATTGTCGAATTCGTTCAGAGAATGGCGAAAGTCGGCATCAGCAATACGGCAGACCCGGACGATCACAGCTGTGCCATCCACGATGCTCTCTGCATACTCTATCTGATAGACCCGTCTTTTGTTACGGATATAAGACACGAGACGGCATTTGTGGATGTCAGCGGGGGATTTGCGGACGGCATGCTCATCGTAGACCGCAGAAGTTATTTCGAAAAGATCGGCGACGTGAATATAGCTTACAGAGTGGACAAGCAAAAAGTTAAAAACCTCATACTCGATATCTTGCAATCCGCCAATTGAGAAAACCGTGAATGCGGTGATATCCTATAAGCAGATCAAATCTTTCCGGAGGAACAATTTATGAAATATATAAGCAGAGACCCCATGAATATGGAAATGGATAAGAACGCTGTTCCCGCATGTCATGTTGAAAGCGGAGAAACCGTATGTGTACAGACGTATGACGCGATGAGGGGCAAGATCGTAGACGAAACGGGTACTAAATGGTTCGGAAAGTACACGACCAATCCCTGTGCCGGACCCATCTTTGTCGACGGAGCGGAACCCGGCGACACTCTCAAGGTCGAGGTAATAGACATCGTTCCCCAGGGGCCGTGCTTCACAACATGTTCCCCCGGATTCGGCGCATATCCCGACAGAGTTCTGGGTGATGTTGTGCATATGCTTCCGATCGAGGACGGGAAGATCGTCTGGTCGGAAGATCTTAAGATCCCGATGAAGACAATGATCGGAACCATAGGTGTCGCACCCGCGGGAGACCCCATCCCGACCATCTGGCCCGCCGCACACGGAGGCAACATGGACTGCACTCAGATAAAACCCGGCGCTGCCCTCTATCTTCCGGTCCAGGTCGAAGGCGCGCTTCTTTTCATGGGTGATGTTCACGCTCTCATGGGTGACGGTGAAGTCATGGGCGCCGGTGCGGAAGTCGGCGCGGAGATCACCGTAAAGCTCTCTGTTGAAAAGCACTCTATACCCTGTGTTCTGGTTGATGTTGACGATATCCTATATACGGTAGAATCGTTCCCGACACTGGAACAGTGCTGTCAGACAGCCGTCTGGGATATGGCAAACATCATAGCGGCAAAGAACGGGATCAATACCGACGAAGCCGGTATGCTGTGCAGTCTTGTCGGAGATCTGACAGTCTGCCAGATCGTAGATCCTCAGCCGACTGTAAGATTCGGTGTTGCAAAAAAATATATCAAAAACTGCTGATCATGCGTTAAGCCAGGCGCTTTGCAAAATAGTTACCAAAAGAAATCACCGGAGCCGGATCATTTATTTGATCCGGCTCCGGCTATTCATCATTCATAAGGAGTATCTGTTTTTTATTATTCCTCTTCTTTGTTCTCTCTTGTCATTATTGCGATGATCGCCTGTGCTGCGAGGATCGCGATCATGAGGACTGTCCATCTGTCCGTGAGGACCATTCCATTCATTCCGTTCTTCATGTTCTGTGTGAGGATGAACGCCATTGCGGAAGCGATGAAGGGGATAAGACCTGTGAAGCTGAACCAGTTTCTGTCTGCATCGTCTCTCTTGGATCTGAGGATCATTGCCGCTGCTGCGATTGCTGCTGCGATCACTGCTATGAGGTTGATGAGTGCCCAA
>JAFWEV010000079.1 GCA_017512745.1 Oscillospiraceae bacterium
TCTATAACTTCCTTTTCCGTCCAGGTACTCCTGCACTATTTGAGCTCGTTCTTCCGCACTAAACTTGGGTTTTGACATGAAAAATCCCTCCTTCGTAGATTTTGGTTTTTTACCTTGTCTACTTTGGAGGGATCATATCATGCCGCAGTCAGCTCTTTTGTGTCTTCATAAATGTCAGGTATACCGTTTTGCCTGTTCCTCTGAGACCATGATGCCGCAGTCTTCGAATATAATGCCGGGATGTGAGAGCCTGTAAACGACCTCCCCGAAAAGGACCTCCTTTGAATCCGGATCGATATGTCCCTTGTCAAGAGTGTCTATGAGATCCTGAAGAGCAGCTATATCGGTTTCCTCATGAGTGTGCGTTCCGAGGAATGTGTCGACCGGCAGCGTCAGGGCCCGCTCCAGAGTGTTGTGTATAGCCTCGAGAGTATCGTGATTCAGAAGGGACATGGCCATATTGTTTCCGAATGCGTCTCCGGACAAGAGAAGCCTGTGTTCCGGTATCACCATCCCGAGCTCTCCTTTGGTATGCCCCGGGAGCATGACGAGATATGGATGAAGATCGCCCAGATCGTAATGCTCGTCACCGTTCAGAAAAGACGGCACCGGAACTTCCCGGTCAATGAATTCCTGCCTTTTTCCGGGATCCAGCTCTCCGCCGGCGATAAGGCGGTCGGCGTTTCTGCCACGCTGTTCCTTTCGGTTGGCATCATTGAATGCCGGCATGTCGAAGGGGTGCATCCAAACCTCGTCAAACTGCCAGTTGCCCTGTGTGTGGTCCGGATGACCGTGGGAATTGATAACGATGTACGGGGTGGAAACAAGCGATTCAACAAACTTTCTGTTGTCGCCTGCGCCGTGACCGGTGTCAAAGACTATGGCGCTTTCGGAACCGGCGATGACGGTGAAACACGTGTTTTTTGCTTCCTGTACATGGAAGATGTTGTCGCGTATTTTTGTGATTTCGTGCATTGAACGTGGCTCCTTTCGCAGATATACTGTTTTCAGTAATAATTATAGATTCCCGGATCGTTTCGATGCAATCACGGAAGAGATGAGGGTATCCGGGAGCATATCGGAGGATGACAATGAAAGTACTGATTATTCACGGCGGAGATAAAAAGGACGGGTGCACCGGAGTCGCTCTTGATGAGATGATCAAGGTTTTCTCGGATGAAGGAGTTGAAACGGAACTGATCTTTATCGGCAACAAACCGATCCCCGACTGTATGAACTGCCACTACTGCAGAGAGCACGGGAAATGCGCTTACAATGACATAGTGAATGAAATTACGGAGAAGGCAAAAGAGTCGGACGGATTCGTCTTTGCGTGTCCGGTGTACTATGCTCATCCGACCGGCAGGCTGCTCTCCGTTCTCGACAGGGCGTTCTATTCGGCATCGAAGAACTTCAGTTTCAAACCGGGATGCGCAGTGCTGAGCGCAAGAAGGAACGGACAGGTCGCATCAATGGACGTTCTCAACAAGTATTTCTCGATCAACAACATGCCCATAGTTTCGGCGAATTACTGGAATCATGTATTTGGCGCAGAGGCAAAAGAAGTGTATGAGGACGAAGAGGGAGTCGCCACGATGAGAAACCTCGCCAGAAATATGGCGTGGCTCATGAAATGCATTGAGCTCGGAAAGCAGAACGGCATGGATCATCCCGAGAATGAACGTGCATACACGAATTTTACCAGAAGGTAACACAGTGGAACTGCTTAACTGGTATCTTATCTCGGTCAATACACTGACAGTATTTCTGTTCGGCCTGGATAAGATCAAAGCCGTGAAGGGAAAATACAGAATACCTGAAAGAATACTCTTTCTGTTCATGGCGGCGGGAGGAGGCTTAGGGAGCATTCTGGGAATGTTCCTGTTCAGACACAAGACGAAGAAGAAACGGTTTGTATACGGAGGTATTGCAGCTCTTGCTGTTCAGGCAGCGCTATATATATGGGTCGTCGGACACTGATCATTTTTCAGGGCCGCAGCGAAAATTGCTGCGGCCTTCTTTGCTGACTCGACAAAGCAGATAACAAAGTGTCGAGGAATCGACAAGAATAACGTCGAGGACTCGACAGATATGCATCGGGTGTGTATAATATACACAGCAAATTGCGGAATTGGAGATCATTATGGGATTGCCGATAAATGTGAGTGATCTGCTCAGCGGGAAAGTAATAGAATCCAGCCGTGTTGAATTCAAGGAAGGATTCAATCCGGATGCGGTCATAAGAACGATATGTGCTTTTGCCAACGACATTGACAATATCGGCGGGGGATATATCGTGCTTGGCATCGCCGAAGACGGCGGTATGGTCGAATATCCTGTAAAGGGAATTCCTAAAGAACAGGCAGACGGGATTCAAAAAAAACTTCGGGAATACTGCCATTATATTGAACCATTGTATGAACCCGCAGTGGAACTCGTGGATGTTGAAGAAAAGACCCTCATCGTGATCAGAGTTGCCGGAGGATTCGGGAGGCCGTATAAAGCACCGGCGAGAGTTACGTCAGCGGTAATGCAGAAACACTATTACATCAGGAAGTTTTCATCTACTGTAATAGCTTCACCTGAGGAGGAGCGGGAACTCTTTTATATTTCAACCAACATTCCCTTCGACGACAGGCCAAATCTCGCCGCGGATATTGGGGATATGGACATAGGACTTCTACGTGCCCATCTGAAAGAGACAGACAGCCGAATGTATGAGGATTCTTTGGATATGTCTCTGCTGGATATTGCGAAAAATATGCAGCTGGTCGAGGGCTCTGAAGAGAGCCTGAAACCGAGAAATGTCGGTATTCTCATGTTCTCGGAAAAGATTGAGAACTACTTTAGATATGCCAGAATAGAATTCGTTGATATACCCGATGACACCGGAAACGGAATGGTTGAAAAGACCTTTACGGGACCGATTCAGCGACAGCTGAAAGACGCGCTTGCATTTATAAAGAACTACGTGATAAAAGAAAAGATCATTAAGCTGAACGATAAGGCGGAAGCGCAAAGGGTTTTCAATTATCCGTTCAGAGCGATAGAGGAAATACTGGCAAATGCGGTTTATCACAGATCTTATCAGATAAATGAACCGATCACCGTCAGGCTTGAAAAAAACCGGCTGGAAGTTACGAGCCATCCGGGGTTTGACAGGAGTATCACTGATGAGAAGATTGCCAATGGAGACCTTCGGGCAAAGGTGTACAGAAACAGGAGAATCGGAGATTTTCTTAAAGAGCTGAGACTTATCGAAGGGCGCAATACCGGTTTCCCGAATGCCAGAAAAGCCCTTAAAGAAAACGGATCTCCCGAATTCATCATTGAAATGGATCCTGAAAGAGATTATCTGTCGGTGATCCTGCCGGTACATGATCTGTTTGTAGAGGCGGAGCCCGAGAAGTCCGATAATCAGTACGAGAACAATATAGAAGAGATCCTTATGGATAAACCTATGACACTGACGGAACTTTCCAGAGCAATGAATTACCGCTCAATACCCGCGAAGCTTTCCCGCACAGTCAGAAAAATGTCCGAGGAAGCCCGCCTGGAGAAGAGAATGGACAATAAGCTTGTCCTAAAAAAGTAGCGGGAACCCAAGATAAGAGGACAGAAAAAAAGTACATTTCCGACCGGAAATGTACTTTTAATTTGCAGTAATTACTGAAGAGCTGCGATCGCAGTTCCGATGAGGTCTGCGTCTCTGACCTGTACTATGTCGCAGTAGAGACCTTTGGGCTCGATGTATCTGTCAATGCACGCCTGGAGTTTTTTCGGGAAGATAGGACTTCTCGAATATGCTGTTCCCTCGACTGTTATGCAGACAGGCTCGAGAGGATCATGCCCTGTTTCGGAAGCTTCCATTGTTGCGCAGAATGTTACTGCGACCATTCTTGCCGCTCTTTCATAGAGTTCGTCGATTATGTAATAAGTGATCTCGCGGTCAGTGTTGTTGGCACAGATCGAGGCGAGGAGATTGTCTCCTTCAGGATAGAGGATAAACTCGTCGACATCCTTGAGAGTGATCACGCTTACGGACTCAAAACCTTTTGCGAATGCTTTTGAGTACATCTCATTGCTGCATGCCTTCTGCATTGTGAGATATAAAAGTCTGCCGAAGTAAGCACCGGATATCATCTTTTCAAAGGGATGGTTGCCGGGATCGGGAGTCTCAGTATCAAAGAGGAGATCAAGTTTTCCCTGTGTAAAGCCGTTGTAGTCACCGTTCTCCATGTTGATGCCCATGACTTTCGGAACCCTGCGGAGACCGGATATTTTGCCGATCCTTGAAGTCTGTTCGGCATAACACATGTTGATGCCTGTGCCATAGATGAATCCGAAATAATTCGAGTATTTGCGGTTCATGTTCTCGGATATACCGGCGAGCATCGCTGCGACCGTATCATTTATGACGGTGATGTTTTTCGGCTTGATCCCGAGCTTTTCGAGAGCGCCGTTGAGACCTTCTCCGAGCATTCTGTTTTCCGCACCGGAGATCCTGACGCCCTTGTTGATGATGATAATTTTGCCGTCCTTGTTGGGCTGAATCTCGCACGGGAAGGAGAAACAGAAACCGATATCATCGGAGTATTCACACAGAGGAGCGATATACTCCGCAAGTCTGTCGAAGAATGTGTCAGCATCCACCGGATCTTCCGTACCGATCATCGGGTATTTTTTGAAGTCGCTGATAAGAGCTTTTCCGTAATCGTTGAACGTTACGAGCGCGACTCTGAGGTTCGTGCCGCCGCAGTCGATAGTGATGACACTCTTGTCACGCTTGATCTTTCCTGTCACCGGAATGAATGTGGGGATCATAAGAAGGCTGTCGGGTGTTCCGTCAAGTCCGTATCCCATCTGAAGTTTGAAGTCCTTGAGGCAGCTTTCAAAATCTACAGAGTCGGCATCCATCTGCATCTTTGCCAGAAAAGACTGGACTCTGGCTCTTGTTTCTTTTACCTTTTTGGGTTTCATAGACCATGATCTCTTTCATTTTATTTGTTAGGCTTCAATATTATATTTTATCGGGAAAATCTTTTCTATATATATAAGTAAAAATGATGTTATTGGACAAACGGCAGGCGGTATATCAGGAAATGCTTGTGTTAAATGCCCAATGTGCACAGATTGGATATCCAGTTAATTAGAATTATAATTAAAATATTCTAATTATAATGAGGAGATCGAACAATGCTAGACCAGATTGAAAAGAAAATACTGGACATCATCGAGAACAAAAAAGATGAGATCATCGCGTTCGGAACAGATATCTACGAGCACGCTGAACTCGGTTACAAAGAGGAGAGAACATCCGGTAAATTCGTTGAAAAAATGAAAGAACTCGGACTTGAGAGTGAGACAGGCCTTGCCATCACAGGCGTCAAGAGCTACCTGAAAGAGAAGGGTTCCACGGAAGGCCCCACACTTGCGGTGATCGGCGAACTCGACGCTCTTCCAATACCGGATCATCCCAATGCATGGAACGGAAATTCACACTGCTGCGGACATAATGCCCAGCTGACAGGCGTTGTCGGCGCTGCGATGGCTCTGACCGATCCCGAAGTAGCCGCATCTATGGGCGGAAACGTGGTATTTATGGCTGCTCCGGCAGAGGAATTTGTCGATGTCGAATATAAGCTGAATCTCATCAAACAGGGAAAACTTCACTACGGCGGAGGAAAATGCGAACTTATCCGCGTCGGTGCCTTTGATGATATCGACATCTCTCTCGGTCATCATATATTCCCGGGAGCCGATTACGGTGTTTACAACAACTCCAGCAACGGTTTCGTAAACAAGACGATCACATTCCACGGACGCGCCGCGCATGCGGCTGCTCAGCCCCATTACGGAATCGACGCGCTCAACGCTGCGACATCCGCCATGGTCAATATAGCTCTCCAGCAGGAAAGCTTCAGGGATGAGGACACCGTCAGGGTACACGGATTCGTCAAGAGAGGCGGAACTGCCAACAACGTCATAGCAAATGATGTGACGATGGAGTATTCCGTGCGCGGAAAGACACCCGAAGCATATCTTGATGCGTCAAAGAAAGTCGACCGCGCGGTAAAAGGCGCAGCAATGGCGACAGGATGCGGAGTCACGATCGAGACAATGTCCGGATACATGTCCGGAGTGGTAAATCCCCACACCGAAGTCCTCGAGAGCGCATTTGAGGATGTGTTCGGAGGAACAGAATACACGAAGAGAAATGATATTACTATGCACTCCACCGGTTCCGACGACTTCGGCGATGTCGGCACGCTTATGCCTCTGGTCCACTTCGCAACAGGCGGATATTCCGGACATCTGCACAATGCGGATGTAAGAGTCGTTGATCCGTATCTTGCATATGTTATGACCGCAAAGGTATTTGCGCTCACGGCATACAGACTCATGAAGAACGGCTGCGCAGCGGCAAAGGAGAATATTGCCGACTACAAACCCGTAATGACGAAGGATGAATATATTGCATTCATGGACGGCCTTCAGAAGACGGAAGAGATCCCGATGGAAGAGCTTCCGATCGTCGGAGCCGATATGATGAAAGGATAATTTCCGACAGTTTTTCACATGAAACAGCGATCCCCGCACTGTTCAAACAGTGCGGGGACTTTTTTTCATAACAAAAAGGCAGAGAACTTATTCTCTGCCTTGATGGTTATCTGTCTTCAGCCAGGCGATTGTAGATCTTGTTGAGAAGTCTGTTGAGTTCCTTCTCCTCGGAATCCGTAAGGGCTTCGGTTATATAATCCTGAACCTGCTTTAGATACCCGGGGTTCTCCTTAATGAAAGCTTCACCCTTTTTTGTAAGGCGGATATTCTTTGAGCGCCTGTCGTCCGGACTTGTTTCGGTAATTATGAACTGCTTGTCCTCAAGTCTTCTGACGATGCCCGCAACCGTAGGCTGCGCTACTTCATAGACGGATTCGAGTTCCTTCATCGGAACCTCGGAATCCCTGTGATTATAAATGAAGTTGAGGTATCTGACCTGGGTGGTCGTAAGACCCTTATCCTGCAGATAATTATTGCCTGATTTTGTAACGAATGTGGTGATCTGCTTGAACAGCAGACCGGAGTCTTTAGTTTCTACCATATGCTCCCTCCAAGAGTCAACTACAGAGATAGTATGACACTTTGGAGATTCAATGTCAATAAACGAAATATGTCAATGCATAAATGATAATTACGCAATAAATAGAATAATATTAATTGCAATGCTTTATTTGTGATTATGTAATGCACATAATTCTGCAGATCCCGGCGCAAAGCATCAGAATCACAAACAATCCTTAAAACACAGCGGAAGTCTATTGATTTTACGGTGAGTTTGCCTTATAATGCATGAAGATTTTTAAAGACGGTACAGAGATGCCGGCAAGATCAGATAAAAATGACGATGTCATAATATCTATTGGGTTTAATCAGAACTCTTGTCGACACATGCGCCGGCAAGAGTTTTTTTGTTGAGGTTTATATGATACTCAAGGCACAGATAATGGACGAGAAGGCAGTGGGAAGAGCGCTTACAAGGCTTTCTCATGAGATCCTCGAGAGAAACAAGGGCGCCGAGAATCTCCTGCTTATCGGAATAAAGAGGAGAGGAGAACCTCTGGCAAAAGATATATCGGAAAAGATCGGACTTTTCGAGGGCGTAGAGGTCCCGTACTGCAGTCTGGATATCAAGTATTACAGGGACGATCTTACACATATAACCGATCTGCCGGAAACAAGAAATGCTAACATCCCATTCAGCGTTGACGGAAAAGATGTCATCCTTGTCGACGATGTCATATATACGGGGAGAACGGCCAGGGCTGCGATCGAAGCAGTGTTCTCATGCGGAAGACCAAACAGCATACAGCTGGCGGTCATGATCGACAGGGGACACCGGGAACTGCCTATAAGACCCGATTATGTCGGAAAGAACACACCTACATCGAAAACGGAAGTCATAGAAGTACACCTCAAGGAATACGATGACGATATAGGCGTGTATTTAATGGAAAATAATTGATATTCAGGAGGAATAAATCAGATGGATCTTATCTACGGAATCAAAGACAGACCCAAATTCACACAGGTACTGCTGTTCGCGCTTCAGCAGCTCCTCGCAATCATGGCGGCGACGATCGCTGTCCCCGCGGTAGTCAACAGCGGAACCGGAGCTGAACTCACAGCGTCTGCAGCGCTCTTCGGCGCAGGCGTAGGCACAGTCGTATACCTTCTCTTCACAAAATCCTCAAGCCCTGTTTTCCTGGGCTCAAGTTTTGCGTTCATCGGATCGATGATGGCTGCTTTCTCCGGCGCCGCTTCAATGAAAGTCGGCTATATCGGACTTATCATCGGCGCGCTGATGGCAGGCCTTGTATATGTGATCATCGCGATCATCGTCAGAGTCAGCGGAGTGGAATGGATCAACAAACTCATGCCTCCGGTAATTATCGGACCTACAGTTGCGATCATCGGACTCAGCCTCTCGGCAAATGCGGTTGGAGACCTCACAAAATCATCGGTTGAAGGCGGAAGCATATATGTCGCGCTCATCTGCGGACTTGTGACTCTGTTCACTACAATGATCGCATCCACATACGGAAAGAAAATGATCAGACTCATACCTTTCGTGATCGGGATACTGGCCGGATATGTATGCGCATCGGTTTTTGCCCTTATCGGAAATGCTACAGGTAACCCGGCACTCGTAGTCATCAACTACGGAGCGCTTGCAAATATGAAGTCCGTCATCTCTCTCCCGAATTTCACATTCGCGCTCGGCGCCGGTTCATTCGGAGACATCACCGGATCATATCTGGTGACACTGTTCACGGCATATGTGCCTGTTGCCTTCGTTGTATTCGCGGAACATCTCGCAGACCACAAGAACCTGTCCTCGATCGTAGGAAAAGATCTCCTCTCTGAGCCTGGACTTGACAAAACACTTCTCGGCGACGGAATCGGATCGTTCGTGGGATCTTTCTTCGGCGGATGCCCGAACACCACATACGGCGAATCCATTGCCACTGTGGCAATCACAAGAAACGCGTCCACAGTCAGCATCTGGGGAGCAGCCGTAATGTGCGTAGTGTTCTCATTCATCACTCCTCTCACAGCTTTCCTTGAGACCATACCGTCATGCGTAATGGGCGGAGTATGTATCGCTCTCTACGGATTCATCGCAATGTCCGGATTCAAGATGCTCCAGGGCGTTGACCTCAATAAGAACAGAAACCTCTTCGTAGCATCCATCATCTTCATCACAGGTGTAGGCGGACTTGCGGTATCGTTCGGAGCAGTTGAGCTCAGGACAGTCGCATGCGCGCTCATCCTCGGAATCATCGCAAACGTTGTGCTCAGCAAAGAAAAAGACTGATAAGATCTGTATATAAAATAAAAAAGATCGGAACGGCGCGTTCCGATCTTTTTTTGTTGGTTTGCATCACGGCTTATAGAAGAATCTTCCGTAGGTCTCTGAAAGAGTGCGTATCCTGTTCGAGAGTTTCTTTGAGAGATATCCTTTATCCGCACGCCAGCACCAGTTTCCGCCAAGCGTGCTGGGGGTGTTTATGCGGGCTTCGGTGTCGAGACCGAGATAATCCTGCATCTGGCATATGAACAGCTTGGACACCGAGCCCATTCCCGCTCTGATGAGCGCTTCGGGCAGCTCGGCATTTGTCTTAACGCCGAGATATTTCTTTGCGAATCGGATGTTCTTAACCGGAGATGATTTTATCCACCCGATGATCGTATCGTTGTCATGTGTGCCGGCATAACATACGGAATTCTCATTGTGATTATGAGGCAGATAGTCGCTGTCGGAGCCGGGATCAAACGCAAATTCCAGAACTTTCATTCCCGGAAGTTTGGAGTCCCTTAGCAGATCCCTGACGCTATCCGTGAGTATGCCGAGGTCCTCGGCGATGAAATCCACGTTGGAGAACCAGCTCGTCATGGTGTTTATGAACTTAAGACCCGGTCCTTTGACCCATTGTCCGCTTATTGCTGTCTCTTCACCGAATGGAACGGCCCAGTAGCTGTCGAATCCTCTGAAGTGATCTATGCGGATGCTGTCGTACCATCTGGCGGCCTGCTCTATACGTCTTATCCACCAGCTGTAACCGTCAGATTCCATTCTCTGCCAGTTGTACAGAGGATTGCCCCACAGCTGACCTTCATCGGAGAATGCATCGGGCGGAACACCCGCGACTTCTCTCGGGAGGTGATCCGAATCGAGAAGGAAATTGTCCGGATCCGCCCAGACATCGGACGAATCGAGCGCCACGTATATCGGAAGATCCCCGAGGATCTTTATGCCAAGTCCGTTGGCATATGCTTTGAGCTTTGTCCACTGAACATCAAAGAGATACTGTATGTAGATTCCGAGATCGATATCTTCGCGGAGTTCTTCCTTTGCGCGCAGGACCGCGGATGGTTCTCTGGTCCTTATGTCCCTGTCCGGCCATTCGATCCAGGACTTCATCCCGTATTTCTTCTTGAGAGCCATGAACAGGGCATAATCCTCGGCCCAGGCATTGACCTTCTTGAACTCATCGATCTTCCGGGAGGAATCAGGATCTCTTAAGAATGCCTTCCTGAGGAGATCGGTTCTGCTCAGATAGATCTTCTCATAGTCGATATTCCGAGGATCGCTGCCCCAGTCGTATGAGAGGGCTTCCTTCTTTGTAAGCAGCCCTTCGCGGATGAGTGTATCCGGATCGATGAAATATGGATTTCCGGCAAATGTGGAGAAACTCTGATAGGGAGAGTCTCCATAGCTGGTGGGTCCCAGAGGGAGGATCTGCCACCATGTCTGTCCGGAAGAGGCAAGAAAGTCCACAAATCTGTAGGCTTCCTTTCCTAGATTGCCGATGCCGTACGGTGACGGCAGGGAAAAGACTGGCATTAAGATACCGCTGCTTCTAGTAAACATATTTATCGCCTCACATGAGCTCCGGGTTGAACCGTTCGATGAACATGTCCTCGGAGATTATTTCTATTCCAAGCTCCTTTGCCTTCCTGTTCTTTGAGGAAGAGGAGTTGATATCGTTATTGATGAGAAAACTGGTGGATCCTGAAACTGAACCTGTTACTTTGCCGCCCTGGGATTCGATATATGCCTTGAGTTCGGATCTGTTCTTATATTTATATACATCTCCGGTCACGACAAATACAAGTCCGTCGCATTTCCCGCCGGCGCTGACCGGCGCGGATTCCTTCACGGTCACTTCCTTAAGGAGAGCCTCAAAGACCGAATAGTTGTGCTCGTCCTTGAACCATTTTATAAAAGAAGCGGATTTTTCCGGCCCGATGCCGTCGATGACCGCGAAAGTGTCGGACGCCATAGCCGTCTTTGCGGTTTGGCCGAGGGTCGCGACGTCGTATTTCGAGAGCATCCTTCTTGCGACGTCGATACCGCACAGAGGAATGCACAGCGCATAGATAAAGCTCTGGGCGCTGACGCTCCTCGAACGCTCTATCGCGTCGAGAAGATTCTGAACGGACTTCTCGCCGAAACCGTCCATGGTCTTCAGCTCGTCGGCGTGATCTTTGAGTGAGTACAGATCCTGAAAATCCTTTATCCATCCGAGATTGATGAACTTGTAGAGAGTCTGCTCTGACAGCCCTTCCATATTCATGGCTTCTTTCGACACGAAGCGGGTGAATTTCTTGAGCTGTTTTGCAGTACAGTCGGGGTTTGTACAGAAAAGGGTCTTTGTGCCGCTGACCGCGCTTGTCCTTATCTCGGTCCTGTGACCGCATACGGGGCAACGGTCCGGGATCTCAAGCTCGCCGGATCTTTCCGTGACCTTTATGACTTTCGGGATTATCTTGTTCGCCTTGATGACGGAGATGCCGGTGCCCGGACCTCCTATGCCGAGGCGTTCGCATTCGCTGATATTGCACAGGGAAGCTCTTTTGACCGTGCTTCCCTCTATCTCCACGGGAGCAAATACCGCTACGGGAGAGATGACTGAAGCCGCGCACGACCACTCGATATGATCGAGCACAGAGTCGACGGATTCGTCCTGCCACTTGAACGCGAGTCCCGCTCTTGTGGCGTGATGGCCTGTGACCGATCCCGTGGAGGCATATACGGTATCGTCATAATTGATGACAAGACCGTCCACCGGATACGGGTTCTCGCCGGACGTGACTTTGACGGTCCAGCGGTCTATGACCTCGGAGATGGCTTCTTCGGACGGGGAGGATATGCGGACTCTCTCGACCGGTGTGAAACCCATGCTCTCGAGATAATCCATCCTCTCGCCCCAAGAGACGATCTCCCTGTCACAGTGAACGAGAGTGAACGGGATCCATCTTATATGTCTCTTTTTAACTTCCTCAACGTCTTTCAGTGAAAGTGAACCGGAAGCGAGGTTTCTCGGATTTGCGTAATCCTCATCGGATTCAATGAGGAACTGCTCGAAATCGGCATAGGATATAACAGCTTCTCCGCGGATGACCACATGTCCTTTGTCGGGGACAGAGGGGAGGATACCGCTCACCGCAGAGGCGAGGTGTGTGATGTTGGTGCCGGTATGCCCGTTTCCGCGGGTGACGACTTTCTGGAGCTTTCCGCCGTCATAAGTGACAACAAGGGTGAGGCCGTCAAGTTTCCAGGATATCCATATCTCTCTCATCTCTGCCCACTTGGCGAGATCCGAGACTTTCTTTGTCTTTGCCAGAGAGAGCGCGGCGAATTCGTGTTCCTCTTTCTGACCCTGGATATTGTCCTCGGAGACCTTTGCCGTGGGAGAATCGGGCAGAATTTCGCCCGTCTGCTCCTCAAGCTGTTTGAGCCTGTCGAATTTCGAGTCCCACTCATAGTCCGTGAGGATCTCCTGATGACCGTTGTAATAGGCGTCGGAGGCCCTGTTGAGCTCGTCTATGAGAGTCTGCATTTCCAGGATAAGATTGTCCATATATAAACCTCTGTCAGTTGTTGACTAATGATCTAAGCAGAACGATCTCCTCGGCATAACCGGAGAGTTCGTTCGGAGTTTCGAGGATGAAAGGCAGGTCTTTGAGCAGAGGATGATTGACTATTCTCGCAAAAGCCTCGTTTCCGATCGAACCGGAGCCTATGCACTCATGTCTGTCCTTATGGCTCGCGAACGGGTTCTTTGAATCATTTATGTGTATCGCCCTGAGCTTTCCGATCCCTATCACCCTGTCGAATTCGCTGAGGACTCCGTCCAGGTCGTTCACTATATCGTAACCCGCGTCATAAACGTGGCACGTATCCAGACAGACCCCCATACAGTCGCTGAGAGCGACGCGGTCGAGTATCATACGGAGTTCCTCGAAGGATCCGCCGACCTCCGAGCCCTTTCCGGCCATCGTCTCAAGGAGGACCGTAGTGTGCATACCGTCAAAGAGAATGCCGTTGAGCGCGTCGGATATCATACCGACGGCGGCTTCAACGCCCTGTTTCATGTGGCTGCCGGGGTGAAAGTTGTAGTAGTTTCCCGGAATGTATTCCATTCTCCGGATATCGTCCTTCATCGTCTCGAATGCGAATGTCCGGATATTCTCCTTATCGGAGCATAGATTGAGCGTATACGGGGCATGGGCAACGAGGGGGGCAAAGCCGTTGTCCTTCAAGAGACGGACAAGGGCACCTGCGTCCTCCGTATCGAGTTCCTTAGCGCTTCCTCCGCGCGGATTGCGCGTGAAGAAGGCAAAAGTATCGGCACCGATCGACAGCGCCGTTTCTCCCATATTCAGAAAACCGCCCGTTGCGGAGAGATGACAGCCGATATGAAGCATTCAGTTCCTCCCTTATGCCTTCTAATGGTATAATTTTATCATATTACTGAAGCAGAGGTGAATATAAATGGCAGGCATTATAAAAGAGATAGCATCCAGAAGAAGCATCAGAAAATATACAGGCGAGAAGATTCCTGAGGATTATGTTAGGGAGATCATTGCGGCGGGGCTGCTCGGAGCGTCTTCCAGGAATATCCGCCCAGTGGAACTCATAGGCGTGAGAGACAGGGAACTTCTCGAAAAACTGTCCCGTTCGAGACAGATCGCTTCCCCTCAGGTCGCCGCGGCGGATCTGGTCATCGTTGTCATAGCTGACGGAACAAAGTCGGATGTGTGGGTGGAAGATGCATCCATCGCACTGGACAACATGCACCTTGCCGCAAGCGCACTGGGTGTGGGAAGCTGCTGGATCCAGGTGAGAAACAGAAAGGCCTCCGAAGATCTGACCGCGGAGGATTATATAAAGGAGCTCCTCGGCATTCCCGAGAACTATAAGGTAGAGGCAATGATGACCTTCGGAATGCCGGCGGAGGAGAAAGATCCGTACGACCCCGAAAAAGTTGACCTCAGGAAATACCACGCTGACAAATTCTGAGGCTTTTCCTCAAATAAATTTTGACACTGAAACGGAGTAACAGACATGATCAGACGCTATGAGAACAGTGTGTGCGACTTTGATGCAGACCTGCTCAGAGATGACGAATACACTTTTTCCGTCGTTATAAGATCTCTCGGGGACCCTTGTACCCTGACCGTTACGGACGGGGAATCCTTCTTAATCATGTATACGGTGAGCCCTTATCCCGTGTGGGTATGGACTAAGGAAGGCATCGATGAAGAGACGAAAAAAACGGTCTGGAATCTGTGCAGAGAGGATTTCCCTGCGGAAGACGGATTTAAGTTCAATCTGAAATACGAGATGGCGGAGTACTTTATCGAGCAGGACAAAACGGAGGACCTTGATCTGGGCATCAGTATCAATATGCTGGTATATGACTGTCCGACACCGAAAGCTCCTGAAAGACCGGCGCCGGGTGAACTGTATGAGGCGACCGACAGCGATCTTGAAACAGTTGTCGATTTTATGGAGCAATTTCACTCGGAACTGAATGTGGATGTCGAGTCGAGAGACAGTTACAGAGAGAAGGCGAAAGAGATCCTCAACAGACAGGGCATGTTCTTCTGGAAGGACGCGGGCGGCGAATTTGCAGCCATGTGTTCGTTCAGGGCATCGGGAGACAAGGCTTCGGTGAATGAAGTGTATACACTGCCCTCAAAGAGAAGAAAGGGTTTTGCGGAAAATCTGGTATTCGCGATCACAAAGAAGATCAGGGACCTCGGACTGATGCCTCTTCTTTATACGGATGCAGACTATGCCGCGTCAAACGCCTGCTATGTAAAGATAGGGTACAGAGAACGAGGCAGTATCTGCACTGTCGGGAACAGATAGAAAAACAGGACCGGTCCCGTGGGGGACTGATCCTGGATCAGCGATATCCGTACAGCCCTCTCACCGACACTTCTCCGAACCTTATGGTTTCTTCGGAACCGTCGGCATATCTTACGATAAGGCCGAACTCATCATCGATCCCGACAGCATATCCCGTAACATCTCCGGAGACTTTGAGCACTTTGACCTCGCGCCCGCATGTAATACATCTTTCGGCATATCTTTTTACATACGATCTGTCTCCCGAAAGCCAGGCATCATACATGGCATGAACGGATTCGATAACACAGGCGCAGAGCTCAGCCCTGCGGATCTTGTGTCCTGCCGCCATGCTGATGGAACCGGCTATCTCCGATAGTTCTTCGGGAAAATCGGAGGCAGTCTGATTGACATTGATCCCTATGCCCGAAATGAGATACTGAAGTTCACGGGATTCGCTCTCCACGGCGATCTCCGTGAGGATCCCGGAGACTTTCAGATCCCCCATGATTATGTCATTGGTCCATTTGATCTGCGGATCCAGTCCGCAGCATTTTTTTATTCCGTCACTGACAGCAACCGCCATATATCCGGTAAAATCCTGACAGAGGTACGGTTCGCGGTCCGGTTTGAAGATGAATGACATGTATATGCCTGTTCGGGGAGGGGACATGAAAGTCCTTCCGCGTCTGCCGCGTCCGCCTGTCTGGCAGTCAGCGACCACGCATGAGAGATCACCGAATTCTTCAAAATGCTGTTTGAGATATGTGTTCGTGGAATCAATGGTTTCGAATACGGTCAGATGTGTCTTTCTGTGCTCAGGACCGAGATATGAAGCGATCTCGCCGAGGGTGAGAAGATCGGGGGAGGAGACAAGCCTGTAGCCTCTGCCGAAGACGGAACTGATCTCATAACCATCCGATATAAGTGAGGCAACAGCCTTGTTCACTGACACCCGGGACAGTCTGAGTTCCCGGGCGATGTCTTCCCCGGATATATATCCTTCGGCATCTTTGAGCAGAATGAGCACGTTGTCTTTAGTCATGAACGGTTCTCCGATCTGAATGTTTTCTCAATTATACATTGTAAACAGATATTGTTCTATGGTTAACAACGGCCGGGTGAAGATAACCTTCCGGATTTTCACGCATAAGTGAAACGGTCCGCATCTTATGTAAAGATGCGGACCGTTTCGTCAAGAGGAAAGTCCACTATTCGCAATGTTATTACACGAACTTAACTGCCGTGCCGTAGGCCATTACTTCGGCTGCGCCCTGCATAATTGCACTTGACGCATACCGGATGTTGACGACTGCGTCAGCTCCGAGTTCTTCGGCTTCCTGAACCATCCGTTTTGTCGCCAGCGCACGGGCATCGTTCATCATTTCATTGTACTTGGTCAGTTCACCGCCGACTAAAGTTTTAAAACCCGATCCGATATCGCGGATCATATTTACCGTCTGAATGGTGCTGCCCTTCACAAGACCGATCATCTGAAAGTCTTTGCCTGCAATGTATTCAGTATTTACTAAGATCATCTGTTTCTCCTCCTTTTATTTCGTCGAGTCTCTGACGGGAGACCACGATCAATATAGCAACTAAGACAAGACCGATAAATCCGCACAGGATTTTGAGCATCAAATTCGGCAAATTCCATATCAGCAAACCGAAATAAACAGCGAGATAGATCAGGACGAATATTGTGATGAGAATTACGGTAATAATCGCTTTTCTATGGTTGTGTTGCTTCATTCTGATTTTGCCTCATAAATAATTTTCAAATGATTCAGATGTTTTCTTCCTTGTCGAAGTCGGGAATGTATTTCCCGGTCTTTTTATGCTGTTTTACGCATTCCGTGAGCAGGTATTCTATCTGCCCGTTGACGGATCTGAAGTCCTGCTCCGCCCAGGCATTTAGCTCTTTGTACAGCTCTGCGGATACGCGCAGAGGTATCTGTTTTTTTACCTGACTCATTTCTTGGCCTGCCTGTTAATAGAGTGTACCGGAATTGACCACCGGCTGTGCGTCGTGGTTGCCGCAGAGTACAACGAGCAGATTGGAGACCATTGCGGCCTTTCTCTCGTCGTCAAGCTCGATGACGTCGTTCTCCTTGAGACGTTCGAGAGCCATCTCGACCATTCCGACTGCGCCGTCAACGATCATCTTTCTCGCATCGATGATAGCGGAAGCCTGCTGTCTCTGGAGCATTACGGCCGCTATCTCAGGAGCATATGCCAGATATGTGATCTTGGCTTCGAGGATCTCTATGCCTGCGTTCCAGACTTTGGACTGGATCTCCTGCTTGATGCGCTCCGCCACGATCTCGCTCGAGCCTCTGAGGCTGCCTTCGTCGGCCATTCCGTCACCTGTCGTATCGATGTTCGGTGCAACGTCATACGGGTAGATCCTTACTATGTTTCTAAGCGCCGAGTCGCACTGAAGGGAGAGGTATTCCTTGAAGTTATCAACATCGAATACCGCCTTTGCGGTATCGACTACTCTCCACATAACGGCAATTCCTATCTCCACCGGATTACCGAGAACATCATTGACTTTCTGTCTCGCATTGTTGAGAGTCATGATCTTGAGGCTTATCTTATTGTTCGTCATCTCGATATTCTGATTGGCATTTGCTATGAGAACACTCTTGAGATTCTTGTCCGCATCAACGTCTCCGCTCTGATTGAGCTTTGTCTTAGCAGCGGGGTTGACGCTGGAGCAGAAAGGATTAACGAAGAAGAATCCGGGACCTCTGAGAGTTCCGTAATAGGTTCCGAACAGTGTGAGAACAAGCGCTTCCTGGGGTTTTAGGACCTTGAGTCCGGGAAGAAGGATGATCGATACTGCAAGCAGAAGCGCCGCGAGCAGGACGAGTATCGAAAAACTGGCAATACCGATAATGAACACGACTACCGAGAGGATCATCATCACTATACTGAGCGTCAGCATGAGAAATCCGTTCTTCTTGTTTGTAAGTACTTTTTCTGTCATAGATATCACCCTCCGTTTAGATGATATCAAAATGATATCATAATGAATACAAAAGTCAAGATGCTGCGCAAAAATGCACCGCATCCCGCGGTGCATTAAAAAGAGAGAAAAGGGTCACATTACATTTATGACTATGCATGCGCTTATCATGGATATTGAAGCTCCGATTATGAGTTCCGGAAATCTGTGACGCTTCATATGGAGCCTTGCCCAGAAAATGAGCGGGATCAGCAGAAGGATGAGCCAGCCGCATCCGCCGAGGAAATATGCGCAGAGCACGCACGGCCCGCCGACTCCGCACGCATGTCCGCTTGCCTTTATATGACAAAGATTGAAGAGCGCAAGGATCGATCCTGAGATCGCGTAGCTCACCATGATCATCATGTCATCTCTCGGAGCGTTAAGCAGATAAGATACGGCAAGTCCGGCAAGATATCCTATTACGGCAAATATGAAGGCCAGCTTCCTCTGACCGTCCCTTCCGGTTTTTCTGAGTTTTGGAAACATGATCTGAAAAGGGTAGGCGAGCACCGGGAATACGGTAAGGCTCAGGACAGCGATCACATAATACACAGGTTCCCGGAAAACGTCCTTATCGAATATATACAGGAATGTCAGCATCAGAAAGGCCATGACCGGAGCGATAGTGATAATGCTTACGATCTTTGCCAGTTTGTCTTTCATCTAGAATCATCTCCGCTTCATCTAATTTACAATATTAGATTACATCGAAAATAAAATCATGTCAATGTGAATAATGACGGGTGATTTGTTGTAAATATTAAAAGTGATATAATGTAATAAATTACATGTTAAGGTAGATGAAGCATGAGCGATCTCAGTCTGCTGAAGGAAAGCACTGTCAAATGGGAAGAGAGACTTGCAGGTTACAGTCTTCCTAAATGGGAAGATATCCCGGATTTCGGGCTGTACATTGAACAGGTGATCGTTCTCATGAAACAGTATTTCGACATATTCCCCGAAGAGATGATCGAGGATCAGATCATCACCGCGTCGGCAATAAACAATTACGTGAGAACAAAGGTCATGCCTAAGCCGGAGAAGAAGAAGTACTACCGTGTGCATTTAGCCTATATAATTATGATATGCACGTTGAAGCAGTCGGTGAGTATTTCTCTGTTCAGGAAGATACTGCCTCTCGGTGTTGATGTTGAGACGGTAAAGCAGATGTATGAAGCGTATTCCGCAAGATTCTCGGAGACGACAACGTATTTCCGCAGACAGATAGAGGACATCACAGGCAATCTTCTCAAGAGCAATGAGGACAATGACATAGAGACCATAAGGAATGAGGCTATTGTTTCGGCGGCCATCATGAGCGGACTTGCCAAGGTCTTCGCCGAACAGCTGGCGAGTTTCGAAAACAAAGAGGAGGAAAAGTGATGTTCAGGGAACTGGTGAGGAAAAAGCAGCAGCTTTCCGATGAGGAGTGCGCAGAGGTGCTAAAGAGCGAACTCAGAGGAGTGCTCTCCATAAACGGAGATGACGGCTATCCCTACGGACTGCCGATAGACCACTATTATGACGAAGAGGACGGGCATATCTATTTCCACAGCGGAAATGTCGGATACAAGCTCGAAATGATGCGGAAGGACGACAGGGCGTCGTACTGCGTCTATGATAAAGGATTCCTCAAGGAAGGCGACTGGGCGCTCAATATAAGGAGCGTCATAGTATTCGGCAGGATCAGATTTATCGATGACGAGGAGAAAGCGCTGGATATCTGCAGAAAACTCAGCAGAAAGTTTATCTCCGATGAGGAGTATATAGAGTACGAGATAGAGCATGCCAAACACAGACTCGTCTGCTTTGAGCTCATTCCCGAGCACATGACGGGAAAACTGGTCAACGAAAAATAATAAAAAAACAGGTGCCGCGGCACCTGTTTTTCTGTCTTAATGGATCCTGAGATCGTATGAGACCAGAGTGTCTCCTTCGTACTCAAGTTTGAGGGTGAAGAAGGGGGAATCCTTCACGAGGAGGTCGAGGAATATCCTGTCGCCCTCCCAGATCGGCAGGGAAGTGACGTCTTCCTTATTTACCCACTCAAGTTCGCCCTCATCGCATTCTTTTATCTCTCCGGAATAAACGTCGGATGAATAGACATAGATAAATTCCGTTTCATACATGGTGTTGAAAAAGAAGAGGATCCCCCTGAATCTTAAATTGCCCAGCGTGAGGCCTGTTTCTTCCAGGACCTCTCTTCTCGCGCATTCCTCCGGGGATTCGCCTTCCTCAAGCTTGCCGCCGACGCCGATCCACTTGTCGTGATTTATATCGTTTTTCTTTTTGACGCGGTGAAGCATGAGGTAACTGCTTCCGTTGTCTATATAGCAGAGAGTCGAATTTATCATTTGTGCAAAACCTGTTCTTATTTGAATGCTATTATTATAATACAAGATTATTGAAGGATGTGATCAAAGGTGAAGGTAACGCATATCTATCACAGCGGTTATGCTGTGGAACTTGAAAACACGGTTCTCATATTCGACTGGTACACAGGAAAACTCCCAGAATTTGACAGGAGCAAAGAAGTCTATGTATTCGTGTCCCACAAGCACGGGGATCACTACGGCGACTGCATATGGAAACTCGCGGATATTCCGGGGATAAAGTACATTCTCGATGAGAACATAAAGGTCCGGAAGAACGCAGATATCACATATGTGACCTGCGGCAGAGAATATACTGCAGGAAATATCAGGATCAGGACATTCCTTTCCACCGACGAAGGCGTAGCATTTCTCGTGTATGCCGAAGGAAAAAAGATATACCATGCGGGAGATCTCAATCTGTGGTACTGGGAAGGCGAGCCCGATGAGGACAATGACTGGCAGATAAGAACATATAAGCGGGAAATAGACACTCTTGCGGATATCCTCGGAGGGGAAAAACTGGATGCCGCAATGGTGACATTCGATCCGAGACAGGAAGATCACATAGCGGATGGCATCAACTATTTTGAGAGCAGGATATCGGCTGAAAGCATATATCTCATGCATTACTGGGATGACGAAGCCGAAGTGAGAAAGTATCTTCCGCTCATAGCCGATCGCAGCCCGGTCCGGTTCAGCTGAATCAGTCATTGAATAAAAGTTCAGTTGTGATATTATTACTGCAATAGGAAATTAGGGGTAGAAATATGTCTGGCAACAATTCCGGGGCACTGAAAGCAATAGGATATACACTGATCATTTTCAGCATTAGCGCACTCATTGCGAGTGTGTCCAACTTTATGCTGGATATGACGGTGATTACTGCCTATGTCTCAGATCCGGATGCTGAATCCAGGACCAGAATGATAGCATATCTGCTGCTTATTGCGGGGATGCTCATAGGATTGTACCAGTTTTATTGCGGGCTTATGGCAGTCATGCAGTCAAAACAGACCCCTCATTTCTTCTTTGCGATCGCGCTCCTGATTGCGCTCATAGGATATTTCGCACTTTGCTTCTACCAGGCGTCGACACTCATAGTCATGATCATTACGGGACTTTCGATCTGCGGCGCTGTGCTGTATCTCATTATAGCCAGGAAGTATTCCGCTTATCTCAAATCCAGAGAAGCTTTCGAAGACGACTGAAGGTACAATTAAGATAGGCAAGAGACAGAGCACATTGCTCTGTCTTTTTTATGCAGTTCTTTGCCTAATATTTCATTTGACAGCAATAAAAAGTATAATTGAGACAATATATATACATATTGAGATATCGGTCACGGATGCAGCTAAGATACAGAAAACTTATCTCCCTACTGCTCTGCGCCGTTGTCGCATTTGCGGCAGCCGGCTGCGGAGAGAGTTCTGCGCCTCCGGACAGCGGCTCTCAGAATCCGGGCTCTTCATCGCAGACAGCGGAAGTGCCGGATACCGTATACGAGATCCCGCCGTACAGGGATTCGGTATTCCTGGAGGAGAATGCAGAGGGAAATGACGAGGTAAAGATAAACCTTTCAAATACGGCGGACGGCTATTTTGCGGTCGTATGCGATTCTGATGCAAGGCTAAAGCTGCAGGTCGTCAAGGACGATGTCACATATACATACGATGTGGTCCAGAGAAAAGTTCAGGTCTATCCTCTTCAGAGCGGCGACGGGCACTACATCGTGAAGGTCATGAAGAACATTGAAGACAGCAAGTACTTTGAACTGTACAAGTGCGAGACCGATGTTGTTCTGAATTCCGATTTTGAGCCATACCTCAGGACGAACCAGTACGCCGAATACACCGAACAGTCGCAGTGTGTGGTCATCGCACATGAATTCGCATCATCTGCATACAGTGCGAATGACTTTATCTCAAAGGTATATGAATACGTGTGTGACAATGTCACATATGATTACGAAAAAGCTGCGACGGTAGCTTCCGGATATATACCGGATCCGGACAGGACCCTCTCGGAAAAGAAGGGCATATGTATAGACTACGCGTGTCTTGCCGCGTCGATGCTCAGAAGTCAGGGGATACCCACTAAGATCATTTTCGGATATGTGGCGCCTGACGACATCTACCACGCGTGGAATATGTTTTACACGGAAGAGTCGGGATGGGTGACAGTGGAGTTCAAAGCAAACGGCAATGACTGGACCAGGCTTGACCTCACTTTCTCCGCCAACGGTGAAGACAGTACTTTTATCGGTGACGGATCAAATTATCTCGACGTTTATCAATTCTAAACCAGCAGAAAGGATCTTTTTGTTATGAGCACGGATAATACGGTTAAGAACAAGCTCTTAAGCTACGGAGAGCTCGGATCATTCTTTGAGAATATGGCCATGATGGTTAAGGCCGGAATCACGACAGGTGAGGCGGTCAATGTGCTCAAGGATGAGACGGACCCTCTTGAGAATAAAGTACTGGCGGATTCACTGGCGGTGATGTCGGAGAAAGTGTCCATGGGTACTTCTCTTGAGGATTCCATGAAGGAAACAGGATCTTTTCCCGAGTACTCCACCGACATGGTCGGTGTTGCGGAATACACGGGACGGCTTGAGGATACTCTCTTCCACCTTTCAGACTATTACAGGCAGGAAGAGACGATGCGCAACACCATCGTTTCCGCGGTAAGGTATCCGATCATACTGCTCTGTCTCGTCATCGCGGTCCTTGTGGTCATGCTGACGCTGGTATTCCCGGCATTCTCCGGCGTGTACAACAATCTGACGGGGAGTCTTACCGCGTCGTCTTTCAACTATATAAATGTTTCCGTCACTATATGCTGGATACTTCTTGCAGTCATGGTAGTTGCTGTGATTCTTATTCTTGCAGGAGTATTAATGTGGAGATCAGGCAAGAAGGACAAGGTGCAGAGACTGCTGTCGAAGTTCAGGACATTCGCCGAGCTGTTTGAAAACCTGGATCTCTACAGATTTACTTCGTGCTTTGACATGTTCATATCCAGCGGTGAAATGCAGGAGGAAGCTCTCAAGAAGAGCATGACGGTAGTGGAAAACGAGAACCTCAGGGCAAAACTTGAGAGATGCTGTTCAAAACTTGATGAGGGCATGAGTTTTTCACAGGTCGCTTATGAAGAAAAACTGTATGACCAGATCAATAACCGCATGCTCATGCCTGCGGAGAGGAGCGGAATGCTCGATTCGATCCTGCAGAAGATACTCAGGAATCTGAGAGAGAACAATGAACAATATATAAGCAGGATCGCCAATACAATAGAACCGCTTCTCACGGGTCTGCTGATGGTATTTATCGGTCTTATGCTTATAAGCCTTATGATCCCGCTGATCGGGATCATGAACTCCATCGGATGAGAGGTAAAAAGCTATGAGAGTACTTAAAAAACCATGGTTCATAACTCTCCTTGTGCTGCTTATCCTCGTATCTTCGGCTTTTTTCCTTTTCAACAGAAGGGCTTCGGCCGATGAGGTGGAGGAGAGTATAACCTCCATAAAGGATACTATCCTTGCCCGTGCGCTCCAGTGCTATGTCATAGAGGGAGCGTATCCGGAGAGTCTCAGCTATCTCGAGGAGAATTACGGACTCACTATCAATAAGGATGATTACAAGGTCATCTACACGCCGTTTGCGGAAAATATGCCTCCCGAAGTGAGAGTCATATACAGACATGCCTAAAAGGAGCGCTCATATATGAGTGAAAAGAAACTTCTTGGAGATATTGTTTCGGTACTCACGGTAGCAGTGCTGTTTATCGTGATACTGGTCCTTGTCGTCTTCTCCGCGGTCTCGTATCAGAGATCGGTGGCAGTCCAGGACTACAACAACAATCTGAGAGCCGTTCTCTCCTATGTAATCACAGCAGTCAAGGCTGACAGGGGCAGTGAGATATTCGTATCCGACGCTGATGGGATGGAGATCCTCACCATAAGGGACAACACCACGGGATACGAGCAGAGGATATTCCACAGCGACGGAAAAGTGTGCGAGGATTACGGCGTCGCCGGATCTGAGATCAACACAGAGGACGCTCTCGTTATCGGAGAGGCAAAGGAGTTCGCGATCTCAAAGGTCACGGATGAGCTTATCGAGATCAGAACGGATCTCGGAAATTCTTACATCAATATCGGCTGATAGGTTTTACCGAAATAACTTCAGAAGGAGGGGCGAATGGGCAAAAAGAGAAATATCGCACAGATAGTCGAACTGTTCATGCTGTTTGCGATACTGCTTATGGTGATCACTGTCATCACGGTGACATTCGTCACAACCAGGAACAAGAGCACATATGCAAGGGATCTCACGGAAGCGGTCTGCGCAGCCGAGCAGGTGACCGAGATCTCGATGTCGTCATATGATGAGGATGAGCTGTCGGAGCTGCTCGAAAGAGCTGATTCCATAGATATCGTCACCGTCGCCAACTCTGCCGGCAGGCAGGAGTATATACTCGAAGTCGGCATGGGTGAAGAAGGCGGCGGACGCCTGTATACAGTCGTTCTTACAAGAGAAGAAGAAAAGGGGACGGGCGGCAAGTACATCGACTCGCATACGGATGTAAGTCTCAAGGGAAGCGACAGTGTACTGTACAGTCTGGACTCCGGAAAGTATATAGAGGAGGGCAGATAAATGAGTCATAAGATACGTCTCGGACCCGTAGCTCTCTTCCTCACAGTGATCGCGATCGTTCTGACGACACTTGCGGTACTGACTCTGGCATCGTCAAATGCAGATGTTGTCATGGCGGAGAGATTTGCGGGAGTGACAAAAGTCAGATATGATCTTGAGAGCGAAGGGTACAGATTCGTTCAGAGAGCCGACGAGGCGCTCAAGAGCGGCGGATCGGTAGCTTCTGTCCCCGGAGTGAGATCAGACGGCTCCGGCGGATACGAATACGCGCTCGAACAGGACGGGTACAGGCTGGATATAGTCGTGAAGCCCTCCGGTGACAGCGTGGAGATAGTAAAGTGGAAAATAACCAAAGTGTGGGTCGAAGATGACCCGTACAAGGATATCTGGGCAGGGTAAGGAGAAATAATATGGATCTTAGAGAAATACTGGGTAACGCCACTCTGAAAGGAGCCTCCGATATATTCATCATCGCAGGCCTTCCGGTCACATACAAGGTCAAAGGCGCGCAGGTAAGATCTGAAGGGATCATGAAACCTTCCGAGATAGTTCCCCTTATTGACGAGATATACGATGTCGGAAGACGGGCAAAGACAAATTACGACAACAATGTTGACGACGACTTCTCTTTCTCGATCCCGGATCTCGGAAGATTCAGAGTCAACGTATTCAGACAGAGAGGTTCTGTTGCTGCTGTCATCAGAGTAATCAAGTTCGGTATCCCGGATCCCGCTGCCCTCGGAATCCCTGAAAATGTTCTGTCGCTGGCCGACAACAAGACGGGACTCGTTCTTGTCGCAGGCGCAGCAGGTTCGGGTAAATCCACTACGCTTGCCTGCATGATCGACAGAATCAACAGCAAGAGAGAATGTCATATAATCACGATGGAGGACCCGATAGAGTATCTCCATTCCCACAACAAGAGCATCGTCAGCCAGAGAGAGGTCTTCATAGACACTCCGGGATATCTCGAATCACTGAGATCCGCGCTGAGGGAGAGCCCGGACGTCATTCTGCTCGGCGAGATGCGCGACTACGATACGATATCCTCTGCGATCACCGCTGCCGAGACAGGAGTTCTGCTCTTCAGCACTCTTCATACCAGCAGCGCTGCAAATACAATCAACAGGATCGTGGATGTCTTCCCGGCAAATCAGCAGCTTCAGGTCAGGGGACAGCTGGCACAGCTTATCCGCGGAGTCGTATGTCAGCAGCTGGTCACAACCGTCGACGGACATCTTGTTCCCGTATTCGAGGTCATGAAATCAAATCCCGCGATACAGAACATGATAAGAGAAGGAAAACTTCACCAGCTCGATTCTGCGATGCAGGCAGCGTCTCAGGAAGGCATGATCACCATGGACGGAAGTCTTCTCAACCTGTACAACCAGAAGAAAATATCCAAGGAGACGGTCCTCAATACCTGCAATAACTATGAGTTCATGGTCAAGAGGATCGGTCGCTGAAACAGCGCAGCAAATACAGACTAAACCCTCCGTTCGGTTGAACGGAGGGTTCTGTTATTGTACAATATAATGGTGTGGGGAAAGGTTCCTCACAGCTAATAAGACAATAATAATTCAGAGATATGGAGACATTAAAATGGCAGATCTTTTCAGCAAAAAATGCATTATCGGCATGGTCCATTGCCCGGCACTCCCCGGCACAAAAAATTATGACGGCAACATGCAGAACGTCATCGACAGAGCGGTTGCAGACGCAAAGACACTCAGCGACGCCGGCGTAGACGCACTTATCGTCGAGAACTTCAACGACTATCCGATGACAAACTACCTCCAGCTCGAGCAGGTCGCGGCACTTGCAGCAGTTGCACAGGCAGTCAAGGAAGTCATCAGCATCCCTATGGGAATCGATGCAGCATTCACAGACACAAAGGCATCCATCGCTATAGCAGTTGCAACTGGCGCTGACTTCATCAGAATTCCGGTATTTGTTGACACAGTAGTTACTGCAGACGGAATTGCTTTCCCGGCAGCAGGTGAGGCTATCAGATACAGAAGAATGCTCGGAGCAGAGCATATTCAGTTCCTCGCAGACATCCAGACAAAGCATACACATATGGTATCCAAGGACGTGACGATCGAAGAGAGCGCAGAACTTGCTGAAGAGTCCGGCGCAGATGCGATCATCGTGACAGGACAGCACACCGGTCAGGCGACACCGGTCGACGTTATCGAGAAGGTCAGAAAAGTATCAAAGCTTCCCGTACTCGTTGGAAGCGGATTCAGCGTAAAGAATGCTGAAGAACAGCTCAAGATCATCGACGGCGCGATCGTGGGATCCGCATTCAAAGAGGGCGGAATCATCTCCAATCCTGTCGAGTTCGAAAAGACAAAGGCTGTCATGGACAAGGTAAACGAGATCAGAGCCAAACTTTAAATCCATTTATTGTCGGGACTGCCGCATCTGCGGCAGTCCTTTTTCATGCAAAAAAACGGGCGGCCATGCGGCCGCCCGTAAAAATCGGATTGATGAATTATTCCTTGTATGCCTTGAGTGCGCGTGCGCCGATATCCTTGCGGAAATACTGATTTCCGAAATGGACCTTGGAGACTACATCGTAAGCATTCTTGATCGCTTCCGGAAGCGTATCGCCTACACCTGAGCATCCGAGTACGCGTCCGCCGTTTGTGAGAAGCTTTCCGTCAACGAGCTTCGCGCCTGCTACGAATACCTTGTCCGCAACTTCCTCGGGAATGGTTATCTCATATCCCTTCTCGTATTTTTCGGGATATCCGTCGGATGCCATGATGACACAGCATGCGTTCGCATCCTTGAATTTTACTTCGGTCTCGGCGAGAGTACCGTTTGTCGTGGCCATCATGATCGTGAGGAGATCGCTCTCAAGAAGCGGGAGAACTACCTGGGTCTCGGGATCGCCGAAGCGGCTGTTGTACTCTACGACCTTCGGACCGTCCTTTGTGAGCATGAGTCCGAAATAGAGGCATCCCTTGAATGTTCTGCCCTCTGCGTTCAGAGCGTTGATTGTCGGAAGGAAGATCTTCTCCATGCAGATGTCGGCAACTTCCTTGGTGTAATACGGGTTCGGAGCTATGGTGCCCATTCCGCCTGTGTTGAGGCCTTCGTCATTGTCATGAGCGCGCTTGTGATCCATGGACGAGACCATCGGAACAACGACATTTCCGTCTGTGAAGGAGAGAACAGTGATCTCGGGTCCCTCCATGAACTCCTCGATGACGATCTGATTTCCGCTTGCGCCGAACGCCTTGTCGAGCATGATGGATTTTACGGCTTCGTATGCTTCCTCTCTTGTCATGGCGATGATAACGCCTTTTCCGAGAGCGAGACCGTCGGCCTTTACGACTGTCGGTATGGGAGCGGTCTTGAGATATTCAAGCGCTTTGTCAGCGTCGTCGAAAGTCTCGTATGCTGCCGTGGGAATACCGTATTTCTTCATGAGGTTCTTTGAGAAAACCTTGCTGCCCTCAACGATAGCAGCATTTGCTCTGGGTCCGAAACAGGGGATGCCTACCGCTTCAAGCGCATCGACAGCGCCGAGTACCAGAGGATCGTCCGGAGCGACTATGACATAGTCGATCTTGTTTTCCACGGAGAATTTGACTATTCCGTCAATATCCTTAGCGCCGATGTCAACACATGTAGCATCTGCAGCGATACCTCCGTTGCCGGGAAGCGCATAGATCTCGGTAACTTCGGGATTCATTTTGATCTTCTTGATTATTGTATGCTCGCGTCCGCCGCTGCCAACAACAACTACTTTCATGTTACAAATTTGCGGTGTCCCCGCCATTGAGAAAACCGCTCTCCTTTTTATAAAAGATTGTAAGAATATTATAATCTCTTGCATTGGGCGATTTCAATGAAACAGACGCTAAAAATCGGTCCGTGGATTGAGCAATATGGTATACTTAAGACAGTCAGCAATGTAATGTGCGAAGGAGATGAATACTATGATCAGAGATATAGTTACATATGATATCCACAGCGACGATAATCCTAAAGTCCTCACAGAAAAGACGAGGCCGGTTACGGATTTTACCGCAGAAGAAACAGTCAACTGCATCAGGGATCTCAACGATACGCTGGATGATCTTATCCTGAGAGAGGGCAACAAGCGAGGAGCCATAGGTCTCTCCGCCACTCAGATCGGTGTTGATCTTGCCATGAGCGCCGTAACGCTCGGAGATAAACGCTACATGCTCATAAATCCGGAGATAACGGAGAAAAAGGGCAAGGACAGACTGTTCAGGATCGGTTGCTTCAGCCTCTATGAGTACCGCGCCATGGTCAGATACAATGACGACATTGTTGTACACTACAACGATGTCGACGGATCCGATCTGTATGATGAGTTTACAGGCGACCGTTCGTGTGTCGTACAGCACGAGATGGATCATCTTGAAGGAAAGCTCCTCTTTGCGGATCTCCCGAACAGGGAAGCGGACCTGTTTGTCCCGCGCGAGGCGGAGTACAAAGACGGAAAAGTACCCCTCAAGAATCACGGAAGGGTATTCGAGCAGAGGAGAAAACTCGGAAAGATCAATGTCCTTTCTCCGGAGGTATATTACAGCTCACTGTTCAACGACTATTCCGATTATGTCGCCTATGTCGAGAAATGTGCGAACGAGAGAAAAACTCTTGTTGAGCTCATAAAGGAATATACGCCCGAGGGCGGAAAGATCGCCGAAGCCGGATGCGGCACGGGAGCGCTCTCAGTTTACTTTGCGAAGAACGGCTACAACGTATGCTGCTCCGAGTCCGACCCCGACATGATGGCTCTTGCAGTCTCTGTAAATGCACAGAACGGGACGGATGTCGGATTTTTCAACGATCCTGTGGACGCGCTTGAATTTGAGGATGGTGCGTTTGACACTATCTTCTCGTATGAGGTTCTTGAGACACTGGAAGACGAAGTCCTTGCAAAGGCTGTTGCCGAAGGACTCAGGGTTGCAAAGAGATACGTGTTTATGGTGCCGACCATCGAGATCGCCGCAAATACCCTCAAGGGCAATGAGAGACTCCGCACAAGCGCGGAATGGCTCGAATTCATCAACCTTCAGGGATACAGGCTCCTGAGGGCAAAGGAGATCGATAACGGAGGCAATGTTATCTACGTTATCGAGAAGCCGTGATGGCTGATATCATCTTAAGAGAAGCCGTCAGTTCCGACCTTCCCGGAATTCTGGCACTGTACTCATATCTCGGGAGCGAACTGGCCGAAGACCCTGCAAAGTCTTCAGCGGTGTGGAAAAAGATCATGGACTCGGAAGATTGCCATACAATAGTCGCGGAATCCGAAGGCAGGATATTGTCTACATGCACATGCACCATCATAAGCAATCTCACTCACAGCGCGAGGCCATATGCATTCGTGGAAAATGTGGTTACTCATCCCGATGCGAGAGAAAAGGGATATGCCACCATGTGCCTCAATATGGCATCGGAGATAGCGAAGGCCAATAACTGCTATAAGATCATGCTCATGACCGGGTCAAAGAAGGAGTCAACACTCAACTTCTACAGAAAAGCTGGGTACAACAGCGATGACAAGACTGCCTTCATCAGATGGCTGTGACAGGAATGGTAGAAAATCATAATAGGTATAAGATGCCGGCTGCACAAAATGCAGTCGGTTTTTTTGTGTGATTTGCTTACGGATGCGGGAATCTTAAGGGGAGAGCGTATTTTTTATTTTTTAGGTACCCTTTCTTTTACGCTTTCTTTTACGGTATACGGCTTATAATATCAAGTTGATCAAAGATCGGGCGGAAGATAGGCCGGGTCATAATAGGATGTGTTAAAAAGCTGAATAAAAGCATATAATAATTACTACAGTATTGTATTCGGAGAAAGGGAATCATTATGCTGACTGTTGAAAATCTGAAAGCGCTCGGTAACAGGACTGAAGAGGGCTTGACAAGATGTATGAACAATGAGATGTTTTATCTCAGGCTGGTCGGAATGGCGCTTGCCGACGACGGCTTTGAGCAGCTCAAGGGATTTATCGAGGCGGGAGATCTGGATTCGGCATTTGAGAAAGCCCACGCGATGAAGGGCGTATACGGAAACGTTGCGCTTACCACCATCTATGATCCTGTATCGGAGATCACAGAGGAACTACGTGCAAAAAACGACATAGATTATGCTCCTTATCTCGACAGGATCGAAGAGGAACTGAAAAAGGTGAAGGCTCTGCTCTGAGGCTGGTCACAGACGGTATTTCTGACATGCATTTTTTAGGAAATGCATGTCTTTTTCTTTGTGTAAGTCTTTTTGCAGAGAATAAAATATAGTAGAATAATTGAGTATTTTGATTTTTTGAAAGAATTGAAAATCCATGGGATATCTGATCACCTACTCCGGGGAGCACTTTGACCCTCTCACGGACAGCTTTTCAAAAATCAATATCACTGATATCGCTCATTCTTTATCTCATATCTGCCGGGCAAACGGACACTGCAGGATTTTCTACAGCGTGGCGCAGCACTGTATAGCGTGTGCTGCTGAAGCCAGGACCAGGGGGCTGGATGAGAGAATTCAGCTGGCATGTCTGCTTCACGATGCAAGCGAGACATATCTTTCCGATGTCATAAGACCTCTCAAGGGGCTTCTTGAAGCTTATCATGAGCTTGAAGACAGGATGATGGATTACATCTGGACAAGATATACCGGAAAAGCTTTGACGGAAGATGAAGAGAACACTGTTTTCGGAATAGATGACGATATGCTGGAATATGAATTCCACAACATAATGGCCGAGGATCTAAACGAAACATATGAGAGAAGAATTTTGGCCGATATCAGATGCACTGTAAGAGACTGCGATGAGGTCGCAGAGGAATATATTCGTGTATTCAATGAGTTACATACGGCACTGGGGTTAAACAGCGGGGAGGAAAAATGAGTCAGATAGGTTTTGACAATGACATGTACAGTCATATCCAGTCGGAAAGGATCATAGAAAGGATCAATCAGTTCGGCGGAAAGCTGTATCTTGAATTCGGCGGAAAGCTTTTCGACGATTTCCATGCATCGAGAGTGCTTCCGGGATTCAAACCGGATTCAAAGATCACGATGCTCAAGAAACTGAGGGATCAGACGGAGATAGTAATAGCGATCAAATCCGGGGACATCGAGAAGAACAAAGTCCGCGGAGATATCGGGATCACATACGACATGGATCTTCTGAGACTTATCGACGCATTCACCCTGAACGGACTGTTTGTCGGCAGCGTCGTCCTCACGCAGTTTGCAAATCAGCCTGCGGCTTTGGCATACGAGGCAAAACTCAAGTCACTCGGCCTCAGGGTATACAGGCATTACAAGATCCCCGGATATCCGTCAAATGTACCGCTTATCGTCAGTGATGAAGGATACGGGATCAATGAGTACATAGAGACGTCGAGGCCTCTTGTGGTCGTGACGGCTCCCGGACCCGGAAGCGGTAAGCTGGCCACATGCCTGTCTCAGCTCTATCATGAGCAGAAAAGAGGAGTCAAAGCCGGCTATGCAAAATTCGAAACGTTCCCGATATGGAATCTCTCGATAGACCACCCTGTCAATATCGCCTATGAGGCTGCAACGGCTGACCTCAACGACGTCAATCTGATCGACCCGTTCCATCTGGAAGCCTACGGGATCGAGACGGTAAACTACAACAGAGACGTCGAGGCATTCCCGGTGCTCAAGGCGATATTCGAGCGAATCTACGGAGAGAGCCCGTATAAATCCCCGACGGATATGGGAGTAAACATGGCAGGCAACTGTATAGTCGACGACGACGTGTGCAGAAAAGCCGCCAATCTCGAGATAATCAGAAGATACTACCAGGCTATGTGCGACCAGAGGAAGGGCGACGCGGGAAGGAAGCCCGTTGAAAAGATCGAATCCCTCATGAAGAAGAGCGGAATAGCCATCGGCAACAGACCTGTCATAGCTGCCGCAAACATACGGTCATCCGAAACGGGAGGACCGGCTGCGGCAATAGAGATGGAAGACGGCACGATCATCACCGGAAAGACGTCCCCGCTTCTCGGCGCGTCTTCCGCAATGATCCTGAATGCCCTCAAGTATCTTGCCGGTATTGATGATTCCATCAACCTGATCTCACCCGAAGTCATTGAGCCTGTTATGGAACTCAAGGTGAAGTATCTCGGAAATCACAATCCTCTTCTCCATATCGATGAGATCCTGATAGCTCTGTCCATAGCTGCCGTGACCAATCCCGACGCAGAGAAGGCGTATGTGCAGCTGCCCAAGCTGGAAGGACTCGAGGTCCACTCTTCCGTCATCCTCTCTCAGGTGGATGTCAAAACATTCAAGAAGCTCGGTGTAAATCTCACGTGTGAGCCAAAATACCAGAGCAAGAAACTGTATCACAACTGAGGAAATATAATGCCCAGGAAACCCGAACTGCTAATACCGGCCAGTTCTCTGGAAGTGCTCAAAGTTGCGTGCGCTTTCGGAGCTGATGCCGTATATATCGGCGGAGACGCATACGGACTCAGAGCCAAGGCGAAGAACTTCAGCCATGACGATATGGCCGAAGGAATAAGGTATGCGCATTCGAAAGGCGTAAAGGTCCACGTGACCGTCAACATACTGGCCCACAACTACGATCTCGAAGGTATAAGGGAGTATATCAGGGAACTCAGAGAACTCGGACCGGACGCGTTTATAATTGCCGATCCCGGAGTGTTTGAGATAGCAAAAGAAGAAGCCCCGGAAATAGAGAGGCACATAAGCACGCAGGCCAACAACACGAATTACGCCACCTGCAATTTCTGGTACAGGCAGGGCGCCCAGCGTGTCGTCATGGCAAGAGAACTCTCTGTGGAAGAGATCAAGGAAGTGAGGACCAACACTGACCCGGGTCTGCAGATAGAAACATTTATTCATGGCGCTATGTGCATGTCCTATTCCGGAAGATGTATGCTGTCCAATTTCATGACCGGACGCGATGCGAACAGGGGAGAGTGCACACATCCCTGCAGATGGAAATACGCCCTTGTCGAGGAGAAACGCCCGGGAGAATATATGCCGGTATTCGAGAATGAGCGCGGCACATATATTTTCAATTCCAAAGATCTCTGCATGATCGACCATATCCCGGATCTTGTGGAAGCCGGCATAGACAGCTTCAAGATCGAGGGAAGGATGAAGACTGCCCTGTATGTGGCAACTGTCGCGAGAACGTACAGGCATGCCATAGATGATTATTTTGAGAACAGGGATAAGTATCTGAAGAACCTTCCTCTGTATCATGAAAGAATATCCGAGTGCACATTCAGAGAGTTTACAACAGGGTTCTTCTACGGCAAGCCGGGTCCTGATGACCATGTATACGACAATGACGACTACAATGTGAAATATATATATCTCGGAATGTGCGAAGGTACGGAAAACGGCCGGGTCATGACAACGCAGAAAAACAAGTACTGCGTCGGTGACACGATCGAAGTCATGAAGCCGGACGGCAGCAATATCGAAGTGACTGTTAAGGGGATCCGGGCAGAGGACGGTACGGAACAGGATTCCGCGCCTCATCCGCAGCAGAAACTGACGATCGATATAGGATATTTGCCGGAAAAGTATGATATTCTGAGGAAAAAGAATCCCGAAACCGGAGAATAATCCTTTTTATGTAGTGGTAAAAACATATTTCTGTTATGTTATACTAATATATGTCAAACCGAAACAAGGAGGACAACAAAATGGCATTTTGCATAAGCTGCGGTGCACAGATCCCGGACGGAACGAATTTCTGTCCTTACTGCGGCACCAAGGTTGCTATGGATGAATTAGCGTCCCAGGTCAATCAGTTTGTTGAAGAGGTTCCTGCAGCTGAGGCGGTATCAGAAGTCAAAGACGAGATCGCCGAACTTGCGGACAATGCCGTTGAAGCGATCGAGAACAAGGCGGATGAAGCATTTGATACGATCGGACTCGCGGCCGAAGACAAAACTTCAGAACTCGAAGATTCTATCAACGATGTTATCGCAGAGGCGCAGGCACTTCCGGTGTTTTCCGAGCCTCAGATAGACCCGGAGATCATTGCTGATAATAACGCAGCCGGAGAATTCGCCGGAACGACTGTCGATGCAGTTATCCCACCTGTGTTCCAGGAAGCTGCTCAGCCTGTCTCAGAACTCGACAGTGCTGTCCAGGAAGCCAGTGATTTCATTTCCAGCAGCGGAAGCATAATAGGCGACAGTTCGGGATCTTTCGTCCAGAACAGTGTCGGAACATTCAATTCACAGCCTCAGCAGTACCAGCAGCCCGTACAGCAGTATCAGCAGCCGGTCCAGCAGTATCAGCAGCCGGTCCAGCAGTACCAGCAGCCGGTCCAGCAGTATCAGCAACCGCAGCAGCAGTACGGTCAGTACGGACAGCCGCAGTACCAGCAGCCTCAGCAGTACCAGCAGCCGCAGCAGTATCAGCAGAATTACCAGTATGGTAATAATCCCCCTGTTCCGCAGAAGAGCGGAAAGAAAGGCCTTGTCATTGCCCTGATAGTCGCAGGCATAGCGATCATTGTCGCACTTCTCGCTATCTTTGTCTTCCCGAAACTTGGAGGCGGAAGATCCGGAGGCGGTTCTTCGGGCGGATCATCGGGCGGATCATCAGGCGGATCATCAGGCGGATCGACCATCGTAGCAAGCTCAAGCGCACGCGACTACTGGGAAGGCGACTGGTACGGATGGTGGAATGTTGCCGAGGCCAGCGAATCGTATGCTGATTACGAGGGCGACTGGTGGGATGCATGCATAAACATCAGATTCACATCCGAAACAGAAGCAACTATCACATTCTGGGATGAGGATTCGTCAAAGTCGGATTACAGCGGAATCATCTACGCTGAGGTCTACGACGATGGCTCCAGCCAGTGTATCCTGTCATCTACAAGCGGATATTTCTTCGGCGATGAGATCGATGAAGGAGACTGGTGGCTCTATGTTGACGATTCACTCGGCTACGAGAATCTCGTTGTCATGAATGCAACTTATGAAGATCCTGATGGTGACGGCGGATTTGAGTACTATGTGGTCGTTCGTCCGTGGGGAACAGACTGGAGCGACATCTCTGAAGATGATGAGTATCTCCTTCCGTACTATCTTGATGAATGGTATTACAAATACTATACCGGTGCGATGCCGGACGAATTTGATCTTGAATGATCACTCACAAGCAATAAAAAAAGCTCTCTGTTATTCAGAGAGCTTTTTTGTTGCAGTTTTTCAGATGGTCTCGCCGTATTCGATGATCTTTTTGCAGACTTCGTCTATCGACAGCTTTGAAATGTCGATCTTGTGTGTCCTGATGTCATTGTAGAGAGGAACTTTTGCAAGGCTCTTCTCTATTGCGTCGGGTGTGCGTAGTCCGGCATATACATCTTTCCATATGCGCTGCCTCAGGACCGACTCGTCACAGATAAGGGATACCGGAACGATCTTGAGATCATCGGAGTCGATCCATGCCACGATCGAGTCGATAGTGTGCTGTCTGAACATCTCCCATGAGAAGACGATATTCTCGAAGCACGAGCATGCGATGAAGTTATTGAGACAGTGGCAGATATTATCCATTACCATTGCAGTGGTCTCATCGTTTTCCTGCAGGGGATTCATATCCCAGCACCAGTTGCCGTCAAGATGGACAGAGTTTTCCAGTGTTTTGTTGAGGACTTTGCAGATGGAAGTTTTTCCGACTCCTGCCGGTCCTCCTATGAGATACAGAGTTTTCATTTTTGTTTCCGAGGGGTCAAGAGGGAATCGCTGCCCCATCTCCTTGATAAGATTATTTCTAAACAGATTATATAGCATCCTCGCGGAATGTCCAGAAAAGAAAAGTCCTCCGATGAGGATCGGAGGAATCTCTTTGGAGTGATACTATAATGAGGAGAGAAATTCGAAAATATTTTCCGAATCGATCAACATCGTCATGAGTAACTGCCATTATCATGACCACATCGATTACTTATATATTACCACATCATTTACATTAGTAAAATTAATATCTATAATATTATCATAAGATAAACTTATGGATGGTGACGCCACGGATGATTTCGCGATACGGCATATTCTGTACCGTTGTGGATAGCGGAAATTTTACTAAAGCCGCAGAGATACTGGGGTATACTCAGAGTGCCGTCAGCCAGTCAGTGAAGGCTCTTGAAGATGAGATAGGAACGGTTCTTCTCAACAGGAAGAGGGGTGAACTCACTCTCACTGCCGACGGAAGACAGTACTATCCGTTCATAAGATCGATATATGCATCGGAACAGAGTCTTGAAGAGAAAAAGCTCGAGATGGAAGGTCTTGACAACCTCGAGATCAAGATAGGAACATTTACGAATATAAGCCGAGATATACTGCCGAGAATACTTCACGTATTCCAGCATTCGTATCCGTCTGTCAGATTCACTCTGAGACAGGGGGACTACTCCTCCATCCCGGAGTGGCTTTCGAGCGGTGAGATCGACTTCGGGTTCATCAACGCAAACGCTGTCGACAGAAACAATATCCATCCTCTTTACAGAGACAGGATGATGGCTGTCATCCCTCCTGCACATCCTCTTGCCAAAAAAGAAGTCATAAGGGGCAGAGACATTGAGAACGAGCAATTCATCCTTATGGATGAGGGCGAATACAATGAGGCAAAGCTGTATTTCAAGAAAACGAACTGTTCTCCGAATATTCTGTACACCGTTTCGGACGACTATACGATCATGTCCATGGTAAGACAGAATCTCGGAATAAGCTTTCTGTATGAGAGGACTGTAAGCGGCTTCGAGGACGGCCTTATAGTCAGACCGATATATGAAGGACCTGTCAATGAGGTATCGCTGCTGTGGAGAGATTACTCTACGATGCCGAAAGCGGCAAGGATATTCATGGACTTTATAATAGACTGGTTCAACACTCACTGAGGGGGGAAAATCGTGATCAAAGCAGTTTTTATGGACATTGACGATACCATCCTTGATTTTGACAAATGCTCTTCCTGGAGCATTTACATGGCTGCAAACAGGATGAGGGTATATCTTCCGGAAAACACTCAGAGTATATTCAATTCCGTGACGGACAAGCTCTGGAAGGAAATGGAGGCCGGGAGGCTGACTTACGATGAGATATTCGAGATAAGATGGAAGGTAGTCTTTTCCGTCCTCGGAGTTGAGTGCGATCATCTGGAATTCGAAAAACAGTTTCTCAGATTCCTTTCCGTCAGCGCTGATGAGGTAAACGGGGCGAGAGATCTTCTCAGATATCTCAGCGGAAAGTATGAGATATATTCCGCGACCAACGGCACTTCGAAGATACAGCATACAAGGCTGGAACTCTCCGACATGGACCAATACTTCAGGGGAATGTTCATCTCTGAAGAACTGAGGGCTTCGAAACCTTCGAGAGAGTTTTACGATGCCTGCTTCGAGAGGTTGGGAAACAAATTTCTGCCGGAAGAGGTGATGGCAGTGGGCAACTCTCCCGACACCGATATCGCCGGGGCCAGAGAATATGGCATGAAGACCTGTCTGTTTGACAAGAAGAAGAAATTCCCGGATTGTGAAGCCGATTACATCATTCAAAGACTGAGCGAACTAAAAGAGATACTGTGAGAAAAAGATCCCGGAACCGACTTGGTTCCGGGATCTTCGGGTTTATAAAGAAACTTTTATTTAACGCCTTTGACAGCCTTTACATAGACCTTGCGCATTCTCGGTCCGTCCCACTCATAGAAGTAAATGGCCTTGTCGTCTCCGATAAGGAGATCGCCGTCTTTTACTATGACTGAAAGGTTTGCGCCGACGATAGCCGTCTTGACATGTCCAGCAGCATCGAACGGGGTCTCAACGTGACGGTAGAAATTCGTTGCCGGGAACATTTTGTCGAGCTCGAGCATGAAGTCTTCCGTGAAGCCTTCCTGTTTGCTTCCGAGTCCGATGGACGCTGTTGTGTGAGGATCGTGAATGATCACGAAACCGTTCTCAAGACCTGATTCCTTGACATAGCTGCGGATCTGTTCCGTGAGGTCGACAACACCGTTGAATTCTGTATTGAATTTAATAGTTTTATACATTATCCGGTTCCTCCTTACATTACGCAGACGTCAATGAGCCTGTCAGCTCCGTCCTTGCCGAATTCATGGAGAAGAAGACCCTGTGAATTTCCGAGAACGAGAACTCCGTCTCTGACGATTATATCTGAGTGGTTGCCCATGAATGCAGTTCTGAGCTTTGCAGCTTCCTCGTAAGGAGAGCAGGACTGATTCTTGAAGTCAACTCTGTCCGCAATAAGTCTGTGCATATCGTCTGCAGTATCGAGCCAGCCCTTCTTGTCATACTTTGAAGGGAGACCGAGACCTACGCAGTAATCGCGTGCCGTGACAACGCATACACCGTCCTTGACGCCCGATTTTTCGACAAGAGCCTGGACATCTGCCGTGATGTCATAGCAGCGCTCATATTCTGTTTTGAAAGTTAATGTATCTATAAGCATTTTAGACTTCTCCTTCCACGTAACGAATAGAGGAACCTGTGCTTCTCCAGGGCTCCTTGAAACCTCTGAAGAACGGGACTTTGAGTTCATCCGACATATGTCCGCAGAGAAGTGTGATCGGAAGGATCTGGAGCAGAGGAGCTATAAAGGCTTTCTTTGCTGTCGGAATCTTCACGACGAACATATCTTCGGGATAATCTCCGTCGACATCGGTGATGATCATCGTCGGGCGTCCCATGAGTTCCATTGTCTGGATATTCTCAAGAAGTCTTGAGTTCGACGGATTGCCGCTGCTCATGATGGCGACACAGGCGAGTTCCTTCGGTCTTCTTGCGAAATAGTTTACATGCATCCAGTCTTCTGAGTTTTCGGCTGTGCATACCCATCCGAATGCCTCATATACTTTTGCTCTGCCGAACCAGGCTGTTGCATAGTCGAGGCCGGTTCCGACAAATTCCATGTGTTTACATTTCTTGAATGACTTCGCGATCTTTGCGGTCTGCTTGTTGATGTCCTTGATCTCTTTCTTGAAGGCATCAGCGTAATCGATGATATCCTGTTTGATCTCAGCAGCCTGGGCTTCGGAGATGACACCGTTCACAAGACCGAACTTGACGGCGATGAGGATGAGAGAGATGACGCTGCAGAAGTACGTCTTTGTTCCCGGAGTTACGCTGAACTCTGTCGGATCGAGGTTGAGGATCTTGTCGCTCTTCTGTGCGAGAGGTGAGTTGACGTTCTCCGTGAGCGCCATGGTCGTGCAGCCGAGTCTCTTGAGATTGATTATCGACTTTACAGTGCCGCCTGCGGAACCCGAAACGGAAGTCCCGATAGCCAGTGTCTTGTATGTGGATCTCGTGCAGAGGTCTTCCGGAAGATGATATGTTGCATCGATCGTGAGAAGAGCCTTGCAGCGGACTCCGGAGATTGCCTGGAAGGCGCCGAGGGCGGCGGGTCCTGCGATGTAGCTGTCGCCGCAGCCTGTCAGGATGACGTTTTTGAAGGATTTGAATTCTTCGTCCGTGAACAGTTTGTCGATCTTCTTGCTCACGCTCTCTATCATCGGAGCGGCGAGGTCAAGCAGATTCTGGGACTGACGGATAATAGTATTTTCTGTCATTTTAAGCATCCTCCCTTATTCTGCATCTTCGTAGACTGCGAGCCAGCACTTCTGAACTCTGGGTCCGTCAAATTCGAAGAAGTAAATTCCCTGAGTTGCGCCTTTGACTACCTTACCGTCCTCGATGATAAGGGCGAGGTGAGTGTTCATGATAGCAGCCTTTGTGTGTCCTGCCATATCCGTTGTGTTGTCGAACTGGTGGAGATATGTGGCGCGTGCGGGGATGATCTTGGAAAAACCGTCCTGGATATCAAGGAGGTCATAATTGTTGAGCATGTCGGGAGCTACGGACACACCGCTGGTTGTGTGAGGTCCGTTGAGGAATGCGACACCGTTCTTTACTCCGCTGTCCTTAACGCATTTCTCGACCCAGTCTGTCAGCTGGAATATACCGTTCTTCTCGAGAGAGATTTTTGTTTCATAGAATTTCATGAGTGCACCTCCTTAACCGACGATCTCGACTTTGCTGTTACGGAGCTGATTTCCGCCCGGCTTGAAGAGGTCCGGAAGATCTCTGCGGAACATCTCGACCTTCTTTACTCGTGCGAGGTATCCGGCGAACAGGCAGACGGGGATGTAATGCGCTGCCGGCATCTGCCAGTAATACTTCGGGCTCGGAAGAGAAGTGAAGATTACGTTCTCGGGGAAATCTGATCTCGGAGCATCGGTGATGATCCATGTCGGACGTCCGAGAGCTACGGAAGCGTCCACTGATTTCTTGTATCTCGGATAGCTCGGATCTTTGTAGTTGATCATGAATACTGTTCCGATGGTTTCCGGGTGATCTGCGAACAGATTGATGTGAGCGAACTCCTCAACATTCTCGTATGTCGCGAAATCACCTGTCGCCTCGTAGATCTTTGCAGCGGAGAACCATGCGGAAGACATGTCTGCGCCTGAGGAGAAGAACTCGAATGTCTCGATCTTCTTCCACTCCTTGGCGATCTTGAGAGCCTGCTCGTCCATGGCGTCAAAATTCTCGTTGACTGCTGCTGTATATGCCTGAATATTCTTCCTCATGTCGCCGGCCGTGGACATCGGATAAACTCCTTTGACTTCACCCATTCTTATGGCCTGTGAGAAAAGGGAATAAAGTGAGGCATAGTAGCTGCGGCATCCGGGTACGTGCTCATTGAAGGGATTTTCGAGCTCGGGGATATCCGTGAGGACCTGTCTCTTGCATTCCTGTCCGAGAGGAGACTCCGCGTTTGCCGTGACGGCAACGCTCAGTCCGCCGAGGTTGACATCGTTTGTTCTCTTTGCAGCCTCAAAACAGCGGGACGGACCGCCGCTCACAGAGACGATGTAAACGAGGGGATTGCAGGGTTCTGTGCCGATCGCGGACGCCGGATATTCTCTGGTGTACTCTACGATCGGGATTGCTTCAGCATCAACACCTTTGCCGAGAAGCTGGAAGGCTCTTGCGCCGGCAACCGCCGCACACCAGCTGTCGCCGCATCCGGTAAGAATGACCTTTCTCGCTGACAGAAGTTCAGGAGTTGTGAGGGCCATACGGATACCGGTATAGTCTTCTCTGTTTTCTACGCCATCGTTGAGAATATGGAGACCGAGAGCCGGTATATCCATACATTCATGACGAAGCATATTGTCGAAATCGCTTTTGATCATATGTTTCCTCCTTAAGAGTTATATAAAAGAAATACATCTGTATTCTTCGACATAAATAGCATACCATAACGGGAATGACGGGACACATGAGATAGCTCATAAAAAGTTAACATTTGCGGAAAAAAATGTGAAAAAAACATGATAAACTGTAAGAAAAACAATGATTGTGGAGCAGAATATGTACGATTTTGATGATTTCAGGAAGATTGTTGCAAAACTGAGAGCGGAGGACGGATGCCCGTGGGACAGAGAACAGACCATCATGAGCATGCGGGCATGCTGTATAGAGGAAGCTGCGGAAGTGGTCTGCGGAGCGGATATCTACGATGAGACCGGTGACCCGTCCAACCTTAGGGAAGAGCTGGGAGATCTGCTTTTTCAGGTACTGCTGAACAGTCAGATAGCGGAGGACGAAGGATTGTTCACTCTGGATGACGTCATCGACGGGATAGCTGCAAAGATGATCAGCAGACACCCTCATGTTTTTGGCGATGAGAAAGCGGCGGATTCCGCTGCGGTCATAGCGAGATGGAACGAACTAAAGAAGACGGAAAAGACAGGGAAGGAATGGCAGAAAGAATATCTGCCCAGAGCTTTCTCCGAGTCGGTGGAATTCATAGACAGGGCGAGGGAGAGGAAAGGCATCAAGTGAGAGCGAAGCTTACTCCCGGCAGAAGGATACTGCTTCTTATCGGATCTCTGCTGTTTCTTCTTTTTTTCTGTCCTATGGCGGGCGGCATCAGAAATATCGGAAACGCCGCTGGAATGGTCATCTCCGCAATAATCATCGGATATGCATTTGCGGCAGATGAGATAAACGGGATAATAGCCGACATGAAAGGAAACAGGACCGGAAAGATCCTGCTTGCCGCGGCATCGGGTCTTATCATCCTGGTACTTGTCCTGACTCTGTGGATGACTGCGCTCATCATCTCATATCCCAGAGGAGAAGCGCCGGATGATGCGTGCGTGATTGTGCTCGGATGTCAGGTGAGAGAGAAAGATCCGAGCAGAATGCTGAGACAAAGACTTGAAACGGCATTGGATTATCTTGAAGCGCATCCGGATTCCCGGTGCATAGTCTCAGGGGGAAGAGGAACAAATGAGAACCTCTCAGAGGCGGAATGCATGTACAACTGGCTGACTGACAGAGGAATTGATCCGGCAAGACTGTATATGGAACCGGATTCGAGGAATACATATGAGAATATCGGGAATTCATATGAGGTGCTAATGGAGAATGAACTGGGCGATACTGTCGTTATAGTAACAAACGGATTCCATCAGTACAGGGCCTGCAGATTTGCCCGTGACAGATCACTTACGGCATATTCAGAACCGGTCGGAACGGATATTATGCTGCTGCCCGGATTCTGGATACGGGAGATGCTCGCCGTATTCGGCGAGTGCGTTCTTGGACTCAACTGATTTGTCGCCGGCAGAGTATGCGCTATAATAAAAACAGACATTAAAAAGAGAAGGGGAAAAGCAAATGGATACCAGGATACTTCTTGTCGTTCCGAAAAGACATGACTGCATAAATGAACTGAGAAAATTCATTAACTGGGAAGAAGCCGATATTTACGTGTTCCCCGAGGGATTTCTGGATACCGAACACCTCGGCGAGGCTCTTGATATTATCCGCGATGCGGGGAAATTCGTGATCGCCGGATATGACGACAAGAGCGGTAAGGCTCCTAAGGAGAAGGCTCTTGTCATCGATAAGGGAGAGATAATAGGGGAAACGACAAAATGCATCATAACCCCGAATGAGAGAAACAGCGGATATGTTCCGGGAAGCGAATTCCACTGCGTCGATACGAGATTCGGAAAGATAGCCATCCCTATCTGCTATGAGATCCACTTCCCTGAGGTTGCGAGGATTCTTGCGTATGAGGATCCGGTGCTCTTTGTGAACACAGTCGGAACAAGCATGTGGCATGAGCTTCAGTTTGAGCAATGGACCGCTCTCGGAAGGGCAAGGGCTATTGAAAACGAAGTGCATATAGTCGGATGCTGTCATTATACCGACGGCATCGCCATGGCGTACTGTTACGACTGTGACGGCAGAAACGTGCTGCTGGCAAAGAACGCCTACGGGGCATTCCTCGTAAAACTGGATCTCGAGAAGAGCCATGAAAAGAAGATAGCATATTTCAAGGACAGGCTGCCGGCACTGTTCGGAAGGATCACGGAAGAAGTCTGATAATGCATACATACACACATAAAGTCGCTTATTACGAGACAGACAAGATGGGTCTTACCCATCACTCGAATTACATAAGATGGATGGAAGAGGCCAGAGTGGACTATTTTGAAAAAATAGGCGCGCCATATGATGCTCTGGAAAAAAAGGGAATATTCTCCCCGGTCACAAGAGCCGAACTGGATTATGTCAGGAGCACGACATATCCGGAAACTGTAACTATCGAGACCAGGATCACGGAATTCAGGGGAGTCAGGCTCAAGGTCTCATATATCATGAAGAATGCAGACGGCGAGATAGTCTGCAGAGCCCGTTCGGAGCACTGCTTCCTGGATAAAGAGGGCAGGCTTATACGCGTAAAGAGGGATGAACCCGAACTGTATGAACTTCTGAGCGGACTTGCGGAAGAGGAATAAGGTGGAAATAAGGTATTACGATATAGGGATCAATCTCTTCAGTGAGCAGTTCAAAGACAAAGAGGAGATAATACGTGAAGCCTGGGAAGCGGAAGTCGCCTGCATAATCACGGGCAGTGATATGAAGAGCTCGGGACTTACCGACGAATTCACCCGCACACACAATGTCTGGGGCACTGCGGGCATTCATCCGCATGCTGCGGACAGGGCAAAAGACGGAGATTTTGAGGAACTGAGAAAAATACTTACGTCCAACGACAGGATGATAGCCGTGGGTGAGTGCGGACTCGACTTCAACAGAATGTTCTCGGAAAAGGAGAACCAGATAAAGTGTCTTGAGAGGCACATAGCCCTTGCGGAAGAACTTCGTATGCCGATGTTCCTGCATGAGAGAGATGCCGCTGACACTTTTTACGATATCTTCTCAGCGCATAAAGATGTGTGCGCAAGATCAGTGGTCCACTGTTTCACAGGTACGGCGGAAACGGCAAAAAAATATCTGGATCTCGGATTCTGCATAGGGATCACAGGATGGATCTGCGACGACAGAAGAGCTGAGGATATGCGTGAAGCGGTACGGATAATACCCAGTGACAGACTGCTCATAGAGACGGACGCACCGTATCTCACTCCGAGAAACATAAAAGGACTCGGGAGAGTGAACCATCCGAGGAATGTGAAGTATGTCGCCGAAACTCTTGCCAGATACAAACAGATGGATGAAAATGAATTGACAGACATACTGAAGAAGAATACGGAAAGAGTTTTCGGCATCGGGATCGGGAGAAGCGAATGATGACACAGAGAGAAAAAGAACTGAGCGAAGCCATTACGGCGTCAGAGAGGGTGCTGGACCATCTCTATGCTGCTGAAACGAATCTCAAGACCGCAAAAAACTGGGGTGTTATCGATATAGTCGGCGGCGGTTTTGTCAGCACTTTCGTAAAGCGGGAATATATGGAGACTGCCCAGCGCGAACTTTGGGCGGCAAACAGCGCGATACAGGTTCTCAACAATGAGATAGATGATGTCGAGAGAGTGGAACATATAGATATTGACACATCGGGGCTTCTCGCTTTTGCCGATTTCTTTTTTGACGGACTTCTCGCCGATGCCCTTGTGCAGGCGCAGATCAATGATGTGAGAAACAGAGTGATCGATACAATAAACAGGATACAGGATCTGAGAAATTATCTTATCCAACTGTACAATAACTGAGAGGAGAACCGTTTTGAAAAGAATCCTGATACTCAATACGGGCGGAACGCTCTCGTCTGTTGTAAAACAGCAGGGCATGGCTCCGGGGATAAGCACAAAGGACATGCTGGATGAGATACGAATGGTATCGAGGAACACTGAACTCGCCATGAAGGACATCTCATCACTGGACAGCGCAAATATAACTCCGGATAACTGGGCCGCAATGGCGGCGGAGGTCGCTCTTGCAAAGGAAGAGTTTGACGGAGTGGTGATCATCCACGGCACGGATACGATGGCATATACCTCCTCAATGCTCTCTTTTATGCTCCAGAATATCAGTATTCCTGTTGTTATCACCGGAAGCCAGCTCTCTATCTCAGATCCCGTGGCGGATGCCATGGAGAATCTGAGATGTGCCATATATATGGCTGCCAGCGGATATGCCGGAGTATTTCTTGCATTCAACAGAAAGGTGATCCTTGGATGCAGGGCATCCAAGATCAACACTGTGAGCTTCGATGCCTTCAAGAGCATAAATTATCCGAATATTGCGGAGATAAGTTCCGCGGGGATGCAGGTCAGAACAGATATGATTCCGCAGAGAAAGGGCATTTTTTCTCTCAATACGAAGTATTCCGACAGGATAGCCGTCGCAAAGCTGTTCCCGGGAATAGGCAGGGACTATTTCACTTCTCTCATCGGGAGCGGAGTCAGGGGAGTATATATCGAAGCATACGGTCTCGGGGGAATGCCGTTCCTCGGTACGGACCTTACGCAGTCTGTAAGAGAGATGACGGACAGCGGTATTTTTGTTCTGGTGGGAACACAGTGTATATACGGCGGAAGCAATCTTAAGGTTTACGAAACAGGAAGAAAAGCTCTCGAGGCCGGAGCACATGAGGCATATGATATGACTTCCGAGTCGGCAGTTACCAAACTCATGTGGGTGTTGGGACAGACTGACGATCCTAAGTCTGTAAGGGAATACTTTACCATCGACCTCTGCAACGAAGTCACTATCAAATAGAGGAGGACGAAGCTTTGAAATACCCTGAACTTGTGAAAAAACTTACACTTGAGGAAAAGATAAGACTGGTCACCGGATACGGGGCGTGGCATACATATCCGGTCGAAAAGATTGGCTTGAGAAGCATTATGATGACTGACGGCCCTATAGGACTGCGCAAAGTCGATGAGGGAAAGAGCGAGAGCTATATGTCTGTATGTTTCCCGTCCGGATGTCTTACCGCGTGCTCATTTGACAGAGATCTGCTCAGATCGATGGGGGAGCACCTTGGAGACGAATGCCAGGCATATGATGTGAGTCTGATACTCGGCCCCGCCATGAATATAAAGAGATCTCCGCTCTGCGGGAGAAATTTCGAATACTATTCCGAGGACCCGACGCTCTCCGGTGAGATGGCTGCGGCTTATGTCGAAGGAGTGCAGTCCAAAGGTGTCGGAGCGACCATAAAGCACTTTATATGCAACAATCAGGAATACAGGCGGATGTCCTACAATGCCGTCATCGATGAGAGAGCGCTCAGAGAGATCTATCTTGCCGGATACGAGCTGGCGGTCAAGAAGAGTCACCCGTATGCTGTCATGTGCTCATACAACAAGGTGAACGGCGAACACCTGAGCGACAGCAGGCGTTTCCTCACGGATATACTGAGAGACGAGTGGGGATTCGACGGGATTGTGATGTCTGACTGGGGAGCGGTCTATCACAGGGATCTCGGCATCAAGGCCGGACTGGATCTTGAGATGCCGGGCAATAAGTGGGCAAACGGCGGCTTCATAAAGAGAGCCATCGCCGACGGTTCAATATCACTTGAAGATCTCGACACATGTGTGGACAGGATTATAGATGTCGTAAAGAGATGTGAGGACAGAAAGACAGAATTCCCGTTCAAAGAGGATCATGAACTCGCCGGAAGGATAGCAGAGGAATCCATGGTCCTCCTCAGAAATGAGAACGGAGTTCTTCCGTTAGCCAAAGGGTCGAAGGCTGCAGTGATCGGAGAATTTGCCGTAAAACCGAGGATCCAGGGCGGCGGAAGCGCATTCATCAACTGCTACGCCGTCGACAGTACTCTGGATGAACTGGAAGGATTTGGAGATATCACGTATTTTGAGGGATTCAGAGCCGACAGCGATGAAAAAGATGATGATCTATTCAACGCCGCGCTGAGCGGAGTTGCCGGATTCGATACGGTCATTGTGATGGCGGGACTGCCCGATTCCTACGAATCCGAAGGGTTTGACAGAACTCATATGAGACTTCCTGCCGTCCAGAATGAGCTCATAGAAAGGCTTGCTGAGACAGGCAAGAGGATAGTTGTCGTTCTCCAGAATGGGGCGTCGCTGGAACTGCCCTGGGCGGATAAAGTCGATGCTATTCTTGAAGCATATCTCGGCGGAGAGGCGGTCGGAAAGGCTATAGCAAGAGTGCTCTACGGGGAAGTGAGCCCCAGCGGAAAGCTTGCCGAGTCATTCCCGTACAGACTTGAAGACAACCCGTCATATCTCAATTTCCCGGGAGACGGATATACGGTCAATTATGCCGAGAGTATCTATGTAGGTTACAGATACTATCAGAAAAAGAAGGTTGGTGTAAGATATCCGTTCGGATTCGGACTCAGCTACACAGAGTTCGAATATAAGAACATGAAAGTATCGAAAGACAGTCTTTCTGACGGTGAGACTCTTAAGGTGTCCGTGGATATAACCAATACAGGAGCAGTCCGGGGCAAGGAAACGGTCCAACTGTATGTCGCCGATGCCGGCGATCAGACCGGAAGAGCACAGAGATGCGTCCGTGAGCTGAGGGATTTCGCAAAGGTCGACCTTGGGCCTGGTGAGACAAAAACAGTGGTTTTCGAACTTCCGATGCGCGCATTTGCGTATTACGAGGAGAGACTTGCGGATTGGATAGTGCCGGCCTCGCAGTACAGGATAGAAATAGGGGCTTCATGTGAAGACATAAGACAGTGTGCCGAAATATTCGCAGGGAGTGAGAAGCAGCTTCCGCTTGAGATCACGGAGGATACGGTTTTTGGAGAACTGCTGCGCGATGAAAGAACAAAGCAGTATACCCTCGACAATCTCATCAACAAACAATCCGGAGGTATCTCGTCATTCCCGCCGGACGCCATTGCGGCACTGATGGATCACAATCCCATCAGAGGGCTCAGAAATTTCGGAAATGAATCCGCGGACAGAGTGGATGAGATCCTGTACGAGATAAAGGAGCTCACAAAATAAAAAAAGGCCGAATGCACTTGAATGTGCATTCGGTCTTACTTGTATGCAATGTGAATTATTTGAGGAATCCGATTCCGCGTACGATTGCCGGCTCAACTGACTTGTTCTTGCAGACTCTGACGAAGCAGATGATCTGGATAACAGCGAGAACAACGGTCATGATGCCTGCAGCGATCCATCCAATGATAGGGATGACGCAGAGTACTACGAGCAGAAGGGATGCGATCTGAAGTTTGAGGCCCTGTCTGATGTGGAACTTGAGGAACGGAGAATCGTGATTTGCGAGAAGAGAAACGATTACTCCCATAAGGCCGAAGAGGTAGATCAGCATTGCGAAGAGTTTGTTGTCGGAGACGTCTGCCGGATCGAATTCGTTTGTATGATCATAGGGATCATAAGCGGGCTGAACGGGCTGCTGATACTGCATGTTCTGCTGATAGTTGGGATCCTGCTGATACTGCGGGGCTGCCGGCTGAGGAGCTGCACCCTGAGGAGCTGCCTGATTGAAGTTATATCCGCAGTTCGGGCAGAACTGTGCGCTGTCGTCAAACTGTGCACCGCATGTAGGACAAGTTTTCATTGATTCAAATCCTCCTGAAAGTGATTATTAACATTTTAGCACTATTAATTGATTGTGCCAATAAAATATACTCGTATTAAGCGAATCTTAAAACCTATATTCGTAGGAGGCTGCTATGTGCGGCAGATATGTTTTCAGATGGGAAGCGCACGCACTCGACTGGGAGAGACTGGATACGGTGGTAAAAGAGAAGTATCCGGAGGAGACGATACCGGAAGGGGAGATATTCCCGGGATACACCATGCCGGTGTTTGTCAGAGGAAAGGTCAAAGCTGATGTCAAGCTCATGAAGTGGGGATATGAAGGATTCTCAAAAGGCAGCACCATCATCAACGCGAGAGCTGAGACCGTGTTCACAAAAAAACTGTTTTCCGACGATATTATCTCAAGAAGATGTGCTGTGCCTGCAAACGGGTTTTATGAGTGGTCTCACGACGCGGAAAAAGCGAAATATCTGTTTTCTCTTGAAGATAACAATATGATTTTCATGGCGGGGATATATAATATAAACAACAGATTCTCTATTCTGACCACATCGGCAAATGACAGCATGATCTCAGTGCACACGAGAATGCCTGTGATCCTCGCAAGAAACGAACTGCTGCGGTGGCTCGGTGATGACGAATATACTGCGAGAGTTCTCAAGAGAACAGGCCCTGAACTTTCAAAGAGTTTAGTATAGGAGGAAGGATCATGATCAGTTCATTCGTGTATATAGGTTTTGCCGCACTGCTGGCATTCCTGATGGGATTCTTCGGAAAGAATCTCAAATATCCTCTCACGCTTCTCATAGCTCTTCTGGTCTCATTTCTTGTCTATGAGAATAACTTCGGCAATAATATCAGAAGCATAATACTTGCCGCCATAACGGGCATCGTACTGATGGTCCTCTCAATAATCTTCAAGAGGATCAGCAACATTGTCATCAGCGTCCTTGCCGGTCTTGCGTTCGGATATATGCTTGCTGATACACTGGGACTTTCGTTCGGTGAATTCTTTTTCTGGCTTGCTTTTATCGGCCCGGCGATTGTGATGGGCGTCATTTCCTACGTGACGGATGAAATAGGCATACAGATAGGTACCGCGGTATGCGGAGGAATGCTGCTGGCGGAGTTCGCTATATATGTTGTATACAATATCAACAGACTGCTCGGAGGAATGAGAGGGAACTGGCTCAGCATTGTCAAGGATATCAATTCCGGGGCTCTGTTCAGCCATCTCACAAGAACAAATGCAAAGCTCACTTTTATAATAGCGGGTATTGCGGCTGCGCTTGGTCTTTTGATCCAGCTCGCGATCAATTACAAGAAAAAACCGAGAACAAAAGCGAAAGAATAATAACCCACAAAAAAACAGCGGTCATTGATGATATGTACCCCCAATACTGGACAAAGAAACCAGTATTGGGGGTATTGTTATGAAATACAGCAATGAATACAAAATGAAATGCATCGAGATGTATTATCAAGGAGAGTATCCGGAAACACCAGAGGGGGTGACACTAGAGTCATTTCACCAAATCATCAGGCAATGGGCGAGGAAAAGTGAAAGAGGAGGATTGGAAACAGTAGGACACAAAGCACGCAATAGAGTATGGACACAGGAAGAAAAATTAGCGTTGGTGGAAAAGGTACTGGCAGGGAGAGCAGTACTAGCGGTGGCAGAAGAAGAAGGGCTAGAGCACAGTGTGTTGTACCAATGGGTTCGCAAATATAGAATAGAGGGGTACGAAGGATTAGCAGAAAAGCGTAAGGGAAGGCCACCCAAGGAGCCTAAGTCAATGACGAAGAAGAAAGAAGAACCGAGAGAGTTAACGGAATCTGAGAGAGAAGAACTGTTGCGTCTGCGGGCAGAGAATGAATATCTGAGAGCGGAGACGGCAGCAATAAAAAAATTAATGGCCTTGAGACGCGAAAAGGAAGCAGCGCGACTCAAGGCGAAAAGGCAGAAGCGATCCAAGAGCTCCGAAGCAAAGGATACCGACTAGAGGATCTGCTGAAGGCAGTGGGGATGTCCAGGTCTACATACTACTTTGAATTAAAGCGATTCTTGACTCTGGAAGAAAGAGACAAAGAGCTGAAAGAGCAAATAAAGGCTATTTACGGCAAAAACCATGGCAGATACGGAGTCCGCAGGATACATAAAGCTTTGGTCAATGACGGTATCTATGTGAACCACAAAAAGATACAACGTCTGATGCATGAGATGGGGCTAAAGGGAAAGCGGCCGAAAGAGAAATACCATTCCTTCCAGGGAAAAGTTGGAAAGGTCGCTGACAACATAATAAGTCAGGACTTCCATGCAGACGAACCCTTGAAGAAATGGTCTACCGATGTCTCACAATTCTCCCTTCCCTGGGGCAAATGTTATCTGTCTCCGATATTGGACATGGCAACGAATGAGATTATCTCCTACAATTTGTCCAGAAGTCCAAACCTGCAGCAAGTGACAGACATGCTTAATGAAGCCTTTGCGAAGTTCCCGAAAACTGACGGCCTGATCCTCCATTCCGATATGGGGTGGCA
>JAFWEV010000080.1 GCA_017512745.1 Oscillospiraceae bacterium
TGGCGATGGAGGCAAAAGTACCTGCATGCGCCAGGAGAAGCACCTGCACCTTATCCACTTTATATAACCTGAATGCGGCACTTGCAGGCTGAGTCCTGTAAGTTACTGAGTCCAGGCTTAATGGTGGAAAGGCAGTCCGATGTCCCTAAAGGACAACCGCCGGATACGGCGGCACTAGGAAGCACGCGACGCCTGTGCCCTTTAGGGTATCAGTCGTGTGAGGCTTCACAAGTATTTTCCTGAACCGATCAGACGTAAAAATCTGGACCATCCGGGATGTGCTGATCTAAAACTCTGGGAAAAGGAGACGGTCGACAGGTTAGTCCGATCCGAAGAGATACAGGTCGAACTGCAAAAACTGGAGAAAAGACGAAGAAGGAAAAGGGAAAAGGATAACGAAATAAACGAGTATCTGTCAACATTCAACATGGATCATCTGATTTCGCGAGGATCAGTAATATCCAGAAAGTTTTACCTGCATGTCGGTGAGACGAATAGCGGCAAGACATATGAAGCTCTGAAGCGGTTAAAAACAGTAAAAGCGGTATCTACCTGGCTCCACTGCGTCTGATGGCATTGGAAATATACAGTACTTTGAAAAGGAGAACAAAGATGAAGAATCTTGAATATTATCTGGGACTTCCTTATCGTCTCGAAATAATACCGGATCCGGACGAGGGGGGATATGTCGTCCGTTACCCTGATCTTCCAGGATGTATTTCTATAGGGAATACGATGAAGGAAGTGCTGGATAATGCGGAAGAGGCAAAAAAAGAATGGATTATAGCGGCATTGGAGAGCGGATTCGAGATCGCAGAGCCAAAAAGTCTTGATGATTTTTCAGGACAGCTCAAACTGCGTATTCCCAAAAGCCTGCATCGTTCTCTGGCTCAACATGCAAAGTCTGAAGGGATCAGCATGAATAAATACTGTATATATCTTCTCGCTATGAATGATGCTGTGAGGACGGAGACAAGAGGGTTATGATATGTCTAGATATGTTCCGGAAGTTCAGAAGATGATAACGGAATCCGGATATCGCAGGAATCATGATAGAGAAAAAGCTGAAAGATCTCGTTGGCGGATCTTTCAGCTTTGCTTATATATTCGGAAAAACATCACGCGACGAACAGTATCGAAGTCCTGCGGAATGCGGACACGATGCGGACTATGCCGGAATAGATAAGCCCTGCGGAATAAAGGTACACGATTATTCTGGCGGAATCGAAGAATATGCCTCCGACTAATGGGAGAGTTGCCAGAAGTATATTTGCTATTCCGAATGTCAGCGTGTTCTTCCATGTCGCGCCGAGTTTTCTTGCTTCGAATGCCCGAAGCACATCGATCGCTCCGGCAAACGCATGGGCAACCAGCAGATACATTATTATATACAGTCTCGGAATATCTATCGTGGACATGATGAGTATTCCGAGGTCCAGAAACAGTACGGCTCTGTACAGGATCATCTTTCCGCCGACCATGTGTCTGGCCATCGAGAAATAGTATATGAGCTGGGATACTCCGCGGATGAATAATGACACGGACAGAATGGCGGCAACAAGAATATATCCGTCATCCGGGCTGTAGAGCATCAGCGCCGAGGCTCCGATCATGCAGAGCCCTTCAAATATATATTTGATCCTCTGCACATATTTCATTCCGCGTCACCTCGCGTATTCTCGATGATTCTGAAATAGTCCCGGATACCTTTGAGACCTTTCTTCTGATAGTCGACAGAGATGCCGGCCAGAAGGTTTCCGGACATGAAGATCTTATTGGTGACCATGCTTTTCTGTCTGAGAGCCGCGACTATATATCTTCCGAGGAATGTATTGTCTTTCTCCTCCGCGGAAGCCTGCCGGTACTCGTCCTGATGCCTTGCGAGATCGAAGTCCTCTATTTCGCATCCGGAAAGCTCTTCACCGAATGCCTTCCACTCATCGCAGCAGATAGGTTTTCTGGTCTCCAGTATGGACATGATCCTGTCTTCACAGGGACCGACGGATTCCTCGTCGTACGTATCCTTGACAAAGGAGACATCGGCATCTCTTATACACTTGAGGGCGTAGACCATCTGTCTGAATGCGGACATATAATCCTTCGGATTGTTCTTGACCACATCGTCATAATCGGCCCATGCCGGCATGTATTTGTAGCAGATAAAACTGTAATCGGGCAGGTGTCCCGCGCGTGCATGTCCGAGGTTGAGAATGGATATTTCGTTGCTCTGGAATACGGAGTTGTTATATATGCTGTTGTCGAGATCGTCTTTGCTGGAAGGACTGTGTCTGAAACTGATCTTCCTCTCGGAATTGCCCTCATTGTCATCGATGATCTCATAGAAGAAATCGTCCGTGTTGTTGATAACGAGCGAGGGCGTTCCCGCGAAGTACCTGTGCGCCCAGGTATCGGCAAGAACATGCATGGCAAGACCGGCAGCCTGAAGACTCGAACCGGAGGCAAGTCTGACCGTATCTTCGACAAGATCTCCGTTAGGACCGCATATCAGTCTGTATTTGTTGAGATACCCTCTTGTGCATCCCTTTTTCCTGGCATAAAGATCACGGGGCAGGAAATGGAATGAAGCCCATATTCTTGTGATCTGCTGAAGGGAGAGGATATCCGGCCGCATATTCATGAGCTCCATATTGAGCTGGGTGGTTGCGGCTTCTTTAGGACCTCCGATCTTTCCCAGCAGCGTTGCCGAGAAATAGTCCGTGAGCTGCGCGCTGTAGCATACGGCGAGACTTTCCTCATGGGAATAACCGGCGAGGAACGCCGCGCAGTAGGTCGCATAATAGTGGAAGTCTTTCTGCATACTTAAGACCTCCTCTTAGCGACGGTCGGGAACAGCCGTCTGATCTTTATCGCGGATACGGTCAGGTCAGCCATCATTATGAGCGAGGTTATGTCGACGATTATCGTGGCCAGTTTATCCATGACCGAAAATGATTTTCCCGATGAGAAAAACAGATCGGAGATGACGCCTATCAGCCTTATGACCGTGAGAACAACTGCTGCCGCGACGTAATAGTTCTTTCTTTTCTTTCCCTTGCCTTCGGAAATGGCAGACAATCCGACGTATATATTGAGCGCCGCGGTGACGATCAGCGTGAACGAGAGAAGGGACAGAAGGACCGCGACGCCGTATCTGAAGGCGGATACTTCTCCGATGGCCTCCGCACCTTCCTTTGTCAGGAAGAGCAGCAGAAATGACTTGACGCCGCCCCACGCAGTGAATGCAATGACGCCCATCCCGCTGACCAGAAGATTGTTTCTGTTTTTCCTCAGTTCGCGATACATATATGACCTCTGATATCCATATTATATATCCTTCCTGGAGTGACTCAAAACATCCTACCGTGACTATTGCAGCAAAACTGCTTCACCTGTTGCAAAAAACACAGCCTATGCCCGCCGCGCGCAAAGTGCCTTATAAAATAAGCTCCGAAATAGTGTTGGAAATAACGAAAAGCATCAGAATTATGATATTTACAAACAGACTAATTTTGAGTATAATATTAGCGTGAAAGGAAGTGACTTGAATGAACGGACAGGAGCTGCTTGCTTCACTGGCGGAACAGAATGAAGGGCTTCTTAAGACGGCGGATGCCGTTCAGGCTGGGGTGTCAAGACCAACACTGGCAAAGTTTGTAGAGAAGAACGGATATGAGCGCATTATGCGTGGTGTCTACTGCGCACCTTATGCATGGGTCGACAGAATGTACCTATTGCAGATGCGCTGGCCTACGGCAATCTTTTCTCACGAAACAGCGCTGTTTCTTCAAGATATGACAGACCGAGATCCACTGCAATACACTGTTACGATGAAGACCGGGCGCAATCCATCGAATCTTACCAATGCCGGCATTTGTGTATATACGGTGAAAGAGGATTTGTTTTCTCTTGGAGAGACAACTGTAAAAACCGTTTACGGCCATGATGTACGAACCTATAACGTAGAGCGAACAGTCTGCGATGTGGTCCGAAGCCGCAATAGTATGGATGGATATATCTTTACGGAGGCGTTGAAGCAGTACGCACAGCGAAAGGACAAAGACCTAAATCGTCTGATGAAATATGCAAAGGTGTTTCATGTGGACAGCCTGGTGAAACAATATATGGAGGTGCTGCTGTGATGGTCGGGACATCGAGACAGTTGAAGGATTGGATCAACAACCTATCGAGGGAAACAGGGATAGAGCCATATATTCTTATGCGCCGCTTTATGATGGAACGATTTCTGGAACGGGTGTCGCTTTCTAAATATAAAGATCAGTTTATCTTGAAGGGTGGTATGCTTGTCTCCGCGATGGTAGGCATAGGTAGCCGTGCAACCATGGACATCGACTCTACGGTCAAAAACTATCCGCTCTCAACGATTGAGACAAAGCGTATGATCGAAGAGATCATACAAGTCCCTGTACTCGACAATATTACATTTAATATTAGAGACGTGGATGAGATCATGGACATGATGGAGTACAGTGGCATAAGGATTTCGCTGGAAAGCCAATTCGAAGGTATGGTCATACCGATGAAGCTGGACTTATCAACGGGAGATGTGATCACACCACGGGAGGTACGATATTCGTATCCATTGATGTTTGAAGATCGCAGTATTGAGCTGATCGTCTATCCTCTGGAAACGGTACTGGCAGAGAAGTTAGAGACAATACTTGCTAGGACGGTTACAAATACCCGCATGAGAGATTACTATGATATTCATATCCTGCTCGCAGAGCATAAAGATCAGATAGACGTGAATCTGCTGGATGACGCTTTACGTGCAACGGCGAAAAATCGACATTCTCAAAACGCACTGGATAACGCAGAGGAAATCATCAGCTCAATCGAAAACAATCCAGGTATGTATCAGCTTTGGAAGAACTATTCGGAAAAAAATGCATATGCCAAGACCACGACATGGGAGGAAGCGATCTCCTCAGTGCGGTCTTTGAGCAGATATGCCGGATTAGAAGTACAGGAATGCCAACTAATAGCAGAGAAGATGGATACCGCAAGGTAGAAGGACAAGAAACAATCGACTACACCAGCAAAAAAGGCAGGAGAGCCATCTCCTGCCTTAAAAAACGAACTTATCAGTCGTGATCGAGTTTTGAGAACATATCTCCGAAGATAAGATCTCTGAACAGATATGTGCAGACTCTGATCCTGTGCCTCGAATCATCTACCGGACCCCATGAAGAATCGTCGTTGATCGTCGGCGACGGAACAAGTTTAGTGAGAGCGAAGTTGGGGTTGAGGACATAGCCCACTGTGGAAATATCCCAGATGATCCTGCTGTTGGAAGTGCCTGCGGGAGGCCCGAACGCCTTTATCGTTTCCTCGGGCTGGTCATTCTCGCCCATGAGGTAACTGCCCTGAAGGAACATGCTTGTCATATACGCGGACGCCGCGTCTCCGCCGAGCTGGCTTATGACTATATCCGAGAGATACGAGCCGATCTTGCTCTTTCCGTTGAGATACTGGTTGAGTTCGGACGGCGTGACTGTGAGCGAGGACGCCACCGACATGCACGGAACGACCACGAGCGGTACCTTGCAGTCATAGAGAACCCTGACCGCGGGAATATCCTGAACGAGGTTGAACTCCGCGCCGTGTTTAAAGTGGAACGGCTGACCGCCGAGCCATACGACGACGATCTTCTTTATGATCTCAGGCTCCATTAGGATGGCTGACGCGACGTTTGTGATCGCGCCGATGGCGATAACGTAAAGCGGCTCGTCGTCCGGCATTGCCATTGCCTTCTTGATGAGATCCCTTGCAGCGTCGCTGTCTACGGGTTTGCCCTCTTTACCGATGTATTTTTCCGAGCCTCTGAACACCTTGCCTTCCGGGTCCTCTCCAAGAAGGGAATAGAGGTTGAGGAGTTCGTTGTAGCTGTTTTCCATCCCCTGTTTCGGGCTGAGGCAGTAGCTCGGGAAGTATTTGACCACCTGGAGAAGCGGAGCGACTTCAGGGATGTTCGGATCGAGATCGTGACTGTACGGCGCTGCGTAGCAGGCGAGAACATCCAGTCTTTCCGGGGATCTCAGAGCCCACGCGACGGCAAACTGGTCGTCGACTTCGTTATATGTGTCTGTATCGATGACACATTTGAGCTTCCCGGCAGGAAGCGCAAGCCTTTTCTCGATGAATTCTTCGGACAGTTCTGGGAACATTTTCAGGTACTCCTTTTAAAAGATTCTATTTAAATTGTATATTTCCGGGGGAAGTATATGCTATGTGCAAAATGTGAGAAATATCACTTCTCATTTTGTGCAGGAAAAAATGCCGGACATTGTTGTCCGGCATTCGCGATGTATTCAGTACAATTCGGGCCTTCTCTGGTCGAATGAGGGTACTTTCTTCCTGACTTCCTCCACTCTCGCCGTGTCTATCTCCGCAAAGAGGAGCTGTTCGCCCTCTCCCGCAGCCGAGACATTTATTCCCATGGGGTCGACCACAACGCTCTCCCCGAGATATCCGGGAGAACAGAGATCACAGGCTACGACATAGCAGCCGTTCTCTATGGCTCTCGCGTTGATGAGAGTGTGGAACTGATGGCTCTTGATCCTGCCTTCCGCCCACGCGGTCGGCATTATGAGTATCTCCGCGCCTTTTTCTCTCAGCCTGCGGGAGATCTCCGGGAATCTCACCTCATAGCACACGAAGAGACCGATCTTTCCGAACGGAGTGTCGATGGGTTCGAACAGCCTGTCGCCCTCGAGCATCGTGTCGGATTCTCTGAAACCGAAGGCGTTGTACATGTGTGTCTTTCTGTACGAGGTGACGATATTCCCGTCCGAATCGAGCATCACGATCGTGTTGGTTTTTCTCCTGTCAGCGGGATCGGGAGACGGCTCGCTCATCCCGAAGATGAGCCACATGCCGTACTTTTTTGCGAGGGCTCTCATCTCTGACACGAACGGTCCCGAAAGAGGCTCGGTCTGCGCGAGCACTTCTTCTATAGGTGTGTCCGGAGGAAAGTTCGTCATGTACAGTTCGGGGAACACCATAATGTCGGGACGGTATTCCGTATAGGCTTTTTCTATATATCCGGCCGCCTTTTTGAGGTTGTCCCGGGCGATACCTGTATTGGACAGCTGGGCGAGAACGACTTTTGTCTTCATCTGATTACTCCTTTGCGGGCGCGCTCATATCCGCGATGGCGCCCCTGATGCCCTCGTTCACGAGCCTGTCGAGATTTACGAGGTTGTCCAGGTATTCGCCTTTAGCGAACGCCTCTCTCCACTTTGCCTCCATCTCGTCCATCTTCTTTGCGGCAAGGACGAGTTCCTCGAACTTGTCCGCGGGAGCGCAGATGACTCCGTCGATATCCCCGTAGACTATATCTCCGGGATTGACGACGCATCCGCCGCAGTTGACCGGGATGCCGTACTCTCCGTCGATGCCCTTGATCGTGTTGGTGACGCACGCCCTGCCTCTCGCGAAGACAGGGAAACCGAGCTTGCGGATAGCTCTTGTATCGGTGCTCGGACCATCCACAACTATACCCGCCATGCCGAGTGATTTTGCCGCGAGGGCAACCATCTCGCCGACGGCGGAGATACGTGTGTCGCCCATTCTGTCGATCACTATCATAGAACCTTTCGGAGCCTGTTTCATCGCGTAATATAGCATTGCGTTGTCGTTTCCGGGAAGTCTTATGGTGAAAGCGGGACCTATGGCCTTGGTATCGTCGTTTACCGGCAGAAGGCCCGACATAAAACCGCCCTGCACATGATGACCTATCTGAGCGGGGTCCGTGGTAAGCGCCAGTTCAAAAAGTTCTTCTCTTGTCATGAATGTGTCCTCCTGAGATTCGCTGCAGAATATTTATAGCCTGCTTTTATTGTAGCTCAAAAAGGTCAGGGAACGCCATAAAAAAACACGGCCGGGTCGCGAGGACCCGGTCGTGGGAATCGGAAATGTGACGGCAGCCGGCAGTTATTTTCCGGATGCCTTTTTCTTTCTCGCAAGCTCGAAGGGAAGTGTTATGAGGAGCATGTATGGGGTGAGTATCGCCGCGCACGGCAGCAGGTACAGGAACGGGAAGGGGATCCATCTGTAGAAGATATCGAGGATGAAGTTGCCCTCCGTCTCGACAGAGAAGAAATAGTTGGCTTTGGTGTGCAGCCCGCTCCATCTGAGGAGCATGTTGATCCCGAAGATCACGAGCGTTATGAGGAAGATCGTGATGAGAGTTCCGGGCAGATCCTTGAATCTGGGTTTGTACAGTCCGAAAGTGACGATCGCGAGACCCTCTATGAAGATCATGTAATGCGTCCCGAAATATCCGAGCATTCTGGGCAGCAGCAGCGAATATCCGTTGAATCCTGTGCCCGGCATCGCCAGCGCCATGAGGGCTCCGAGAGGGCCCACAAAGAAACAGAAGCTCATGAGATGCTTGTTCTTCTTGAGCACCGCTATCGGGATGAGGATCATATTGACGTTGCACAGGTGAAGGGGAAGCTCTCCCCACCAGTTGAATCCGCCCATCTCCGCGTTGATGACCTTGAAGTCCGCGTCGAGAGACAGGAAGTATTTGTACAGTCCGAACCCGATAAGAGTGAGGACGCACGCCGTTACGAGAACGGCTGTTTTGACCTTGTCGCTCTTGTTTTTTAAGATTATGCTCGCGACGACGAGCATGAGGATGAAGATACCGAATACGCCGAAGAATAGGGGATTGAACGCTGTCATCATCCAGAAATCGTTCTGAGTCATGATAGGCCTCCTTGCCGAAACAGTTTTTTCAGATGTCAGGAGCTTTTCAGATCTTGCTTCGATTCTGTTCGATCCGGCATTCTGTCTCTTTAGCGTGGTATATTCCTGTCTGTTCACCGAGCTCCCGCATAACAATATATAGATTGTATACTTTATAAATGGTATTGACCAGTGCTTGAGGGATTTCGCGTTGCGGAAGATACAAAAGGGTTTCTTATAAGGTATAATAATAATCAGAAAATATCTGATCACGGGAGGAAAACCGATGAAAATACTTTTTGTCAACGCATGTCCGAGACCGCAGTCCAGGTCGAGAAAAGTGGCGGAGCATTTTGTGAGTCTGCTCGACGGTGAAGTGACATATCTGGACCTTCCGTCCGAGGGGCTCCAGACGCTCACATACGACAGGCTCTGCACGAGGGACGAAGCCCTTAAAAACGAGGACTGGGATCACCCCATCCTCAAGTATTCGAGGCAGTTTGCGGAAGCCGACAGGATCGTCATAGCGGCATCGTACTGGGATCTCTCTTTCCCGGCCATCCTCAAGATCTATGTCGAGGCTATCAACTGCGTGGGTGTCTCTTTCGCATATGACCAGAACGACCAGGCATACGGTCTCTGCAAGGCGAAGGACCTCATTTACATCACGACAGCCGGCGGGGATATGAGCAAAGTCGACCTCGGCTACGGCTACATCAAGACACTGTGCGACGAATTCTACGGGATAAAGGAGACATACTGCATCAAGGGCGAAAGACTCGATCTCGTGGGAGAAGATCCCGACAGGATCGTCGCGGAGATGATGAAGGACGCAGAAGCGCTCGCCGCAAAACTCAAATAATGCCAAAGATATATGCAATAAACAAGATCCGGCGCATGCCGGATTTTTTTTGCCCGTCAACATTGTGGTACAATATTATTTGGAAAAACCTATGCAAAGGATAAAGGATATGCTGGATACTACTCAGGCTGAAAAAACACTGACGGGATTTTTTGAAGGTCTCGGTTTCAACAATATATGGTCGACGCTCATATCCGCAATTGTCGTGCTGATAATCTGCGCCATTTTTATAGGCATTCTTTCCAATATAACGAAGAAGGTGCTGGACCGGCTGCTGCGTACGAATAAAACCATAGGACGATTCGTGGTCCTGGCGGAAAAGATAATGCTCTGGGTGCTCGCGATCACGATAGTGTGCGGAATTCTCGGAATACCGACATCCTCCCTGATCGCCATGATCACTGTTGTCGGCGCCGCGCTGAGCCTTTCTCTGCAGAGCGTGCTTACGAACCTGTTCTCCGGCATAACACTGCTGTTCACGAAACCAATAGCGGTAGGGGAATTCTGCGAGATCAGCCAGAGGACCGGAACGGTCCAGAGCGTGGGCCTATTTTATACGACTCTCAAGACTGTAAACGGAGAGATGATCACGGTCCCGAACAGGGATGTGACCGAGGCCTCCATCCTCAATTTCACAAGGGAGCCTGTAAGGCGTGTGTCGCTGACCTTTGACGCCGAATATGCGGACGACTCCAAAGACGTCATGGCGGCGCTCAAGGCGGCGTATGACAGGGAGATCCTGTTCCTGAGGGATCCCGCGCCCGAGATCTTTATCGACAGCTTCCAGGAGAGCAGCGTGAGATACGGGATAAACGCATGGGTCGCGAGCCAGGACTTCCTGCAAGCGAAGAGAAACATGAATCTTCTCGTGCGCGAGGAGTTCAAAAACCACGGCGTAAGCATGAGCTACAATCATATCAACGTTCATATGATCAGCGATCCGAAAGAGAAAATGGACTGATCAAAACGCAATCTAAACCTTCCGTCCGGCAACGATAAGGCCGGCAACGCTTTTTATTACAGAAGACAAAGGAGGAGCTTTATGGCTGACAAAAAGACATCTTCGGGAAAAGGCAGAAAAAAAACGCCTGTGAATGCTGAACCCAAGGCGGTAAAGGAGACCGTCACCGCAGCGGAAGTATCGGTTGAAGAAGCGCTTCCCGAACCGCGCCGCAGCGTGGCGTTCATCGGCTCGGAGTGCTATCCCTTCGTGAAGACCGGAGGTCTCGGCGATGTGATGTACGCGCTTCCCAGAGCGCTCACCAAGCAGAACTGCGATGTGAAGGTGATCCTGCCGCGGTACAAATGCATCCCCGAAAAATATCAGGAAAAGATGGTCTATCGCGGAAGTTTCATGATGGATCTCTGCGCGGACACGCGGGCGTTCTATGTAGGGATCATGGAAATGGAGATGGACGGTGTCGTCTATGACTTCATCGACAATGAGGACTTCTTCAGCTGGGGCAATCCGTATACGGATCTGGTAAAGGACATTCCCAAATTCTGCTTCTTCGGCAAAGCCGCCCTGGCCGCGCTGAACTATCTGGATTGGACCCCCGACATTATCCACTGTCACGACTGGCAGGCGGGTCTTGTGCCTGTCTACCTGCACACGCTTTTCTCCGACACCCCTGTCGGACGGGCAAAATCGATGATCACGATCCACAATCTGCGCTTCCAGGGCATCTATAATATCCCGACGATCCAGTACTGGTCAGGCCTGCCGGGCTATGTCTTTGACCACACCCTTCTCAAACAGGGCTATGAAGATGCCAACATGTTCAAGGGCGGACTGGCTTTTGCCAACTGCATAACCACGGTCAGCGGCACTTATGCGCAGGAGATCCAGACACCTTTCTACGGTGAGAATCTGGATGCGCATCTGCGCTTCCATTCCGGAAAGCTGCACGGTATCGTCAACGGCATCGACATAGATATCTGGAACAGCGAGACGGACAAGCTGCTCGCGGCAAACTACAATGTGAAGGATGTGCTGAAAAAGAAGAAAGAAAACAAGCGCGCCCTCCAGGAGAGGCTGGGGCTGGAGCAGGACGACGGAAAGATGGTCATAGGACTGATCTCCCGTCTGACCAACCAGAAGGGCCTGGATCTGGTGAACGCCATCTTCCCGGAACTGATCGACGGAAACACCCAGGTTGTGATCCTCGGCACGGGAGACGCGCAGTATGAGGATGCATTCCGCTATTACGAGAGCGTCTACAAAGGCACTGTCTGCTCGTATATCGCCTATGACGAAGGTCTGGCCCACCAGATCTACGCCGGAGCTGATGCGCTGCTGGTACCGAGCCTGTTTGAGCCCTGCGGCCTGACGCAGCTCATAGCCATGCGTTACGGTACAGTCCCCATAGTCCGCGAGACCGGCGGGCTTAAGGACACCGTAGAGCCCTATAACAAATATGCCGACTCAGGAAACGGCTTCACCTTCGACCGCTATGATGCGGGGCTTCTGCTGGATGCAGTCATCCGGGCGAAAACAGTTTATTTCACCGAGCGTGAGCGCTGGGATGAGATCGTCCAAAGGGACATGGAAAAAGATGTCTCCTGGGCCAAATCCGCCCGGCAGTACCGGGAGCTGTATCTTCAGCTGAGACCCTGAACAAATATCCGAGAGAACCGGGGTGGCGTTTGTCGCTGACATTTGACGCCGAGTATGCGGATGATCCCAAGGACGTAATGGCAGTTCTCAAAGCCGCTTATGACAGGGAGATGCTGTTCCTGAGAGATCCCGCTCACTGGATCTTTATCGACAGCTTCCAGGAAAGCAGTGTGAGATAAGGGATAAACGCATGGGCCGCAAGCCGGGACTTCCCGCAGGCAAGAGGAAACATGAATATTCTCGTGCGCGAGGAGTTCAAAAACCACGGCGTCAGCATGAGCTACAATCATATCAACGTTAATATGATCAGCGACGCGGTCAAGGAAAAGGATTGATATGGTCTATATAGTACGACACGGTCAGACGCACCTGAATAAGTCGGGCAGGCTTCAGGGAAGAAGCGACCATCCCCTCAACGAACAGGGGATAGCGCAGGCGGAAACAGTCGCGGAATGGTTCAGAAAACAGGGGATATCATTCTGCAGAGTGTATTCCAGTCCTCTTGCGCGCGCGGTCGAGACAGCCCGGATAATCAGCGGCTCGGACGATATAAAGACGGACGACCGCCTTATCGAGATGGATTACGGACCGTACGAGGGATATGACTTCAAAGAAGAAAAGCCCGAAGTGACGGAGTTTTTTAAGGATTTCGTGCACAACCCGGCTCCTGAGGGTATGGAACAGCTCTCCCAAGTCACTGCGAGACTCGGAAGCTTTCTCGAGGATCTCAGGTCAGAGGACCCTTCCGGTGATGTGCTGATCTCCACTCACGCGATCGCCATGAAGGGAGCTCTCGAGTATCTGACGCCGGATTCACACGGCAGTTACTGGTCGAAATTCATCGGCAACTGCGCTGTATACCAAACGGAACTTATAGGCGGGGAATATACCGTACCTTCCGAAACGGACACCTCGGATCACGCATGAAGTAAAAAACGATAACTGTGAAAAAAAGTCGGCCGATGCGGCCGACTTTTTTGTGTTGTGATCAGATCATCCGTTCTTTTTGAACAGCCTGCCGAAAAATCCTTTTCTGGGTTCAGGCTGCTCTTTGCTCCTGGTGATGGTCTTTATCCCCTTACCGGCACAGTATTTTTCTGAATAGGATCCCGCGGAGCATTCTACTGTGAGTTCTCCGCATCCTTCGAAAGCCTTGTCGTCGATACTGCTGAGACTGTCGGGCAAAGAGACGGTCTTCAGGTTTTTGCATCCCGAAAAAGCCATAAAGTCTATTTTATCAACGCTCTCCGGCAGAGACAGCGACTCAAGTTTCACACATTCGCTGAAAGCCATGAACCCGATCGTACTGATGCTGTCGGGGACGGAAACGGAAACGAGGTTTTTGCAGTTTTCAAAAGTCGATCTGCCGATCGACGTCATTCCGCGCGGGAGGGAGACCGTTCTCAGAGCGGTACAATTCTGGAAAGCCCATCCGTCCAACTGTGTGACGCTGTCAGGGATCGCGGCCGACAGAAGTCCGGCGCAGTCACGGAACGCGTTGGCCCCGATCTTCCTGACCCGTCCCGGGATCCTGATCTCAGTCAGTGCCGGGCAGTTCTCGAAAGTGCTGGCGCCGATCTCCAGAAGACTGTCCGGGAGTGTGACCGAGCGGAGGCCGGAACATCCCAGAAAAGCCCAGTTTCCGATCCTTTCCACTCCGCCGCGTATGGTTACGGACCTCAGGCGTACGCAGTTCTTAAACGTGTTATCCGCTATCTCGATAACGGGCGTGCCGCCGTATTCGCCCTCGATGGCAATATCGGCGCCCGTTCCTGTATATTTTCTGATCACTATGCCCCTATCGGTCCTGTCGTATTCGAATCCGGGAAGAACTGCAGCATTCCTGCATCCACGCTTCTGCAGATGCCGGATGAGTTTCGTGGTGAGGTCGCCGTTTATACCGTGGGCGAAATTCAGCCACTGCATTTTGTGGAGCGCGGTCAGGTCGGGCGGCAGATCGTCGTCCTCAAGATCCTCAAGACTGCAGACCGCAATGTCTCTGCCGGACTCAAATTCTTCGATCAGGGTTTTTGTGAGATTTTCATCCGATAGGAAATCCCGGTCGAGGAACACGATCAGGCATGCGCAGTTCCGGAGATCATCCCGGTCAGATCCTGTTGCTGCGGCGTCACGGATGATACATCCGCCGTTCCTTGCTTCGAGCAGGACCGCCTGCGCCCCCGGGGAGTTCCTGCCGGTGTAAAGACTGCATGCAAATCCGCTGCCTTCGTTCCACTCCCTTTCGGCCGGATTGACGATAACGGATATTCCTTTGGCTGTGCGGATTTCGCCTTTTTCAAGACCGTCTATTCTCTCGAGAGCTTCCGGGATACCGTCGGGAGAGACGGTCGCTGAAACATATTTCTCCTCTATTTCGTAATCGGTCCCTCTGTCCAGAATACACTTGACGATCGGTTTTCCGCACTCTATGGCCCAGGGGATCTCGTTTTCCTTAACATACATACTGTTCAGCGAATTCTCCGTCACGAACAGAAGAAAGGCCGAGCAGTTCTTTACATGTGTCTCCAGGGTATCGTCATATCTGTCGCCTATGGTAAGACCTTCGTCGTACCATATCTTCCAGCCGAATTCGTACAGCGTCTTTATGACAGGAAGTATCCTGTCCCTGTCCTTATGCGAGTAGCTGATGAATATGTAGGGAGTCTCCTCGTCCGCGAGAAAAGGCGCCGCGATCCTCTCTATACCGGGAGGGATCACCCCGTGGAAGGCCTCGTACTGGTAGTCGAAGATGTACGATATACGGTTCTTTTCGCAGTACCTGTGCGCGTATGATCCTTCGCTGCAGACTGCCGTCATTGAGGGACACTCAGAGAAGGCATAGTCGGATATCTCCGCTGCGCTGTCCGGAATGATGACCGAAGCGAGGGAGGAGCACTGCCAGAACGCCATGCTCTCTATATTTGTGCCGCTCTCCGGGATCACGGCGGATGTGAGTCCGGAACATTTCTCAAACGCGCGTTCGCCTATTGATCTGAGACTCTCCGGCATGGTCACCGAAACAATATCCGCGCGCTTTGAGAACACGCTGTTATCTATGGATGTTACGCCTTCGGGGATGACTATGCTGCCGCCGTGACCGTGATACGAGTACAGGACGCCCCGTACGATGACGAAGCCGTTTTCATCGGCCAGACCCTCGCACCCGCAGAACGCCTGCCGTCCTATCGAGGTGACGCCGTCAGGGATACTGACGGAAACAAGCTTCCTGTTATTGAAGAATGCGCGGTCTCCGATCCTTGTGACGCGGGAAGGAATAACAGCATCCGGGCCCTCTCCCGTATATGAGAACAGCAGGTCTCCCAGTATCAGAAATCCATTGCCGTCCATGAGTTTGTCGCAGCCGATGAACACCTCTTTATCGAATGTGACACCGGTCCCGCCGATCACGAACGAATCCAGATTTCTGCAGTTTCGGAACGCCTTGTATCCGATCTTCGCGGCATTGCCGCATAGAGTGACGGAAGCGAGGGCAGCGCAGCCGTCAAACGCGTTCATGCCGATCTCCGAAACGCTCGGAGGTATCTTTATCGACGCAAGTGCGGCGCAGCCCTCAAAGGCGTACGCCCCGATCTCCTTCACGCCGTCGGGGATAGAGACCGATATGAGCCCCTTGCAGTTGCTGAAAGCGCTCACGCCGATCTTGGTTATGTTGTCCGGGATCGAAACGTCAGTCCGCTCTCCCCGGTATTTTTTAAGTGTCCCGCCTTCTATCACAAATCCGTCATTCATGGGAGTGTCTCCTTTGAGAGAAAGATATGTTGTTATGAGAAAAAGGACCCGCGGGTCTCGCGCGGCAGGGACCTTTCAGGAACAATTATAGCATAGGCGGCATGCATCTTATATGCGGCCGGACATAGCGTAACATACTGCTCTGCGCTCTTTTCAGGCAGCATGTTTTGCCTTATCATCCGATATTTTTTCGGCCGGTCCGGACGTTCCGCCTGAGCAAAAAGCCCATGCGGAAGACGGGCGGCGTTCATCGTAAAAAAGAATAGAAGAAATCACCGGAGCCGGATCATTTTACTGATCCGGCTCCGGCTATTCATCATTCATAAGGAGTATCTGTTTTTATTATTCCTCTTCTTTGTTCTCTCTTGTCATTATTGCGATGATCGCCTGTGCTGCGAGGATCGCGATCATGAGGACTGTCCATCTGTCTGTGAGGACCATTCCGTTCATTCTGTTCTTCATGTTCTGTGTGAGGATGAATGCCATTGCGGAAGCGATGAAGGGGATAAGACCTGTGAAGCTGAACCAGTTTCTGTCTGCATCGTCTCTCTTGGATCTGAGGATCATTGCCGCTGCTGCGATTGCTGCTGCGATCACTGCTATGAGGTTGATGAGTGCCCAA
>JAFWEV010000002.1 GCA_017512745.1 Oscillospiraceae bacterium
AGTCCTGTCAGACGGGATATATCCTTTATGTTGTTTTTATCAATTTTAATCAATCCAGTGTTTCCCAGAACAGATCGCTGTCCGCTTCTTTCGGTATGGTCTCAAATACCGGTTTTGCAAACCTGTATGAAATATATGCCGCAGCGGCTATGAGTATTTCGACTATGGCGATAGCGAGAGTTGATTTCGGAATCTGAGCCAGGACCGTATACACGAGATGGATACCCGCCGCTATACCGAGATATCTGATACAGCTTTTGTCCCTCGCAGCCTTGAAAACAAGTATGGTAAGGCAGACCTCGATGATAAAAGTAGTGATGCATTCTATCGAGATGAGGAAATATGTCCCCGCGCCGTTGGCATAAGCCTTCTCCACCTCTGTCGTTATGATCTGTGCAGCTGTTGAATCGACTCCTTCCAGCATCTGCTCAAGGCTTCCCGAATTGATTACTCTGGCAAGTGTAAATCCGAAGAATGCTGATATTCCGGAAAACAGGAATGCCTCCGTTCCGGCATAGCCTGCACCATACATCAGCGCGTCTCTCTGTTTGTCGTATTTCCTCATGAGATATCTGAGAATGAGATATCTTCCACCCTCGACAGTAACAGCAGACATGATCCCCGAGATGAGCGCATACAGAAAGTTTTTTTCGGCAATTCCGGGGTAGGCGTCTCTGATGGAGGAGACAAAGATGTACTTCATCCCTATTCCTATGACTGCATACGTGAGCATCCCCCAGAAATAAGGACGTCTGAGAGCATCCCTGTTTCTCCTGAGCCATATGTATGACCCGATAAAGAGGACAAGGCACACCGAGGTGTTGACTATCATGGCAAATATCTGAAAAGATGAAACAGCGTTCATAATTACCGCCTCAAATATGTTGATAACTAATACAGTATACAATATAGGCAAAGCAAATCACAAATCATTTGACACAGGCAAGTTAAAATATTATAATAACTTTCGCGGTTGAGGGCCTGTAGCTCAGCTGGGAGAGCGCACGGTTCGCATCCGTGAGGTCGAGAGTTCGAATCTCTTCAGGTCCACCAATTGCATGCGGATATGGCGGAATTGGCAGACGCGCTAGATTCAGGTTCTAGTGAGGTTACACTCATACAGGTTCAAGTCCTGCTATCCGCACCAAAAAAACGACAGCAAATGCTGTCGTTTTTTTATTTTGCTCATTTTGTTTTTACATTTGTATCTATTGAATTTCCGAAAACGAAAAACCTCTGATACAGAAATTCCGTTACGAAATTTATCAGCATGTTGATGATCGTCACCAGATACTCGTTCCAGCCGAGAGTCATGGTCAGGTAGTGTTCCAGCAGTGTCGACAGCGGAGTGAATACAAGGTAAAACAGTGCTACCTTGAGCATTGCTACCGGCACATTCGCAGCTGATTTGAATGTGAATTTTCTGTTGAGAGTGAAGTTCCAGAGCACCGACAGAACGAGAGCTGTGAGATATGACACCCAGTATGGAAGATGAAATACCTCATTCAGGAGCGTGAATGTTCCGAGCTCTATGATTCCTGCGCTTATTGAAAAAAACGTAAATTTGATTATTCTTTTGAATTCATCCATATTAAATCATTATACCGGACCGATCGCTCAGCGTATCGGTCCGGCCTCTTTTCTTATAAAGATAAGGTCTCAGACATTTTTGATGATAAGAGCCAGAACATTTACCGTCTTATCACCCAGATTTTCTATACTGTGTCTGTGCCCTGATGACGTATACATGACATCTCCCGCATGGAGCATCTCCTCTGCTCCGTCATCTGTGCAGTGTATATCTCCGTCAAGTACCCAGTATACTTCTGCCTCGCCCTGATGATCGTGCTCGCCGATGGAGCATCCGGGTTCGATGGTCATAAGCGCATATGTCCTTCCGGCTTTGCCGATCTCATCCGCGCTGAGCAAATGTGTGAACGGGATCACACCGTTCCCGCCTCTGATCTCCGATCTGGGTTCAACGATCAGTTCTTCTTTTCTCTTGATCATACCTGCTCTTTCCTTTCGACATATTCTTCGTATTTTGAAAACAGCCAGTCTCTTGCCTGTTCAAGACCTTCCTCCGACAGTTCGAAAACCGTTTCATCGATATCGTCTGCTTCGCTGTATGCGTATACCGTATATCTTGATGCTTTTACCGTCTCCTTGTCCTTTGACGGCTCGAATCTGTATCTGAAATCTCCTATGCTTCCCGAATATATATTGCCGAACCGGTACCACTCGAGAGGCATTACAACTATCATTCTTCTGTCTCCGCTCATTCCACAGCGACCTTCAATTCTCCGTTTTCTGCGTCGATCATGACGTTTCTCGAGGATTCATTTCCCGCTGTGAGCAGAACATCGGCAATCTTGTCCTCAACATGCTTTCTTATGATCCTTCTGAGGTCTCTTGCTCCGTACTTGCCTCTGTCATTGAGATCAAGCAGCAGATCGATCGCAGCATCAGTATAGCCGAGTCTGTACCCCTGCTCCTCCAGAGCGGCACTGATTTCGTCCAGCATCAGAGATGCGATCTTTCTGAGATCATCGTTCGTCAGCTGGTTGAATACGACGACTTCATCCACGCGGGCAAGGAATTCCGGTCTTAAGAAATCGGAGAGAGCCTTCATAGTGCGTTCTTTTCCGAGTTCGTCCTGCGTCTTTCCGAATCCGGTGACTGCCTGAGCGTTCACCGACCCGGCATTGGATGTCATGCATATAACAGTATTCTCAAAGTTTACCGTTCTTCCCTGCGCGTCTGTGATTCTGCCTTCATCGAGTATCTGAAGGAGGATATTCATGACGTCGGGATGGGCTTTTTCTATCTCATCGAACAGAACAACGCTGTACGGGTGTCTTCTGACTTTTTCGGTAAGCTGTCCCGCTTCATCGTAACCGATATATCCCGGAGGAGAACCTATAAGCCTTGATACCGCGTACTTCTCCATATACTCCGACATATCCAGCTTGATGAGGGGATCGACTGTATCGAACAGTTCTTCGGCAAGAACCCGTACAAGTTCGGTCTTTCCGACGCCTGTCGGTCCAACAAAGATGAAGGATGCGGGGCGCTTCTTCCTCTGCAGTCCCACACGCGCCCTCTTGATGGCGTTCGTGACGAGATCAACTGCTTCGTCCTGTCCGATGATCCTCTTCTTGAGCTGGGCATTGAGACTGGCTATCCTCTCGTGCTCGCTGTTTGTTATCTTAGCAGCCGGAATACCCGTCCATATCTCAATTACCTGAGCAATGTCGTCCTCCGTCAGTTGAATCCCGTCCACCTCAGGCAGAAGCTCCTCGATCCGGCTCTCGATATTTATAAGTTCGCTCTTTGTCTTTGCGAGCTGTTCATAATCGGGCTCCTTGGACTCCTCGAGCTTCTTCTCCTTCTGTGTAAGCCTGTCCCGCTTTACAGTCAGCGTCTGATACTCCCCGAGCGCCTTGTTTCTCATTGCGCAGCATGCTGCCGCTTCGTCGAGAAGGTCTATCGCCTTGTCGGGAAGGAATCTGTCGAAAATATATCTCTCCGACAGCCTGGCTATCTGAGGAATTATCTTATCGCTTATCTTGATCTTGTGGAAATCCTCATAGTACTGCTTGATTCCGAGAAGGATGTCCGCAGTCTCACTGATAGACGGTTCACCCACCGTAACCGGCTGGAATCTTCTCTCAAGAGCCTGATCCTTCTCAATGTACTTTCTGTACTCTGTGAATGTCGTTGCTCCTATGACCTGTATTTCCCCTCTGGAGAGGGCGGGTTTCAGGATATTCGCGGCGCTCATGGATCCCTCCGAGTCGCCTGCTCCGGTGAGATTATGTATCTCATCTATGAAAAGGATTATATTCCCGGCCTGTTTGACTTCGGCTATTAGTCCCTTGATCCTGCTCTCGAACTGTCCGCGGAACTGAGTTCCCGCGACAAGCGAAGTGAGGTCGAGCAGACAGATCTACTTGCCCAGCATCCTTGCAGGAGCGTCGCCCGCAACGATCCTCTGAGCTATTCCTTCTGCTATGGCAGTCTTTCCGACACCTGCCTCACCAATGAGGCACGGATTGTTCTTCTGACGTCTCGAAAGGATCTGCAGTGTTCTGTATATCTCTCTGTCCCTGCCGATTATCCTGTCGAGTTTCCCGTCCTTTGCCTTCTGAGTAAGGTTCTCACAGTAATTGTCGATGAACTTTCTCTTCTTGTCACCGGACTTCTGCTTTGCGCCCTTCTGTGCGCCCCCCTGAGGCTGCCCGTCCTGGTTTCCGTTCATACCTCCGAAAAGGAACGGGAAAGCAGGTGTTCCGCCTTCCTCGAAATCTCCGTTCATATCATCGCCGAGCGGAGAGAGTGACATTGAATTCGAGAAAGCCTCGAGGTCATCGTCGCTAATGCCGAATTTCTTCATGAGATCGTCCACAGGCTTGATCCCCAGTTCTCTTGCGCATACAAGGCAGAGACCTTCATTGATCGTCTTGTCGCCTTCAAGTCTTGTCATGAAGATAGTTGCGGTTCTCTTTTTACATCTTGAACAAATCATCTGCTATATATTCTCTTCTCTGTTTATTATCTGTGTCATACTCTGCCCAGCAGTTTGAGCAGCGGGTTGTAACTGTAAAGGTAGTTGAACAGAATGGTCTCTCTGCATGCGTCATCGATTATCTGACTGCCTCCTTTTGTGATGAGGGACAGAATAAATCCGATCACTGCGCACACCACCATGCACAGAAGGGCTCCTTCGATGATGCCGAACAGCGCTCCGAACACTCTGTTGAGCGGTCCTATGACCGGAAGCTCATTGACTTCCTTTACGAGTTTTATAAGCAAGGCCGTGATGATCGCCACTATAATGAACACAATGATAAAGATTATTATTCTTATGAACATGATAGCCGTGGCGCTGAGCGTATCGTCGACTATGAGTCTTGCAAGCTCTACAGAGTCGATCTTGGCCATGTATCTTATCTTTTCTATGATCCTCTGCACATTCATGTTGCCGAGGCCGAAAATTCCGGAGAGCTTTCCGGATGACAGCAATGACTGGGCATTCTCGGTGCTCGTGACCGTCCCTATATTCTCGGAAACGAATGAGACGAGTTTTTCCTTGAGGAATCTCTCATACAGGAAAGGTGCCAGCTTGCCGCTTGTAAATCCAGCTATAGCAGCCGAGATGAAAAAGCTGACAAGTCTCAGTGCCATAGCCACAAAGCCGTTCTTAATGCCGAAAATCAGGCATACGACGATTATCGCCGCCAAAAATATATCAAGTGCCAACCAGATCATTGTTCTTCAATCCTCTCACTTGTATCTACCTTGTCTATCATTCCAGACTGGATGATCCAGATATCGTTCTGGAAAACTTCAAGGAATCTCGCATTGGACGGTACGGAATATCTGTTTCCGGGACTTCCGGAGATATCGTAAAGGGACACTGTTCCGTCTCCCAGGATGTACAGTCTGTTTCTTCTGAGATACATGTCATTGATATATCCGACATCAACCATCTCTCCAAGAACATCCAGATTCTGATCATAGATCTTGACTGTATTGATGTCCGGGATATTGTTGCTGCCGAATCCCACGGCATAGAGGGACGAGTCTCTGTCGACGAGTCCGACAAATGGAATGCCGTCAAGTTCTACCTTTTTCTGAATCTCGCCCTTTGAAGTCACCTTATACGCCGCGTCTTCAGTGAATAATATAATGCCATAATTTGAATAATATTTTAATGACACGACAAGTCCGTCGACTCTCACTGAGAAGAGCTCGTCCGCCTTGTTCGTATCTATGCAGTATACCGATGTGAACATTCCGTCGGAGTCCATACCCGCAGCGCACACGGAAGCTCTCGACCCTCCATCGTTGAGAAATACCGCATACGGGAAGTTATAGGCACAGTACCACGTCATGGTCTTCGCATAGGAAGCCTTGGAATAACACTCCATCTGCGCAGTGTATTCATCACTCTCGGTAATAACGGCGAATGTACCGTTTGTCGACATATCCGCGTCGATGATGGGATACTCGAAAGTGAGTTTTTCCATGAGAGTGGTCCTGTTGTATATCCTCGCTTCCTTGTTTCCCCTGTCAAATACAGCGGCTCTCGTATCTCCGGCAATGAGATACGGGTCGGACATATTGAATGAGTCCCGGAAAAGCAGTCCGCCGTTGTCGGAGATAGTGACCAGCGAGCCTTTGGAGATCATGATCTCCGCATTCTTCATCTGCTTCTCTTCTATTATCATTCCGGATTCAAATGAAAGCGGAAAATCATTGGATCTCGCAAAGAACACCTTGAGAGAATCGGCCATGTCCTTGAATGTCGTCGGAGTCAGGATCGAAAAGATGACTATCAGCACGAAAATGACCCCGAGCACTATCATAAGCACTCCGAACCTCTTCAGATGATATCTTCTGCGTTTCTTTCTGCGGGCAGAAGCGATCTCATCTTTTGAAACTGTTTGCATCTCCGAATCCATAGATCACTCCGTCTAGCCATAAGCCCTCTGCGGGAGCCGTGAACATAAGTCTGTCTCTCTCTCCGGTCCTTAAGGCATCTTCTATATGTGAGACCGGCAGCTTCCCCGTTCCTATATTGAGGAGCGTACCCGTCATTATTCTAACCATATTATACAGAAAACCGTCAGCTTCAAAAATAAGATTAAGATATTTCCCGTCTCTTACTATCTCTGCCCTTTTTACGGTCCTGACCATGTCTTCCTGTATCCCCTTCTTACCGCAGAAAGCGGAAAAATCGTGCGTTCCGACAAGGGTCTCTGCCGCTGCGGTCATCTTTCCGTCGTCTACAGAATAAGGGAAATGATATACCCTGCCGTTGTCTTGCGCGCTCACGAATCTCCCGTTGAATACCCTGTAGACATATCTCTTGCCGACAGCGGAATATCTGGCGTGAAAATCGTCATCCACGACTCTTGATCCCTCTACCCTTATATCTCCGGGCAGTTCATTGTTGAGCGCATAGCATAACCCATCGGGATCTATCGGAGGATCGACCGTAAAGCTTATACAGAAACATGAAGCGTGCACTCCGGTGTCCGTCCGTGAACACGCCTTTATCGGCGTCTCATATCCCAAAACGCTGTACAGCGCTTTCTGGAATTCATTCTGGATCGTGTTTGCATTTTTCTGGATCTGGGACCCGTGGTACGCGGTGCCCAGATATGAGATCACGGTAAGGATATTCACTCTACAACACCTCCACCCTGATGAAGATGTTTACCGCTATTACGGCTGCCACAGCCACCAGGAAGACAACGATAGAGATAACATCGGTCCTGCCGATCTTTCTAACCTTATAGCTGGTCTTTCCTATTCCGCCGTTGTAGCACCGGCTCTCCATCGCGAGAGCGAGTTCATCCGCCCTTCTGAACGCGGATACGAACAGAGGGACCATTATCGGGATTATCGACCTGATCCTCTTGAAGAGACTTCCCGTATCTATATCCGCTCCTCTGGATTTCTGGGCGGCCATTATCTTGTCAATCTCCTCTATGAATGTCGGGATGAATCTCATGGCGACAGTCATCATCATCGCTATCTCATTCGTGTTCACTCCGACCAGTCTCAGCGGAGACAGGAAGAATTCTATCGCCGTTGTGATCTCTATGGGAGAAGTGGAATACGATACTAGCGAACTGCACGAGATGATGGCGAACAATCTCATAATGAGCATTATTATGTATTTCATGCCGTCTCTGTATACAGTGATCTTCCAGAATGAGAAGAGCACTTCTCCTCCTCTCACGAGGAACACATTGATAAGCGCTGTCAGGATAACTATCGGAAGGATCGGTTTGAAGTTCCTGAGAGTTACTTTCACAGGAACTCTTGCCACCGGAAACAGCATAAGAGCGAATACCATCATTATAAGGACCGCAAGCCAGTTCTTAAGTGAAAACAGAAGAATAACATACGCAAGGAATGCAGCGATCTTGACCCTTGCATCCATCCTGTGCAGGGGCGAATCCTTGTATACATATTGTCCGAATGAAATGTTTGTCACTGCCTGTTAAGTGTCCTCTCGAGAATATCCGCCGCATCAGCTATCGTCCTTGTGAATACTTCCACTTCGTGTCCGTGTTCCTTCACCGACTGCATTATCTCTATATGTTCGGGTCTCAGAAGACCGTTTCTTATGAATATCTCCTCGTCTGTGAAAAGGTCCCGTGGATCTCCGAAGAAATCCACCGCTCCGTTCTTCAGCACCATAACGTTTTCAGCGATCTCGACCACATCTTCCATCGCATGGGAGATTATGACCACCGTCTTCACATCGTCAGCAAGATATTTTTTTAGCCATTCTATAATGAAGCGTCTGCTCATCGGGTCAAGTCCCGCCGTAGGCTCATCCAGGACCAGAATATCGGGTTCCATGGAGATGATCCCGGCTATGGACACCTTCTTCTGTTCCCCTCCGGACAGTTCGAACGGCGATTTGTAGAGGATCTCCTCAATACCGAGTACTCCGGCGACCTTTTCCACCCTGCGGGTTATCTCATCCTCCGAAAGTCCCATGTTTCTGGGGCCGAAAGCGATATCCTCGCGCACGGTCTCGGCAAACAGCTGGTATTCCGGCTGCTGGAACACTATTCCTACCTTTGATCTTATCGCTTTAAGGTCGGCATGCTTATCCGTAAGGTCAATACCGTCTATATACAGTTTTCCGGAGGAAGCCTTCTGCAGTCCGTTGAACAGCCTGATCAGGGTCGATTTTCCGCTTCCCGTCCTTCCGATGATTCCGAGACAGGTTCCGCGCTCGACCTTAAAAGAGATATCCTTGAGCGAGAATGCCGACTCGTCCAAAGTATCGTCATATCTGTAATTCAGTTTTTCTGCTCTTATAGCGTACTGGTCCATTTATAGCTTGTCGAACTCTTTCACAAATTCTTCCTTGGTCATGATGCTGCCGCCAAGCATAGCTCCTCTTTCTCTCAGAAGAGCCGCAAGTCTTGCGGCGGTGGGAGCTTCCAGATTGTTTTTTTCCAGAAGTTCGGTATCCGTCAGTATCTCCCTGGGTGTCCCCGTCTTGACCACATGTCCCTTCGACAGCACGACTGTCCTGTCGGACATTATTACTTCATCCATGAAGTGGGTGATGAGGATTATCGTGACTCCCCGTCTGTTTATATCCTTCACGATCTCGAGTACCGTCTTTCTCCCGTCAGGATCCAGCATCGCGGTCGGTTCGTCCAGGACGATGTAGTCCGGATGCATCGCAAGGATACCCGCTATCGCGATCCTCTGTTTCTGACCTCCTGAAAGGTCATATGTGGACTTGAGCCTGTAGTCGAGCATTCCGACTTCACTGAGAGCATCTGTAACTCTTTCCTGTATCTCCTGCTGCGGTATGCCGAGATTTTCCGGTCCGAAAGCCACGTCCTCCTCGACCACCGAAGAAACTATCTGGTTGTCTGGATCCTGGAAAACATGACCGACCTTTTTCCTTATATCGAGGATCTTCGATTCATCGGTGACATCCATACCGTCGACTGTAACCCTGCCCTCCGTCGGAAGAACGATACCGTTCATCAGGGAAGACAATGTGGACTTGCCGCTTCCGTTAGCCCCGAGTATTGTTACGAACTCTCCCTTGCCTATGAAGAGATCGATGTTCTCAAGAACAGTCTGCTTCTCTTCTCCGTACCGGAAAGTGACATTTTCTAATAGGATTCCGTCCATTTGTCCTAATCTCTGAATCTGTAGATTGAAGTGCTTCCGCACGGCAGCGGCAGTCCGCTGCATGTAACATTGATGCCGATCTCATCACTTGTGCATGTTCCGCCGTAAGAACTGAGCACATCCGAGAGCACGTAGCCCATGGTCGATGCCGACAGTCCGGTAGTATAGCTGTTTACGGCAAAGAACAGCGGATCGTCCGTAAGGACTTCCCTGCACGTTCCGATGAGGTCATAAATCGAATCCTCTATTTTCCAGATTTCCCCGGAGGGACCTCTGCCGTATGACGGAGGGTCCATTATTATACCGTCATATCTCGAACCGCGTCTGATCTCGCGCTTAACAAATTTGACGCAATCATCGACTATATATCTGATGCTCTCTTCTTCCAATCCGTTAAGGACTACGTTCTGCTTTGCCTTCTGGACTATGCCTTTACTGGCATCGACGTGACATACAGACGCTCCGGCAGAGAGGCACGCCACTGTTGCCGCTCCGGTATATCCGAACATGTTAAGAACTTTTATATCCTTCTTGCCGGAGATCATGTCCATATAGAGCTGCCAGTTCGCAGCCTGTTCGGGGAACACTCCGGTATGTTTGAATGACGTCGGGGAAACAATGAATCTGAGATCCTTCCACCCGATCTTCCACTCCTGCGGCAGTTTTTTTCTGTATTCCCAGTGCCCGCCGCCCGATGATGATCTGTGATATACGGCGTCAGCCTTTTTCCAGAACTCACTCTTCTTTTCAGATCTCCATATGACTTGGGGATCGGGCCTCACGAGATAGTATTTACCCCATCTCTCGAGTCTCTCCCCGTCAGACGCATCTATCAGTTCATAGTCTTTCCAGTTTTCAGCAACTCTCATTTATGATCTCTTTCATATTGGTTTAGAAGAGACTCTCCTGTCCGAATGTCTCTTTTGCTCCGGTAACCGGGCCGGAGATACCGAGGTGATTATATGCTCTCGGCGTCACGCATCTTCCTCTCGGAGTCCTTGTGAGGAACCCCATCTGCATGAGGTACGGCTCGCACACATCCTCGAGCGTATCGGCATCTTCGCCCAGCATTGCCGCGAGCGTCTCAAGTCCTACAGGGCCTCCGTTGTAGTTCTCGATTATGGCTCTCAGAAGCCTTCTGTCGAGATTGTCGAGTCCGAGTCTGTCCACTCCCATATTCTTAAGGGCTTCGACCGCGACTTCTCTCGTGATATAACCGTCTCCCATGACTTCCGCAAAGTCTCTGACTCTCTTGAGATACCTGTTCGCAATACGCGGAGTGCCTCTTGAGCACTTTGCCAGCTGCTCTGCTCCGTCCTCATCGCATCTTATTCCGAGGATACCGGATGAACGCTTGATGATCTGTATGATCTCGTTCTCCTTGTAAGTGTCGAGCTTGAACAGGATACCGAAACGGTCTCTCAGAGGATTTGTGATAGATCCGGCTTTTGTGGTCGCACCGATAAGCGTGAACTTAGGGATGTTGATCCTTATGCTTCTGGCCGACGGTCCCTTGCCTATGATCAGGTCAAGGACGTAATCCTCAAGCGCGGGATACAGAACTTCCTCGACGTTTCTCGAAAGCCTGTGTATCTCGTCTATGAACAGGATATCATTTTCCTGAAGATTGGTTATTATCGCGGCAAGATCGCCGGGCTTCTCGATGGCGGGGCCGGACGTCACTCTTATGTTGACGCCCATCTCATTGGCGATGATCCTGGCCAGCGTGGTTTTTCCGAGGCCCGGAGGGCCGTAAAGAAGGATATGGTCGAGCACCTCATTTCTCATCTTTGCGGCTTCTATCGCGATCTTGAGATTGAGTTTGAGATTTTCCTGTCCTATGTATTCGTTCAGGTATTTAGGCCGGAGATCGTTCTCCATGTCGAAATCTTCCGGAGTGACGGAAGGCTCTACGACTCTCGGTTCAAAATTGAATTCATTATCCATTTAAAGTACCTCACCTGTTTGAAAGATACTGGAGTGATTTTCTTATAAGTTCGCTCGTATCGAGTGAAGGATCCTGTTTGGACACCGCCGCTCTCGCTTCGGATCTCGTAAAGCCGAGCGACATAAGTGCCGCAATCGCTTCCTGGGCATTTTCATTCTGGGCTGGCGCCACTGGGGTGCTGACTGCCTCATATCCGAGGTTCTTCACCTTGTCCTTGAGTTCGAGGACTATCCTCTGGGCTGTTTTGGAACCGACTCCCGGACACTGCGTGAACCTGTGGAAATCTCCCTGAGATATGGCGGCGATGACCTGGTCGGAATTCATGAACGACAGGATCCCGAGTGCGCTTTTGGGTCCTATTCCGGACACAGTTATGAGCAGTTTGAAACAGTCGAGCTGCGATTCATCTCCGAATCCGAACAGATTCACACTGGAGTCCTGCTGTATCGACATATATGTATATACGGTTGCCTGTTCTCCCTCCTCGGGAAGCTCTGCATATGTGACGGAAGATATAAACACCTGGAAGCCTATACCGTTACACATCACAACGGCAAATTCCGGGGTCTTTTTTATCAGTTCTCCTCTCAGACAGTAAAGCATATCTTCTCTCCTATTTAATATAATGGGACACCGAAGCATGTCCGTGGCAAATTGCCATCGCCAGAGCATCTGCGGCATCATCGGGCTTCGGTATGCTCTCAAGTCCAAGGAGAGCGCGCGTCATCTACATAACCTGTGCCTTCTCCGCCTTTCCGTACCCCGTTACCGCCTGCTTTACCTGAAGCGGCGTGTACTCATATACGGGGATCCCATGTCTCTCCGCGCGCATGAGGATTATCCCCCTGGCTTCCGCGACGGCTATGCCGGTGGTAACGTTGTTAACAAAATACAGTTTTTCTATCGATATCGCATCCGGTTTGGCGGCCTCATACAGCTTGTCGATCTTGTCGTCTATGATGACAAGTCTCTGCGAAAACGGTGTTTCCGCGTCCGTAGTAATGGCACCGTATCCGGCAGTGTGGAATCTTGAATTGACATAATCCAGAAGTCCGTAACCGATGATCGCGTATCCCGGATCTATTCCCAATATTCTCATACTTCACCTGAGCATAGTAATACTTATATACTATACCACAAAACGAAGACAAAACTAAACAGCGGACAGAGATATGGCCCACTATCCTTATCTGTAATCTCTTATTCGCTGCATTCTGATCAAATAAAAAAAACATAAATAACGGTATTGCATTTTGCGAAACGGTTAATTATAATAATACTCACCGTTTGGACGATTAGCTCAGCTGGCTAGAGCATTCGCTTGACGTGCGAAGGGTCACAGGTTCGAGTCCTGTATCGTCCACCAAATACCGAGGCTACTGCTTCGGTATTTTTTTTGTCCGCTATTCCGGCATCCGGCAAAAACGCAGCGATATAGATTGAACCGTTATCCTTCTACGGTGTATCATCAATTCAAAAGGAGGGATAACAATGGATAATTGGTACACTTCTAAAAAAGAGCGCACATTCTATGGTCTCTATTTCATGGGACAGAATGTTGTCTATACCTTTACGTATATGTTCCTTGCGACATATCTTCTGCTCTGCGGACTCGACGCGGTAGCGACGGCAGGCGTTCTGCTTCTGGTCAAGGTCTGGGATGCTGTCAATGACTGCCTGTTCGGCGGGCTCATCGATAGATTTCATTTCAAAAACGGCAGATTCATTCCATGGCTCAAGATCTCGCTTCCGCTGATCCTGCTGACGACGGCTCTTCTGTTCCGTATCCCGCAGAGTCTCGGGATCAATCAGAAACTCGTCTTCTTTGCAGTCGCCTATGTACTGTGGGACACGGCCTACACGATCTGCGATGTTCCCATCTTCGGTCTCGTCACAACCATGACCGACATTCAGGATGAAAGAACCGCTCTCATGACGACGGGACGCATCTACGCCAATTTCGGCACTCTGCTGGCTCTTGCTGCCGGCTATGTCCTGCCAAGCGAAGCGGTCGGCATGTCCTTTTCCAATGTTGCCGTCATCATCTGCGTTGTCTCGTTTGTGACCATGTTCTGGCTGTGCTTCCGCACAAAAGAGCATGTGCAGCCTGAGGAGCGAGAGGACGAATACACCATGCGCAGCATGTTTACCTATCTTTTCCACAACCGGTATCTGTTTATCTATTACGGCGGCCTGCTGCTCTTCACCGGGCTCAACACAGCTACAACCGTGCTGCAGTTTGCCTGTTTCTATCTTTTCAAAAACTCGCTTATCTCCACGGTGCTGGCCGCGCTGTCCTTTGTACCGGCTGTCATAGTTGCCCTCTTCATGCCGAGGATACTGAAAAAATGGGACAAGTTCCGTGTCTTCTATCTCAGCGCCGCAGTCTATGCCGGTCTTTCGGTTGTGGTCTGGATAGTAGGACCTGTGCTCATTCCGCAGCTTGTTCTTATGACCCTTCGCGGTATCGTCTTCGGTGCGATCACTGTTCTTGAGTTTATGTTCACACCGGATTGCGCAGAATACGGACAATACACCACAGGGATCGAGGCCAAGGGTATCACCTTCGCTATTCAGACTTTTACAATGAAGCTCGTCAGCGCGCTCTCCTCGGTTATCGCGATCGCAGTCCTCGGTCTGTTCGGATGGAACAGCGTCGCAGCCGAGAGTTTTGCCGAACTGGCAGCGCTTAACGTCCCTCAGAGCGAGATGGCACTCAATGCGCTCTGGGCTGTGTTCGCGCTTATACCCGCGCTCGGCGCGGTACTTGCCGTGCTCATCTGGCACAAATACGATCTCAGAACGGGCGATGTGGAGCAGATGGCAAAATTCAACAACGGCGAGATCGACCGCGATACCTGCGAAGCGAATCTCTCCCATCCGTATACTGTTGTGACAAAAGAATAAGCGATATATCTTCTCATGAGAGTTGCCCATGGCAACTCTCTTTTTTTGTACCGGATCATCTGTTTTCATCCTCATATATGCCTGTTAAGGTTTTCAAAATGTTTTTTTGTGCACTTTCATCATGGACTAATCCAGAGAAGTGAGATATCTTATATATCTATAAGATGCAATAAGCATCTGGAGGTGATACTAAAATGGAAAAAATCGATGGTCTCAACAAATGGATCAAAGAATGGTATGACGAAAACGAGGCTGACCTCGACAATATGATGCATACCATCTGGTCAAATCCTGAAGTCGGCCTGAACAACAAGTTCGCGGCAGAAACGGCGGCAGCGTTTGCCAGAACACACGGTTTCCCCGATGCAATGCTCATGAGAGCCGGTCAGGGAATCGTCCCGAGCGACAATCCGAACACCGTTTTCGCCACATACGGCAGCGGCAAGCCGGTCATCGCTATAGTGGGTGAGCTCGATGCTCTCCCGAATCTCGGAAACAAGGATGTCCCCTACAGGGATCCCGTAGAAGGACCCGGTCACGGATGCGGACACAATCTTATTGCCGGCTCATGTATGGGTGCAGCGTGTGCATTGAGATACGCAATGGAAAAAGAAGGCATCAAGGGAACACTCAAGCTTGTTGAAGCTCCCGGCGAAGAGGTCGGCAGAGGCAAATCACTTCTTGCTTTCGACGGAATGTGGGAAGACTGCGATATGGCTATCATGTGGCATCCGGGTTCCGAAGCTTTCAACACAGAGCCCCAGCTCGGTCTCGTCATCATGGCAGCAACATACGAATTCCACGGAAAATCCGCCCATGCGGCAGGACAGCCGTGGGAAGGCAGAAGCTCACTCGACGCGGTACAGCTCATGAACACCGGCTGCGAATACCTCAGAGAACATATTCTTCCTACCTGCCGTCTGCATTACCAGATAACAAACGGCGGCGGCGCACCGAATATCGTTCCGGATTACGCCTCGGTCAAGTATTTCTGCAGAGCGCCTTCAACAGAGGTCGCGCAGGATCTCTTTGAAAGAGTCAACAAATGCGCAAAAGGCGCTGCCTATATGACAGACACAACAGTGGACTACGGTCTCATCTTCATGATCCCGTACTTCTACGTCAACATCCCGCTCTCCGAGCATCTCTACAGGGTCGCACAGGAGATCCCCGAGGTAGATTACACTGAGGAAGAAGTCGCATGGGCAAAAGACCTGTATAAGAACTTCTTTGAAAAGGACGTCCCCGATGACGTCGAGCAGATCCTTCCGTCTCAGAAGAAGGAATTTGAGGGGATCAACCCCATCCTCACCTGCACGGACGCTTCAGATATGTCTTATTTCTGCCCGACCGCACATCTCCACGGCGGCGGATCCCTGCTCGGAACTCCGGGTCACCACTGGACCATCACCGCATGCGCAGGCACTCAGATCGGCATGAAGGCAGCAGTAAGAGCCGGAAAGGTTCTCGCAGAAGGCGCTTTAGAAGCATTCCAGGATGAGAAGATCATCGAGAAGATGTGGGAAGACTTCAAGAGCCAGAACATTCCGAAATACTCTGACGTATACGATGTACCGATGAAGCCGGAAGCATTCTGATATTCTTATCAACACAAGAACATCCGCCTTTTTATAAAAGACGGATGTTCTTTTTCTTTATTCTCTTTTATTCAATATTCTTGAGTATCATGTCTCCGATATCTATATCGTAATCATCGAAAAGCTTAACATATCCCAGGAGAGATCTAGCCTTCATTTTAAGCAGCCTGCACCTCTCATACACATAGATGTCACACTTCATCCTGCCGTTTTTTGCTTCCTGTACCATGTTTGCGGCAGCGGAATTCCCGTCGAAGGCGATAAGCGTGGACTTCATATTCCTGAATATCTCATATGCGAAACTCTTGTAGAGTCCCATCCCGGAAGGCTCGATGGAGACTCGGATCTCCAGGTCTTTCCTTTTAAGTCTGGCTCTGTCCTGCGAACTTATCATTGACGGTACGATGGCGAATACGCGGAACCTGCCCTTGTTTCTGTCCATAAGATATCTCTCATATCCCAGAAGCTTGTGTCCTATAACGAAATACATCTTTTCGGGGTCGCCTTCCCTCAGCAACTGATCGATTATATTCTTCCCCGCCTTGCCGACTACGGTGCTGTGCGTGCTGTTGTTGAAGCTTCCGCCGACGATGATCACAGGATACATTCCGTCGGGCAGCGGAGATATCCTGTCAGCAAGCTCATCGCTCGAGTCAAGATCGCTGTCATTGAGGAACATAACCCCCTCGGGAACAGTCTGTTCGGCTATGAGCCCGGTCATATATTCTTCGACGGTTCTGCCGTCTCTTGCCTTATCAAAGAGCGCTTCCTTGTCACGGAAAGCCTTCATCGAGTAACCGATTATCTCATCTTCCGTTCTTCTCATCTTCATCTGATCTTCGAATTCGAGATCGAGAAGCTTCTCGAGAGACAGCTGTTCGTCAATTGAAGTCGTCCCGTAAAGCGCGCATCCGTCTGTTCCCTGTACACATTTGACCCCTGCGGCTAGGTATTGCTTCAGCGGGTGATTCTTAAGTGATGTAAGGTTGTTCAGCCTTACATTTGATGTTATCTGAAATTCGAGCACCACATTGTTCTGAAGAATGACATTCAGGAGTTCTTTACCCTTTGGCGTTCTGAGATTCGGCGTGTGGATGCCGTGTCCTATCCTGACTATGGGCATAGGTCCGTCCCCGGCTGCTTCCCTTACAAGTTTTATACTGTTCTCGACATTCTCCTGAAGACAGTCGCTCTCGCCGGCATGCACCCTTATAACGAATGCTTCGTTCTTCTGGGCTATCTTGACGAGTTCCTCTATAACGGGCTTGAGTTCAAGGATATCGTTTATCTCCTCACCGACCATGTCGCTTCCGGCAACATATGGGTCGGTGGCAGTCGCTTTCAGCACCTGGATAGCTTCCTGCAGGTAGTCGCTGGGAGTCACGTTGTCTTTCACTATCGTCAAAGGAATCCTTCTTATGGCAGCCAGGAATCTTATAGTCACGCCCGTCTCCTCGCGGATATACGGCATCACCTCATGAACTTCTTGCAGCATCTTCACCGATTCGGTCTTCTTCACAAGGGTCGTGTCGGATATCTCCACATATTCGATCCCCTGCTTTTCATATGACCTCGCGATCCACAGAAGTTTGTCCTGGAACAGGGAGTTGTTCCTGTAGCGCTCATTCTCTCTGTCAGCAAGAATTCGGCGGATCGTGCGCACGATATCGCTGTCGGGTATTTCTCCGTAATTTCCGATATCTACCGAATATGGCGCCTTTTTGGCCTTTGTGAAGACATACCTGTAGAGGTAAACCTTTTCAAGATTGGAAAATACCGCCTGACCGTCTTTGAGGACTGTGAGCGAAGCTCTTATCTTCGGGATGTTGTATTCCGCATCTGCGAGATTACCGAGAATAAGGTCCGCAAAGTTTATGAATGTATTGTCATCGATCTTTCTTGTGAGATATTTGCCTTTGAGGGGTGAATCGGAAAACTGTTTCTCTGCTTCCGCTCTTCTCTCAGAAAGCATTCTCTCCTGCTCTGCCGAGCACCTGAGGTCGAGTTTCTTTATGTAATAGAGCGGATATTCAATCTGGTGGAATATACCGAGCGCCATCAGTATGTCCGGGTCAAGATTCGCATTCATATGCGCATGAAGATCCGTCCTGAACTTGCAGTCGTTGAGTATATACTGTTTGATTATAGTTTTAGCCACGCTCAGGTTGTAGTCCTTGGTCTGGCTCATAAGAGTCTTGGCGATAGACGGGATGGACGCCTTCATCTCGATCCTTCCGTCGGGATAAATACTTGCGACCTTGGTATTGCCGAACCGGAGGATGTACAGCTGCTGGTCATATGCATTTATATAGCAAGGAACTTCACCTTCTATGATCTTCAGTCCTTCGGAATTGTATGAAAGAGGGAGCTCACATACTTTGGCAAAGTTCGTTATCAGGTTTCCAGTACTGTGGTTTGGTGTTGAAAGAGTATAGTACATTCTGCCGTCCCTCATATCGAGGTCGACTATCATATCTTTTTCTCTGTCGAGATACAGTCTGCCGAAGTATGCCATTATTTACCGCCTTTAATGATCATTGTTTTGATTTAAGCCCGCACGGGGCAAACCCGTGCGGGCTGTTGATTCATTCTACGTCTGCCATCCTGTCAATGAACGTCGTTCCTGCCTTCATTCCCTTTACCCAGCATTCGAGATCGAGATTCTCATTTGCTCCGTGATCATTCTGATCCGCTGTTGCGATCGGGATGAGCATCCATGGAATGCCGAGGACGTCAGAGAACATGAAGAACGGTGCAGATCCTCCGATACTCGGGAATACAACAGGTTCAGCCTCGAAGGAATCTCTTAAGGCCTGCTCCACCATCGGAACGTATTTGTTGGTGAGCGGCGTCTTGGATGCCGGCAGCTTCGCGTACAGTTTGACTTCTATATCGCCGAATCCGCGTTTCTCAAGATGCTTTTTAAGCAGCACCTCCATATCCTCCGGATACTGTCCGGGGACTAGTCTCATGTCTATGAATACCTTTGCCTCATCTACGTCAACATTCTTGCTTCCATCAAGATATCCCGCACTTATGCAGCCGATATTGCATGTCGGCTCGAACATATAGTTGTAGAAATAGTCATCCGTTTTTCTTCCGACAAGAAGATGATCCGTACCCCAGTCGGCAAGCTGATCGGCCAG
>JAFWEV010000081.1 GCA_017512745.1 Oscillospiraceae bacterium
CGAAAATCAAGCACCAGACAAAAATCAAGCACCAGAAAAGATATTGGTCAGAAATGCGCGTGTCCACAATCTTAAGAATGTGGATGTTGATATTCCTCTGAACAGGATAGTCGGTATTGCCGGTGTATCCGGTTCGGGCAAGTCGTCTCTTGCCCTCGGTGTTCTGTACACGGAAGGGTCCAGAAGATATCTCGAATCTCTTTCGACCTATACCAGACGTAGAATGACCGGCGCTGCAAAAGCCGATGTTGACGAAGTAAGATTTGTTCCCGCCTCACTTGCCCTTCATCAGAGACCCGGTGTTCCGGGTATCAGGAGTACTTTCGGTACGTCTACCGAGCTTCTCAATAGTCTTAGGCTTATGTATTCAAGACTTGCAAGCCACAGATGTCCAAACGGTCATTATCTTGAACCGACACTTGATGTTGCAGCTGAGAAGGAGCTCATATGTCCTGTATGTGGAGAGCATTTCTATGCGCCGGGAGCCGAAGAACTTGCTTTCAACAGCCAGGGCGCGTGCAGAAGATGCGACGGAACTGGGATCGAAAGGGTTGTGGATGAATCAACTCTTATTCAGGACGAAAATATGACCATTGAAGAAGGTGCAGTTGCGCCTTGGCAGACTCTAATGTGGTCCATAATGAAAGATGTATGTGCCAAGATGGGTGTGAGGATCGATATTCCGTATAAGGATTTGACCCCGGAAGAAAAGGACATTGTTCTGCACGGCCCTGCCGTTAAGAAGCACATCACATATTACGATAAAGTCGCAAATAAGGCAGGAGAACTTGACTTCACCTATTTCAGCGCTGTCTACACCGTACAGAATGCGCTCTCCAAAGTTAAAGACGAAAAGGGAATGAAGAGGGTTGAGAAATTCCTTAAGCTCACGTCCTGCCCTGACTGTCACGGTACGAGACTGTCGGAAAAGGCGAGAGCTCCCAAACTCAGAGGCATCTCCCTTGATGAAGCATGCAAAATGACTCTTTCAGAGATTACGGAATGGGTTAAAGGAGTACCGGCCTCTCTACCAGAGGAAATGCGGCCGATGGCAAATAGCATATGCGACTCTTTTCTTTCCAATGCCAGACGGCTTATGGATCTCGGACTTTCATATCTCTCAATAGACAGAGCCTCTTCAACGCTGTCGACCGGAGAAAGACAGAGAATGCAGCTGGCGCGTGCTGTCAGGAACAGAACTACCGGTGTGCTCTATGTGCTTGATGAACCGTCCATAGGTCTCCACCCGAGCAATATCGACGGACTTCAGTATGTGATGGAAGATCTTGTCGCTGACGGCAATTCTGTTGTTCTGGTCGATCATGATACCAGAATACTAAGAAGATCTGATTGGATAATAGAACTTGGTCCCAAAGCCGGAGCGGATGGCGGAACAGTTATTGCCGAAGGAACAACAGAACAGATCATGAAGAATCCTTCTTCGGTTATCAGCCGTTTTCTGGATGATTCTTCCCAGGTAAATGTGAGGAGCACCTGCCGGAAAGATGAAATATTCGATATAGGCGCAATTATTATGGAAACAGGCCCAATTCATACTGTAAAGCCACTTAACATTACAGTGCCAAAGGGCAGATTTACCGTAGTTACAGGGGTTTCCGGGTCCGGAAAGACTACAATGGTACTGGAAAGTCTTATTCCTGCGCTGGAATCGAAGATATCAGGCAGAGAAATGCCTGAACACATATTGTCACTTGAAGCTGAAGGGATAAATCAGGTCAAGGTTATCGATGCCACTCCCATAGGTATTAATATAAGATCTACTGTTGCAACATATGCAAATGTTCATGATGAACTGAGGAAAGTATTTGCAAGATCAAAAGATGCAAAAGCTAAAGGATATAAAGCGGGAGATTTCTCATATAATACGGGAGTCCTCAGATGCCCTGTATGCGACGGCACGGGAACTATCAGCCTGGATGTTCAGTTCCTGCCCGATGTTGAAATACCGTGCCCTGACTGCAGAGGCTCAAGGTATTCAAAGGACGCATTTCTGATCAGAAGATTCAGAAAAGATGGGAGAAGCCATTCGCTTCCGAATCTTATGGCAATGAGTGTAGATGAAGCTATTGATGCATGTGATGATCTTCCGAGCGTAAAAAACAGGCTGCAGATTCTCCACGATCTCGGCCTGGGGTATCTTACTCTGGGGGAACAGACCCCAGCGCTTTCAGGCGGCGAAGCTCAGAGGCTCAAGCTGGCAAGCGAGATGGGAAGAGGTCAATCAGATGCCGTATTTGTATTTGATGAGCCTACTATAGGACTTCATCCGCTGGATGTGGAAACTCTTCTTAATGTATTCCAGCATCTTATTGATCAGGGTGCGACGGTAATAGTCATTGAGCACGACCTCGACATTATAAGGAATGCCGATTATATTATCGATATGGGTCCCGGAGGCGGAGAGGAAGGAGGTACAGTTGTCGCGACCGGATCTGTTGAAGACGTCAGATCTAACAGTGACAGCATTACCGGAAAATTCATATGATATTTACCTTTTTATTTCTCTGTTTGTCTTGAATTGGCACATGTCATTTGATAAAATAATTGAGGTTCAAATATTATTTTTTTGGAGGAACAAATTAATGGTAAAAGTTGCTATTAATGGTTTTGGTCGTATCGGTCGTCTTGCATTCCGTCAGATGTTCGGAGCAGAAGGTTACGAAGTAGTTGCTATCAATGATTTGACAAGCCCTGCTATGCTCGCACACCTTTTGAAATATGACACAGCTCAGGGTTCATATATCGGCCGTATCGGCGAGAATCTTCACACTGTAGAAGCAACAGAAGATTCCATCGTTGTTGATGGCAAAGAGATCAAGATTTATAAAGAAGCTGATGCTAACAATTGTCCTTGGGGCGAACTCGGCGTAGACGTAGTTCTCGAGTGCACAGGCTTCTATACATCTCTTGCTAAGTCCATGGCTCACATCAACGCTGGCGCAAGAAAAGTTGTTATCTCTGCTCCTGCGGGCAACGATCTTAAGACAATCGTTTACAACGTAAACCATGATCAGCTCACAGCTGAGGATCAGGTCATTTCCGCAGCATCATGCACAACAAACTGCCTCGCTCCGATGACAAAGGCTCTCAACGATGCATATCCGATCCAGTCCGGTATCATGACAACAGTTCATGCTTACACAGGCGATCAGATGATCCTTGACGGCCCGCAGCGTAAGGGCGACCTCCGTCGTGCACGTGCCGGCGCAGCAAATATCGTTCCTAACTCCACCGGTGCGGCTAAGGCTATCGGTCTTGTTATTCCGGAACTCAACGGCAAGCTTATCGGTTCTGCACAGCGTGTTCCTGTTGTAACAGGCTCCACAACAATCCTCATCGCAGTCGTTAAGGGCAAGGATGTCACAAAGGAATCCATCAATGCTGTTATGAAGGCAGCTGCTAACGAGTCCTACGGCTACAACGAAGATCCGATCGTTTCTTCCGATGTTATCGGTATGAAGTATGGTTCACTCTTCGACGCTACACAGACAATGGTCTCCAAGCTCGATGACGACACATATCAGGTACAGGTTGTTTCCTGGTATGATAACGAGAATTCCTACACAAGCCAGATGGTTCGTACAATAAAGTACTTCTCTGAGAAA
>JAFWEV010000010.1 GCA_017512745.1 Oscillospiraceae bacterium
CCAGTAATGCCGACGAATAAACAGCCGGTCTTATTAAGGAGGAAATTTATTATGCGCAAATTCTTATCCGTATTATTGGTACTTGTTCTCTCACTCCTCTGCCTGCAGGGCGTTATACTTGCTGACGACGGTGATACAGTACTGATCATCCATACGAATGATGTGCACGGTTATCTTGAATCGGAATATGACGACGACGGAAACCTCACAAAGCTCGGTATGGAACACGTAGCAGCAGTCCACAAGGCTCATCCCGACAGTATTCTTATCGATGCGGGAGACTTCAGCCAGGGCGCGACATTTGCCGGACTTGCTCACGGTCTCAGCGTTTATGAGACTATGAATGCAGCCGGATACGATATTGCCGCTCTCGGTAACCACGAGTTTGACTGGGGTGTTGCTGAATTTGAAGAAAACATCAAGGCTGCTGAATTTGAAGTCATCTGTGCTAACGTAACAGTTTCCGAAGACTACAAGGATGTTTCGCCTTATCTGTACAACATGAAGCCATACACCGTCCGCGAGGTCAACGGACATAAGATCGCTTTCTTCGCGCTCGATACGGCACAACTCAACGGAATGGTCAGTCCTTCCACACTGAAAGCCGGCGGTGTTCAGACCCGTGCCGATCTTTCAAACGTCGCAAAGGAGACAATCGAACTCATCAGGAAAGAGAATCCCGATGTTCAGGCAATCATAGCGATCACCCACTGCGGATACGCGGAGGAGTCCACGGGATCGGAGACGTCATATGATGTCGCCAAGGTGGAAGGTGTCGATGCGGTAATCGATGCCCATGACCATGAGAACCGCCTTGGAGACCTTGCAAAGAACGTCGACGGAACGCTTGTGGTTTCCACAGGCACCGCGCTTCAGCACATAGGCGCGCTCGAACTAACATTTGACGGCGACAAGCTCTCCGGAGTGAGGTCTTATGATATCGGCGAGGAGGCCAAGACGCTTGAGGGCGATGCTGACACAAAGGCAGTTATCGACGCATGGAATGCAAAATTCGACGAAATCCGCAATCAGGTAGTCTTTACATCCGACGTAAACCTCTGGGGCGGAAACCTCAACGGATTTGACGCTCATGACGAGGCGGTCACGGCTTCCATCGCAAGACGCGGATACACAAATGCCGGAGCTCTTATGACAGACTCCATCCTCTGGCAGGCTAAGAAATGGCTTGCCGACAACTACGAGACATACGGCCTAGACAAGGATATCCCGATCGTTGCATACTTTGGCGGAGGATCCGTAAGAGGAACCGCGAAAGCAGGAAAGATCACGCTCGGTGCACTTATGAGTGTCTTCTCATTCTCATTTGAGGATGCCGAAGATTCATATGTACTCGTAACACCTAAAGTACTGTACGATCTCGTTGAACACGGCGTCAACTTCATTTCCGAGCAGGATCCCGAGACAGGATTCCTTACAGCAGATGGTTCCGTACACGGAAGATTCCCGCACTTCTCCGGAATGGACTATGTATACGACATCACACAGCCCGCTTCCCATGAGTATGACAAGGACAATCTGAAGATGCCTGACTTTATCGGCACAAGAGTAGTGTCCATCACGCTCGACGACGGTACGGTCCTCGACAGAAACGACAACGAGACGAAGATCATGCTCTGCACCGGATCATATCAGATAGGCGGCGGCGACAGCTACTGGATGCAGGGACTCTTCAACGAGGAGCCTGATTACGGCGGATATCAGTACATCGAGTTCATCGATTCACCTCAGGGCAATCAGGGCGACCACCTTATCGACTATGTCAAGGAAGTGTACGGCGGACATATAACGGCTGCAGACTATCCCGTCCAGGGAACAAAGTTCCAGAGAGTCAACGATCCTTATACTAAGGATACATTTGATTCTAAAGTAACGGTCACAAAGAGCGGTGAAGACCCGATCGCCAATACCGCATTCAAGGTATATATTAACGGCGAAGAGAAGGAATTCACCACAGACGGTGAAGGCAAGTTCGTGATCGAGGGGCTCAAAAACGGTCCGAATGAGATAAGGATCATCGGTGAAGGATATGATTCGGGATCCATATATCTCGACAACTTCTGCGGACTGCAGAACCCCGTGGCAGTCAATGCCCCGGGTGAGATGCTCCCGGGCGAAACGGCAAAGGTAGCGGAGACAGTGGAAGAAGAGAAACCCGATGAAGAAAAGCCGGAAGAGGGTGAGAAAACCGAAGAACTTACCCCCGCTGAACCTGCAGAGAAAAAATCCAACCCGATAGGCTGGATAGTAGGTATCATTGCTGTGGCGGCGATAGCTGGCTGCGCCTACTATTTTCTCAAAAAGAAAAAATCTGAATGATCCTTAATTGCCGTGCCCCGGCAGTTAACCGGAACAAAAGCGCCGGACCGGCAGGTCCGGCGCTTATCTTCTTTTATGGTTATGTTAACGGTAGTTCGGTATAATTAATAAAAAGATAGACAGTGATGGGATGGAGACTGCTTATGATATTCAGACACGCCGCAACAGAGGATCTCGACAGGATCGAAGAGATATATGAGAGGATACACGATTATGAGGAGCAGGGAAAACTGTCGATCGGCTGGGCAAGGGGGATATATCCCGTAAGACAGACGGCAGCTGATGCCATTGCTAGAAACGACATTTTTGTTCTTGAGGATAACGGCGTGATAGCAGCATCCGCGATCATCAACCATATCCAACCTGATTCATATCTAGAAGGAAAATGGGAATTCATGGTCCCGGATGAGGAGATCATGGTCCTTCACACTCTTACTGTTGATCCCCTGCTTGCGAGGAACGGATACGGGACAGCATTTGAGAAGTTCTACGAGGATTATGCTCTGGAGAACAGATGTCCGTATCTCAGGATCGACACGCAGGAGATAAATCTTGCAGCGAGAGCGCTGTACAGGAAGCTCGGGTACAAGGAAAAGAACACCGTACCCTGTGTTTTCAACGGGATAGAGGGGGTACAGCTTGTTCTTCTCGAGAAGAGAGCTGAACCATCAGGTAATGCAAACTGAATAATGGATATGATATTATTAATGAGTGTAAAAATGATCCGGATAGGCAGAAAAATGAGAGCCGGAAGACTTGAAGGAGAAACGAATCTATGCTGAAAAGCCATGAGAAATTTCATTCCGCCAACGGAAAGAGGATGATCCTCGTCGCAGACGATGAGATCATCAACAGAGAGATACTCGGAGAGATACTGAGAAACGACTATGATGTGATATTTGCCGAAGACGGCAGAGAGACGCTTGAGAAAGTCCGGGACAACAAGGATATGCTGTCTCTTGTTATCCTCGATATCCTCATGCCCGGGATGTCAGGCCTTGAAGTGCTTAAAAGTCTCAAGGAGGATGAAGAACTCTCCAACATCCCCGTTATAGTGGCAACGTCAGAGAGAAAGACGGAAGTCGAAAGCCTTCAGCTCGGTGCGACTGACTTTATACCGAAGCCGTACCCGGAGGTCGACGTAATATTGGCCCGCGTGCTCAGAACCATAGAACTCTTTGAGGACAGGGACATTATCCAGTCGACAGAGAGAGATGTTCTCACAGGTCTCTACAACAAGGAATACTTCTACAGGTATGCCGAACAGTTCGATCAGCATCACAAGAACATGGACATGGACGCGGTCGTCGTCGATATCAACCATTTCCGAATGATCAATGAGAGGTACGGAAGAGCGTACGGAGATGATGTGCTGTGCCGTATCGGTGACCAGGTGCGTGATATAGTGAAGGATTCCGGAGGGATCGTCTGCCGCATGGAAGCGGATACCTTCTTGGTCTACTGCCCGCACAGAGAGGACTATCAGGATATTCTTGACCGGGCTTCCGTCAATCTTCAGGATGACGGCACAGGTGAGAACAGAGTCAGGCTCCGTATGGGCGTATACTACAATGTCGACAAGAGCATCGATATGGAACGGCGCTTTGACAGAGCAAAGATGGCTGCCGATCAGGTGAAGGATAATTTCACGAAGACCATCGGCGTTTACGATATCGATCTCCACAACAGACAGATCTACGCAGAACAGCTCATAGAGGATTTTCCGACCGCTATCGCGGAGAAACAGTTCCAGGTATACTATCAGCCCAAATTTGATATAAGACCTGACACTCCGATGCTTGCCAGTGCGGAAGCGCTCGTGAGGTGGACACATCCGACGCTCGGTATGATAAATCCGGGTATCTTTATTCCGCTTTTTGAGGAGAACGGGCTGGTACAGAAACTCGACAGATATGTCTGGAACGAGACGGCAGCTCAAATAAATAAATGGAAAGAGGAATACGGGTATTCCGTTCCCGTATCGGTCAACGTGTCAAGAGTGGACATGTATGAGCCCAAACTCGCTGATATGCTGATCGAAATACTGTCGGAACACGGCCTTACATGCAAGGATCTTCTTCTCGAGGTAACCGAATCGGCATATACGCAGGATTCGAAACAGATAATCGAAACAGTCGAGAACCTGCGCGATCTCGGCTTCCAGATAGAAATGGATGACTTCGGAACGGGATATTCGTCTCTCAACATGATATCGAACCTTCCGATAGACGCGCTCAAGCTCGACATGCAGTTCATCCGCAGCGCATTCTCCGAAGGCGGAAACACTCATATGGTCGAGGTCATAATAAGTATCGCCGATTATCTTTCGGTACCGGTCATTGCGGAGGGCGTTGAGACCGAGGAGCAGCTTCGCGCACTCAGGATCCTCGGCTGTGATATCGTTCAGGGATATTTCTTCTCCAAACCTGTTCCGGCAAAGGAATTCGAGCCATTCATCCTCCAGAAGAAGGAAGCGGACAATGCTGCAAAAGTGCGCGCCATTGAGGAGGCAGAGAACAGGACCGAAGCGGAAGAGCAGGCGAGACAGGCTAAACTCGATCTCATTCTGGAAGGAACAGAAGAGGAGGAAACGCCCGATGAGGAAGTTCCCGAAGAGCCGGAAAAGGAGCACACGGGAATTCAACTCAAAACTGCATCGGTGTTCTTTGTCATTATCGCGTTCATTGCGGCAATAGCTCTTCTTGCAACGGATATTGCGGTTACAAGAGGGTATGAGAGGATGGAGAAGGCGAGCGACAGATATATAGCCGCTCAGATGGCAGCCTCAAATATGGAATCCGGCTCTGATTATCTCACCGACCGGGTCCGCTGCTTCGTTGTCACCGGTGAGATCGAATATCTGAAAGACTTTGTCGAAGAAGTCGAGGTCACAAGGAGAAGAGACCGAGCTGTAGAGGATCTGACTGCCCTTCTCGGTTCCGGTGAACACAGCGCCATTGAAAACTTAAATACCGCACTGACACTCTCAAATGAACTTGTTGAGAAGGAAAATCTCGCAATGCGCCTCATCATCGAGCAGGGCAACTACAATCCTTCCGACATACCTGATGACATTAAGAGCATCCAGCTGTCACCGGAAGACAGAGCCCTTACTCCCGACCAGATGAGGGAGAAAGCAAGAAATCTCGTTTTCGACAACAACTATATGCACTATAAGGACAGGATCAGGGAGAATGTCAGTCTGTGCACACAGGCGCTTATCCATTCATCCAGCCAGGAGCTCGAAAATGCATCATCAAGGCTGGCAGTCCTCGTCAATTTCCAAACGGCTATCACCATAGTCTTCCTTATGCTGGTGCTCGCCATAGTCTACCTTATCACGAGATATGTCAGACGGCCGCTCACCCAGATAGTTGAGAAGATGCAGGATCAGGAGATGATAACTCCGACCGGAGTTGAAGAGCTCAGGTTTGTAACACGGACGTACAACCGCATACTTAAGGATAACAAGCAGGCGCGGGAGAAACTAAGCCATGAAGCATCACACGATGCCCTCACCGGACTCTACAACAGAGGCGCATACGACCTTCTCATGGAAGACGCGGATACGAAGCATATGGCCCTCATCCTTATCGATGTCGACTACTTCAAGAGCGTGAACGACACTTACGGCCATGCGGTAGGCGACCGGGTCCTCAAGCGTGTAGCGGAGATACTCCGTGCAACTTTCCGATCTGTCGATATTCTCTGCCGGATCGGCGGAGATGAATTTGCGGTGGTCATGACCCGAGTCGATTCATCGATGAGACACATCGTGCTCAGCAAGATGATGAAAGCAAACGATCTGTTGCAGCATCCCAAGGATGATCTGCCGCCTGTGTCCTTAAGTGTCGGTGTTGCATTTGCCGACAGGGATAACCCGCAGGGTGATATATTCACGGATGCCGATACTGCTCTCTACAGAGTCAAGGAAGCCGGAAGAAACGGATGCCAGATATACTGATCTCCCGATTCCGCGAAACGGAACTAAAAGAAAACGAAATCAGGCCACATTAAAGCGAAACACATCGTACAAAAAAGGCACTGCCAGAATAATGATATGATCCCTCCAAAGTAGACAAGGTAAAAAACCAAAATCTACGAAGGAGGGATTTTTCATGTCAAAACCCAAGTTTAGTGCGGAAGAACGAGCTCAAATAGTGCAGGAGTACCTGGACGGAAAAGGAAGTTATAG
>JAFWEV010000082.1 GCA_017512745.1 Oscillospiraceae bacterium
GAAGGCTATCGGTATCCTTGTACATGCCAGGTCGCATATAAGTCTTGCAGCCTTCTGGTCTCTGGCCTCCTGATAGTACATATCGCCGTCATCATTGGATATTTCGGGTATCTGTCCGTTCACTATCTCATGAGCGCTCATGACTATATTGCTCATAGCAGCCTGTCTGAAGACCTCTGTCAGCTGAACTGTCGGTATCTTTCCGCTTGAGATCATATCATCCAGCACATTTCCCGCACCTATTGCGGGCAGCTGATCGGGATCTCCGACCAGAACCACTCTGCACCTCCGCTTCAGTCCTCTGAGCAGAGAAGCAAAAAGCTGGATATCCACCATGGACATCTCATCGACGATCACGGTGTCGCATTTAAGCGGATTGTTCTCATTGTGGATGAATCTCTGCTTCTCGTTTTTTTCGTCATATGCCACTTCAAGCAGCCTGTGGATAGTGGAAGCCTCGTGTTCCGCCACCTGCGCAAGTCTCTTGGACGCTCTGCCTGTCGGCGCACAGAGAAATACCTTTTCTCCGCTCTTCTCACACAGTTCCAGTATTGCGCGCAATGCCGTGGTTTTTCCGGTTCCGGGTCCGCCGGTGATGATCGAGACTCCGTTGTGAAGTGCGGATCTTATAGCCTCTCTCTGAAGATCGGAATAGATTGTTCCGGACCGTTTCTCTATATCCTCGATCTCATTCTCCGCATCGACAACGGATATAAAGTTCTCTTTTATCAGCGACAGAAGTCTCTCCGCTATGTAGGTCTCGTCGGCAAGCATCTCTGGAAGAAAAGCGAATTTCTCTCCCGAAAGCTCATATTCGGCAAGAAATCCGAGTTCCGCAGAATTGTAGAAATTGATCTCGACACTGTCCCTGTCTATGTCAAGGTAGGCTGAAGCCACGTCAAGGAGCGACTCCACAGGCACACACGAGTGCCCGTTCGTGAGATTGTGTCTCAGGATATAAACGAGTCCGGCTCTTATCCTGCATTCGTCGGCACCCTCGATACCGAGCTGCGACGCTATTGCATCGGCGTCATCAAATGATTTATAGAGCGGACTGCCGCATACAAAATACGGATCGGCTACAAGGATGTCGTAGGAATTGGTGCCGTACAGTTTGCACAGTGTCATGGCTTCGAAAGATGTGAGTCCCACGGAAGTCAGCATGGTGATCATGTTCTTGATCCCGTATATCTTCTCGAAAGATCTCTGTATCTCTCTGGCCTTTACGCTGCTGATCCCCTTTATCTCGGCTATCCTGTCGGCATCCGATGCGAGAACATCAAGTGTCTCCTCACCGAAAGCGGCGACGATCCTCTCCGCCATCTTCACACCGATACCGGGCAGGACTCCGCCGGAGAGATACTTTATAATTCCCGCTTCGTCTGAAGGGAAAACCCTTGTTGCCGTCCTGACCTTGAACTGTCTTCCGAAAGTGGGATGGCTTGCATATTCTCCGTAAAGCTCGAGTATCTCCCCCACATTTACGTCGGCGAGTTCTCCCACCACAGTCTCCTCTTCTCCGGCAGCATTGACTGTGACGACAGCAAAACCCGTGTCATCGTTCCTGTAGATTATATCTTCGACTTCGCCTCTCAGGGATTCAATTGATTCCATAAAAAAAGATCCTGAAGTATTAATTTCAGGATCTATTTTACCACTTTTGATGATCAGATTCAGTGTCTCGAGTAGTTGGGTTCGTCCGTCATCATTGACATGTCATGGGGATGGCTCTCCTTGAGTCCCGCGGCTGTGATCTTCACGAACTGTCCCTTCTCGCGGAGGTCGTCGATCGTGGCAGCGCCGCAGTATCCCATACCGGACCTGAGTCCGCCGATCATCTGATAGATGTTGTCGCCGAGTTTTCCCTTGTAAGGCACGAGTCCGGATATTCCTTCGGGAACAAACTTCTTTGTTCCGTTCTGGAAATACCTGTCACCGCCGGATTTCTTCATTGCTTCGGTGGAGCCCATTCCGCGGTAGATCTTAAAACGCTTTTCGCCCATTTCGACTATATCTCCCGGGCACTCCTCGCATCCTGCGAACATGCCGCCCATCATGACGACATTAGCGCCCGCCGCTATGGCTTTTGCTATATCTCCCGAGTACTTTACTCCTCCGTCGGCAATGACCGTGACGCCCTGTTTTTCCGCTTCTTCCGAGCAGAGCATTATAGCTGTGATCTGCGGATTGCCGATGCCGGCAACCACGCGTGTCGTGCAGATGGCTCCTGGACCGATACCGACCTTTACACAGTCAGCTCCGGCTTTTGCGAGTTCTTCAACCGCGCCCGGCATACAGATATTTCCTGCGACAATCGCAAGATCAGGAAAAGCCTCTCTGACTTTTCTGACTGTATTAATGACATTCTGCGAATGGCCGTGTGCCGTGTCGACGGCAACTATATCGACTCCCGCCTTTACAAGTGCCGTGGCTCTCTCGATCACGTCAGCCGTGGCTCCGATCGCAGCGCCTGCAAGGAGTCTTCCCTGCTTGTCAAGCGCCGGAGCATCATAGCCTTCATAATCCGCTTCCTTGACTTTTCTTACCTGGTCAGCCTGCTCCTCTATAGGCATGCTCTTATGAATGAATCCGAGTCCTCCCTCGCGCGCAATGGCTATGGCAAATTCATATTCCGTAACGGTATCCATTCCTGCGCTCACAAGCGGTATATTCAGATATATATCTCTCGCAAGACGGGTCTTCAGGGACACCTGATTCGGGAGAACATCGGATTTCTGCGGTAAAAGGAGAACATCGTCAAATGACAATCCCTCGAAAAGAACTTTCTGCATAAAACACCTCGCAACTGTATAGGAAAAAACCCCTCAATGCCTTTGGGGCGTCAAGGGGTTTAGTTTTGACGATTTACTTATTTGAGGATGTCGATAACAACACCGGATCCAACTGTACGTCCGCCTTCACGAATAGCGAAACGAAGACCGTTTTCGATAGCGATAGGAGTAATGAGCTCGCATGTCATCTCAACGTTGTCTCCAGGCATGCACATCTCAACGCCTTCCGGAAGCATAACTGTTCCGGTAACGTCTGTTGTGCGGAAGTAGAACTGAGGACGATAGTTTGTGAAGAACGGTGTATGACGGCCGCCTTCGTCTTTCTTAAGAACGTAAACCTGGCCAACAAACTTTGTATGAGGATCGATGGAACCAGGAGCGCAGATAACCTGTCCACGCTCGATCTCTGTTCTCTGGATACCACGGAGAAGAGCACCGATGTTGTCGCCTGCTTCTGCTTCGTCGAGTGTCTTATGGAACATTTCGAGTCCTGTTACGACTGTGTTGAGTTTCTCATCGGAAAGTCCAACGATCTCAACCTTGCTGTTGAGTGCGATTGCGCCACGCTCTACACGGCCTGTAGCAACTGTGCCACGTCCGGAGATTGTCATAACGTCTTCAACAGGCATAAGGAACGGAAGATCTCTTGAACGGTCAGGTGTCGGGATGAATGTGTCAACTGCATCCATGAGCTCCCAAATGCAGGAGTAAACCGGATCGTTAGGATCTGTGCTTGTGCTCTCAAGAACCTGAAGAGCAGAACCCTTGATGATAGGTGTTTCTTCGCCGGGGAAGTCATATGCTGTGAGAAGGTCACGGATCTCTTCTTCTACGAGCTCGAGCATTTCAGGATCGTCAACCTGGTCAACCTTGTTCATGAAGACAACGATTGCAGGAACGCCAACCTGGCGAGCGAGAAGGATGTGCTCACGAGTCTGGGGCATCGGGCCGTCTGCTGCAGAAACAACGAGGATTGCTCCGTCCATCTGAGCAGCACCGGTGATCATGTTCTTGATGTAGTCAGCATGTCCCGGGCAGTCAACGTGTGCATAGTGACGATTTTCTGTCTGATACTCAACGTGTGCTGTGTTGATTGTGATTCCACGCTCTCTCTCTTCCGGAGCCTTATCGATCATATCGTAAGCTTCGTACTGTGCAAAGTTCTTCATAGCGAGAACTTTTGTGATGCCAGCAGTAAGAGTTGTTTTGCCGTGGTCTACGTGACCGATAGTTCCGATGTTTACATGCGGTTTGCTACGGTCGAACTTTTGCTTTGCCATTGGGGATTTCCTCCTAATTTATAGACGATTTATAATTGTTTTCCACAAGTAAAGTTATTCTATCAATTTATACAGTAAATTTCAAGGCTTTTAGTGTATAAAGTTAGTTTGCGCCGTGATTTGTGATCTTTGCAGTGATGCTCTTAGGCACCTCTGAGTAATGATCGGGCTCCATGACATACTGTCCTCTTCCCTGGGTTTTTGATCTCAGATCGGTCGCATATCCGAACATTTCGGAAAGCGGGATGAATGCATGGATCTGCTGAGCTCCGGGGATCGGGTCCATACCTGCGATGGATCCTCTCCTTGCGCTCACATCTCCGATGACGTCTCCGAGATACTGATCCGGAACGGTGATGTTGACCTTCATGATAGGCTCCATGAGGATTGCATCCGCCTTTGCAAGAGCATCCTTCAGCGCCATTGAACCGGCGATCTTGAATGCCATATCCGAAGAGTCGACTTCATGGAAGCTTCCTCCGAGGAGTGTGACCTTGAGGTCTTCGACCGGATATCCTGCCAGTACGCCTGAGAGCATTGCTCCCTGGATACCCTGATTGGTAGGCTCGATGAATTCCTTCGGGATGTCTCCGCCTGTGACGGCGTTGACAAACTCGTATCCGCCCTCTTCGTTGGGTTCGACCCTGATCTTGACATGTGCGTACTGTCCGTGACCGCCGCTCTGACGTGCATACTTGCACTCGACTTCGGTGGCCTTTCTGATGGACTCTCTGTATGCGACCTGGGGAGCGCCGACGTTAGCCTCAACCTTGAACTCACGGAGAAGCCTATCGACGATGATCTCGAGATGGAGCTCGCCCATTCCCGCGATGATCGTCTGGCCTGTCTCGGCGTCGGTATATGTCTTGAATGTCGGGTCTTCCTCTGCAAGCTTTGCAAGAGCAATGGCCATTTTTTCGTCGCCCGCTTTTGTCTTGGGCTCTATGGCAACTCTGATAACAGGTTCCGGGAACTCCATGGACTCGAGGATGATCGGATGATTTCTCTCGCAGAGCGTATCACCTGTGGTGACGCTCTTAAGTCCTACTGCAGCCTCTATATCACCGGTGAATACCTCGTCGATATCCTTTCTGTGATTGGCGTGCATCTGCAGGATCCTTCCTATCCTCTCGTTGGTGTTCTTGACCGGATTATAGACCGTATCGCCGGACTTGATCGTACCGGAATAGACTCTGAAATATGCAAGTTTTCCAACGAACGGGTCGACTGCGATCTTGAATGCAAGTGCTGAGAACGGCTCCTTGTCGGATGCTATTCTCTCCTCTTCCTTGCCGGATTTCGGATTTGTTCCCTTCACGGGGGGGATGTCGAGCGGTGACGGCAGATAATCCACGACCGCATCCAGAAGATTCTGAACACCCTGGTTGTGGTAACTTGATCCGCAGCATACCGCTACGAGTTCATTGCTCAGCGTTCCCTTTCTGATGACTCTCTTGATCTCCTCAACGCTTATCTCTTCGCCTCCGAGATACTTCTCCATGAGTTCGTCATCGAGGGATGCGACTGCTTCAAGCATGTTCTCCCTGTACTCCTCGGCTGTAGCGCGGAGTTCTTCCGGGATCTCAGTCGGGATACCCTCTGTTGATATCTCGCTGAACTCGGTGTAGGCCTGCATCGTAACGAGGTCTATGAGTCCCTTGTATGTTGCTTCGGAACCGATCGGTATCTGGATTGGCACAGCGTTGCAGTGGAGTCTGTCCTTCATCATCTGGACAACGTTCTGGAAGTTTGCTCCCATAATGTCCATCTTGTTGATGTAGGCGAGTCTCGGTACCTTATATTCGTCAGCCTGTCTCCAGACTGTCTCTGACTGTGGTTCTACGCCGCCCTTTGCACAGAATACCGTGACGGATCCGTCGAGTACTCTAAGAGATCTCTGAACTTCGACTGTGAAGTCAACATGTCCCGGAGTATCGATGATATTGATCCTGTGTCCCTTCCAGTGCGCTGTGGTGGCTGCAGAGGTTATCGTGATACCGCGCTCCTTTTCCTGTTCCATCCAGTCCATCGTTGCTGCGCCTTCGTGGACCTCTCCAATTTTGTGGTTAATCCCGGTGTAATAAAGTATGCGCTCAGTAGTCGTTGTCTTACCGGCATCGATGTGAGCCATAATACCAATATTCCTTGTTTTCTCTAGCGAAAATTCTCTAGGCATACGAAACCTCCCTTCGCAGATAATGAACATAACCTATTGTTATGTTGTGATGATTCGTTTTTTTGTGTAAATACTATAATTGTTGTTTTCCTTACATACGCCGCGTCCGGGATATCAGGGCGCGGCGTATATATTAGTTATTAAATTGAAATATAAATTAATAACGATAATGGGCAAATGCTTTGTTAGCTTCAGCCATTCTGTGAGTATCGTCACGTCTCTTGACGGCACTACCGTTGCCGTTGACGGCGTCCATGATCTCACCGGCGAGTCTCTCTGCCATTGTGCGTTCACTTCTTGCACGTGCAAAGTTGACCAGCCATCTGAGTCCGAGAGTCTCCCGGCGTGCAGGTCTTACTTCCATAGGAACCTGGTATGTTGCACCACCGACTCTGCGTGCCTTGACTTCTAACTCAGGCATAATATTTCCGAGAGCTTTTTCATACATCTCGAGGGCATCATTCCCGGTCTTCGCTTTTACGATATCAAATGCTCCGTAAACGATCTTCTGAGCAACACCGCGCTTGCCGTCATACATGACGTTGTTGATCAAACGGGTGACCATTTTTGAACCGTAAATAGGATCCGGGAGAACATCCCTTTTGGAAACACCACCTCTTCTAGGCATACTGCTTCCCTCCTTCACATAATGAATTCACAGGTACTCGAAAACCCGGTGAACGGGTTCCCGCTCGCCCAAAAAAGGCTGATGAAATATATATCACAAACCTTTTCAGGCTAAATAAACTTAAAAAATCTTAGTTCTTCGGACGCTTTGCACCGTATTTGGAACGGCTGCGCTTCCTTCCGTCAACACCCTGTGTATCAAGAGTGCCGCGGATAACATGGTAACGAACACCAGGCAGGTCTTTTACACGACCACCACGTACAAGAACAACGCTGTGCTCCTGCAGGTTATGTCCGATTCCCGGGATGTAGCCCCAGACTTCCATGTCGTTTGTAAGACGTACTCTGACGACTTTTCTAAGAGCAGAGTTCGGCTTTTTAGGAGTCATTGTTCTGACAACTGTGCATACACCGCGCTTCTGGGGTGAGCTCAGGTTTGTGTAGACACGCTTCTGAGAGTTGTATCCAACCTGCAGTGCCGGAGACTTTGACTTAGCTTTGGAAGCTTCACGGCCTTTACGAACCAACTGGTTAAACGTAGGCAAAAACAGATCCTCCTTTCCCTGAATCTATATTCTCACGGGCATAATACACCCGTAAAACTGCATTTCCAGCAGCAAAATCGAATTATACAGTAATTTCAATGCTATTGCAAGCACTTTATTCCTGATACTGATTTACCGCGATGCCGTCGACTGTTACAACACCCTCATCGGTCTTGTCGGTGAACTCGTAGGTCGCCTCATTGAATCTCGTGAGTCCCGTACCTGCTGGGATCAGTTTTCCAATGATGACGTTTTCCTTGAGTCCGACGAGCTTGTCAGTCTTGTCCTTGATGGCAGCATCTGTGAGGACCTTGGTGGTCTCCTGGAATGCCGCGGCAGCCATAAAGCTGTCTGTTGCGAGAGATGCCTTTGTGATACCGAGGAGTACCGGTTCGACTTCGATCGGCTTTGCCTCTTCATCACCTTCGGCGATCCTCTTGGCGATCTGTTTGTTGAAATCGTAGATATCGTTCTTATCGACAAGTTCTCCGGAGAGATACTCGGAGCTGCCCGGATCCGTTACGCGGTCTTTTCTGAGCATCTGACGTACGATGACTTCGATGTGCTTGTCGTTGATATCAACACCCTGCATACGGTATACCTTCTGAACTTCGTC
>JAFWEV010000011.1 GCA_017512745.1 Oscillospiraceae bacterium
CATGAGAAGGTCGAGAAGCTGGCTGAGCTCGTAGCGGAATCTTATGGACTTACAGCTTCGGTCGAGTATCCCTTCAACGACATGATCCCCGTTGAAAACGATCCCGAAATGTGCAAGATCGGCTGGGATGTTGTAAAGGAGATGGGTCTCAACCTCGTATCCGAAGGCAAGAACATGGGCAGCGACGACATGGCGATCATTCTCGACGCATTCCCAGGATTCTATGCATGGATCGGATGCGCCAATGAAGCAAAGGGATTCGGTCATGTCAGCAACCACCACCCGAAGTTCGATATAGACGAAGACGGTATGAAGATCGGAACGGAATTCCTGCTCAGAAATGTATTCAAATTCCTCGGACTCTGAACCGGAATCCGACAATAAACAGACAGAAACAAGGCAGTCCCCGGATCTCCGGGGGACTGTCTTGACTTTTTATACCCTCCTATTAGATACTATAATTACATATAGCACGCATTATAAAAAAGAGTGAAACTAACAGACGGGAGTGAGAAAAATGAGGCGTAATAAAAAGAGGGGTTCCGTATTTGCACTGACGATTGTCATTGCGTTGCTCTTGAATACATTTGGCTTGGCTGTATTCGCAGAGGATTCAGCTTCGATCTGGGCTTATGACGATTCCATTTTACAATTGGATAATCTTGAGCAGACAGAAGAGGGCGTTTTCGAGGGCGGAAATGTCGGCGGACTGGATGTGCACACATATAATTATGACGGGGATATCTCAGTGACCGTAGGAACAGTTGATTCCGAAGGTGTTGGAGTGGACCTCAACATTCAGGGCGACGGCGATATGACCGTAGGAACCGACAGTGTTGAAGGCGCAACCGGAGGAGTCAGCATTTACGGCATGGGAGATGGAGAAATCTTATTGACGACCGGTGATATCCACACTTCCGGTGATGATGATCTTGGTAGTGCGGGTATATATATCAACAACTATAGTAATGAGATCACTGTCGAGACAGGGACTGTGACATCGGATACCACTCCTGGAGCCATAATCTTGTCATCGAATGAAGAGGGGCTTACGGAAGTAAACGTAACAACGGACAGCATATCAGGCACTGACGGTCTGGTGATCGAAGCTGGAGTTGCAACAGAAGCCGTAGAACCCGGGAATATCATTGTGGAAGTGAACGGCGATGTCACTGGTACCAAAAGAGCCGGCGCCGTGGTAGAATCATACGGCGGTGAAGAATCATCAGCCCAGTTGACCGTCAACGGAAATGTAGAAGGTCAGGATGAAGGATTACGTGTTGACAACGCAGCTTACAAACCGGGCTGGGAAGGAAATGTGACTGTTGAGGTAAATGGAGATGTCGCTGCATCTATGCAGGCAGATGATTCCACCGGAATGTATGCCAAGTCATCAGGTGGAAAGATAGATGTTTCTGTGGATGGCAGTGTTGAGGGGTCCACAGGTATTGAAGTATCGCTGGTCAACAACAGCAGTTCGATGGGCAATGCTCCTGTTGTCGAATTGACGAATAAAGATAATGTTGACGGATATCCCATTGTTTTGCCATGGGAATCAGACGACGGGGAGGCATACTACATAAATGACGACGGTGAGCGAGTAAAAGTTCTGTGGGATGAGGAGAGATACATCTATACTGATGCGGACGGCAATAAGGTAACAGTCGGGTATTATGAAGAATATGATGAATATGAAGGCGAGTGGGTCGAATACTTCTTCTTATTAAACGACTCCGGTGAGTCAGATTCAGTTGATGCCTGCATCAATATCGCTGTAACACAGGATGTCACGGGATCTGAATTCGGTTTGAGAGCCGGTGAAGGTGGTTTGTGGGGAGGACCCGTAGAAAGTGAAGGTCTTCTTCCCAGTACTCTTGTGGCTGATATACTTGTGGCCGAAACTCTCTCCGGTGATACGGTTTCAGTCGCGCTCGATAATACTGTGACGTCGGATAATCTCCAGCTGACAGTCTGGGCAGTTGAGATCAACGCAAACGGCAATGTGGCCGAGACGATCGGTACGGAGACAGATGAGACCGAAGCAACCGAGGCTTCCAAAGCCTTTGAACAGACCATCCGCTATATCATCAAGGTCGAGCCTCTTTCCGAAGGCGGAACGCTCAGCGCTGCCGATGCGGAAGGAAATGCCCTTGAGACCAGCCATGATTACGACATCGCATATGAGGGCGACAAAGTCATCCTCAAGGTCGAACTGGAAAAGGGATACAAACTTGTTGCCGCATACAACGGCAAAGGAGAGAAAGTAAAGCTTCTCACCGATGCTGATGGCAATTATTATGTTGAAGTACCGAAGGGCGGCGGCGTATATCTCAGCGCAGAAGTCGAGAAGGAAAAATACGACATTTCCTATGACCTCGACGGAGGAGTATACAATGGCGCAACAGATACGGTTGTTGTGAACTGCGAGTACGGCTCGGTGATCAGCATCCTCGAGGCCCCGACGAAGGAAGGATTCAAGTTCCTCTACTGGAAGGGCTCCGAATACAATCCGGGAGACAGCTACACTGTAGAAGGCGCTCACAAGTTCACAGCTATCTGGGAACTGGTGGAAGAGGAAACGGAAGAGCCGACAGTGACTCCCGATCCGACGCCGGCAGATTACGTCGCTCCGACGCCGAAAACAGGTGACAGCAGCGGTCTTGGCGCATGGATCGTGCTGATGACGGTATCAGGTCTCGCTGCTGCGGAGATGTTTATCTTCAGAAAGCGCTTCAGCGAATAATCGAATAATCCGGGATAATATAAAACAGGATAAAAACAGGCAGCTTCGCGGCTATCGCGGGGCTGCTTTTCTGTGTGGAAGACTTGCACAAAATTTATGCGGCATATTGTACGAAAAAACGACTCATATAAATGATATGATGTAATGTAGAGTAATTTCGGAAGGGGAGAGATCCATGGCATCTGACAAGAAAGTCGTAGTTATCGGTGACATATTCGCCGATATGGTAACAAACGTTGTCGCTTATCCGAACTGCGGCGACGGAACATACGGAACACCGCTCAAGAGAAACGGCGGAGGATGCGGCGGCAATATCGCAGCCGGAATGGGAGTTCTGGGACTTGATACTTACATGATATGCCGTCTCGGAAATGACGAGGTTGGTCATTTTCTGAAGGACGATATGGAAAAGTACAACGTCAAGACGGACGGTATCCCGCTTGACGACGAATACAACAGCGGAATAGTTGTCATTACGGTCACCCCCGACGGAGAGAGGACGATATGGGTGCTGGCAAACGGATCCGCATATGAGCAGCTTAAGCCGGAAGATGTGAGATTCATGGAAAAGATTGCTCCTGACGCTATATTCATCTCCGGAGTTATGCTAGGTGTCCATCCGGCAGAGGAGAGCATCTTTGCGGAACTTCCGAAATGGAAGGGAAGAGCGAAGATTTATTTCGATCCGAATCTCAGATATCCTCCGGAAGCCATTCCGCCCGCTGTCAAAGATTCTCAGCAGAGGATGTGCGCCCTGAGCGACGTCGTTCTGACAGGTAAAGGCGAGATGAAGGCTCTTGATTTTCATCCCTTACCCGGACAGACATTTGTCGTCAAAGACGGAAAGAACGGTTCGTATCTGCTCGATGAGAACGAGAACGTGCTCTTTACGGTTCCCGCCACAGAGCGTGTAACAGTTGACGCCACAGGTGCGGGCGACACATATGCAAGTGCATTTGTCTGCGCCGAGATGGAGGGAAAAAGTATAAAGGAAGCGATGGAATTTGCCACTGTTGCTGCAGGATTTGCCGTTACGGTCCCGGGAGCGCGATGCATGCCGGAGTACGAAACAATTGTCGATTACATGAACGAAAAGGGGATATAAGCAATGACTTTTAACTGGGATGATTATCATTTTCCGCAGGAGATGATGGAGCAGGCAGACGCCATAGAGAACTGCATGAAGGTCCTTAAAGGCAGAATAAGGGAGATAGCGGAGAAGGCGGAGGATATGGAGAGAGTCTATATCGTGGGTTCCGGAGACTGCTATTTCATCGGATTTGCCGCCGCGCAGGCATTCAGAGATTACTGCCATGTCGAAGCAACCGGCTATGAAGCATATGACTTTTCGCTTATGCAGCCCGTTATAGATGGCAAGACAATGGTCATCCTGTTCTCTTCATCCGGCAAATCGGTATATGTTATCAATTCGCTTGAGATGGTCAACAAAAAGAATGCGTTCGTTGTCGGCGTCACGAACCATGAGGACAGCCCCTTGGGACAGGGATGCACCATGCCTCTTGTAACGGTGGCGACAGGTGTGTCAAAATCGTTCCCTACAAAGACGAGCACATCCGGACTTGCGCTCATGTATGCGCTGGCGGCTGAACTTGGGATTGTCAAGGGAATCGGGGAAGACAGATGCGCCGCTCTCCTCGATGAGCTTGAGAACGCTCTGCCGGAGGTCATCCGCAGGATCTATTCCGAGGTCAAACCGAAAATAGATGAGAACGCGTACAAGTTCCTGGAAGCAAGAACATATGCGTTTGCGGGCAGCGGTCCCGCGAGGACGGCGAGCATGATCGGAAATGCGAAGATGATAGAGACTTGCAGCGCGCATCCGTGTGCGAGCAACTCGGAGGAATTCCTGCACCTCATCGGATACTCGATCAAGAGTCCCGATGTGGTCGTGGTAATAGGCAATAATATCTCGGATCACAGAGAGAAGCAGGTTATTGAGGCGTGCAGGGAGCAGTTTGCGAGAGCCCTCGTCATAGGCAGTGTCGATGTCGAAGAATCCGACAGCGTAGTTCATGTTGCTCCGTTTATCGGTGAACTGTCGCCGTATTCCGCGGTCATTGCAAGCATGGTCGTACTGCACATATTTGCGGCCGCCATCTCCAAACTCGAGTGGCATGACCCGGATTCTCCGCATGATGTGGATATGCAGAAATCAGTAAAGAGACTCTATACCGGACCCGTTTCCGGATGGAATCCCACAAGA
>JAFWEV010000083.1 GCA_017512745.1 Oscillospiraceae bacterium
TCATCCTGGTACAGATACAGATCACGTTGTCCTGAATACGGGAATTCGATTAAGCTCATGTTGTGTAGTGTGGGCGTATCCTTGAAAGTAATAGACGAAATGCTTCGGAAACTTCCGGTTTTATACGTATCATTGTCAAATGTTATTACCGAATTTCCTCCTATGATCTTATTGCCACTATAGAAATAACTCACCTGCAGTGTTGATGTTCCAGTGATCTCAGCATCTCCGCTAACAGTTACGCCAATTCCTTTTTCTGTTCTTCCGGTTATCTCAGAGTTGTCAATTGTCAGCTTTGCACTTCCGCCGCCAACACTTGATGCATTTTTGATTAACGAGTTATCAACGATAGATATAGTCGACATACTGCTGATCTGAACGCCGTTCGCGTTATATGCATCTACTGAAGACCCGGAGATATTTACGGATTCTGTCTTATCTGTGGTTCCTATTTTGTAAAGTGTCGCGCTTGATCCATCTGTAATATTTATGTATTTAGTCGATAGAGTCTGACCAGTGATCACACCACCAATAACTGTAACAGTACCTGTACCGGAAAAACCGTTATCGACAATTTCAAATGTGCTCAGTGTCCCCTCATTTTTACCGGTAACAGTCAGATTCCCACTAATGGAACCATTAAAAGTTTTTAGCGTTGCCCCGTCCGTAACTGTGATATCTCCTGCGTAATTATTAAGGCCTATTATTTTAGAAAGATCTACTGTACCTGGGCCCTGTATGGTGAGCAGAACACCGGAACTCGACGATATAGCGCTGCTCGGGAATGGGGCACTGAAATCAGTCGAAATGGTATGTCCCCGCAGCTGAATTTCAGTATCTTTTGAAATTTCAATACCGGACGTCAGAACAATATCCTCGTCTAATATTATTACTCCTCCTTCAGCTAAGGCCGCGATCAAACCGGCCTCATCCGTAACAGTTGTATCTGCATGTACGTCCATAGTCACGCCGGAAAATAGAAAGGCTGTGAACAGGATGAATACAAGCAGGATCTTAAAAGCATTACTCTTGATTATACGGTCCATAATTCCTCCATATATGAAATGTTGAATTAATATACATATCACCATTATGGATAAACTCGTTAACCGTCACAATAAAGGTTTCAGAATGAAACATTTTTATAAATGACGGGCTTTCTTATGTTAAAATAATTATCATAGCATGCTATCTATACTCTTCGGATTGGAGTAATCATGTTGCATTCTGAAACGTTCGGAAACAAGATCAGAGAACTGCGGGAGTCCAAGGGGATCACTCAGATCCAGCTCGCGGGCGATATGAAGGTGTCCAGAAGCACGATCGCAAACTGGGAATTGGGCAATCGTCTGCCGGATCTCGATATGCTGGCGCGTCTTGCTAAAGCTCTGGATACAGAACCCTACGTCCTGATAGATGAATTGAGCCAACCGACAGAACAGGCAAACTGTATAGTTGCTGAGGATTCGCCGGTAATGCTCAAAGGTTTCGTGGGCATGCTGCGGGAAGAACTGCCGGGAGCGGTGGTCCGGGGCTTTCCGGATGCGGAAGGAGTGCTTGACTTTGCTCGTGCAAATAATGTAGCCATAGCTTTTTTGGATATCGAACTGGGAGCTCAGGACGGACTGTTGCTTGCAAACCGATTGATGGAGATAAACCCGAAGGTCAATATTATATTTCTCACGGGACATGCGGAATACAAAGGAAGCGCTTTGGATATGCATTGCAGCGGATATATTATGAAGCCCCTTACCCCGCAGAAGATTCGCCATGAGGTCGAGCATCTGCGCTATCCCGTACGAGGGTTAAACTTATGAGGACACTGCGCAGGCATCTTCCCGCTTTTGCGCTTGCAGTCCTGGCTGCGCTGAGCATCCTGCTGGTGATCGCAGTGCATTTGCGTCCCGGACACCAGAAGTATGCATATGCTCCTTACTCATTCTGGATACTGCAGCCGGTAGAGGTGACGGAAGAGGAAATACCGGAGTACGCAGGTATAAAAAGAACCTATACATTCACTCTGCCTGAGGGATCCGCTGCCAATATCGGCGCGAGGGTTTGCTTCTACTTAAGACATACGACGGCTGATCTTTTCATCGAAGATTCGGAACTTATCTATGATTCTTCGGAGAGCGGTGACGCGCATATAGGACATACACCGGGCAATTACTGGGTCACGGTACCTGTAAGAAGCAATTATGCCGGCGCTAGACTGCATATCACACTTACTCCTGTCTTCCGGAGCGTGTGTGATGAAACACCCGTCTTTTACCTGATAGGACACGATCAGCTTCTGAATATGATCCTCCTGCCGCAGGATGCGACCCTTCTGATCATCAGTCTGATCACGCTTATGGCAGGTGTCTTTCTATGTGTTCTGGCATTTGTTCTGCCTTTGTCACATGATGACAGATCCCACATTGTTTTTCTCGGAGGATTGGCGATCTGCGCCGCATGCTGGAAACTGGCTGATCTACCGTCGCTTGCTCTTGCTCTGGACAATTACGGCTGGCATAAAGAGATATGGTATCTCGGTGCTTTGATGTATATGATGATGCTTGTGCTGTCTCTGCGCTTTCTGATATCCATACGGGAATGTACAAGAGGCAGGTTTGATAAGCTCTGTCTATCCGCAGGGCTTGCAGCGGCGATCTTTCTGGTCGTTTGTCAGCTTCTGAATATCCTGGAATTGCACGAAGTGCTCATATGGTACGGCGTCGGTTTTGCTGTTCTGCACTGTCTGGCGATCTCCGATAAAAAGCCGTCGCGCAAAGAATTGATGTGGCTTTGTCCTTTCTTTCTGACGATGGGCGTCGACATGTTTTACTACAATTATGCCGGAAGCATCAGCCATGCACCTTTCTTTATGATATGGACGGTTTTGAACCTGTTGGTTCGTGGATTCGGCTTTATCCGCAGCGCCCTCATACGCGAGCAGCTGCTTCGCAGGAGGGAAGAGGAACTGCGTGAAGCAAGGATCCGGAACATGATAAATCAGATCCGTCCGCATTTCATATACAATACGCTCTCTTCAATTTATCTGCTGTGTAAAGATGATCCGCCCTTGGCTATGGAAGTCATCGGCGAGTTTACGACTTATCTTCAGGCAAATTTCACCGCCATCGCAGCAAGCGAACCGATCGAGTTCAATGAAGAGCTTCGGCATACAAAAGCTTATCTGGCCGTTCAGACCATAATGTACGGAGACAAGCTCTCCATAGAGTACGATGTGCCATATACCGCTTTCCTGTTGCCTCCGCTCACACTTCAGCCCATCGTGGAGAACAGCATACTGTATGGTGTGGCGAGCAGCGGTAAACCGGAAAAAATAACGATCCGGACGGTCCGTGAGGGCTCATATATCCGGCTTACAGTCGAAGACGACGGCACAGGATATTCACCGCAGCCCGCAGACTCCGGCGATAAAAAACATATCGGCCTGCAGAACGTCAGGGAACGCCTGGATCTACTGTGCAGCGGGACGCTTGATATAGCTGCTTTGCAGGGCGGTGGAACCGTTGTCACTATCATTATTCCGGATAAATCCGATCCCGGGAATGTTGCTGATGGAGGACCGGATCCTCTTCCGCTGAATTCATAGTATTCTTTTTGTTGGGATCCCTTACTTTAACTGTGGGGATAAATGAAACTTCTTTATCCTTATACGGATCCTTGTGGCACCTGCTTCTCTGATTTCCGGGATCTTCTTCAGATGTCTGTATATTCTTTTCGGCGTGCTGCCTTGCAGTACGCCATTTTCTTTCTGATGACTGACAAACTGGGATATAATATGTTTGCACAGTATACTTTTAGACAGTGCAGGAATCATCCGTTATGCGGGAAGATTTAAGAGGTAAACCATGGGAACACTTACACTCAACAATACATTTGAAATCGAATATCCTGACGATTTCCATGTTCTGACCAATGAGGAAAGATCCAGAATGAACTTTGCAAAAGAGGGCGAAGGCGAGTGTCTTGAAGCAAAGGACAGACACATTATAATAAGCATCGCGTGGCAGAAACTCGGCGGGTTCACAGATCTTATGCTCAACTCCAGGGATTTTGCCAAAAACGTCAGGGGATCCATCAGGAAACTGATGAGATCCCAGGGATATACTGACGGGCAGAAACTTTCAAGAAAGATAGCCGGCCTCAGAGCCGACGGGTTCACATACACGTATTCGGTTAAGGATAAGGGTATGTACGGAGAGACCTATACGTTCAAGAACGACAAATATGTCTACTATCTCTACTACTACTCAAGACAGGAACTGGCGGACGACAATGCCGTGGTATGGCAGCAGATGATCGATTCCATAAAGGTCAGATAACAGCGGAGATACGGAAAACACATAAAGCCGGGAGACCTGCGGAAGAGGAGGCCGAGTGGATGCTGACAAAAGAATACATTCTTGATAAGTCCGGCGGGATAAGTTCTGAAATCATCTCCATGAGAAGAGAACTTCACCGTCTTGCCGAAACGGGCGGCGAAGCCAAAAGAACAGGGGAATATATCAGAGCAAAGCTCACGGAACTGGAGATCCCTTTTGAACAGGACCACGAGACGAACAGCCTTCTCGCCTGCATCGATACGGGCAGGGAAGGACCGTCGATAGGCCTCCGCGCGGATATGGATGCTCTCCCGATGCCGGAAGAGCCCCGGAATCTCAGATTCCCGCGCACATGCATGTCGGATACTCCCGGGAGCACCTGTCACGCCTGCGGACACGACGCACATATGGCCATGCTCCTCGGCACAGCAATGATCATTGTTAAGGATCAGGACAGATTCAGGGGAAAGTTCTGGCTCGCGTTTGAGGACGGAGAGGAGAACGGCAGAGGCTGGCTGTCCATGGAGCGCCTGCTTGAAGGCAAACAGATAGATACGTTCTGGGGCATCCATGTGTGGTCCGGACTTGAGAGCGCAACGATCTGCGTGCAGGCGGGACCACGCATGGCCGGAGCCATAGGTACGGATATTACCTTTATAGGACGGGGCGGACACGGTTCAAGACCCGATCAGGCCGTCAATCCCGTGTTTGTTGCCGCAAATTATCTCAACAACCTCGCTGTCGCATGGGCTAACAGGATAGATGCGAACGAGACCGTGACTCTCGGCATAACCGGGATAAAGGGCGGTGAAGCCAACAATGTCATTCCCGACAAGGCATCGCTGCTCGGTTCCTGCAGATATTTCAGCGAGAAGGAAGCGGAAAAGGCCGTGGAGATCTTAAGATCCGTGGCTGAACACACCGCCGCGATGCACAATGCAACGGTCGAGTTCGGAAGGAATTTCGGGATCCTCGGAGGAGCGCTCATCAATGACAGTCATTTCTCGGAGATAGCGGAAACAGAGCTGAAAGAGCTTCTGGGAGCAGAGGCGGTCGTAAGGAGCGAACCCTGGTTTGCCGGTGATTCGTTCCACAGATACCTTAACAGATATCCCGGGGTAATGGCGCATCTGGGAATAAGAAACGAGGAAAAGGGAACGGGAGCGGCGCACCACAACTCTTTCTTCGACGTGGATGAGGATGTTCTCAAAACAGGCGTCGCAGCGACGCTCGGATATATAAAAGCCGTGACGGAAGACAGTGTGGCAGACTGACTAAGCAATACATAAACGGAGTTTTCAGATAAGCAATGACCAGAAAAGGTTTGATCATTTCATCCATTATCCTGATACTGGCAGTACTTGCGGTAATGCTGTTCATGGGTGACACATACATATTCAGAACACATACGGCGACTTCCGGCAGTGCGGAAGACATCACTGTGATATTTGACCCGGAAGGCATCGTCAGAGTCGAGGGTGTGGAGATAAGGGACGGCATTCTGCGCATAAAGCTGAGATCGGAAAACAGCGGCAAGACATTCATAACCGTGACCGGTCCGGAAGGTGTGCTGATATACGACTCGCTCTATGTCCATCCTACCGGAATGATAACCAGAGACAGCTATATGGGAGACTTCACAGGCGGCATCATGATACCTGTGATCACCGCAGTGTTTTTTGCCTGTCTGCTCTCATGGATCATCCGCAGGTACCGTTCGGGAATCAGAGAGAGTATGTACATCTACAGAAACATCAGAGATCTGGGTCTTATCATCTTCATGTCATTCCTGCTCTTCAATCAGATAGTTGAAGCGGTGACCTATACTTCTCCTGACAATACAGTATCCGGAATCCTCGGATTTGCGAGGATATTCCTGTTCCTCTCTCTGCCGATAGTATTGCTGGTGTCCCTGTTTGTCACCGCAAGCAATATCAACCTCATGAGAAAAGAGGGAAGGACATGGAGGAACATGCTAGGCGCTATTCTCGGCATCCTGTTCATGCTGGGAGCGATCTTTCCGACCGCGCTTGGCGAGTTTCTGCAGAGATCGCAGTCGACGCTGGTCGACGTCCACAATATGAACGGCCCGTGGCTGTATATAGAGATGTTTGTTGAAGGATTCGGTGCTTTCATAGTGGCGTATCTCGAGTGCATCCTTATCGCTACGGTCATTATTGCCATTAAGGCGGCAAAGCATATTCCTTCTTTCGACAAGGACTATATCCTCATTCTGGGCTGCCAGATAAGGAAAGACGGGACTCTTACACCTCTTCTCAAGGGCAGAGCGGACAGAGCGCTGGAATTCGCCGCAATGCAGAAAGAAGCAGCCGGAAAGGACCTGAAGTTCGTGCCGTCCGGAGGAAAGGGCAGTGACGAGGTGATGTCAGAAGGCGACGCCATCCGGAATTACCTGCTCAAACAGGGTATACCGGATGAGAGGATAATCCCGGAAACGGAATCAAAGAACACCTATGAGAATTTCAGAAATTCTCTTGAACTGATAAGGAAGGACTCGGGAACGGAAGACCCGAAAATAGCGTTCTCTACAACGAACTACCATGTTTTCCGCTCGGGACTTCTGGCGCACAACCAGGGCATAGAGGCGGAAGGCATTGGCAGCAGGACAAAGAGCTACTTCTGGATAAATGCATTCATAAGGGAGTTCGTAGGGACTCTCTATTCCGAGAGGAAGACTCATGTGATCACGGCGGCTGTGCTTTGCCTGCTCTCGGCAGCCCTCACAGCGGTCATGTATTGTGCGTATACTTTCTGATATGTGCCGCAATATCAATAAAAAATGAACCTCAGACCGGTCGGTCTAAGGTTCATTTCGGTTATCCTGTTTTTAATCCGTCAGAATCTCCACGGCGGTCTTAAGATCCGTCTCGCTTCCGACATTTCCGGGGAAAATGACATAAGGTGTTCCGGGGAAGCGGCTCTCTCTGCATGTCTGCCAGACGGGGATCCCCGGCCGAATCTGCCCGAGGACATTTGCCTTTCTCACGGTGAGAGCCTTCGTGCCTATATCGCTCGAGGTGATTCCTCCCTTCGCTATCACGAAGGCGGGAACACACTTTAAGTTCCCTACGAGTCTCCACACTCCGTCGCTTATCTTTACGCTTCTCAGAAGCGCGGATTCCTTTGTGTCGCCCTCAAATGTGAGGAGGGTTCTCTTTGTGTAGCTGACGGCGACTTTGCCGCTCTTTATTATCTTTTCTTCTTCAGCCACGCATCTTGCCACTTCCTTATAGAACGCTTCGTCGCCATCAAGGACCTTGTCCGAATCGAATTCAACCGGGACACAGCAGTCAAGTCCGAGAAGCTCACCGAGCTGTGCCGTGGTCTTTTCCGTGTGACTTCCGACCACGACTATACCGCCGTTGTTTGTAGTGAGCGTCACCATGTCCTTCCTTGTAAGAAGAGGGATATCTGTGATGCCTCCCATGACTTTCACAAGTCCCGCAGCGGTTCTGAACATGAATGTCTTTCCCTTTGCCATCGCCCTGTAGAGCGCGACGCAGAAGACTTTGAGATCGCAGTAATCCACCGCGTTGACGCAGATCTTTCCGAAGTCACGGACGGAGAGCAGCTGCTCTTCTATCTTTTGGTATCTCAGGTTTCTTATATCATCGAGAGAGATGCAGATGACGTCCTCCGCCTTATGCCTTCCGGCGGTCTTTTCCTCTATGTACTCGGGAATGGAGGATTTTGTATATCCGAAGGACCTGTCTCTCGCAAATTCAGTCTCGGCCGCGGGGACCAGTTCTTCACCCTGTTTCACATAGTGGACATTGTCAATTGTGTATCTTCCGCCCTCCGGAAAGAATGGTGTGAGGATCTCGCCGTCGATGCGGGTCCCGTCCTTCTCCATACCTTCCCTCAGCAGTTCCGGCTCAAGAGGATAATGACCTCTAAGAGTGGAATCACTTCTCGACATGAAGAGGTACGGTATGCCGGTCTCTTCGGAGACTCTGCTTACTGTCGCGGCGATCTCCTTGTGAACCTTCGACGTCTCGTCTCTCGTCATGCCTCTCGAATTGGTGAGGATATAGAAGACCTTGTTGGCTTCCAGGAAGCCCTCGAGGATAGAGTCTTCATCCCAGTGCGTAAAAACGGATATGTCGTGCACGGTCTGCACACCGGTGGGATCGTCGTCGAGGACAACCAGTTTGTGTCTGTCATTTGCGATCTCCGCGCGCAGCAGCGCGTCCACCGCCGATTCATCGACGGGGGAAAATGATCTCAGTACAGCTGCATTCAGTCTTGCCATTTGCCGGATCTCCGTTTCAGACTGTTTCGTCGCTTCTGACTTCGACCCCTGCGAGCTGTTCAAAGTACTGCACATATCCGCAGTGGTCGTCGTCCATATGTCCGGAGGCTTTAAGCGTCTGCTGTACCTCAAACAGCTGCGCCGTGAAGGGGACCGGAACGTCGATGGAATGAGCTGTTGCAAGAACGTTCTTTATGTCCTTGTGATTTATGGAGATCTTTCCGCCTGGCTTAAAATCGCGCCTGCAGATCATGGGCGCTTTAGCGTCGAGGACCGCGCTTCCCGCAAGTCCTCCGCGGATGGCTTTATAGACCTTCATGGGGTCGGTTCCCGCCTTTTCCGCAAGCACCAGCGCTTCCGATACAGCGATTATGTTGAGGTTGACGATTATCTGGTTTGCGAGCTTTGTAACGCTGCCGTCTCCGCTCGGACCTATCAGCACCGATGAGGAACCGAGTATGTCAAAGTACGGCTGCATCTTCAGAAAGTCGGCTTCGTCTCCTCCGCACATGATAGCGAGAGTGCCGGCTATGGCTCCGGGCTCTCCGCCGCTGACAGGCGCGTCGATAAAGCCCACACCGATCTCTTTGAGTTTTGCATAGCAGAAACGGCTCTCGTCCGGAGTGACGCTGGACATGTCGCAGACCGTCTTTCCCGCAGAGAGTCCCTCCGCGACTCCGCCTTCGCCGAAGAGGACACTCTGTACGATCGAACCGTTCGGAAGGATCGTTATAACTATGTCGCATGCTTCGCCTATATCCCTGTATGAGCCTGCTTTTGCGCCGCAATCAGTCAATTCCCTGACCGCGTTTTCGTCCACGTCGTTGACCATCAGGTCGACTCCGCCGTTTACAAGATTTTTTGCCATCGGCCTGCCCATTATACCAAGTCCTATGAATCCGACCATCTCAATATCTCCTTGTCTTTATTGGCATGGTTTGATCTTTTATATGATCCACTATAGATTTTAGAGCAGAAATCCTTCGATTCCAATCCGGCAATCCGCATCTTTTTCCGTTTGTCCGTTTTGCTCAAGTAACCGGCTCTGGCTTGTGCATATTGCGCATCCGCTCCTTTTGCACTTTTAGAGGGAAAAATCAGCCTGAAAATGCTATATAATATTTAGAAGCATTCTGTGAAAGGAAGAGATCCGATGTCAGGAAGACCGCTGCTCAAAAAAATAACCGCGCTGATCCTTGCGCTTGTTCTCATCATGTCTTTATCCGGATGTTCTCTCAAAAGAAACCGGACTGCGGAAGAGAGCGACCCGGCAGAGAACAGCAGCCCCGCCGGAGAGATGCTGCAGCGCAGGCGCGCCTCAGCTGCCGAGAACTCAAGAACGAACGGCACTTCCGAACAGCCTCCCGTATCTTCGGTAAAGGCGGAAGAGGGGGATTTTATCGGGAAATGGTCCGATACCGTTAGCGGCAGATGCTATATGGATGTACTTGAGATCCAGGATGAGTTCCTGAGCATAGTCGTTTACTGGTCGGATTCTGTCAGCGATACGGTTTACTGGTCACTTCTCGGGGAATATGACGGCGCCACCGGCGAAGTAAGTTATGAAGGAATGCAGTTCAGGGAGAGCTATCTCTCATCCGGACCTGAATACAAAGTCATGGACGGCACCGTATCCGGATCATTCTATATTGCTGACGACGGGACCCTCAGATGGAGCGAAAGGGATTCCTGCATGTTCCAGAAGACCGGAAAGACTGATCAGCCGTATACGTTCGTTGAGATGGAGCAGGGTGACGGTTACATTATGAAGACTGCCGATCCCGGCGGAGAAGTGCTCATGGTGCTGCCCGAGGGAGCGATCGTCGGAGCGACACCGGGGGATTCAAATATCTATGCCGTCTTCGGAAATGTGAGCGGATACCTGATATATAACGGGGATGTTCCCGAAGATAAAAGCGGACCCGAATCCGTACATTCCGAACCTGAGAGCACCTATGGTTCCGAAGTCTATGTTTTCTGGGGCGAGGATGTCGCGGATTATCTTGAGGACTACGACGAATACATAGCCGACGACGACGAATCCGCAGCGATAATCGTTTTTGCAGTTGAGAATGATGTGAGGGAATTTTCTCTCGACTCCATATATCTCAAGGAATTCGACGCAGACGACAAGCCGGTCTTCGTGACTTCAGAATCATATGATTACGGAACTCTTTCCCCGGACAGGGAACTTGCGGTACAGCTCCTGCTCGCGGGTTCGATACCGAATTACGGAATATCCTTCCGCGACGCGGACGGGGTGATGAGACACCAGTATATAACGGTAAGCGGCGAAGACGGTTCGCTCTTGCTCATCGACTATTAAGATATCCGGGGGACATGACTATGGCAGAGGAAAAAGAAAGAGAACTCACTGCTGCGGAAAAAAAGAGACTTGTGTACTTCAATGAACTCATCGAGAGGATGGAGGGAAAGGGATACAGAAGGGTGGATCTCACGGCGACGCCGGCGAAGGCAAACCTTCTCGGAACACTGTACGGAATACTCCTCTCCGTCCCGTTCGTGGTGCTGTTCATCATAGTTGCGGTGATGAACCGAAGAATCGAATTCGGCCTGCTTAACGGTATGCGTGGCAGCCTTTTGCTGATATTGATCATGTTTGTGCTGATAGTCGTGCACGAACTTGTCCACGGACTCACATGGAGTCTGTTTGCGGAGGGAAGATTCAAAAGCATAGAGTTCGGGGTGATCTGGAAATCCCTCAACCCCTACTGCACATGCAGGGACCCGCTCTCGAAAAAGCAGTATCTGCTCGGCGCAATAATGCCGTGCATCGTTCTCGGGATAATTCCCTCGGTGATCGCGGTTATAACCGGCGATCTCGGACTGATGTTCCTCGGAGCACTTATGATAATGTCGGCAGGAGGAGACCTTCTCATCTGCAAGATGATTCTCAGCGGCGAAGGCTCCGAATCGTCCGTATATCTCGATCATCCTACGGAGATTGGGCTGGTGAGATTCGACAGGGTGAGATACGAAGAGTGACCGAAGCACGGGAAAAGCATTGTATAAACGGAGGAACTGAATATGGTCGAATATAGAGTGATCAAGGCCGGCGACGGCACATGGAGGATCGAAGAGGGATATGTGAGGATATTCCTTCTCGAGGGAACGGAAAGGGCAATGCTCATAGATTCCGGTATGGATATACACAGCGCGAAGGAGATAGCGGAGAGCCTCACGGACAAACCGGTCTCTCTCATCAATACGCATGCGGATTTCGATCATATCGGGAGCAATGCAGAATGGGATAAGGTGTATATGCACCCGGAGGAAGAGGGCAACTTCCGCGCGAACGGCGGGACTTCTGAAATAATACCGGTCCGCGACGGTGATGTGATAGACCTCGGAGGCAGGGAGCTTAAGATCATACATATACCGGGACACACTCCCGGAAGCATTGGAATCCTCGACAGAAATGCGAGAGTGCTCATAAGCGGCGACCCCGTTCAGAAGGGAAGGATCTTCATGTTCGGGGAATACCGCAGCATGGAGAGATACGTCGAGGGACTCGAGCATCTCATGCAGTACGCCGGCGAGTTCGATGAACTCTGGCCCTCCCACGCCGAGATACCGGTGTATCCGGCGCTGATCGGTGATCTGTGCGATACCGCGAAGAAGATACTGGCAGGAGAAGAGTTCTCCTATACGGAGGAATTCATGTACGGCGAGAACGTGCGCATTACGGACACGGGATACGCGAGCTTCCTTCTTCCTTCAGATAACTGAAAAACGGAATATGCAAAAAACAGAGGACCGTCTCCCCTCATGGGAAAACGGTCCTCTGATATTATGATCAGATCTTATCGAGTGCCTGAGCAATATCCGCAATGAGATCTTCTGCGCTTTCAAGTCCGCAGCTCATTCTTACAAGACCTGCGGGAACCCCTGCGGCAGCCAGCTGCTCGTCTGTCATCTGGCGGTGAGTTGTCGTGGCAGGATTGAGGCAGCAGGATCTGGCATCCGCAACGTGAGTTTCAATTGCGGCAAGCTTAAGGCTGTTCATGAAGGTGGAAGCGGCTTCGCGTCCTCCTTCTATCTCAAAGCTGACGACTCCGCATGAACCGTTGGGGAGATATTTGAGAGCTCTCTCATGATACGGATCTCCGGGAAGACCGCAGAAGCTGACGCTTGTGACTTTCGGATGTTTGCTTAAGAACTCGGCGACAGCCTGTCCGTTTTCGCAGTGGCGCTGCATGCGGACATGAAGGCTCTCGAGTCCGAGGTTGAGGTAGAATGCATTCTGAGGTGACTGGATGGAACCGAAGTCGCGCATGAGCTGTGATGTGCACTTTGTGATGAATGCTCCTGCATTGCCGAACTTCTCCGCATATGTTATTCCATGGTAGCTTTCGTCCGGAGTGCAGAGCCCCGGATACTTGTCCTTGTGTGCCATCCAGTCAAAGTTTCCCGAATCAACGATAGCACCGCCTACTGCTGCACCGTGTCCGTCCAGATATTTAGTCGTCGAATGCGTGACTATATCCGCACCCCATTCAAAAGGCCTGCAGTTGACAGGTGTGGCAAATGTGTTGTCGACGATGAGCGGTACACCGTGAGCATGCGCGGCTTTTGCAAACTGCTCTATGTCAAGTACCGTGAGTGCTGGATTTGCGATGGTCTCGCCGAATACGGCCTTTGTATTCTCCCTGAATGCGGCATTAAGTTCCTCGTCAGTGCATGTGGGGGAGACGAATGTGGCTTCAATTCCCATCTTTGCCATAGTGACGCTGATGAGGTTGAAAGTTCCTCCGTATATGCTGGAAGACGCAACAATGTGATCCCCGCATCCGCAGATGTTGAAGAGCGCAAAGAAGTTGGCTGCCTGACCGGAGGAAGTGAGCATTGCGGCAGTGCCTCCCTCAAGAGTGCAGATCTTTGCGGCAACATAGTCATTTGTGGGATTCTGAAGTCTGGTATAGAAGTATCCGGCAGCTTCAAGGTCAAAGAGTTTGCCCATCTCCTCACCGGTGGAATACTTAAACGTAGTGGACTGGACTATCGGGATCTGGCGCGGCTCGCCGTTGCCCGGGGTATAGCCTGCCTGAACACAGTTTGTGTCGATGCTGTAGTTGCTCATTTACTGTTTCTCCTCAAAAATGTATTTATGGAAAAATGATAGTTAAAGACGATTCGCATGTCTACCTAGTATTATAATAGGCAATTTATGCCGGTATGCCAAAGGAAAGGAATCAGTTAACTTTATTTATGATATTGCCGCTTCTGAAACCGTTGATGTCTTCCCTGATAATGGAGAGAAGCCTCTGCCTGGTTTCATATCCCTTCCACCCCATATGCGGGGTGATGATGACATTTTCCATATCGTAAAGAGGATTTGATTCCTCGGGAGGCTCTGTCTCCTGAACATCAAGTGCGGCACCTGCTATGGACCCGCTCCGGAGAGCCTCGATGAGGGCTTCTTCGTCGATCAGCGCACCTCTGGAGGTATTGATCAGAAAAGCAGACGGTTTCATGACTTGAAGAGCCCCGGAGTCGATAATATGCCTTGTGGCATCAGTGAGAGGGCAGTGAAGAGAGATAAAATCGCTCTCCCGTAGAAGGTCATTCAACGGGACGTACTCGACATCGCCGTATCTCTGAGTTCTCGAGTACGTTATAATTTTCATTCCCATTGCACGGCATATCTCGGCTGTCTTTTTTCCTATCCTCCCATAGCCGATGATGCCGAGTGTTTTTCCGAGAAGTTCAAAATGCGGAACCTGAAGGTGTTCCGTGAAATTTCTGCGGTCTCCGCGCTCAAGCATGCGTAGCTGTTTCTGCATCGAAGATGCAAGACAGAGCATGAGCATTACTGCGGTCTCCGCTACACGGTCGGTGGAATAGGCAGGGACATTGCAGACAGTTATTCCTCTTTCTGCCGCGGCTTTTATATCTATGTTGTTGTATCCGGTGCCCGCCTCGACTATGAGTTTAAGGGAGGAGGGCATAGCGGATATCATCTCCCCGGTGACCGGATTCTCCTTCGTCACGAGTATATCCGCACCCTGTATCCTCTCAAGGAATTTATCGGGATCGGCATCCGGGTAGACGGAGACTTCCTCGGTAAGTGTGGAGAAATCCATGCTTCCGTCAAAATTCATCTTCTTTTCGCACAGTATCACAGTTTTCATGTCAGTATCACTCCAAATCGTATATTATCATCTACAAGTTTACAGTTTTTTGGTTATTCCTCAACAGTTCTGCTGAAAAAGACTGATCGGATGCCGTACTGTTACTCTTATTATTATTATGAGATAATATACAAAAACATAGTTGAATATATGAGGAGTCGGGACAGAATGCGGTACAGAAAAGACAGATACGGAGAAGACCTCTCGCTGCTCGGATACGGTTGTATGAGATTCACAAAGAAGGGCAGCAGTATCGACATGGACAAAACGGAGAAGGAGATCATGGCGGCGTATGACGCCGGAGTGAATTATTTCGATACCGCATACATGTATCCCGGCAGCGAAGCAGCCATAGGCGAGATATTCGAGCGTAACGGGATAAGGGAGAAGATAAAGATCGCGACGAAGCTCCCGCAGTACCTCATAGGTTCCGCGGCTGCCCTTGAGAAGACATTCAATGAAGAACTGTCAAGACTGAGGACTACATATATCGATTACTATCTCATGCATCATGTGACGGATGTCGCCATGTGGGAGAAACTCAAGAAGGTCGGGATCATCGACTGGATAAAGGAGAAGAAAGAATCCGGTATCATAAGAAATATTGGATTCTCATATCACGGAAACACAGACAACTTTCTCACGATCCTCAACGATTATGACTGGGATTTCTGTCAGGTGCAGTACAACTATCTGGATGAGGTCTCTCAGGCGGGGAGGGAAGGCGTCAGAGCCGCGTATGCAAAAGGTATCCCCGTAATGATCATGGAACCGCTGCGTGGGGGAAAACTTGTCAATATGTTGCCTTCAGGTGCTCTCGAAGCCATGAAGCAGAGCGGGAGGGACTGGAGCCCGGCCGAGTGGGGACTGAGATGGCTCTACGACCAGAAGGAAGTTACGGTCGTTCTCTCCGGGATGAATTCTCTCGAAATGGTGGAGGAGAACTGCAGAGTTGCTTCGGAATCCTATCCTGGGATGCTGGAGGAGAAGGACTTCGAGGTCCTCGAAAAAGTCAAGAAGTGCATCATGGAAAAGGAAAAGGTGGGATGTACGGGCTGCAGATACTGCATGCCGTGTCCGAAGGGCGTGGATATCCCCGGCATTTTCCGCTCCTACAACCTCATGTACACCGAGTCAAAGAGAGAGGGAAGGTTCCAGTTCGCCCAGACCGTGGGTCTCACAAAGGAACCGGCATTTGCCTCCCAGTGCATCGGCTGCGGCAAGTGCGAACAGCACTGCCCGCAGGGCATAGATATAAGGGAAAAGCTCAAAGAGGCTGACAGGGCGCTGAGACCTCTTCCCTATAAAGTTGGCATAAACGTCGTCAGAAAGTTTATGTTCAGAAACGTAAAGGAAAAGAAGTCATGAAAGTATTTGTGCTGCTTTTTGACGATTTCACCGCGCTCGACGTGTTCGGACCCGTCGAAGCGCTGAGTTCGCTTGAGGGAGCGGACATCCGGTTTGTGTCTCAGAACGGCGGAACAGTGGAAAATCATCAGGGACTGAAGATCGTCACGGAAAAACTCGGAGAACTGCCCGACGACGCAGTGCTGCTCATTCCGGGAGGATTCGGGACAAGAAATGCCGTTAACGATGAGGCATTCATTGATGCCGTAAGAAAAGCTGCCGGTGAGGCAAAGTATGTGCTCACGGTGTGCACCGGCTCGGCACTGCTTGCAAAGACGGGTCTTCTTGACGGAAGAAAGGCGACCGGAAACAAGACGGCATTCGACTGGACCAGGAGCTGCGGCGAGAATGTTCTCTGGCAGAGAGAACCGCGGTGGGTAAGTGACGGCAGGTACTATATATCCGCGGGAGTGTCCGCGGGAATAGATATGGCCCTCGGATTCATAGAGGACCTGTACGGATCCGATGAGGCCGAACGGATAGCGAACAGGATGGAATACCACAGAAACAGGAACAGGGAGAAGGATATCTTCTGAAATATCTGTTCTTTCAGATCGAAGTGTACATTATATAGAAATTAAAAAATTCCCGGAGGCTGGTATTATGCTGAATCTTTTGGAAGACTGTCTTGAGAGAAAGGGAAATGCTGTAGGAACATTTCTCGGAGTGACAACACCCGCGATCATGGAGGCGATAGCCTCCTCAGGTCTCGACTTCGTGGTCATCGATACCGAGCACGGACCGTACGGAACGGAATCCATGAACGACCTCATAAGCACCGCGTCGCTTCTTGGAATAAGTCCTCTAGTGAGGATAGCGGATCTCACGCACGGCGAGATGCAGCATGCTCTCGACAACGGTGCGGACGGCGTCATAATCCCGTGTCTAAGGGAGGTAGACGAGTTCAGGAAGGCGGTCGATCTCGGGAAATTTCCACCTCTCGGAAACAGGGGATTTATAAAGGGAAGAGGGTCTAGGTTCGGAGCGGAGGACTGGGCATCCGGAAATCTGGACGAGTACCTTGAGAACAGTGACAGAAAGGCTCTTATACTCCCGCAGTGCGAGACGGCGGAGGCGCTGGATCACATAGAGGAGATTGTGAACATCGAAGGGATAGACGGTATATTCATAGGACCCTTCGATCTCTCGATATCTCTCGGGATACCCGGGCAGTTCGGGGATCAGAGATTCCTTGACGCGCTCGAGCGGATATATGAAGCTTGCAGGGCGGCAGGAAAAATGTGCCTCATCTTTGCGAACACTCCGGAGGACGGCAGAAGATATCTCCGAGAAGGATATGATGCCGTTGCCGTGGGGACCGATTTTCAGATATTTTCCGGCGCGATGGCGGAAACAGTCAGAAAAGCCAGAAGATGACCTTAACAAATGACGCTTCAATAGAAACAAGTTGATCTTAAGGAGCACAGAAATACATGAAACAGTACATAGTGGATGCATTTACAGACAAGCCTTTTTCCGGGAATCCCGCAGCGATCTGCGTGATGGAATCGTGGCCTAAGGAAGAATCGATGATGAAACTCGCCATGGAGAACAACCTCTCTGAGACGGCTTTCATCGTTAAGGAACCGGAAGGATATCACCTGAGATGGTTTACACCGGGGACGGAAGTGGAGCTTTGCGGTCATGCAACGCTCGCGTCATCTTTTGTTATACTCAATTTCTATGAAAAAGACGCCGACAGTGTAAGATTCAATACACTCAGCGGTCCGCTGACCGTGACAAGAAACGGAGACCTCTACAGGATGGATTTTCCGACATATCCTCTCAGAGAGATCCCTGTGACCGACGATATGGAAAAAGCATTCGGAGCAAGACCTTCAAAAGCGGTTCTCGGACTGGATCTTGTGTGTGTTTTTGACGTCGAGGAAACAGTCAGGAATATGGAACCGGATCAGGCGATGCTCATGAATATAGAAGGACGCATTCAGAATGCGACCGCCAGGGGAAGCGAAGCAGACTGCGTTTCAAGAAGTTTTGCACCGAAACTCGCTATAGCGGAAGACCCCGTATGCGGGTCGGCGCACTGCCAGATAGCGGATTACTGGTCGTCGGTACTGGGAAAGAAGAATATAACGGCATATCAGGCATCAAAGAGAGGCGGCTGGCTGTACTGTGAGCTTCTCGGTGAGGGAAGGATCGCATTGAGCGGAAAAGCATGTCTTGTAGCCGAGACTGAGATCAGGGCAGTCTTGGAATGATCGCAACAGGAAACATAGGAGGCACACTGATGGATAAGAGGTCTTTTGTTATGGGAATGGTAACTGCCTTCTCGGAATGTGTTGCGGGAGGATGCAAGAGACTCGCACTGTCTCCGCCTCTGTCGCATTCTGATTTCGGAGAGTTCCATGAAGAAGCATATGAGATCATTGAGAAGCACGGGCTTATTCATTATCACGAGAAAAATCTCGATCTTCCTGAGGAAAGGCGTTTTGAGTGGATCCTGATCGCACAGAATGACTCAACTATAGAAGAGTATCTGGAGATCAGGAAAGAGCATAATCCCGTTGATTCCCTGAAACCGTTTTATTCCGTGCTGAGTTACGATCCTGAAACAGCCATCTCCACGGGATATGATGCGTTTAGAGAATACTTTGGATCGAAATAATGTCTGCATATCGCAGCAAAACTGAATACAGAGAAAGAAAATAACAACAATGCCATTCGATTTCAAAAAAGAATACAAAGAATTTTACATGCCAAACAATAAACCGGGGATAGTCACTGTTCCTGAAGCGAGATATATCGCTGTGAGAGGAAAGGGAGACCCCAATTCTCCCGAAGGAGAATACAAGGACTCTATAGGACTGCTCTACGGGATAGCGTTCACCATCAAGATGTCATACAGGGGAGATCATAAGATCGACGGCTATTTCGAATATGTGGTGCCTCCGCTTGAGGGCTTTTGGTGGCAGGAGCAGGGAACACTCGGAGTGGATTATTCAAGAAAAGATGAGTTCAGCTTTATCTCGCTTATCCGTGTACCGGATTTTGTAACCGAAGAGGAATTCAGATGGGCAGTATCCGAGGCTGAGAGAAAGAAAAAGCAGGATTTCTCCAAGGCGGAATATCTTGTGTACGATGAAGGCATTTGTATCCAGTGTATGCATATAGGTCCGTATGATACCGAACCCGCGACGATCGACGCTATGCACAGGTTTGCCGAAGAAAACGGTTATGTTCCCGATACAGGCGGAGACAGATTCCACCACGAGATATATCTCTCGGATCCGAGAAGGACCGCACCGGAAAAACTGAAGACGGTGATCCGTCATCCGATTGTCAGAATACAGGGATAATGTCGCCATACAGCACAAAAGAGAAAAAGCCATGAAGATAGCATTGCTTCAGATAACTGCGGAAGATACGCTGGAAAAGACAAAACAGAAGGGAATAGAGTACTGCCGGAGAGCAAAAGAGTCCGGAGCGGATATTGCGCTGTTTCCGGAAATGTTTTCCTGCGGGTACAGAATCATTGACAGAGATCCCGATGAGTGGACAAAAGAAGCCGTCAAGGAAAATGACGGGTTCGTTCTCGCATTCAGAGATCTTGCCAGAGAACTTTCGATGGCGATAGGGATCACCATTCTGGAAGAGCATTCCGGAGGACCGCGGAACACGCTCATTGTTTTTGACAGATGCGGAAAAAAGGTGCTCAAATACTCAAAAGTCCACACATGTGATTTCGGAGATGAGAGATATCTTACGCCGGGAGACGATTTCTATTGCGCAGATCTGGATACAGGAACGGATACTGTTAAAGTCGGAGCTATGATCTGCTACGACAGGGAATTTCCCGAGAGCGCCCGGATCCTGATGCTCAGAGGCGCAGAACTCATACTTGTACCGAATGCATGCCCGATGGAGATAAACAGGCTGTCACAGCTGAGAGGCAGAGCGTACGAGAATATGCTTGCAATTGCGACATGCAACTATCCCGAATCGGTTCCTGACTGTAACGGACACTCTTCTGTTTTTGACGGCGTCGCATATCTCCCGGATCTTGAAGGGTCGAGGGACACATGTATTCTTGAAGCGGAAGGAAAAGAAGGTATATTCATAGCCGATCTCGACCTGAATATGCTGAGGGAGTACAGGAGAACGGAAGTACATGGAAATGCCTACAGGCATCCGGAGAAATACGGAATATTGTGTGAAAAAGGAGTCGAAGAACCTTTTGTCAGAGATGACAGAAGGGACTGATCTATGAAAAAACAGAGGAAGAAATTCAACCCGATCGGGAATGCCTGATGAGCGAGGAAGAGAAAAATGGAATGCCCTTATTGCAATGAGGAAATGAAAAAAGGAACATTGCCGAACGAGACACATCCTTATTGGCTGCCGGAAGGGAAAAAGGCTCCTTTCTTCCGTCTTGTCGTGCCAAAAGCCGGAGTTAGGCTGGTAGTAGAGGATTCTGCGGTATGGCAGAAAGCAACCGCTTTTTATTGTCCAAAATGCAAAATAGTTATTGCCCGCACTGAAGAATAATGTATAGGGCAATTCTGCCTTCATGCACAGAATAATAGGTCCCGCAAGTGTAGGGAGAATCGATCAGAGGGAAAGAAGGCTCGGTTTTTTAGATGAATGAAGGACTCAGAAAACTTATAGGTTCCGAGGTGACAGTTACAATCGACAGACCTCGGGGGTCGCACCATCCGCAGTATGAGGATATGGTTTATCCTGTCAATTACGGATACATAGAAGGTATGATGGCACCGGACGGAGAGGAGCAGGATGCGTATATACTGGGGCAGGATGTCCCGCTTTCCTCTTTTACTGGCATTGTGGCTGCCGTGATTGAGCGGAAGGATGATATGGAAGACAAACTTGTGGTGGTTCCTGAAGGAATGACATTCTCAAAAGAACAGATAGAAGCGCTCACGGAGTTTCAGGAGAAGTTTTTTGATTCCCGTGTGATCATGTGATAGCAGACAGAACCGTATATAGGCAGACA
>JAFWEV010000012.1 GCA_017512745.1 Oscillospiraceae bacterium
GCGTTGAAAACCTGAACGAGCAGATCAGGGAAAGACTCAATCCCGCAGACCCAGGGAAGCCTGAGATAAGATCGTTCGGAAGGATCTTCAGACTCGGAGACAAGGTCATGCAGACCAGAAATGACTATGATCTCCCGTGGAGATCTGACGACGGGGAAGAAGCCCAGGGGGTATATAACGGAGATATAGGAAGGATAACCGGCATCGACAGGGAGGCACAGCTGGTGACAGTCAGATTTGATGACAGAGTTGCCCAGTATACTGTTGAGGACATAAAGGAACTTGAACTCGCATACGCTGTGACCGTGCACAAGAGTCAGGGTTCCGAATTTGACTGCGTTATTCTCTCTGTCGCAGACGTACCGAAGAAACTGCAGTACAGAAACCTTCTGTATACCGCCGTAACACGTGCAAAAGAACTTCTTGTCATAGTGGGACAGAATTCCATCATGACCGCTATGATAGAGAATGACAGAAAGTCAAAACGCTATACAGCGCTTAAGCAGATGCTTTTACAATGAGAAGATGCTTGTCCTCAAAGATCAAGCCCCTCTAGACTTTCTCTGAAAAAGTCCACGGAATAAAAACTCTGTGAATCAATAAACAACAAATAACAGAAAAGAGGATATTTGCATGAAAATTTTATTGACAGCATTTGATCCGTTTGGCGGAGATACGGTAAATCCTGCCCAGAAAGCGGTGGAAGCGGTTTCAGATCATATAGCTGGAGCAGAGATCGTCAAAATCATTGTTCCGACAGTTTTTGACAAATCGATAGGCACGGTATATGAGGCTATGAAACGCGAGCAGCCGGATGTAACTTTCTGTATAGGACAGGCAGGAGGAAGATATGAACTGACGCCGGAGAGAGTGGCTATCAACCTGAATGACGCACGCATTCCCGACAATGAAGGAAAGCAGCCGCTGGATCAGAAGATTTTTGAAGACGGAGAAAACGCCTATTTCACACTTCTTCCTGTTAAAGCCATGGTTGAGAGAATCAGACAGGCAGGGATACCGGCAAGCGTGTCCTACACGGCGGGAACATTTGTATGTAATCACCTTATGTACGGCGTGCTGTATCATATCTCAAAAGAGTTTCAGGGTATGAAAGGCGGTTTTATGCATGTTCCGTTTCTTCACGAACAGGTACTTACGAAACCCGGTACTCCTTCACTGTCAAAAGAGGATATCGTCAAAGGTATTGAAGCTGCAATAACCGCGATTGTTGAAAATGGCGAAAGAAGGTCTTAGGCTTTCCGGAAACGTTGCCTATCCCGCGGGAATATGCTTTGCAATCATGGCGTTTGCGGTGTATGCCGTATCCGCATTCAGAATCAACGGAAAAGGAATTGAGGAGAAAGAAAAATGATCAGTACGGAGAGATTGTTTTTGCGGCCTTTTACGGAAGATGATGTGACGCTAATAAACAGGCTTTATTCCGATCCCGAGATCATGAAGTATATGCCGTTCGATACGGAGAACATGGATGATTCGAGAGAGCATCTCCGGAGGATCTTGGAAGGATGGAAGGCTGATCCCGTTCTCAACTACGAATTCGCTGTGCTGGAAAAAGGCACTCTGGAGGGAATAGGCCGCGCCCATATCCAGATAGACACGGAAACGAATACAGGCATGATAGGATGGCTGCTCGTCGAGGATGAATGGGACAGGGGTTACGCGACGGAAATGACCGAGGCGCTCATCCGATACAGCTTCGATGTGCTGGGCATGCACAGGGTCAATGCACTCTGCAATCCGGATAATGCCAGGTCGAGAAGGGTCCTCTCCAAGTTCATGCGGCAGAAAGCGCATTACAGAGAAAAGGTAAGATATACAAAAGGCGGAAAGGTGTCCTGGGAGGATGAAGCGGAATACGCTCTGCTCAGGTCAGAGTACAGGAATCCACCTGTTAAGTAGTAAATTAAGCCCTATATATAACTGAAGAATCGGGAATGGCAGCCGAACATGTGGTATAATTAATAAGATACCTAAAAGCGGGGAAAACCAATGGCAAATATCGACACAAAAAAAGAATTCCTTAAGCTCAGACAGGAATATATAGTGAACAGGTTCTCACATCACCTTAACCCGGAACAGGTCGAGGCAGTAGTGACTACCGAGGGCCCGCTACTCATTCTGGCCGGTGCCGGAAGCGGAAAAACGACGGTCGTCGTGAACAGGATCATGAATCTTCTGGAGTTCGGCAATGCCTATTCCAGCGAGTGGCTGAGAAGAGATCCTACCGAAGAGGACTGTGATCTGCTGAGAAATGCTGTAAAAAGCGGCACACGCTATCCTCAGGAGATAAGGGATCTCATGTATGCCGGGTTCATCAGACCCTGGAATATCCTTGCGATCACATTCACGAACAAGGCCGCAGGAGAACTGAAGGAAAGAATAAGGAACGGTGTCGAGGCCACTCTTGAGGGAGTGGATCCGAACGAGGTATTCGCATCAACTTTCCACTCCATGTGTGTGAGATTCCTTCGGAGGGACGCGGATCTGCTCGGCTACCCCAAGAGTTTTACCATATATGACGACGATGACTCCCAGAGGGTCATGAAAGAAATATACAAGACCTTTGACATCGATGACAAGCTCCTTCCTGTAAGAACATGTCTCGGAAGGATATCTAGGCTCAAGGACAAACTCATCGATGACAAAAGCTATGCGGATCAGATAGACAACGATAGAGACAGGACGATGGCCAGGCTCTACAGGGAGTATCAGACGAGACTCAGAAAAGCCGGAGCCATGGATTTTGACGATCTCATTTTCAATACTGTCAAACTTCTCGAAGACAACAAAGAGGTAAGAGAACACTACCATGACAGGTTCAGATATATCATGGTGGATGAATACCAGGACACAAGCGTAGCGCAGTTCAGGCTATGCCAGCTGCTGACAAATGACAATAAGAACATCTGTGTCGTCGGGGATGACGATCAGAGCATTTACAGATTCAGAGGCGCTACGATCGAGAACATACTGAGCTTCGAGGATCATTTCCCCGGAGCCAAAGTGGTCAGACTCGAGAGAAACTACCGCTCGACGGGAGCTATACTCGATGCAGCCAATGCCGTTATAGCGCACAATAAGGGAAGAAAGGGAAAGAATCTCTGGACCGACAAACCCAGCGAACCTCCGCTCACGGTGTACTGCGCAATGGACGAGCAGGACGAAGCGCATTTTGTTGTGGGGCAGATACTGAAGCACAAACAGGAGGGCGTTCCGCTTAAGAACAACGCCGTTCTCTACAGAATGAGGGCTCAGTCAAATGCGCTTGAGAATCATCTGAGGCGCGCAGCGATCCCGTACAAGATCGTCGGCGGCACGAGATTCTATGACAGAGCCGAGATCAAGGATATCATCTCGTACATGGAACTTGTCGCAAACAGGGATGACGATCTGAGACTGAAGAGAATAATCAACAAGCCTTCCAGAAAGATCGGCGACACGACGATCAACGCCATACAGGACATAGCTCAGGGGCTCGGAGTGTCCATGTTTGAAGTATGCATGAATGCCGGGGATTACCCGATGCTTTCGAGGGCTGCGAAGTCCATAAAGGGATTCTGCGACGTATATGAAAATCTTGCCGAGTATGAAGATGACATCTATGAGCTTGTCGAGCACATTATCTCTGATACGGGTTACAGGCAGATGCTTGAAGCGGACGGAGAGGAAGGTACGGCAAGACTCCAGAATGTCGAAGAACTGCTCTCAAACGTCAGAAATTATATCGATGAGACCGAAGAGCCGACTCTCAACGGATTCCTTGAGGACGTAGCTCTCATTTCAGATATAGACTCGTACGATCCGAACGAAGATGCGTGCGTTCTAATGACGTTCCACAGCGCCAAGGGTCTTGAATTCGACTATGTCTATATGGTGGGCATGGAAGAAAGCATTTTCCCGAGCGAGCAGTCCAAATATACGGCGGAAGATATCGAGGAAGAGCGAAGACTTGCTTATGTCGGAATAACGAGGGCAAAGAAGGAACTCGTCATGACGAGGACCGAATCGAGACTTCTCTTCGGAAGCACGAGAAGAAACTCCGCTTCGAGATTCTTAGGCGAGATACCTCAGGAACTCGTAACAGACAAAACTCCGGAGAGGAAGAGAAATTCCTATCAGGATCAGATAGAGAAACTGAGGCAGAACAGCCGCAATCAGTACAACAGAAGGCAGAGACCTCAGAAAAGCTATTTCACCGGCTCGACACTTAACGACATCAAACCGAAGTATCAGAAATCCGATGAAAAGTATGCCCCCGGAGATACGGTGGAACATAAGGTCTTCGGAAGAGGAAAGATACTCGATTCCGTTCCGATGGGAGGAGATACGCTTCTCACCATAGACTTTGAGAAGGTAGGAATCAAGAAGGCGATGGCAAATTATGCGCCTCTCACGAAACTGTAAAACTGATCAGAACTGAACCCATTCAATATCAGGGAGAAACGATATATGCCGAAAGGAAAACTTATCGTAATCGAAGGCCTTGACGGTAGCGGGAAGGCCACACAGTGCGAGCTGCTGTTCAACAGACTCAGGGAGAGCGGGAAAAGAGTACTTAAAGTAAGCTTTCCGCGCTACGACAATGATTCGTCAGCGCTGGTGCGAATGTATCTTAAAGGTGAATTCGGCGACGATCCGCATGACGTCAATGCGTACGCCGCATCGGCATTCTTTGCCGTCGACAGATATGCCAGTTATATGACCGACTGGAAGGAAGCGTATAACGAAGGCGCCATAATCCTAACGGACAGATACACTACGTCGAATGCGGTATACCAGACATCGAAGATGCCGAAAGGAGAGTGGAAGGACTTTGTCGAATGGCTCTATGACTTCGAGTTTTCAAAACTCGGGATCCCTGCGCCGGATAAGGTCATCATGCTTGATGTGAGTGAAAAGATCACTCAGGAGCTCATGAAGAAACGGTATAACGGCGATATGTCCAAGATGGACATAGACGAGAAGGATCCTCAGTATCAGCAGGATTCAAGACGCGCAGCTCTGTTCTGCGCAGACCTCAATGACTGGATCGTCATCGACTGTTCGGCTGATGACGGTCTCAGAAAAATTGAAGATATTCATAAAGAAATAACAGAGAAATTAGGTGAGCTTTTTGAGTAATATCGAATACAGAGATGTAGGATTGAATGACCGGGCAAAATTGACGGAGATCCTTTACGGTGAACCGGACAGAGGATGTGAGTATACTTTCGGAAACATCTTTATCTGGTCAAAAGTATACGGGACAAAGATAGGATGGTACGGGGATACGGCGATCGTGAAATTCCCTGTTTTTAAGGACAGCGGGCTTCTTCCTGTCGGAGGCGATCTTGAAGAAGCCGTGAAGACCGCTCTGGAAGACGGAGTCAGAACATTCATAGCACTGAGAAAAGAGGACTGTGAGAGGCTGGAGCAGCTGTTTCCGGAAAAGTTTACATTTGAGCCCATGAAAGATGCGGGCGAATATGTGTATAATTCAGATGATCTCATCAATCTGAGAGGCAAGAAATACCATGGCAAGAGAAATCATATCTCCAAGTACATGAGCCTCTATCCGGGGTACACATTCGGAGAGATAAACGAACAGAATATCGTCGAAGTTAGAAAAATGCACAATGCCTGGTGTCAGGAGAACGGGTGCGCCGGCGATGACGGTCTTGAACAGGAATCCTGTGCGGTCAGGATCGCATTTGAGAATTTCTTCGAACTCGGATTTGACGGTGGATATATTACCGACGGTGAGAAGATCGTCGCTTTCGCAATGGGCGAGAGGATAAACGATACATCATACTGTGTCCATATAGAAAAGGCATATCGTGATGTGGACGGAGCATATACGGTGATAAACCGTGATTTCGCCTCGCATTTCTGCAAAGACTATATGTATATCAACAGGGAAGATGACGCCGGCGAAGAAGGGCTCAGAAAGGCTAAACTCTCATACCATCCGGCTTATGTCACCGAGAAATATACTGCAACTGTTAAGGAATAAATATTTATGATAAGACTGGCAACGCCATATGATGTAACACAGCTCAAAGAACTTTGGGACGCGAGTTTTCACGATCCAATGAATTATATCGACTTCGTCTTTGACAAGATCACGGGAACCGATGATGTACTGGTGACAGAACTTGACGGGCGCGTAGTCGCAATGCTCATAATGATCCCGGTTAAATTCGTGTACAAGGATGAAGCCGTCAATACACTGTATATATTCGGCGCAGCCACGGATAAGAAATACCAGAACAGAGGCATAATGAGCAAACTCATCGAGGACGCGGAGAACAGGGCAAAGAGACTCGATGCAAGACTCAGCGTGCTCGTGCCGGGCAATCCGTACCTCTTTGATTTCTACAGAAACAGGGGATACAGCACGGACTTTTCACTGAGATGTGTAAATATCAAACCGGGAATGCTTGACAATGCAGTCGATCTCGGAGACGAGATGAAGATCGACGGGATAAAAGCCGAGGATCTTCACAGGATCCGCGGAGCCGCTCTTATGAATATCCCGCACATCTCCTGGTCGCTGCGGCAGCTCTCATTTGTTATGGAAGACTCGAGAATGTACGATGACCACATAGCGAGTTATCAGGGCGAACTCGGCAATGCCTATGCATTCTACGGGATCAGAAACAAGAAACTGTATGTGAAGGAGATACTCGGAAGCACGAACGAAGCCCAGATGGCTGTCCTCAAGACGCTGATCGAAAAATTCTCCCCGAAATACGCGTACGTCAATCTCCCTGAACTCTCAAAACTCTTCTACGGTGAAGGTGAGATAAGACCATACGGAATGTGCAGATCTCTTACGGTAAAGAATTCCATACGGGATCTGGACGCATATATGAATCTGATGCTGGATTAAGGAGCGATCTGATGGAAGAAAAAAAGATCTACAAGAGACCACAGGCAGAACAGGAAACTCCTGCTCCCAAAAAGACTCAGAAGACTGCTGCGAAAACTGCGGCGAAACCTGCTGCAAAGACGCAGACAAAGAAAAAGAAGAGGGAGCGCTCCGGCGGCGGAGCATCGGGATGTCTTGTTGTATTCCTGGTATTGCTCCTGCTTCTTGTCATAGTGGTAGGTTCTGGTTATTTCATCATAACCAGAGATATGAACGGATTGAGAAAAGGTTCAAATGACGAAACCGAGATCGAGGTAGTTATTCCTCAGGGTTCCTCCACGACCAGCGTGTGCAGTATCCTCAAGGAGTACGGGATCATAAGTCATCCCAATGTGTTCAAGTATTACAGCATATTCAAGAACTATCAGAACTCGTACATGTACGGCACTCACGAATTCACAAAGGGCATGTCATACGAGGAGATAGCCACGGAACTCAAGGAAGTGACCATTGAGCAGGTCCCGACCATAACGGAGACATTCCCCGAAGGAAAGACCGCATATGCGATGGCTCTCCAGCTTGAGAGAGACGGGCTCTGTACCGTCGATGAGTTTATCTTTGAGTGCAATCACGGCGTATTCGATGTTTCGTTCTTCAACCTCATAACAGAGAACTCCAACAAGTTCATCAAACTTGACGGATTCCTGTTCCCCGATACATATGATTTCCCCGAGACTTTTACAGCTCACGACATCATTCAGATGATGCTCGAGAACTTTGAGAAGAAGGTCTGGACCCCTGAAACGCAGGCAAAAGTCGCTGCATCCGGCAGAACTCTCGAAGAGAACATAATCATGGCCTCCATAGTGGAAAAAGAGACTCTGCAGAATGAGAGCGATCAGAACATCTACGCGATGGTCGCATCCGTGTTCCTCAACAGACTCAACAATCCGTCCGAATTCCCGACACTTGAATCGGATACAAGCACAGCACATCTTTACGGTAACTTCATTTACGGCGTTCTCGGATACTACTATAACGGCGATACCGAACCCTACGAGAGAAACATTCCCAAGGGTATGGTAGATGCGTACGATACATATGTGACGCCGGGCATCATTGTAGGGGCTATCTGCAATCCGGGAATCGAGGCCATAAACGGTGTTCTCGAGCCGGCAGACACACCTTATTATTTCGTTCTTACGGATGATGCGAACAACTATTACTGGGGGACCACCGCAAGCGAGCATAATGCCAACATCGCCGAGGCGAATAGAGTCAATGCTCAGGTGGCAAACGGAACATATGTCGCAGACTGATCAGAAGGGCATATTCGAAAGAATATATGAGATTGTGAAGCAGATCCCTTACGGAAGAGTAGCAACATACGGCGGGATAGCAAGGCTTGCAGGCAACAGCAGGATGGCAAGAACTGTCGGGTGGGCACTTCATTCCAATCCGTATCCGGGAATAGTTCCGTGTCATCGCGTCGTAAACAGAGAAGGAAAATGCTCCGGCTCATTTGCGTTCGGTGGAGAGACTGTCCAGAGAGAACTCCTTGAAAGGGAAGGCGTCGGATTTCTCGAGAACGGACTCGTAGATATGGACAAATATCTGTGGGATCCCGCAGGACTCAGAAAAAAGCACTAGGGAAAAGAACTCCGCTCTGCTTCTTGCAGGGCGGGGTTTGTCATTTTTAACAAAAAACCACTTTGTGGAATATGCATGAAAAATACAGGACATTGACGCATTAATGCAGCAGTGATACAACAAATGAAGGAACCATAAACCTATGAGGAGGTTACTTATTATGACTGGTGTTCCGCTTATCATAGCATTTGTCATTGCAATCGTAGCAATGATACTGCTGATCTCAAAACTGAAAGTCCACCCATTCCTTGCGATAATGGGGATCTCTCTTGTTCTCGCTATCGTGGCGGGAATCCCCCTCACATCGATTCCGGGAATCATCGGAGCAGGATTTTCAGGAACATTCACTTCCATCGGTATCGTCATCATCCTGGGTGCTTTCATCGGCTCCGTCCTTGAACAGACAGGCGCCGCATTGAAGCTCGCAGATATGGTCATCGGTCTCGTGGGAGAAAAGAACCCCGAACTGGCGATAGAACTCATGGGCTGGGTAGTATCCATCCCGGTATTCTGCGACAGCGGCTTCGTTATCCTGAATCCGATCAGAAAAGCTCTGGTCAAGCGCACAGGCACATCCAGCGTGACAATGACTGTCTGCTTATCATGCGGACTTTATATCGCTCACGTATTTATCCCGCCAACGCCGGGACCAATCGCAGCGGCGCAGACTCTGGGCGTAGGCGAGAACCTGCTTCTCGTTATCGGCATCGGCGTTCTCTGCTCAATTCTCCCGCTCATCGCAGGTCTGATCTATGCCAAATACATCGGCAAAAAGATCAAGAGTGCAGATGAACTTGTTGACGACGGAGAAGTAGTCAAGACGTATGAAGAACTCAAGGCCGAGTTCGGAAAACTCCCCGGCGGGTTCAATGCTATCGCCCCTCTTATCATCCCGATCCTCCTTATGGCCCTCTCTTCCGTTTCTGCCATGGCGGGCTGGTCAGGAGCAATCGCAGATCTTCTCACATTCCTCGGTACGCCGATCATGGCTCTTGCCGTAGGTACTATCCTTGCAATAATCCAGCTCTTTGGAGCAGGGAAGAAGGGTGAATTCTACAACCTGACAAATGAGACCCTTAAGACCGTTGGCCCGATCCTGTTCGTAACGGCAGCAGGCGGCGTTCTCGGAAAAGTCATTTCCTCTTCCGACATGGTCAATTTCATCACAGAGCATGCAAATGTTCTGCAGGCGATGGGGATCCTCTTCCCGTTCCTTCTCTCAGCTATCCTCAAGAGCGCACAGGGATCCTCCACAGTTGCCATCACAACGACTGCCGGTATCGTCGCGCCGCTCCTTCCGGTACTCGGATTTGCCACGCCTGTTGAAGTCGCTCTCGTCGTCATGGCGATCGGCGCAGGCGCTATGACAGTGTCTCATGCGAACGACTCCTACTTCTGGGTCGTAACAAACTTCGGCGAGATGCAGCCTGAGGAAGGCTACAAGACACAGACTCTGATGACGCTGATCATCGGTATCGCGGCTATCGTTGAGGTGTTTATACTCAGCCTCATCTTCTGATAAAAGGTAAGAACACACCAATAAGGCGCACCGCATACCTATGGTGCGGTGCGCCATTCTGTTTATGGGAGATTTTTTATGAACCAGCAATTGCGCAATGATGCGGATCTTATCATCAAGGAAGCAATAAATGCTGTGCAGCCGGATGCTGCGGTAAAGAGAGCGCTTGAAGGGAAGAATTTCCCCGGCAGAGTGGTTCTTGTAGCTGCGGGAAAAGCCGCATGGCAGATGGCAAAAGCCGCTTCCGACTGCCTCGGAAGCAGGATAGAAAAAGGTGTGGTGGTAACCAAATACGATCATGTAATGGGCCCCATTGCAAACTTCGAGTGCTACGAGGCAGGACATCCCGTTCCGGATGAAAATTCTTTCAAGGGAACTCAGGCCGCAATAGATCTAGTAGATGATCTCAAGGCGGAAGACACTGTTCTGTTCCTCCTTTCCGGCGGCGGAAGCGCGCTCTTTGAAAAGCCTCTCGTTACTCCTGGGGAACTGCAGGATATAACAGGACAGCTTCTGGCATGCGGAGCGGACATCGTTGAGATCAACACTATCAGAAAGAGGATATCTCAGGTCAAAGGCGGAAGATTTGCCCAGATATGCGCTCCCGCTCATGTCGAGGCTGTCATTCTTTCTGATATTCTCGGAGATCCTCTGGACATGATCGCGTCCGGCCCGGCATGCCCGGATTCATCTCAGAACAAAGACGCCTGGAATATCGTCAATAAATACGATCTGAAACTTTCCGACAAAGCGAAGGATCTTCTCAATATCGAGACGCCGAAGGCTCTCGACAACGTCACGACGCAGATAAACGGAAGCGTACGTGAACTGTGCGCAGCAGCTGCTTCCGTCTGCACAAAGCTCGGATACGAACCCGTGATGCTGACCGACCAGCTGTGCTGTCAGGCAAAGGAAGCTGGCAGCTTCTTAGCTTCCGTGCTCAAGACCCATGCAAATGACGGTAAGAGCGTAGCATTCCTCGCAGGAGGAGAGACAGTAGTAAAACTTACAGGTAAGGGCAAGGGCGGAAGAAACCAGGAACTCGCACTGGCCGCTGCCGTAGGAATCGACGGAATGAAGAATGCCGCAGTATTCTCGGTCGGAAGTGACGGCACCGACGGACCTACCGACGCCGCTGGCGGATATGTGGATGGTACGACAGCATCTGAGTTAAAAGAACTGGGTATAAGCATTGATGCTGTACTGCAGGACAACGACGCATATCATGCGCTCGGGAAAGTAGGAGGACTGATATTCACTGGTCCGACGGGAACCAACGTCAATGATGTTGCCGTAGCACTGTTGAAATTCTGATCAAAAAGCGATTACAGATAATAAGATGGACCGGTCACCGCTGACCGGTCCATCTGTTTTGTTGTTTAAGGCCTTCTTGGCAAACAGCACTTTTTTGCTTTCTTTCCGCTGCCGCACGGGCATGGATCGTTTCTACCGATGTTTTTCCACAGATCTCTCTCTTTTGAGAGAAGTGAAACCATTATATCCGGAGATTTATACCCCATTGCATTGAGGCGCACCAGTTCTTCCATCGGTCCGAGAGCGACCCTGAAAAACTGCCTGAGACCTTCGCAGAGATAGTATTGTCCGGGCTCGCCGAGTTCATTGACAAGAAATCTGTCTTTGGGACACTGGCCGTTGCAGAGCCTGAGATAAGGGCAGGACCTGCACTTTTCCGTAAGCTGTGTTTTCTTGGCGAGTCCGAATGAATTCTGTGGATTATCCGACAGAAGTCCTGATATAGGATCTTCGACAGATCCTATTCTGTAGTCCTTTCTTACGAAATGATCGCAGGAGTATATCGCGCCGTCTGCTTCAGCAACGGGAACTGCACCGCATGTCTCCTGCAGCCAACAGACGGAAGGGGAGCCTCCTGAGAGTATGTTCAGCATCTCGGTAAAGAGCTGGATGTTTACTTTGCCGAGATCATGATATATCCATCTGTTGAATACGGTACAGAGAAAGTCGCCGTACTGCTCCGGCGTCACCGACTCAGGAAGTATATTTCCGTAGGGATCCCTGTTGATAACAGGAATGAACTGTATCCATCCCGTACCTAGATCTCTGAGCGCGGAATACACCCCGACCGGATCCTTAACAGTATGCGAAGTGACAGTGCAGAGAAGATCGGGTCTTATGCCGTATTGTTTAAGCCGGAGAACCGTATCCCTGACTCTTGAGTAAGTTGGTCTGTCTTCTGTATCGAATCTGTAATAGTCGTGATTGAGTTCGGTGCCGTCAATGCTGAGACCTATATCGAAATGGTTATCGCTCAGGAGTGAGCACCACTCATCGTCGAGCGCAAGACCGTTTGTCTGAAGATTGTTCCAGCATTCCCATCCCTCGGGAAGATATTTTTTCTCAAGATCGCATGCGACCCTGAAAAAATCAAGACCTGCAAGAGTGGGCTCTCCGCCATGCCATATGAACGAAACAGTCGGACCTTCAGAGTTATCAATTGCGTTTTTTATAAGCTTCTCGAGCGTTTCCGGAGACATTTTTTTGTTTCCGCTCACATGAACAGGCAGATAATAGCAATACCGGCACCGCATATTGCATGCGGAGCCGATAGGCTTGATCATTAAAGAAAACTGCTTTCTGTCCGTCATTTGAGGTGCCGGTCAAGGAATTCGAGGGCTATATTCCATGATTCCATCGCCTGTTCCTGACGGTACATCGGCTTGTCGTAATACCAGATCCCGTGTCCGGCACCGTCATATCTGTGGAATTCATAGTCTTTCCCGAGCTCCTTGAGTATCCTCTCGGTCTCATCCACCTGTGCGGCATCAGGATTGCGGTCTTCATTGCCGAAGATGCCGAGAAGAGGACAGCTGAGGTCTTTGGCATACTCAATGGGCGCCACAGGTCTCGAAGGACTCAACTGATCAGGAGATGCGATCACTCCGCCGCCCCAGCAGTCGACCGCTGCATCAATGCCTTCGAGTGTGCATGCTGCCAGGAACGTGTGCCTTCCGCCGGAGCACATTCCGATGACTCCGACCTTGCTGTTGGATTCGGGCAGGGCTTTCAGATAATCGATCGCTGCCTCGCAGTCAGACATGACGGAAGAATCCGGAATGCCTCCCGCATTCATTGCGGCCTTTGCGATTTCTCCGGGAGTGCCGTCGCCGTAAGCTCTGTAGATATCCGGACAGATAACGGCATATCCGTGTTCTGTGAATCTTCTCGAAGCTTCTCTTGAGAACTCATCCCATCCCGGCATATGAGGGATAAGGACCATCGACGGATAGTTGCTGATGCCGAGCGGCTTTGAAACATATGCGCGGACCGGACCGTCCTTGCCGGGAATGTCCAAAGTCTCTGCGATCATACCGCTGTATGCACCCGTGTTAAAACTGTTCCATGCCATGTTGCGATCACCTCTCTGTATATTTTTCTTAATTATACCATACTGTCATTTGGCTTCGTTTATGGGGTCTCTGTCGTTGACCGTTCCCGCAAGACCGTTTACTCTCACCAGCCAGTCGCTCAAGGACGGACTGATCGCATCCGCCCATGTGAGGAGATGGCAGGGGAATGAAGGGACCATGAGTTCCTTCTTCTTTTTCACTATAGCCTTTACCACCGCTTTTGCCACCATGTCCGGGTCGGCTTTAGGGGTTATCGCGGGCGTATCAACATGCGATATCTGAGGAGTATCCGTTCTTGACGGATATATAGTTGCTATATGTACTCCGGTACCGCGCATTTCCTGGCGCAGGACCTGAAAGAATCCGTTCATGGCAAACTTTGCGGCAACATACGCCGCATCAGGCGGCACACCTTTTTTGCCGTCCATTGAACAGGTCGTCACTATAGTTCCGCTCTTTCTCTCAAGAAAATACGGTAGGACCGCATAGACACAGTTAAGGCATCCGAAGAAATCCACCTCCATCAGTTTTCTTATCTGATCCATTCTGAGATCCTTCGCCTCACACCTGAGATAGATGCCTGCGTTGCAGTGGAATGCGTCAAGACTGCCGAGCCCTTCTATCGCCTGAGTAACCGCGCTTTTGACAGCTGCCTCATCAGTGATGTCTGCTTCGATTACAACAGCCTTTCGCCCGAGAGCTCTGACTGCTTCTGCAGTTTCTTCGAGCCGTTCTCTGTTTCTGGCAATGAGGGCAACATTTGCACCTTCCTTAGCAATTCTTATTGCAGTAGCCCTTCCGATGCCGCTTGATGCGCCGGTAATGGCAATGTTTTTTCCTTCAAGTTTACCCATATCAGGATCTCCTTTTCCTGTCTCTGTGCATTCCTGCAGAACTTGATTTTTTTATTATATTACACTTGAGTTTTTCTGCTCAATGTGATAGCATATGTTTACTTTCCGGGTGTGGCGCAGTTTTGGTAGCGCGCTTGAATGGGGTTCAAGAGGCCGCGAGTTCGAGTCCCGCCACTCGGACCAATAAAGAGTTCTGAGATCAAAAGATTTCAGAGCTTTTTTCTTTTTTGGCCTGAATTCATTTAAATCTGAGAAACTTCCGGATGACGGTACTCACGGCGACCGGTTATCCGATTCGGCGGACACATTTCATCAAACATAATTGATCAGCAGCCGGGACTATAATAGCAGGACTGCCGCAGAAACCAAATAGGAAACCCCTGTTTTGATATCTATAGCCTGGAATGGCAGCTTACAACAAAATAAACGGAGTATATTGCACAAACAACTATGACCTCCCTGTGAAAGCCCTGAGAAACGAGTGGGGATTCGACGGCATGGTCATGCCTGACTGGGATTCAATGAAAGCGTCGAGAGACGACTGCACAGTCCCTGCTTCGGGAGATGTCCAGAAGGCTCCGGCAGCGCAGTGTGATCTCATTATACCGGGGCGTCCTGACCAGATCGATGCATTGATAAAGGGAATCGAATCAGGTAAAGTTAATATAGAAGATGTGCGCAGAAGTGCTGCGAGAATCCTCAGAATGATAAGAAAGAATACCATTCTTGAGAGCAGGTAATCCGGACCGCATCAAAATCTCTCATTTGAACGGAGTGAATAATTATGGATAAATACATCGGAATAGATCTCGGAACATCGGCAGTAAAACTTCTTCTGGTTGACGGAGACGGAAATATTCTCAATACGGTGACGAAAGATTATCCGCTTATGTTTCCGCATCCCGGGTGGTCGGAACAAGATCCCGGGGAGTGGTGGAAGGCGTGCTGTGCCGGTATCCCCGAATTGCTTGAAGGGTATGACGGCAACAGTGTAAAAGGTATTGCTGCGGGCGGACAGATGCATGGACTCGTTGCTCTTGACGAAAATGACGAAGTTATCCGGCCGGCTATCCTGTGGAATGACGGAAGGACTGCGGAAGAGACGGATTGGCTCAATACGCAGATAGGAAAAGACAGGCTCTCCGAGCTGACCGCGAACATCGCATTTGCGGGATTCACGGCACCTAAGATCCTCTGGATGAAGAAGAACGAACCTGAGAACTTCAGGCGCATCGCAAAGATCATGCTTCCGAAGGATTATATTAATTACATGCTGACCGGTGTGCATTCATGTGATTATTCCGACGCTTCGGGGATGCTGCTTCTTGATGTTAAAAACAAGTGCTGGTCGAAAGAAATGCTCGATATCTGCGGAATATGCGAGGATCTGATGCCAAAACTGTTTGAGAGCTATGAAGTCATCGGAACGGTGAAGCAGGATATCGCAGCAGCGCTCGGCATTCAGGAGAACGTAAAAGTAGCTGCGGGAGCGGGTGACAATGCAGCTGCTGCTGTCGGCACCGGTACTGTAGGAGAGGGAGGCTGCACAATATCTCTCGGAACCAGCGGGACACTGTTCATTTCATCGGATCATTTCAGTGTCGATCCGAATAATGCCCTTCACGCTTTTGCTCATGCAGACGGCGGATATCACCTGATGGGGTGTATGCTTTCCGCAGCCAGCTGCAATAAATGGCTGTGTGAAGATATTCTGAAGACTGTCGATTACGGTGCAGAACAGGCAGAAATAACCGATGATATGCTTGGAAACAACCACGTGTTTTTCCTGCCGTATCTTATGGGTGAGAGAAGCCCGATAAATGATGTCGATGCAAGGGGAACCTTTACCGGCATGACCATGGATACAAAGCGTGAGGATATCGTCCAGGCCGTTCTTGAGGGTGTCGCATTTGCAATAAGAGACAGCTTTGAAGTTGCAAAGAGCCTCGGGATCGATATCCCCTCAAGTAAGATCTGCGGCGGTGGGGCGAAATCTCCTCTGTGGAAAAAGATAATGGCCAATGTACTAGGCATTCCGCTCGAATTGGTAAAGACAGAGCAGGGACCGGGATACGGTGCGGCAATGCTTGCGATGGTCGCATGCGGGAAATACGATTCAGTAAAAGAAGCGGCAGAAGCCCTTGTCGAAACTGCGGAAACGGTTGAACCGGATGAGGAGCTGACTGCAAGATATGAAAAACAGTATCAGAAATTCCGCAGGATATATCCTGCTCTGAAGCCTGTGTTTTCAGCGATAAAATAAGATAATCAGCTACGTGCTGTTATATAAGATCTCAAGGAGGATTAAAAATGCAAAACATACCTGAAGTAAAACTCGGCATCATTGCCGTATCGCGCGACTGTTTCCCGATAGGCCTCTCTATAGCCCGCAGGGAAGCAATAAAGGCAGCATATAAGGGTGAACTGTATGAGTGCCCTGTCACCGTTGAGAACGAAAAAGATATGCTCAAAGCTGTTAAGGATGTCTATGCTGCGGGATGCAATGCACTTGTAGTTTTCCTCGGAAACTTCGGACCTGAGACACCTGAAACTCTTATAGCAAAGTATTTTGACGGACCGTGCATGTTCGTCGCGGCTGCGGAAGGCGACGGAGATCTCATAAACGGCAGAGGCGACGCATACTGCGGAATGCTCAACTGCTCCTACAATCTCGGAATGAGACACCTGAAGGGTTATATTCCGGAGTATCCGGTGGGAACAGCAGAAGATATTGCTAAGATGATATGTGACTTCGTACCTGTGGCACGTGCGATCATCGGCGTAAAGAATCTAAAGATCATCACATTCGGACCGCGCCCGCAGGACTTCTTCGCCTGCAACGCGCCGATAAAAGGTCTGTATGAATTGGGCGTCGAAATAGAGGAGAACTCCGAACTGGATCTGCTTGTCAGCTACAAAGCACATGCGGGCGACATGAGGATCAAGGAAGTCTGCGAAGATATGGCTAAAGAGATGGGTGAGGGCAAGTATTATCCTGAGCTCCTCGAACGCATGGCTCAGTTTGAACTGACCCTTCTCGACTGGGCGGAGGCTCACAAGGGTGCGAGAAGATATGTCGCCTTTGCGGACAAGTGCTGGCCGGCATTCCCTGAACAGTTCGGATTTGAACCGTGTTACGTCAACTCAAGGCTTGCCTCCAGAGGTATTCCTGTGAGTTGTGAAGTGGATATCTACGGAGCTCTCTCCGAATATATCGGAGCATGTGTATCCGAGGATGCGGTCACACTGCTGGATATCAACAACTCAGTCCCCGCAAAGATGTGGGAAGAGCAGATCAAGGGCAAATTTGATTATGTCCTGACGGATACATTCATGGGATTCCACTGCGGAAATACTCCGAGCTGCAAGATGTGCGCAGACAGAGCGGTGAAATACCAGCTTATCCAGCACAGACTTCTTGAGCCGGAAGGATCGGAGCCTGATTTCACCAGAGGTACTCTTGAGGGCGACATAGCTCCGGGAGACATCACGTTCTACAGACTGCAGTGCGACAGTGAGGGCAATCTTCGCTCGTATATAGCAGAGGGCGAAGTGCTGCCTGTTGCGACGACCAGCTTCGGAGGTATCGGGGTATTCGCTATTCATGAGATGGGCAGATTCTACCGTCATGTGCTTATCCAGAAGCGTTATCCGCATCACGGAGCAGTTGCTTTCGGACATCACGGAAAAGCACTCTTTGAAGTGTTCAAATTCCTCGGAGTGGCAGATATTGCCTACAACCAGCCGAAGAGTCTCCCGTATCCGACCGAGAACCCTTGGGGCTGAGAGTCGTAAAACCCATAACGAAAAAACTCCCGGGACTGCTTTGATAGGCATCCCGGGAGTTCTCGTCTGCTGATAAATCAGAATGTGACTTTTCCGTCCATAATGGTCATGACCGGTTTGATATTGCGGATATCCATAGGATCGATCGTGAATATATCTCTGTCGAGAACAGTGAGATCAGCCAGGTATCCGGGCTTGATACGTCCTTTCCTGTCTTCCATGAACTGCGCATATGCGCTGCCGTAGGTGTAGCAGTCAACGGCATCTTCCACAGAGATCTTTTCTTCGGGGAAGTATCCGCCCTCGGGGAATCCGTGCTTGTCGCAGCGTGTGACTGCGCTGTAGATGCACGGGAAGGGGTTAAGATCTTCTACAGGAGAGTCTGTTCCGAAACTCTGGATCTGGCCGAGGCGCAGATAAGAGCCGTATGCATTGGACGTGCTTGCAAGCTCGGGGGTGATCCTTGTCTCAAGAGCGTGCATGTCACTGTCGAGGAAGATGGGCTGTTCCATCGGGATTATCTCGTCTTTGACGATCCTTTCGATCATTGGCATATCCGTGAGCTGGCAGTGAATGATGCCGTTTCTGTGCGGATTGTGGCCGTCGTGCATGATCTTCTCATATCTCTCAATGAGACTCTGGACCGCACCATCGCCTATGCAGTGGCATACTACCTGAAGTCCGTTCTCATCGGCAAGTTTGCAGTATGCGTCAAGTTCTTCGTCGGAGTGAACGGAAAGACCAATGTTTCCCGGATCGTCGAGGTACTCCTCGCGCAGGAGTGCGGATCTTCCTCCGATGGAACCGTCTTTGAAGAGCTTGAGCGGACCGGCGGAGAATATGTCATCATATCTCGGATCGTTTCTCTCGCCCTCGAGATAAGATTTGAATTCGTCGATGGATTCGAATGAATTCTGGGAGTGATATCTGACAATGAGTTCGCCTGCATCATGGTAATCATGAATTATTTTGTACATGATCTCAGCGGAATATACCGTTCCGGGATCATTGCTCTGAACGCTGGTGATGCCGACTGAAGCGGCGTATTTCATCGTGTTCTTGAATTCCTTCACGACTTCTTCGAGGGAAGGCTCGGGAACGATATCCTTGAGAAGTTTTGAAGCGTTGTCGGAGAACTGGCCGTTTGGCGTACCGTCGCTGAATTTTCCTATGAGACCGCCGTCGACCTGAGGAGTGTTCTCATCGATACCTGCCAGTTCAAGAGCTTTTGAGTTGAACACGACCATGTGTCCGCATGCTCTGTTGAAGGATATCGGTATATCCGTGCTGATCTTGTCGAGATCGTATCTTGTGAGGTCTCTCTGTTCGCCCTCTATAAAGTCGACTACATTCCATCCCATTCCGCGCAGACCCTTTGCATCCGGATGAGCAGCAAGGAAATCCTTTCCTCTCTGAATGACGTCGTCAACGGATTTTGAGCCCATGATCTGAACATAGAGCATGTTCTGCGCGACCATGAAGATATGGCAGTGGGAGTCATTGATTCCCGGAATCACTGTTTTGCCTTCACAGTCTATGATTTTGGCATCAGGATAGTGTGCGAGGACTTCTGCATCGGTACCGACTTCGGCAAATCTGTTGCCGTCGATCGCGCATGCTTCCGCGAAAACGCCTTTTTCGACATATATCTTTGCGTTGTGGAGTACGGTTACACTCATTGGTATAATTTCCTTTCATTATTTGATCTGTGTAATTATAGCATGAAATATACACTGAGATGAATATTCATACAAAATCAAAACGGCAGCCATGGCTGCCGTTTTATGATCATTCCAGATAATCCGATTCTTTGAGGAATTCCTTGTTGATCTTCTTTTTCCATTTCCCCGTGCGGAATACGATGATCGTGATGATAAGTCCGGCGACCCATGCGCAGAGAAGGGAGAGGAAAACCATCTTCTCCTGAGTCAGTACGGGCAGTCCCCATTTTTTCGTGAGATATACCATTGTATATGCGATCGGGATCCTGAAGACTATCGTGGTGCTGAAGCCTATCCACATGGGCGTAAGCGTATCTCCGGCGCCTCTCATGACGCCCTGGAGGACCTGCGATGCGGCCATGGCGATGTATCCTGCGGCGATGATATACATCATGCTCATTGATATACGTATAAGCTCCTGCTCGGGAGTGAACAAACGCATAAGGTACGGTCCGAAAAGAAGAACCAGGGGAGTGAGGACCAGAGCCGTGGAGACGGACATGATGAGACCCTGTTTTGTGCCCTCCTTGAGCCGGTCAAGCCTGCCGGCACCGATATTCTGTCCGGCGTATGTGCCCATTGCCTGACCGAAGCTGAAGTTCGGGAGCATCGCGTATCCATCGACCCTCATGACCATGACGTTGGCAGCAACAAACATCTCGTCGCCGAAGCTGTTGATAAGTCTCTGAACGACCATCATTGCCAGGGAGAAAATAGCCTGGGAGATCCCGGAGGGAAGACCAAGCTGTATGATCCTCTTGGTGAATTCTCCGTTAATTTTCAGATCAGCCTTTTTGAGAGTGAAGACATCCTTGAGTTTCAGGATCTTTCTCATGCAAAGTATCGCAGAAATGAACTGTGCGATTATCGTGGCAAGCGCAACACCTGCAACGCCCATTTTGTCGACAAATGCGAGATCCAGGAAGATATTGATCACTGAAGTGATCATAAGAAAGAGAAGAGCGGAGAAAGAATCCCCAAGGCCTCTCAGGATCCCGGCAAAGATGTTGTAGAAAAAGAATCCCGCAATACCGATGAAGAAGATGTTGAGATAGGCTCTGCAGCCGTCAAACATGGACGGCAGAGTGCCGAGCGCTCTGAGCATCGGCCCTGTGATTAGAGGTCCGATGATCATAATGACGATACTGGCAATACCGGTGATGGTAATGCAGTTGCCTATAGTGGTACTGAGACTCTCCTTATCCTTGGCCCCGAAATACTGGGAGACCAGGATACCTGCTCCGGTAGCTATACCGACAAACAGCGCTAGGAGAAGATTGAGAACAGGAGATGCATTTCCTACCGATGCCAGTGCAGTATATCCCCAGCGGCTGTTCCCGACGACAACCGCGTCCACCGTGTTGTAGAGCTGCTGCGCGAAGTTTCCGATAAGGAGAGGGAATGCAAATTCTGCTATGCGTTTCCAGGGCGTACCCTGACTCATGTTGCGCGGAGTAAACAGATCTTTAAACTTGCCCATATTGTATTCATTACCTTTCAATTACCCAACTATACATATATAGCAGAATTTGAAAGAATTCACAATAAGAAATCCGCCGGCTGAAGACCGGCGGAATATGAAATGCATATGTGATTATTTGACTTTGAGAGTCCTCTTTATGTAGTCCTTGTACTCTTTGGCTTTGAGTTTACTGCAGACGTAAGCGTTGGGCTCCTTGCCGGAGAATCTGTATTTGTCGACTATGAATGCTCCGTATCCGGGACCGTTGGTGACATCCATCTCGCAGTAGTACTTGTCGCATTCCTCGATGCACTCGGGGTAGAGAGCTGCAGCCATGGCAGCGGGATCCGCCATATCAAGGCATTCATATCCGAAACGTCCGACATTCATTTCCATGAGGACTTTATTGCAGTCTATCACGAATTTTCCGAGTTCGCTTCCGTTTCTTATTTCGGCGATGTCATCTGGATCGAGCATGGCGTCGTCCAGGCAGGCATCCCATCCGACGAAGAGAAGCGGCACGCCGAAATCGAGCACGATCTTGGCGGCTTCGGCATCCTGCCAGATGTTGAACTCCGCAAGGGGAGTGACGTTTCCGACTCCGAGTCCCGCGGTGCCCATTATGGAAATGCGCCTGACCTTTCTCATCGTCTCGGGAGCCATGAGCATCTCGAGGGCGATATTGGTGAGAGGCCCTAAGGCCACTATCTCTATTTCCTGATCACCGTGCTGTTCGAGTGTCTCGAGTGTCTTGTATATACCGTTTTCGGGACGCTTTTTAAGACGTGTCGGAACGAGACCGATATCTCCCATTCCGTCTTCACCGTGGGTATCCGCGGCGAATACCGCCGGTACGAGGAGAGGCTTCTGAGCGCCGACATATACCGGAGGTTCATACGACTCCGTCTTCTCGATCGTGGTGAGAGTATTTATGGCAGCCTGTTCGGCGTTTACGTTGCCGCACACCGTTGAGAACATCAGGATCTCGTAATTCGGATCGTTGAGAGCCATTGCAATTGCCATTGCGTCATCCGAACCGCAGTCGGTATCGATTATGAGTTTTCTCTTATCCATAATTGCTCCTCCTGATCATTTGCCGCTGAGCGTTCTGAAAACATATTCTTTGTAGACGTCTGCCTTCAGTTTGCTGCATATGCATGCGTTGGGTTTGTTGGGTGAGAAGTGGAATTTATCGACTATGAGGCTGCCATGGGACGGACCGTGGGAAATGTCCATCTGGCAGTAGAAGTCCTCGGCTTCCTCGATGCATTCCGGATATATGGCGGCGGCCATCGCGGCGGGGTCCGCCATATCGAAACAGGGGCGGCCGAAACGCTTTGAATCGGCTTCAATGAGGAATCTGTTTATGTCAACGGAGAATTTTCCGAGCGGTCCCGCGGCAGAGAGTCTGTCGAGTTCGTCTTTTTCAAGCATTGCATCACCGAGGCATGCGTCCCATCCGACAAACATGAGCGGAACACCGAATTCAAGGACTATCTTGGCCGCTTCGGCATCATGCCATATATTGGCTTCGGCTACAGGGCTGACATTGCCTGTTCCAAGTCCTGCAGAACCCATGATGCTGATCCTTTTCACTCTCTTCATCGCTTCGGGGTCATATCTCATGGCGACGGCGATATTCGTCAGAGGTCCGAGAGTCACTATTTCGATCGTGTTCTCGGGATTTTCGCGGAGACATTCGCACATTTTGAAAATGGCGTTGCCTTCGCTGACTTTGAGACGCTTCGGAAGAAGACCGAGATCTCCCATCCCGTCCTCGCCGTGCACCTTGATCCGTCCGGGCTTGGGGGAGAAATCAAGGGGACCCATGAGCATGTTTTCACAGCCGATATATACCGGGAACTCATAGCTCTTCGACCATTCGATGGTGGTTAGGCAGTTGATGGCTGCCTGCTGGACAGGTACGTTTCCGGCGCATATCGTTGCCATAAGGATATTGACGTTGGGGTCGTTCAAGGCCATTGCAATGGCAACCGCATCATCCGATCCGCAGTCTGTATCGACAATAATGTTGACCATGTTATCCTCCATTATTTTTAATTATGTGTTAATATATTTCCTTAGAATCAATCATATAATTTGATAGCTTAAAAGTAAAGGTTGGCGGGGGACGGCTGCGCCCGCGTCTGCAAGAGGTGTACATTGGCAAAAGACAGGCTGACGAGGGAAGAGATAGCCCCCGGAGTTTTTTATTCGTATATAGACGGAAATTACAGGAGAAATAAGCTGCTGATATCGCTCCGCACTCCCATGAACAGGGACACGGTGACCGCAACGGCTCTTATTCCGTATCTTCTGGACAGAGGCACTGCGTCCGTTCCGGACAAGACAAAGCTGAAGAGAAAGCTGGATATGCTCTACGGTGCAGATCTGCAGACATACTCCTCTTCGCAGGACGGACTGCGCATGGTCAATGCTTATATCGCAGGTGCGGACGAGACGCTTCTCGGCGCAGGGAGATCGCTCTCGGAGAAAAGGATGAGGCTTCTGTATGAAGCTCTCTATGATCCCTATCTCATGAACGACGCTTTTCCCGCAAAACACATCGACACGGAGAAAGAAGTGCTGAGGGAGAGGATACTCTCCGAGATAGACGACAAGAGACTGTTCTGCCTGAGAAGCGCCCTGAAGCTCTTCTACGGAGACGATATAAGGGGCATTCCCAATACGGGATACATAGAGGATCTTGAAAAACTCGGACACGATGAGTTCAGATCAATATGGAAAGATTATCTGGAAAACAGCACTGTCGAGATACTCAACGTATCCGGAAACGGGGAGAGTCTGAAACGGAAGTTTGCCGAGATGTATTCGTGGAAAAAAGCGGCTCCGTTCAGAAAAGAGGATTTCGGACCTATCGTTATACCCGAAGTCAGAAGAGAGACCAAAAGAGTCGATGCCGAACAGGACAAGATCATCATGATATATACCGCGGGCAGGACCTTTTCCGAGAGAGAAAAGGCCGCGCTCAGGGTATTCAGCGCGGTCTTCGGAGGAATCACCACGTCAAGATTGTTCCTGAATGTCAGGGAACGAGACCATCTGTGCTACTATTGCTCGAGCTCTCCGTTCGTGGCTTCGGCTTCGCTTCTCATCGATTCCGGAGTTGCAAGAAAGAACCACAAAAAGATCGAAGAGGCAGTGGCGGAAGAACTGGACCTGCTGATCTCCGAAGGGATCGGGGACGAAGAATTCATGTTCTCAAAACTTGCGCTAACCAATGCGTACAAGAGCATAAGGGACAGCGCTGACAGCATATCTTCATGGTATCTCGGAACAATCCTGAGAAAGGGATATGTGTCGGAACCGGAGGAAGATCTTGCTCTCATGGAGAGCATAACAAAGGAAGACGTCCTTGAGATAGCTTCATCCATGAAACTCGCGGTCGTGGAGAGAGTGACAGGGGAGGCGGAAAATGCGTAAGGATATCAGAATGGACCTCGGGATCAGAAAGACAGTCCTTGACAACGGACTCACCATTTTCACGTGCCCAATGCCGGAGAAGAGTTCCGCATTTGCGCTTTTCGGGACCAAATTCGGAAGTGTTGATCAGCATTTCATGCTGGATGGCAGAGAGATCACTGTGCCGTCGGGAACGGCGCATTTCCTCGAACACAAGCTGTTCGAGAATGAGGACTCCGATGCCTTCAAGCTGTTTGCAAGGACGGGAGCCTCGTCAAATGCATATACGTCATACGACAGGACGTGCTTCGTATTTCAGGCTACCGACGGATTTTACGATTCTCTGAGAATACTTTTGAGTTTTGTGAGAGAACCGTATTTTACAAAGGAAACGATAGACAAGGAGCAGGGAATCATCTCCGAGGAGATCCGTATGTACAGCGATTCTCCCGTGTGGCAGCTTCTTGCAGGAGTGCTGGGACTGGTATATGAAAAACATCCCATAAGGGAGGATATTGCGGGAACAGAGGAGTCCATAGGCAGGATCACTCCGGAGATGCTGTATGATTGTTATAATGCTTTCTACACTCCCGACAACATGGTGCTGAGCATTGCCGGCAAATTCGACGAAGAGAAGACGATAGAGATATGCCGCGAAGCTCTGAGCGACATGAAGCGAAGGGATTCGAAGAAACTTCCCGTCCGGGAGGGGTGCGAAGTAGCGGTTCGCTCCGGTTCAAGAGAGATGTCAGTCGCAATGAAGCAGTTCTCATATGCTTATAAGGAAAAGGCATTTCCCGTTGAAAGACAGTATATGAGCGAGCTGTATCTTGAGATACTGCTCTATATCATGGCTGGTTCCACCAGCAGACTCTACGGAGAGCTTTATGACGACGGACTTATCAACTCGAGTTTCGGGTTCGAGATCCTCGAAGGAGATGACTTCATGTCGGTGATCTTCTCCGGAGATTCGCGGGATCCGGAAGAGACTGTGCGCAGGATAGGAAAAGCTATCGAAGGTTTCAAGAGAAACGGCATACCCAATGTGAGAGTCGAGGAGGTCAGAAGACTGCTTCTCGGAGACACGGTCTGCTGTATGGACGAGCCTGAGGCGGCAGCGAGCGAAATGGCCGCAGCATACTTTAAAAAAGGCAGTGTGTATGATAAAATCAGTGCAGTATGCGCAGTGAACAGGCAGGATCTGGAAAAGATGCTCTCAGAGCATTTTGACAGTTCAAAGGCCGCACTTTTTATAATTAATCCGAAAGAAAGTTAATGAATCATGGAAGTAGTACAGTTTCCCAAATTAGGGCTTGAATTCAATGTGTCCAGAGTCGCTTTTTCAATAGGCGGCTTCGATATCTACTGGTACGGTCTGCTCATCGGGGCGGGTCTTCTGCTCGCAATGCTGTTTGCTCTCAAAAAGAGCAAGGAGTTCGGACTTGACCAGAACAAATTCATAGACGTCATAATCGTCGGGATCATCGGCGGCGTCATAGGGGCCAGACTCTATTATGTCGCATTCTCTCCGAGAGACGATTTCTCCACACTCAGATCCATCCTGGATATCCGCAACGGCGGAATGGGATTCTACGGTGCGGTCATCGGCGGAGTGCTCTTTGCGGTCATTATGGCAAAGATAAGAAAGGTGAAGATCCTTCCCGTCATGGACCTTGTGGGTATCGGATTCCTTCTCGGACAGGGTATAGGCAGATGGGGCAATTTTGCAAATCAGGAAGCATTCGGAACAAACACGGATCTCCCGTGGGGAATGCACAGCGAGGCTATCCAGAGATACATCTACATGCATTCGGAGGAACTGGCTGAGCGCGGGATCAGAGTGTTCCAGTATTCACCCGTCCATCCGACTTTCCTGTATGAATCGCTCTGGTGCATTCTGGGATTCATACTCCTCACCGCATATATAAAACACAGAAAATTCGACGGTGAGATATTCCTGATGTTCCTCTTCTGGAACGGATTCCTCAGAATGTTCATTGAAGGACTGAGACTTGACAGTCTGTATATCGGCAACGTCAGAGTCTCGCAGCTTCTTGCAGCTCTGATGGCATTCGGAGCTCTTGCAGCCATTATTCTTATCAGAAATAAGATCAAGCTGTCCGGCAATCCCGATTATCTGAAACCGTATGGACATACTGCCGCATGGGCTGAAGAGTACAGGCTGATCCTCGAGAAGGAAGAGGCGGAGAAGAACAAGAAAAAGTCCTCAAAAAAGAACATAGAGGAAGATGCCAGAGAAGGTGCTGTCCTGAATGGAGAAGATCAGGAGAAACCGGTTGCGGAAGTTGACAGCGGAGAAGAGGCATCTGATGAGACATCTGAAGAGCCGAAATCTGCCGAGGCCGAGAGCGAAACCGCTGCTGAAGCTGAAGAAGACATCGTTGGACCGAGCGAACTGGCTGAAGCAATGCCTGTTTCCGAACCGGAGACAGAACCGGTTACTGCAGAAAATGCGGAGGAAGAGAAGCCTGCGGAAGAGATCGCTGTTCCTGAAGAGATAATAGAAGAGGAAAAGACAGAAGAAACCGCGAAGGAAGAGAAGCCTGAAACTGAGGCAAAAGCCGAAGAGACAGAGGCGGCTCCCAAGAAGAAGACGACAAGGAAGAAGAGTACCGGCAGTCAGAACGGAAAGGAAGAAGCTCAGAAGAAGTCATCAGGTACTTCCAAGAAGTCATCTGCGGCAAAGAAGACTTCGGAAGGTTCAAAAAAGTCTTCAGACGCCAAGAAATCTTCAGATACTTCCAAGAAGTCATCTACAGCCAAAAAGTCTTCGGGCAGTTCCAAAAAGTCTTCCGGAACGAAGAAGACCGAAGCTTCCGAGAAGACAGAAACACCTAAAAAAAGATCCTCCAGATCTTCAAAGGCAAAGGCTGCTCCTGCGGCAGATACTCAGGAAAGTCAGGGAACCGAACAGGATGTCTGAACTGCTTAAAATTCGGTGTTGACACACCCATAGCAGGATAATATAATATTTAGGCGCATGTAAAAGGTTTTAAGTGATTCGTTCCACCTTGAGGCAGCGACACTGAAAATATAAGTGAGGTAAAAAATGTACGCAGTATTAGCAACTGGCGGCAAGCAGTACAAAGTCTCTGAGGGCGATGTTATCTACGTTGAGAAGCTCAGCGGCGAAGCCGGAGACGAAGTCGTATTCGACAAAGTGCTTGCAGTTGGCGGCGACAAGATAGTCGCCGGAAATCCTTACATTGACGGCGCAACAGTAACAGGAAAGATCGTCAAACAGGGTAAGAGCAAGAAGGTTACGGTTTTCACATACCGTCCGAAGAAGGATTCAAAACGCAAGATGGGTCATCGTCAACTCTTTACGAAGGTTGAGATAGGCGCTATCAAGGCTTAATGAAGGAGATTTACAATGGCTCATAAAAAAGGTGTTGGCTCTACAAAGAACGGCCGTGATTCAGAAAGTAAGCGTCTTGGCGTAAAGCGCGCAGACGGACAGACTGTCAAAGCTGGAAGCATCCTGATCAGACAGCGCGGAACACACATCCATCCGGGAAAGAACGTCGGAATCGGTTCTGATGACACACTTTTCGCACTCGTAGATGGAAAAGTAAAGTTCGAGAGAATCTCACGCGACCGCAGAGCAGTTAGCGTAATTCAGTAAAACAGAGGCCCGAGTTAAGATGCTCGGGCTTGTTTTTTTAGGTACAGACATGTTTTTTGATAAGGTAAAAATAAAGATAAAGGCAGGAAACGGCGGGGACGGCGCGGTATCTTTCCACAGGGAAAAATATGTGGCGGCAGGCGGACCTGACGGCGGAGACGGCGGAAGGGGCGGAAACGTCATCATAAAGCCGGATGAGAAAGTGGACACTCTCATAGACTTCAGATTCAAGAAGAAGTATGTCGCGGAGAGCGGAGCTACCGGGGCCGGAAACAACCGCAAAGGAAAGAGTGGGGAGGATCTCATAATCAGGGTCCCCGTAGGTACCGTCATCATCGATGCCGAGACTGAGGCTGTAATTGCGGATACATCCAACGGAGAAGAGAGAATAATAGCTCTCGGAGGAAAGGGCGGATTCGGGAATGCCAGATTTTCGACACCAACACGCCAGATACCGATGTATGCAAAGTCCGGGAAGCCGGGAGAACAGCTTGAAGTCATACTCGAACTCAAGATGATCGCTGACGCCGGCCTCATTGGATTTCCGAATGTCGGGAAGTCCACGCTGCTCTCATGCATAAGCGCCGCGAGACCGAAGGTTGCCAATTATCACTTTACAACGCTTGAACCAATGCTCGGCGTAGTAGAGATAGGAATGGATTCGAGATTTGTCGCAGCAGACATTCCGGGACTTATTGAAGGTGCCTCTGAAGGACTCGGCCTCGGTCATTCATTCTTAAGGCATATCGAGAGATGCAGAGTTCTTCTTCATGTCGTCGATGTGTCCGGAAGTGAAGGCAGAGATCCGATAGAAGATTACAAACAGATAAACAAGGAACTCGGTTCATACAACGAGACGCTTCTGGACAAACCGCAGATAGTTGTAGGCAACAAGTGCGATATAGCTACTGAGGAGCAGATAGAAGCCCTCCGCAGTTTCTGCAGTGAAAACGGTATTGAGTTCATACCCGTAAGCGCAGCTACGATGCAGGGCATCGACGACCTCAAGAAGGCGGCATACGCTCTTATCCAGAAGACTCCGAAACCTGCTCCGTTCGAAGAGACATATGTGAAGCCGGAACCGAAGATCGGGCGGACATTTGAGATCACCGAGGAAGACGGCAAATACTTCATCGAGGCTCCCTGGCTCGAAAGGATACTGTGGAATACCGATCCCGACGACTACAATTCACTGCAGTATTTCCAGAACGCTCTTCAGGAGAGCGGGATCGTGGACAGACTAAGAGAGATGGGAGTCCATGATGAGGATACCGTCGTGATAGGAGATTACGAGTTCAACTATGTATCTTAGCAGCATAAACAACGAGTTTTCCTCCGAGAAGGCGGTATATGAAAAGAGCGCCCTCGAACTTGCGTTTGTCGGCGATGCCGTGTGGGAACTGCTCATACGCGAAGTGGTCGCAAACAGAGATATAAGGCCAAACGAATTTCACAAAGAGGCAGTGGCAAAAGTCAACGCGAAGGCTCAGAGCGAATATCTAGGGTTTATTGCCGATTCTCTCACTGAACGTGAAATGTCGGTCGTAAAAAGAGGAAGAAATTCCAACAGAAGAACTCCTCCGAGAGGAGCAAATCCGGAGGAGTACAGAAACTCCACAGCTTTTGAAGCTCTGTTCGGATATCTGTGGCTTATAGGAAGGTTGGACAGAATACTCGAACTTTTCAACATCGTGCTTGAATACATCGATTTCTGAACATGCCGGAAGAATTACCGATACAGGGAATATCGGACAGGAGGAGAGACCCATATGGATGGTTCGATCTATATACAGATAAAGCAGGGAATTACCGAAGAGGGGATTCTACCCGAAGATTTTTCTCTGAAGACTGAAACGGCAGAGGAGTCAATACCCTGGGCTCCCGGTGCGCAGGACGGTGTAACCATATACCATATAAACTATCCCGGCCTGAATGATGAAGAGTACACAAAGATGGAAGAAGCGCTTAAGAGCGCATCAGCGGGAGACAGTGCTGCAGCAGGACGGCTGTTCAGTGAACTGACAAAGAATGTCAGGGCTGTCTCCATAGTCGATGAACTGCAGGGGTATATCTTTGAAAACAAGGACGATATTGATGCAAAGAATCTGTTCTGGACAGCCGTCACACTTGTAAAGGAATCACTAAATCCGGAATGTTTGAAGATAGGTATGGAACTGTTGGAACTGTTCAAACATCCTTCGGATATACGCGAGATAATCAGGACTGTCGGCCTTTATGATGAATTCACGATCTTTTCAGTGTGGTGCATGATGAACTGGGAAGACGGGAACAGAGATATTTTTGAACTTGCCAAAAAAGTCAGAGGCTGGGGAAGGGTGCATGCAGTTGAAAAGTTGAAGCCAGAGAATGAGGAGATCAGACAATGGCTTCTCACCGAAGGGTGCAGAAACGAAGTGCTTCCCGCCTATTCAGCCCTGACATGCTGGGAAAAAGCAGGCGCTGAAAGCATATTATTCGGTACGCCGACAGTTGAGGAGTTCAAGGGGCTGTCTCTCATTATCGGAGGCCTTCTGGATGAAGGACCGATCACCGGGATCTCAGAGACAGATGACCCTGTGGGAATAATAAACAGATTTTTGGAGATTTCAGGAAATTATCCCCTCACGGATGCTGACCGCGGCGTCATAGCCTCAGCGCGTGATTATATTGACGGAAACAAAACCTAACGCTGCAGATAAGAACGCATACCATTGGTATGCGTTTTCTGCTTAAATCAAGTAACCTGTAAGTGCAATGATGAGACACGGCGTGTCTCATTCGGGGAATAAGCGCATTTGCTCACTTTGTGTCCTGTTATCATGGCAGCCGGGACACTATTATGAGACCGAAAAGGAGGTCATCGAATATGGATCTTGTCAGGATCGGAACATTTCTCAGGGAACTTCGTAAGGAAAACGGATTCACTCAGGAACAGCTTGCCGAACGCATGGGAGTTGCGAGAAGGACGGTTTCCCGCTGGGAGACCGGAAGCAATATGCCGGATATGGATATCCTTATCGAACTTGCTGATCTCTATTCGGTAGATCTCCGCGAAATCTTAAGCGGAGAAAGGAAAAGTGAGAAAATGAACAAGGAACTTAAAGAGACAGTTCTGCAGGTTGCGGATTACGGCAATGAGGAAAAGCAGAGGCTTCTGCAGAGAATGCATGTGATGTTTATAGCGGGATTTGTGGGATTCATCGTATTTGTGGTGATATCGATGCTGGGACTGGATGAGACGAGACCATATGAGTTCATAGGAAGTGTGGGACTTGGGATCGCTTTCGGGATGGTTATTATAGGCATGATCTTTACAGGTAAGAATGCTGCAAAGATCAGAGCGTTCAAACTGAGACTGCTCGGCAGGACAAAGGAGAATGTGAAATGAACGAAATGATCATTGCCGGGCTGACGCTTGGCGCAGCGGTGATAGCTGTCGATCACCTTATAGTCAGCCTTCCGCAGGTAGTAGCTATGCCGCTGTTCACAGCCGCAGTCATACTGCTCATTGCGGGAATGTTAAAAAGCAAAAAGCAATAAGAACAGCAAACCCCCGGTATCAGGCATAACTGGTTCCGGAGGTTTTTTTGTTGGGAGACAGACTCCAATTGATTATTCTGGCAATAGCATGTTATATAATATATATCCGCAGCCGTTTTATTGTCATTGAAGAAACTGCTTTTTTCGGAGGGTGCCATGAACTGGAAAAGATTATTGAGTATACTGCTGGCCGCAGTAATGATGCTGGGAATCCTGCCTCTCGGACAGGCGGTATATGCCGATGATCCTGAAGTCATCACTGAAATATATCTTACGAGTGAAACCGTATCCGTGAGCCCGGGACCGCTTCCTGCATTTGAGGTGAAGTCGGAGACAGTGGGGCTCAATGAGATAGAGGCGTATGATGCCGTTACGCATAATACGCGCTGGGAATTCCAGCTTAAGGGAATAGACAGATGGGATTCATTCGGATCTGAGGAGCCGGTCGCGGTGGAAGACGGCACGACCCGCTATTCCATGCATCTGCCACTTACCACCAATTATCACAAGTATGTGTTCGATGAGAATATAAAGATCTATTTTAACGGTGTCGATTTGACAACAATCGGAAATTCAAAGATCAAGGCGTTCAGCGAATCTTCTGTCAACATTAATATCGATCTCGGAACTGCCGGAGCGGAACTGCATAAGTATAAACTGACATATGATCCGAACAGCGGATCCGGTACAATGACGCCGAAAGACGCATATGAAGGCGATGAAGTTGAGCTACCATACTGCCAGTTTACGCCTCCCGAAGGAATGATCTTCGACTACTGGGAGATCGACGGACAGAAATACAATCCTAAAGATAAGATAACTATGGACGGCAATAAGACTGCACTGGCCGTCTGGAAAGTGAGTTATTATATACGCCTCTCCAAGGCAAAGATGATCCCCGGAACCATAGATGACTCAATGTGCGCGAATAACCTGTATTTCAGTTCCCTGGATCAGCAGAAATACACCGTCAGTTTCTGGAGAGTCTTCGATCTGACGGATGAAAGCCTGAATATAGGCAGTGAAGGCCCTGGCTCAAATCACGTGGATATGCAGTATCCTCATGCCTATAACTTTGTCGCGGGTCATGAATACGCCATTGAATTCAGATTCGATGCGATATCGCCTTACGAGTATGACGAAGCCCACATGGAAACAGGTTCCCTGTTCTATCTGAACGGTGTTGAGACCGATATTTCAGCAGGAACGGCATTGTCTTTTTCCAAACTCCGCAGAGTAGTTCTGACGGCACAGTCCAGTGATGCGACGGCTGTTCCGAAGGATGCTTTGTATGTAGTCACAGCTACATCGCTTAATATCCGCGGAGAAGCCGGATTCTCCGGGCAGCGCGTCGGCGGGCTCAAGTTCGGGGATGTCATCAGGACAAAGGCGGAATGCGGTGACTGGGTACAGCTCGATACGGAAAGCACCGGATGGGTAAACAGAAACTTTGTAGCACTGACATACAGCGAGGAGACGGCCATAGACCCCACAGAGTGTGCGGTCACGGCCAGTTCCCTCAATGTCCGCGAAGATATCTCGACTGAATCAAACCGCATAGGCGGACTGAAACAGGGCGACGTAGTTCTCGTGACCGGTATAAGAACAGATGACGACGGAGCGAGATGGCTCGTTCTGGATTATTACGGAGACGGCGAGCACAAACTCGGATATATTCTGGAAGAGTTCACAAACGGTCCCGAGGTTTTGCCGGATAATATTTCTCTGTATTCACTAGCATTCTTCTCGATGCCGGAAGGGGATATCAATCTCACGTCAATGCCTGTTATCTCAAGGGGCGACACAGTTGAAGTCACGGAAGACAATCTGACCCCCAACGATGACGGAACGCTGACCGTGACCGTATTTCCCGATGACGGGTCCAATTTCAACAATATAACTGCGGAAGACATCACCCTTCCGGAAGACTCGAAGTATGTTGTCAAGGATGCCGTGCTTCAGGAGGACGGAAGTCTTGTGATCACTTTTGAGCAGAGAATGCTGAAGATCACATACGACGCTAACGGCGGAATACCTGGACCTGAATGGGTAGACTCGGTTCAGATCCCTTACGGCGAGAAGGCGGATGGCATTGTCGGAGTCCCGCCCGAGAGCCTTGTAAAAGCTCCGGAAGGTCAGGAATTCGACGGATGGGATATCGGCGGAACCCAGTACCACGTCGGAGAGGGCATGGACATTGAGTACAAGGAAGACACTCTGATAAGGTGCCTGTGGAAAGACCTGCCAGTAGAGATCATTTATACGTTTGTTAACGGCGCGGACGGAGAGTGGACGAAGGGATCCGGGTCCGCGATGGACTATAAGATAACGCGAAATATCGACGATAATATAACATTCTCGTTGTTCGACAGGATAGAAGTGGATGGCTCGGTGCTTGATCCTTCCTGCTACACGACAGCAGAAGGAAGTCTGAAAGCCTCTCTTAAATCTTCATATCTCGATACGCTGTCTGACGGCTCGCATGTAGTCGAGATCCATTTCGAGGACGGAAGTGCTGAAACGGAACTCACCGTAAAAGCGGCTCCTCCGCAGAGCTCCGTAACAGAGAGCAGTACGGGCGGTACACAGACAGTTGCTTCCGAAACTTCTTCAAAGCCTTCTGTATCACCGGCAACAGGCGATTTCAGCAATGTAGGACCGTTTACGGGCCTCATGGCAGGTTCAATTGCAGGGGTAGGTCTGCTGCTGTATCTGCTCTGGAAGAGAAAGAATGACCGGTAAAAACAGATAAAGATCCTGCTGCGGAAAAAAATGATTTCCGCAGCAGTTTTTTATGCGATGGCAGTGTGGATGAACGGAATAGTATGAAAGAAAACACAAAATAATGATTATCCCGAGCCTGGATATTTTGCCCTTGCCCGTCGATTATGGTAATATATATTAATGTATTACAGTTTGAAAGGATGATAATTATGTCGGGCCATTCCAAGTGGCATAATATACAGAAGACGAAGGGGGCTGCGGATGCAAAGAGATCTGCGGTGTTCACCAAGATCGCACGTGAGCTCATCGTCGCTGTTAAGGAAGGCGGCAGCGGAGATCCCAATAACAATGCAAAGCTTGCTGCGGTAGTAGCGAAGGCAAAGGCAGCAAACATGCCGAACGACAACATAAAGAGAACTATCGACAAGGCTCTCGGCTCAGGCAATCAGGACAACTTCGAGTCCGTGGTATATGAAGGATACGGTCCGAGCGGAGTTGCAGTCATAGTTGATGCGCTCACAGACAACAGAAACCGCACGGCATCCGATGTCAGACATTACTTTGACAAGTTCGGCGGCAATCTCGGCCAGAACGGATGCGTCTCCTTCATGTTCTCTCAGAAGGGCGTCATCTGTTTTGATATGGAAGGCAAGGACGAGGATACAGTCATGGAAGACATCATGGACTGCGGAGCAGATGATGTCGTTTTTGAAGACGGAGAAGCTGTTGTATATACATCTGTTCCGGACTTCGGAGCTGTCAGAGACGGTCTTGAAGCAAAGGGATATGTCTTCACATCTGCACAGCTTGAAAAGATCCCGTCCAACTATGTAAGACTCAGCGGCGAAGATGATCTTAAGAACATGTCAAGACTTCTCGAGAATCTTGAGGATAATGATGATGTTCAGAATGTATGGC
>JAFWEV010000084.1 GCA_017512745.1 Oscillospiraceae bacterium
CAGCTTGTCTTCCCCCGCCCCCGTACAGGTACGGGGCATTATCAATTGAGCTCAACACGACAAAAATGATCGCAGCGACCAACACTATGATCGCAGCGGTCATTCTCATTCCGGTTTTACTTTTGTTCTCTTTCATTAAGAAGGTCTTTCTTTCTGTTCTCTATCATCTGCAGGTGATTCTCAAATTCGCGCTTGGCATTTTCCGACATGGATTCGAGAATGATCCCGCATCCCAGTACCAGCAGCCCTGCCAGACCGATAAACCCGGCCATGAACAGAGTGGGAAACCTCTCTACGATGCCGGTTTGCCTGAACTCAATGATGATCGGGATGATAAAGCACAATGCGATGATGATAAGGATCGCGGCAACGATGCCGAAGAAGGAGATCGGCTTGTAATCTCTGAACAGCCTTACGATCTCTATAAGGACTTTTGTACCGTCGGAAACAGTATTGAGCTTTGAAACACTGCCTTCCTGCCTGTCTCTGTACGTGACGGGTATGTTGCAGTATCTCATGTTCTTATCCAGAGCGTATATCGTCATCTCCGTCTCGATCTCAAACCCTTCCGACAGGACGGGAAAACTCTTCACGAAGTTATAGCTGAGAGCTCTGTATCCGGTCATTATGTCAACCACGTCGCCACGGAAAAGGGTATTGACCAGAAAGCGTACCAGTCTGTTTCCCGAATTGTGGAACGGTCTTTTGTTCTCTGTAAAATATGTGCTCGACAGACGGTCTCCGATCGCCATATCCATTTTCTTTTCAGTGACGGCATCACACAGGTCCCTGGCGGACTCGCTGGGATACGTGTCATCTCCGTCGACGAGAAGATAGCATTCCGCATCGACCTCTCTGAACATGGTCCTGAGAACATTTCCCTTGCCCTGTTTCGGTTCTCTTCTCACCACGGCGCCGGCCGCCACAGCGAGGTCATACGTTCTGTCAGTGCTGTTATTGTCATAGACATAGATAACCGCTTCCGGCAGTTCCCGCTTAAAATCAGTGATGACTTTCTGTATGCTCTTTTCCTCATTGTAACAGGGTATCAGTACCGCGATCTTATCCATAGTCTCTCCGATTCTAATTCTGCTTTCTCACCATCTTGTATTCGTCGCCGTCCTTATAGTAAGGACATACGGCTGATCTGTCCTCCAGAAACCGGATATATTCGTCCTCATCAAGTTCCAGGGTGCAGAAATCTCCGTATTCATCCTCGTCATAATACGCGCATGTGTCACAACTGCTCATAAAACGATCAACCTCCGCTGTACTTGAATACTTTGAATCCGCATATCTCATCCACCTGGCTCATGGTGATCTTGGGATCGTATATCTCCTGCAGGTATCTCAGGATAAGCATCTCACTGCCCGAATTGTCGACATAATAAACGTCGTCGCGCTCGAACAATGCCTTCATGGCATTATCAATTCCTCTCTCATGCAGGTAGTAATCCCCTACGGGAGTCGAAACCTCCCATCCGCCTATGAGCGCGAAATTTTCATAGAAATCCTCATATTCACAATTTACTCTGTACGGAGAGCCGCTTATCATGCGGTAGAACGCATCCGTATTGCCGATGTAGAATCCATCATCTCTCCGGTTGATCTCATCTATGAATGCCTCGGTGGAGGATTTGCGGTTATCTGCAAGCTGCCCGTGCTTGTTTGAGACGAAATTCTGTGCGAAACGGAATGCATTAAGACACATAAGTATCGCCAGTATGACAAATACAATCTTCGTCGGTATATTCTTCTCCCACTTATACTGCAGAGCCGTATACATAAACACAACTGTGATCGGTATTGCCCACAGTCCGAATACCACTCTGACGACCACCCGGTTCACACAGCAGAGATACCAGTATTCGGCAATAATGCATGCAAGCTGGGCGGCCCAGACAAGCAGGGCTTTCCATTTTCTCAGTATCAGCAGAATCAGCCCCAGACCGGCAAAAATATAAGGTGTGCGGAACTGGTCAAACGCCGCTTTCAGATAAAATGCCATCCTCCCCAGTATCTGCGAATCCAGTCTGTATGTGGGCACCGCCGCTTTAATGGCTACGATCTGCTCCATCTTTTCAAGGTCGAAGAATTCAGGATCATTGAATATCCAGTCTTCCAGCATCGTATAGCTGATCTCACTCACGCCTATTTCCTGAAATTTTTCTCTGTCGTAGGCGGGAAGTCCGTAGTCCAGCAGTTCCTGTCGCGCGTCATACAGATCAAAATAGTATCTCCACTCATTGCTGCTGTATCCTATCTTCTGAGCCACCTGCGCTCCGATAATGACAAGCGCAATTACGGCAACGGCTTTTATATAATCGCCCCTGACCGATATCTTTTTTGATCTGATCCAGTCTGTGAGCAGTTCTATTCCTATGACCGCCGCGAAAGCAACTGCAGATATATACGCACAGAGATCTCTCACGAGAACAGAAAGGAAGAAGAAAAACGCGCCGCCTGCAGCTGCACCGGATCTCATCCCCTTGTCATCCTTTACGGCGCAATACAGAAGCGCGGCACCGGCAGCGCCGTACCACATCGCGCTCTTGGTATACTGAACGGCATTATACAGATCCCTGTATAAAATGAGATTCATAGCCAGCGTAAAGACAATGCCCGAAAGACGGTCCAACCGCTTTGCCGCAGCGGTGCACACGCATATCATTCCGAGCAGGTCGAAAACAAGCAGCAGCCACAGATACCAGTTGACCTGGGGGATCAGATAAAACAACCCCTTCAGCACCAGGCTGTACAGTATGTTGATAAATACAAGATACTGGCTGACAGGTTTTCCGTAACCTCCGACAGCTATGAGATTCAGTCCTTCATCGTCGTTCGTCTCATAACTGACATTGCCGAGAACAAGGCACAGGAGAAACACTGCCAGGCATATCGCTATAACTGCCGGCACTTTATATCGGTCTGTTTTTTTTCGGCTGATTTCGGTGGCTTTCATGTCTTCCTATTTAATACATATACATTCTGTTTTCTAACGAATAGTATACAACATTTGATGTTGTTTTTTTAGGAAGATGCTGTACAATTTACTTATCGCAAATTACTGAACTACAGGAGGTATTCAATAATGTCAGACGAAAAGACAGGGTTCTTTGCTGAATTCAAAAAATTCATAATGCGCGGAAATGTCATGGACATGGCAGTCGGCATCGTAATCGGCGGCGCATTCACAGCTATAGTCAATTCTCTCGTAAATGATATAGTTATGCCTGTTCTCGGCGTTATTATCGGCGGTGTTGACTTCTCATCCCTCGGTGTTGCACTCGGAAGTGAAGAGAACATTCTCGCATACGGTAATTTCATTCAGGCGATCATAAACTTCCTCGCGATCGCTCTTGTTGTTTTCTGCGTTGTAAAGGCGATCAACAAGGCAAGAGAGAAAGCGGAGAAGAAAAAAGAGGAAGCGCCTCCTGCTCCCCCTGCAAAGCCTGATGATGTTGTTCTTCTTGAAGAGATCAGAGATCTTCTTAAGAAAGACTGATCCAATCGAATCTGATCAAAAACAGCAGCCGGCCGGCTGCTGTTTTTTTATCTGTTCAGTTGTGCATCCACAGAACGAACTCTTTGGAGATCTCATATCCGAGTCTTTTCTGCAGCGCAAGGGACGCGGCATTGGTCTCAATGATCTGCGCGAACGGGATCTTGCCCTCACGCAGTTTCTTTTCCGTCATCGCGTTTTCAAGGATCATCGCATAGCCGTGCATCCTGTGTTCGGGAAGCACATACAGCATCCCGATGCTGCCCTCCGAATGCTCCCCTATATATCCGACTATCGTGCCGTCGACGAACAGTCCGATCACCTCTCCGGCTTTCAGATGGGCCACGACAGCCTCATCGGGAAGTCCGTGATAAGTCTCTTTAAGCAATGGGTAGTATTCGTCATAACCGAGGGTCCTTATATCGTGATCATGGCCGAGATCGAAGGTCTCATCATACAGATAGACGACCTGTTTGCAGTTATCGTCCACCACATATCCGAACTCGCCGGCCACTTTCGCCATCTCGTAATTGTTTACAGTAATATAATCGGTATCGACCTTCTTCATGAGTTCCCGGCACTTATCGGCGCTCGATGTCGTGATCATATATGACTCTGCGCCGCTGTTGCGGATCATGAGGGTGTTTTCATCACTGTACACCACTGTCCCGAATCCCAGTCTGATAGCTTCAAGCAGACTTATATTTGCGGCTATGTCGCCCTTGAGATATTCCCTGCATTCATCGATCAGGTCAAAAGCTTCATCGCTCATATACTTGTCTATATCTATTCTGTTCATCTGCATCCTCTGTGTCACATTATTTAATTTATATATTATCAGCAACACTATGTTTAAAAGCAAGTGATCACCTTGACACCCGCCCTGCATAAAGATAGAATACAAGGTGGATAATTTTTGATATCTATAGTTTATATATATATTAATTTTTTTCATATTAATACATAACTATATATTTCAAACCAAATATCACGAAAGGACCCATGAAACAATGCCTCCTATTGTATTAGCCATTGTTTCGGCGGTTGTCGCCGCGGTTATCTCTGGGGTTGCCTTTTTTTACGTTGGTGTTTCGCACAGACGCAAGGTTGCTGAAGCTAAAATAGGTTCAGCTGAAGAAGAAGCAAAGAGAATAATCAATGATGCGGTAAAATCCGCCGACCAGAAGCGCAAGGAAATCGTCATTGAAGCCAAGGATGAGATCTTCAAGATGAGGAACGAATCCGAGCAGGAGCTTCGCGAGAGACGAAATGAAACAACAAGGCAGGAGCGTAGGATCATCCAGAAGGAAGCAGCTCTTGACCACAAAGTTGAACTTTTCGAGCAGGAATCGGAAAAACTCGCTCTCAGACTCAAGACAGTCGAAGAGAAGGAAGCCGAAGTTGAATTACTGAAGAAAAGCGAACTTGAAAAACTCGAGCAGATATCCGGACTCACTCAGGCGGAAGCGAAAGAAAAGCTTCTCAAGAGTCTCGACAACCAGCTCGACCATGAAAAGGCTCTTAAGATCAAAACTTATGAGCAGCGCCTGAGAGAAGATCAGGACAGTCTTGCAAAAGACATTATCAGTGTTGCTATAGCGAGATGCGCTTCCGAACATACAAGTGAAGCCACGATCTCTGTAGTAACTATCCCGAACGATGAGATGAAAGGCCGCATAATCGGCCGCGAGGGCAGAAACATACGCGCCCTCGAAACAGCGACGGGAGTCGACCTCATCATCGACGACACTCCAGAAGCCATTACGGTCAGTTGCTTCGACCCGGTCCGCAGAGAGATCGCAAGGCTCGCGCTTGAGAAACTCGTTTATGACGGAAGGATCCATCCCGCAAGGATCGAGGATACCGTTGAAAAAGCAAGGCGCGATGTCGACAAAGTCATCAAGCGTGAAGGCGAACGCGCGGAACTCGAAACAGGCATCACCGGTCTTCATCCCGACATTGTCAAACTTCTCGGAAAACTCCACTACCGTACAAGTTACGGCCAGAATGTTCTCGATCATTCCATCGAAGTTTCACTCCTCAGCGGAGCCATCGCCGCAGAACTCGGTCTCAATCAGACTGAGGCAAGGCGCGCAGGACTTCTCCACGATATAGGAAAGGCTCTCGACCATGAGATGGAGGGAAGCCACGTTGAACTCGGAGTGGAAGTTGCGAAGAGATATAAAGAGAACTCCAGGATCATCAATGCCATCGAAGCCCACCACGGAGATGTGGAGGCCAAGAGCTCTCTCGCATATATCGTAATGGCTGCCGACGCTATCTCAGCCGCCAGACCGGGCGCAAGAAGAGAGAACGTCGAGAACTACCTCAAGAGACTTGAAAAGCTTGAGGAGATCGCAAACTCCTTCGACGGAGTTGACAGTTCCTATGCCATCCAGGCAGGACGCGAACTCAGGATAATGGTAAAACCCGAGAACGTCTCAGACGATTCAATGGCTGTTGTCGCGAGAGACATAGCCAACAGGATCGAATCCGAGCTCTCATATCCGGGACAGATAAAAGTCAATGTCATCCGCGAAAGCAGAGCTGTGGAGTACGCAAAATAATTAAGGATATAAGCACCTTCCGCCATCATGGCAAGGTGCTTATTTTTAGGGAGAACCAATACATGAGAGTGCTGTGCATCGGAGATGTGGTGGGCGAGCGGGGTCTCAAATTCTACGCCTCACACGTCTCTGCACTGAAAAAGAAATACGAAGCTGATTTTACCATCGTTAACGGCGAGAACTCGGCTCCGACGGGAACCGGGATAATCAAGCCCGGGCTCAATTCCCTGCTCACATACGCCGACTGTGTAACTACGGGAAACCATTCATTCAGACAGAGGGGATGGGAGACTCTTTACGACGACGAGCCCTTCCTTCTCCGCCCGGAAAACATGATGAACGGCGTTGTCGGACATGGAGTTCAGACAGTATCGCACGGGAAATACACCATAAGGGTCATCAATCTCATAGGCCTTACGTTCATGGGATTCAGCTCCAACAACCCCTACGACGTCATGGACAGGATCCTCAGGGATTCAGATCCGGTCAATGCCACCATCGTTGATTTTCACGCTGAGGCGACCAGTGAAAAACAGGCGTTCGCATGGAATTACGACGGCAGGATCTCGGCGGTATTCGGCACGCATACGCATGTACCCACTGCGGATGCGAGAGTCCTTCCCAAAGGCACAGGATTTATCGCGGATGTCGGAATGACGGGTCCGTATCAGTCCATTCTCGGCGTCGTACCGTCTCTCGCCATAAGAAAAATGCGCTATACCGTTCCCACAAGGTTCTCCGTCGCGGAAGGCCCGTGCGAACTCGATGCCGTGGTCTTCGATATCGACCCTTCTAACGGTCTCTGCACCGGTGTGGAACAGGTCATAATCAGGGAGTGACAAGGCCCGGTTTCCTTGAATAATAGCTCTCCCTGCGGTATTATTAATATTTAGTAACAAATCTATTCAGGAGGACTGTGGATGGTTCAGATCAATAACGAAAACGGCAAGGTAAGCCTGACGCCGGAATTCTTCTCGGATCTCGTAGGTCAGACCGCTACCAAGTGTTTTGGCGTAAGCGGAATGTCGGACGGCAATACGTGGCAGTCTATTCGTTCCCTTCTCTCTCAGAAAGATTATGCGGACAAGGGTGTCCGTGTCACAGTCAAAGACGGAAAACTCAATATCGAGCTTCACATAAAGATATCCTATGGACTTAACATAGAAGTCATCGTTAAGGCCATAACCCATAACGTCAAATACGTGGTAGAAGAAGTGACCGGAATTCCCGTGGCACAGATCCGCGTCTATGTGGACGAGATACTTCCGGAATAAGGGGAATTATGATGGCCGTAATAACTGGTAATATGCTCCGCGATGCATTCATCTCCGGAGTCAATAATCTTGATAATCACAAAACTCAGGTAGACGAGCTCAACGTCTTCCCGGTACCCGACGGGGATACCGGCACAAACATGACAATGACTGTTTCCAATGCGGTCGAAGAGCTCTCAAAACTCGAAAACGACGCTCCTGTCGGCGTTGTCGCAAAGGCTATTTCGGGCGGATGTCTCCGCGGCGCCAGAGGAAATTCTGGAGTTATCCTCTCCCTTCTGTTCCGCGGATTCTCCAGAGCCATGAAAGATCACGACACCGCGGATTCCGAGTGCCTGTCACTGGCGCTGGAAAAAGGAGTCGGCTACGCATACAAGGCTGTCATGAAGCCCTCCGAAGGAACCATACTGACTGTCGCAAGACGCGCTTCGGAAGAAGTCGCAAAAAAAGCCGGCGAACTCGATCCCGTTGAGCTTTTCGATATCGCCGTCAGCACCGCAGAGGTTGCCCTTGAAGAGACTCCAGAACAGCTTGAGACTTTGAAGCGCGCCGGCGTTGTCGACGCAGGCGGCCAGGGACTTGTATATATCTACAGAGGCATGCAGTCCGTGTTCCGTGACGGAACGATCATAAAGTCGGCAGACGGCAGTGAAGCCGCCGACGAGACCGACGATTCCATCGACACCGCGCTCAAGGACAAATACATTCTCGACTTCGATCTTCTCGATAACAACGTAAGCTCCATCGAAGCCATCAAAGCTGCTGCCGAAGCCCTCGGCGAAAATGTCAGCTTTGAGGGAAAAGAAAGAGCGCATTTCCATGTTGAGACTTCCTCTCCCGATGCCATTATCTCCAAGGCATTCAAACAGGGCAGACTCAGCAATGTATCCGTCAAGAATATGTACGAATACATGCAGGAGAGAAGCAGGAACTCCGATTCCGACTCCAAGAAGGCTGCGTATGCCGAGCCTGTTCAGGAAGCGGACATAGCCGTTGTTGCCGTAAGCGACGGCAAGGGCATCGATCAGATGTTCCTGGATCTCGGCGCTGCCGCGATCGTAAACGGCGGTCAGACCATGAATCCCTCCACCGAGGATATCCTCGCGGGGATCGAGTCGGTTCCCAGCGCGAGAGTTCTTGTTCTTGCAAACAACAAGAACATCATCATGGCTGCCGAGGCGGCGTGCGGTCTTGCTGACAGGACAGCGCTGACCGTTCCGACAAGATCTATTCCTCAGGGACTCTCCGCCATGCTGTCATTCGATCCGTCCGTCTCCCTTGAGGAGAATAAGGATCTCATGACGGAAGCAGCCAGCAAAGTCGTCACCGGTCAGGTCACATACGCCGTAAGGGATTCGGAGTTTGCAGGCAAGCCGATCAAGCAGGGTTCGGTACTCTGTCTGATCGACGGGAAGATAGCCTTCACCTCAAGGGCGGTCGACCGTTCGGTGGTAAAACTGGCGAAGAAGATCTGCGACAAGGAGTCCAGTCTCCTGACGGTCATCTACGGAAACCAGGTAACACCGGAAGACGCGGAAAAAGTCGCCGAGGAGCTCAGGAAATCTCTCCCGGCAACCGTAGAAGTTGAACTCATTGACGGCGGACAGCCGGTTTACTACTACTATCTCTCCGCCGAATAATACCGTGGAAAGCAGAAATCTAAATACAGATATCAGATACCTCAAGGGTGTCGGTGAGAAGCGTGCTCAGCTGTTCGCAAAACTGGGCGTCGATACCATCGGCGCTCTTTTGCGTTACTATCCGCGCAGATATGTCGACTATTCCAGAATATATGAGATAGCCGAAACAGAGCTGGGAGACACCTGCGCCGTAAAAGTCACCGTTCTGCAGAAAAAAAATCCCATCCGTCTTCCCGGCGGAAGGCTCATGTTCAAAGCGGAAGCGTGCGATGACTCCGGCACCATGACCCTGACGTATTTCAACAACAAATACGCCCCCGCGTCTCTCACGGTCGGAAATCAGCTTGTCCTCTACGGAAAGATCGGCGGTACGCTTCTCAGACGGGAAATGATCAACCCCGTCACCGTTCACGACTGGGAACAGAATGCCCTGATGCCTCAGTATCCGCTGACCGCGGGACTCTCCTCAGCCGTGATCGCCAAGACCGTAAAGACTGCCCTGGATCAGTACGGGGATCTCATCGAAGAGACCTTGCCGGATTACATACTCGAGCAGTACTGTCTCCAGGATCTGAAGACCTCCATAGCAAATATCCATTTCCCCAAAACCGATGCGGATGCCGAACTTGCGCGCAGGCGTCTTATATTCGAGGAACTTCTCGTTCTTCAGCTCGGAATGTCCCTCATCAAGCAGGGCAATACCTCAAAGAATGCGGCCGTCTTCACGAACACCGACTGGGAGGGCTACTCGGAGGCTCTTCCGTTCAGTCTCACAGGAGCGCAGGCGCGTTCCATCGATGAGATATCCAAAGATCTCAGAAGAAATGTTCCCATGGCAAGACTTGTTCAGGGAGATGTGGGAAGCGGAAAAACCGCCGTTGCGGCAGGCGCGGTCTATCTTGCTCATATAAACGGATATCAGAGCGCCGTCATGGCTCCGACCGAACTGCTGGCCAAACAGCATGCCGAGACATTCCAGAAACTGCTGAAGCCTTTCGGGATAAATGTTGCCCTGCTGTCAGGTTCAGTCAAGGCAAAGCCCAGAAAGCTTCTTCTTGAACAGTTAAAGAACGGCGAGATCGACCTTCTTGTCGGTACGCATGCCCTCATTTCCGATGATGTGGAGTTCAGCAACCTCAGTCTCGTCGTTGTGGACGAACAGCACAGATTCGGGGTCGAACAGAGAAGCAAACTCTCAAGAAAAGGCATCGACCCGCACGTTCTCGTCATGTCCGCGACACCCATCCCGAGAACGCTGGCGCTTATGATCTACGGCGATCTCGACATCTCCGTCATTGACGAGATGCCTCCCGGAAGAAAAGCCGTAAAGACATATTTCGTCGACAGCTCTCTGAGGCAGAGGTATCTCTCGTTTATAGTTCAGCACGCGGGAGATGGAGAACAGTCATATGTCGTCTGTCCCCTTGTCGATGAGAGCGAGGCACTGGAGAATACTCTCTCCGCCACAGAGTACTTTGACGATCTGAGAAAAGGTCCCCTCTCTTCCCTGCGGCTCGGACTGGTTCACGGAAAGATGAAACCGGCCGAGAAGCTGAAAGTCATGAATGCCTTTATAGACAACAGCATCGATGTTCTTGTCTCAACCACTGTTATAGAAGTCGGCGTCGACAATCCGAACGCCACAATAATGCTTATAGAAAACGCCGAAAGATTCGGTCTTTCGGAGCTTCATCAGCTGAGAGGCCGCGTGGGACGGGGCAAGACCCAGAGTTACTGCATCCTGGTTTCCGACGCGAAAAACAGTCCCGCTGCGGAACGCCTCAAAATGCTCACAAAGACGTCGTCGGGCTTTGACGTCGCAAAATACGATCTCGAGACAAGAGGTCCCGGAGACTTTCTCGGAAAACGCCAGCACGGTCTTCCCGATCTCGGCATTGCCGACCTTGTCAATGATGAGCACACTTTATATAATGCACAGGAGGCCGCTGTCACAATTCTTAAGAATGACATCGATCTCACAAATCCTCTGCATAAAGGTTTAAAATCTGAGATAGACAAGATGTTTGAAACATACGGAGCATCTTCGATCAACTAAGGAGCGCCATGAACCGCAAAACAAAAGCTATTTCTCTTCTCTCGGTACTGGTTCTGCTGGTCACACTTTTCGTGTCACCGGTCTATGCAGGTGCGAGCGACATAGATCTCGGGTACAATTCATACTCAAACGCCGTGTATCTCGTAAATATGGATACCGGCCGGGTCGTATATGAAAAAAATGCGGATGCGAAGGTCTATCCCGCATCCACAACGAAGATAATGTCTGCAGCCGTGGCGCTGCAGCTGTGCCACGAAAGGGGTCTCGATCCCAAAACCACGATGGTCACGGTCCCGGACGATATCTGGGATGAGTTTGCCGGGATAAATATAAGTTCGGTTCCGCTGGCCCGCGGCGAGATCCTTTCGATGGAATCCCTCATCTACTGTATGCTCCTGCCCTCCGCGAACGAGGCAGCTTCGACGGTAGCCGCATATTTCGGCAGGGACTATTTCATCGGGCTTATGAACATGAAAGCCCAGATGCTCGGATGCACAGGGACCCACTTCACCAATCCTCACGGGCTCTACGACCCCGATCACTATACGACCGCGAAAGACATGTACAAGATCGCAACGTGGGCTATAGGCGTTCCGGGATTCTATGAGATCGCCCAGGAATACGTATATGAGATCCCCGAGACCAACAAGAATTACGAGCGTTCCGTCGTCACGACTATCTACATGCAGAACCCGTATACCGACTACTACACGCCGTATATCAAGGGCATTAAGACGGGAACGATCGACGAATCCGGCAGATGCCTTGTATCCACCGCGGAGAAGAACGGGATGCGCTTCATGCTTGTCCTCATGGGAGCCCCTCTCGAAACGACATCGCTCATATGGGAGGACTCCAATTCCGTTTTCAACGAGACCCGGCAGTTCTATGATCTCGCTTTTTCGGGCACAAAAATAGTTGAGCTGCTCGGAGACTATACCCCTGTGACGGAGATCCCTCTAAAATACGGCAAAGGCAAGGACAGTCTGATCCTGTATGCCGAGGATAATATCCAGGGACTTGTCGATGTGGATTCCGATGAGGATCCGGTGATCACTTATGAATGCGAACTTCCCGAAACGCTCAACGCTCCCGTCGAATCCGGACAGATCATCGGGAAAGCGACAGTATTTGCCGACGGATATGAAGTCGGCAAGATAGACCTCGTTGCGAGGGAAACCGTCGAATTCAGTCCGTTTTCAAGGGTCATGGGGTTCATCACGGACGTCATCACTTCGGTTCCGGCAATGATCATTTTCGGACTTCTGTTCCTCTTTGCAATACTGTATGTCTACTACATGCTCGTGCTGGTCAAGAAGCAGCAGCACAGGAAAAAGAAATCGGGTTCGAGACAATAAAACAGCAATAAAAAAAACGGCTTTGAAGCCGTTTTTTTATTTGTTCATTTAAGCAGGAACAGGTGCTCATTCCCCTCGTTCAGCCCGAACATGCTCAAGTACTGCACGTACATGTAATCATTCAGTTCACTGCGGATCTCATCCGGAATCTGCTCATCTTTCAGGTAATAGTCTCCATCTGCCGTAACGGCTCCGCAGGCGTTTATGGCGCAGACGCTGTCGGTAAAACTGATCTGATAATTCTGGAACGGTGTCAGCGGCAGCCCGGCATAATTCAGCAGTTTCGGGATCAGGAAATTGGCGCTTGTCAGCCCGTCTTCTACCGACTCCGGCGGTCTGGTATTCGTCCATATAGTGTAGTCAACAATATACTCCTGCTGGATCAGTTCGGCCGTATTTTCCGCCGATGTATCGAAACCGAAGGCAACGCTCTCGAATTCCGGTTCGATCGCGCCGGCCTGATGGTCTCCGTAGAAGAGAACATAGCAGGGTTCCCCAAGTTTTTCCAGCTCGCCGATAAACTCCCTCAGGTCTTCATCGGACAGTCTTATAAGATTCACATAATTGTTGGCAAGCGGATACTCGTCCTTATCTTCGAGTTCAATTAATACTTTGTCTGCTCCTTCAATATAAGCGGAGTGATTCTGTATCGTAACGTCAAAGACAAATACCGGCTCGTCATGCGATTCGATCATCTGCAGTACTTTTCTGTATGTGGTCCTGTCGCTTGCCAGATCTCTGCAGTATTCCATCACATCGTCGAATTCATCTTCGAACAGTATCTCATCGAAGCCAAGCATCGGATATGTATTGGATCTGTTCCATGTGGATCCGGGGGCGGGATGCATGCCTATAGTGGTATATCCGGCCTGCTCGACCGCTTTGACATATGATCCGATACTGTTTCGCATGTACTGCAGATATGGAAAAGACCCCGTCGGCAATCCGTAAAGAGAACATCCCGTAAGGGTTTCGAACTCCGTATTGCATGTTCCTCCGCCCATGGTCGAAACAAGCAGTCTGCCGTGATAATAATCTTCGCATAACGACTCAAAATATGGAGCGCATGATTCTCCGCCGGCGATACCGATATCTTTTCCCCACATGCTGTAATCACAGAACGACTCATTCATCACGACAATGATGTTCGGAGCCGTATCGTCTCCTTCAGTGGCTTCGAATCCGGAAAGTACGGCTTCCGCAGCATCCGGGGTATATCCTTCGGGCTTTTTCAGCACGGAATGCTTGAGATTCTCAAGGAAAGATGCGGCCGTGCCATATGTAAAGTAGTTGAAATACTGCGCCTGATTGAGAGTGCTGAATCCGTATCCCAGACTCTGGATGGGATCGGTATTCCAGAACCAGATCAGGATCACGGCGGCTGCAGCCGCAGAGAGAGCGGACTTTCCAGCGGACAGCAGTATTTTTTCTTCCGTCTTTTCAAGGAAATTGACGGCAAAACATATCATACAGACAAGTGTGACGATGCCGAATACCATATAGTTTGTCAGCGTGAGAGTGTATCTTCCCATAACTGCTGTAGCTGTTTTTGCCGCATAAAGATCTATCGGGAGGAAAGGCGTTCCTCTGAAGTTCAGAACACAGATGCAGGCAAAGCTGAACATAAATGTGATGACCGTTCCGGTGATGATTGCCCAGCCCGGTCTTCTGGGGAAAACTATCATCCCCAGGAGATAAAACAGAAAATATACCGCCACGTTTATGTAGTATATCTGCCGCAGATGCATGTAAAACATCGAGGTATCGTACATTTTTTCGCATACATATACCGCGATAAACGGAGCGAGCAATAAACCGGCATACCCGATCAGCACCCTTATCTTTTGAGAACCGATAAGCCTCGCAGGTCTTGCCGCAAATACGGCTGATGCCATGGCAACAAGAAAAGACCCGGCAAGCAGCGTACGGTTCCAGGCGTAAGCGCTGCTCACTGCGTCGAAAACATAATATGTCTTTATGTGTAAAGCAATAAAAACAGAAAGGATCAAAAACACGGATCCGGCAATGATTATGCTTCTCTTCCCCAGACCGTCCCTGATTTCGCTAATCTTCATGTGTCTCGCCAAGGTTCCTATTCATCTTCATCTTCATCTTCAAGTTCTTCCATATCCTTCCTTCTGATATCTGCCAGCAGGAATTTGAACCCGAGATATACTGCAAAAAGGATCGCTGTTAAACCTATAAACAGGAACCTGCCCACAGGCGACTGCAATGTATCGACAATAAGCTGAGCATTGTCGCTTCCCGATATCGCAGTAAGTATCGACAAAATACCGCCGTATACTGCCGGCCGGTTGATCAGCGATATCGCTGACGGTATCAGCCCGAGAACGGCCAGTACAAGAGAGATGATCGACAGACCCTTAAGTATCGGATGTTTCGGAAGGTCAGCCATATCGGGTTCCGAGAGTTCAGCGCTCTCCTCAGCGCCGATCGGCCTGACGTCATCGAATGTCAGCTGTCCGTCCAAAGGTTCTGTTTCTTTCAGATCAGTTTCCGGACTCTCCTCATCCCGGTCAAAAAGCAGGGTTGCCTCCTGCGGGTCAAGCCAGTCATCGCCAACCTCATCCTTTGAATAGAGTGACGTCTGCATGTCGGGCTCTGCAAAATCAAGTCCGGTCAGATCGAATTCCCCGGAGGTATCCGCTTCCCCGGAATCCGGAATTCCGCTTTCGTCGCGGCTCTCTTCCGCCCATTCCGCAGGCACAGGCTGTTCCGATACGATTGCAGCATCGACTGCCCTGAATCCGTCCTGATCATCGGCGGCTTTTTCTTCAAAGTCCGGAATACCTTCCGGTACTGCGCCGGCATCGGCATTTTCAGAGGAAGAAGCGATGTCATCAGCCTCTCCTGAAAGGATCTTCTCGATAAACTCTTCGGCGGGATCATCGGAAGACTGTGCTGTCTGATCCGTATTCTCAGAATGATCTTCCGGAGGAAGTACAACCGCCGGGTACGTATCCACAGGCTGCGCGTCAGTAATGTCTTCGGGAGGAAGTTCCTCCTCGTCTTCCCTCACACCGCTGATCTCCGCAGCTGCTTCAGACAGTCTGCTTACTATATCTTCATCGGAAAGATCATCGCTGAGTATGTCACGGACGACTTCGTCTTCAACGACTACTTCATCAGGGCTGAACTCTATGGTCTCGTCCGGGGCGGCTTCAGCATGATCTTCAGGCTGCATATCGCCGGCGTTGTCAGTGACAACAGGCGCTGACACCGTCGCGGATTCATCAGGTGTTTCCGACATATCAGGTAACGCGGAACTCTCTTCGGATCCCGCAAGTCTTTTCGGCTTGGATGCCGGAATAGATGCCGCAACTGTTTTAACATCCCTGTAAACTGCTTTTCCCGTGATCCGGCTTGCCTCGCGTGTGGCGACCTTATCGGGATACACGATCATATCCCTGTATCTCAGAGCCTTCCTGGAGGGAACAACTGTTGCACCGAATACGGATACTGCCATTGTGCCGAGCCATATAAGCAGAGGAGTGGCCCCGCCCAGCGAAAATACCCTGTCTGCCGCCGCAGCAAATGATTCCGCGTCACTGATTCCGAAGACTCCGCCGAGAAACAGAATAGCAGCAGCAATGACCGCGGCTAAAGCCAGTGTAAAGACATACCATCCGTAGCTGTCAAAGAAAGACGACAAAAACAGAGGCACAAATATTATCACTGAGAGCGCAATCAGACCATACAGAAAAACGGTAAGACAGCTTGCAATGATCACCTGCGTCTTTATGAGAAAAAGGACTCCCAGGAAAATCCCGGCTCCGACCGTATAGCTGCCTAGCATGAACAGCGATGTGATAAGTATTTTCTTTGTTGTCAGTTCTCCCGGGCTGATACCGAATTTGGAGTAAAGATACCATCTGTTTTCAAACAGATCCGGATATGAAAGAAATGCCGGTCGTACCAGCAATCTTCCGACTGTGACGATCAGGAACAGATATACATAGACCGCGAACGCAGTCGCCGAATCGTCGAAAGAGAATCCAAATCCCGTGAACTGGCCGCGCTGCTGGAACAGTCTTAATACATGGTAACCAACAACTGCCGCAGCAGTGATAAACAGGGTGTAGAAAACCGCATAATATTTGAAGCCTCCGGCGAGACGCTGATCTCTTGCGATATGTGATCTTAATTGTTTTTTCTGCATAACGATCACATCCCTTCCGTAGCCGTGATGAAGTTTCTCGGTTCGGCAGAGACTTTTGCAAGATCAATATCCTCTGAAAGCATCACATCAAGTATCTGCTCGAGTCTTTCTCTGTCGAATGTGCCGGCCAAAGTCGCGACACCGTTTTTTGAGGTAATTACAAATTCCGGAAGTTTTTCCCTCAGTCCCTGTAGCATTTCGTCCCTGCAGAGGAACGTAAGTCTGTCGTCGCCGTATGCGTCGGCAAAGCCCTTTATATCTCCCTCGTATGCGAGGCTTCCGTTATCTATAGCGATAACATAGTCACACACAGCCGCTGCACAGTGCCTTGAAAAGGCGTTCATTATGAGAGTCTTTCCAAACTCTGTCACAAATTCGCCGGCAAGAGCAAAGCAGGTCTCTTCAGCTTCTGTGACTTTCACATCATTAAGATTGATCACAATGGTGCTGACGGAATCACTCAGTGCGCCCGCAATGACCAGAAGTATGACCTTCTGAACATCTGACATCTTATCTGCAGTCTTGGCGGCAGCGCCGGCCATTCCCGTTCTGGAGAGAACAGTCCCGATCATTTTCTGCGGTATACCGCAGAGCATGAGGAAGTCGGTCCCGGTCATGGAATCGCTGATCACGTCACCGCTGTCGATATACATGACGCTGGAAGCCCACTGTTTTGAACTGAGTTCCTTACCGCCGTATATGACCGTTCCGGAAAGAATTCCGGAACCTGTTCCGAGCGTTCTTGTGAGCGCTGCTCTCGAATTCTCTTCTTTGCCGGTAATTGCTGTCCTGGCGCCTTTGGGAATCCTGAATGAAACGCCGTTGAAGAGCCTGATCATGGGGCTGTTGCCGAATCTAAGGACCTCATCGCTGACAAGATCCGTCACTTCAAAACAGTTGTCCTTTGAGAAGATCTGCGGAGACAGCAGCTGCTTTTCGTACAGCTCAAGAACAGCGCCTTTGAGCAGACTCGTCTCAATGGAGTCGATCTCGCTCAGAACAAATTCGAGCTTCTGATCTTCCTGCGCATCCTCTTCTACGACTTCGTTTCCATCAAATTTTAACTGTCCCGGGATGTTCCGGACCGGTTCCGATCCCAGATCAAAATTGAATCCACCGGAAGTGTATATATTGCCCTGACCGTCAACGGAAATCGGTGTGAACTCAAATGTATCGGCAAGTTCATTGATCCCTATATCTGTACGGTAGTGCTCTTCTTTGCTGACACTCTCGGGGATCTCTTTCTGTTCTTCCGCAACCGGAGTCCGGTCTTCAGTTTCAGTATATTCCTGTGAAATTTCAGTCTCTTCACCGATCTCAGGCGCTGCGGCTTCTGTCTGAACAGCGGCATCATCTGCACCTTCACTGACCGATTCCGAAACTGTCTCAACATCTTCGAAATGAGGTTCCTGCAGGTCCTGAGCGGCTTCCGGCTCTGTCACTTCAGCTGCTGCCTCGGAGACGGTTTCCGCCTCCGGAACGGCAGTCTCCGTCACTGCAGGGACCTCATCCTGAACGGAAACGTTTTCCTCAGGCTGTACGTCCTGCCCGGCGGGCTGCTCATTTATCGGCTCTTCCGCAACTGCTTCCGCCTCAACGGAAATATTCTCTTGCTGCTCAGAGACCTCCTCCGAAGGAGTCCCGGGAATCTCCGGTTCACTATAGGCAATTTCCCCGGCTGCATCCGGAACACCTGTGATCCCGTCATCTGCAGACGTGTCCGGGCTGATCTCGGTCTTTTCATCATCAAGACCGAAATCTGTTATGAGTTCAGGTGTTTCAGACTTCTCCTGATCGAGACTGTCGAACTCCCTGATGGCTTCTTCTTTTCCCGATCTCAGCTTTGCGATAAGGTCTCTCAGAGCGGATTCTATACTGTCTATATCCTCTTTCAGTCCGTCACCGGATCCCTCATCCATCTGCTCCTTTACGTTCTCTATGGCTTCTTCAATGCCCACTATCGCGGCGGTGCCTGCAAGAACAGCGGCAGGTGTGATCCCTTCTTCTTTCTCTTCCGGCTGAGATTCACTCCCGGCAGCAGGCTGCTCATCCAATCCCGAGATCAGCTCTTCCAATTCGGGAACGGTCACCGTTTCAGGTTCGGCCGTACCGACAGCCGCTCCGCTCTCCTCTTCAGTCTCCGACTCCAACGCAAAGTTCAGTTCCTCAGACTTCGGCTCAGATTCTATCTCGGATACGAGGCTCCGCATCTCCTCTTCATCAAAAGGAATGTGGATAGGTTCATTCTGTTCCGGAGTCTCTTCCTCAAAATCGGAGAACAGGTTTTCGACCGTACCCTCGACATTGCTGTCGGGCTCCGTCGTTTCCGAAGCCAGCTCCTCTGATATTGCTGCAAGCTCCGCAGTCAGATCCGGGGCTGGTTCCCTTGCCTCTTTCTTTTCATCGATAACCGTCTGGGTTATGCGGCGTATGATGTCATCTTGAGCACTTCTGTCTTCGGAAACAGCAGGAATTTCCTCCGTCTTTGCGGCTGCCTCTTCAGGCATCATTTCAGCTTCTGCCGTCTTTGAAGACTTCTGCTCTGTTTCAGAAATCTCGGTCAGAGACTCTTCATCATGACCGGCGTCATACCTGTCTTCTATCTCCTTTACAAGAACCTCTTCTGCGGAAGGAACTTCTTCTGCCGGAATGGTTTCCGGCACGTATTCGGTCTCACCCTGAACAGTCTTGTATTCTTCCTTTTCGGGCTCTTCCATAACTACAGCTGCGGGCTCCTGCACACTGGCAGGCTCTTCTTCGGCTTTTACCTCTTCCGCGGGCACAAAAACAGGCTCGACAACAGGTCTCTCCGGCTCACGGACACTTACAGCCTCAACAGGCTCCGGTGTCACGATCTCAGGAGTCTCAATTGCATGCTCGGACTCAACTGTTACTTCATTTACGGCTTCTGCAGCCGGCTCTGTAATAATCTCTTCTTCCCCTGCCTTAACGGTGACCTCCGCCGTTTCAACAGGCAGAGAAACCGGCTGTTCAGGCAAGGATACCTCTACTGCCGTCTCTTCCGGCTCAACAGCACTAATAACCGGTTCTTCCGGAGCCGGTTCCGCAACAGTTTCGACAACGGGTTCTTCCGTGGGGTTCTCCGCAGTCTCAGGCTCTGCGGCATCTTCAGGCTCGAAAGCTGTTTTCTTTTCTTCGGGCTCTGTGACCGGCTCAAATGTCACCTTGTTGCCCGGTTCTCTCTGAGCGCTGACATCTATGTTGTTTTCGGCAAGCAGCCTCAGGACGAACGATTCGATCTCCGAGCGCTGCTCATCGGTGAGAGTGCCCAAAGTATTTCCTCTTTCAGGTTCCGCATATTCCTGTCTTACTGGAACCGGCTGTTCAGATTCTGTATTGCGGTCATATCTTCTTACGAATTCATCCGCCCGCTCGCGGTAGGACGGCTCACGTCTGGGATACGCTCTGTCCTCATATCTCGGATCATCGGTTCTCAGGTCGTCCCGGCGGTATCTCAGATATCTGTCATCTCGCCAGTCCTCGTCTCTGTAATAGCGTCTGTCCTGATACAGTCTCTCCCTGTCTTCCCTCTCGTATCTGTCTCTCAGTTCATAATCTCTCTGATCCTGATAATACGGATACCTGTCGTCATAATATCTTCTTTCATACCTCGGAGCTCTGTCATAGTAATCGCGTTCAATGTCGTATCTGTCAGCCGGATAATAACCTCTTCTGTCTCTGCGGTCATAAGGCTGTCTCTCGTAGTATCTCTCATCTTCTGTTTCCGGGTATGCCTGCCTGTCCCTGTATCTGGAATCCTGAGGATCGTAATACTGTTCCTCGAATCTGTCTTTCCAATCATAACCTGCCATCTTGCTGTCCCCTTTTTCTAGGATATATATAAAAGCAATCGACTTGCCTGGAACGTATATAGTCATAGATATACAAATTAAATTATATCATTAAAGCACGGCAAAATGAACACGCAAAATATGTTACAATACTCTACGAAAACAATGTTTTTTCGGAGGTTCATCCGTGAGATTTTTCCATATTTCAGACCTTCATCTCGGCATAAAACTCTATGAGTTCGACCTGCTCGAAGACCAGAGATTCATCCTCGACCAGATCATTTCAAAAGCTGTTGCCGAGCGACCGGAGGGTATTTTTATCTGCGGCGATATATACGACAGATCCGTTCCGCCGGAGGCAGCCGTCAGGCTGTTTGACGACTTTGTATCCGGGCTTTCCGACGCAGGTCTCAAGGTCTTCATCATAAGCGGCAATCACGACTCATCCGACCGTCTGGCTTTCGGGTCGAGGCTGATGGAGGACAAGGGCGTTTATATCTCCAGGTCATACAACGGTCACGTCTCGCCCGTTGTTCTCAATGACGCGTATGGACCGCTGAACATCTATCTTCTGCCGTTTATCAGACCTGCAGCGGTCAGGCGGTTCTTTGAGGATGAGACGATATCCGATTATACAGACGCGATGCGGACAGTCATAAATGAGATGCAGGCGGACCCGAACGCGAGGAACATTCTTCTCTCGCATCAGTTCATCACAGGCGCTGCGCGTTCCGAGTCCGAGGATATCATCGTCGGAGGACTTGATAACGTGGACGCTTCCGTCTTCCGCGATTTCGACTATACCGCTCTCGGTCACATACACAACGCGCAGAACATCTCCGCGGATAATCCGGTGCGCTACTGCGGGACGCCTCTCAAATACTCCATTTCGGAAGCGTCTCAGAACAAGTCCGTCACAGTCGTGGATATAAGGGAGAAAGGAAATGTCTCGCTTGAGTTCATCCCTCTTGTTCCTATGAGAGACCTCCGGGAGATACGCGGAAACTATGACGATCTCATGTCCAGGTGGAATTATGAGGGCACGAATACCAAAGACTATATTCATGTGACGCTTACGGATGAAACAGACGTGATCGATGCTGTGAGCCGCATGCGATCCGTATATCCGAACATAATAAAACTCGATTACGACAACACGCGCACGCGCACTGTCTCCCACATAGAGCCCGTTTCCGTCTCGGAATCCATGTCCCATCTGGACCTGTTCAGGGGATTTTTCAAACTGCAGAACGGAAAAGACATTACGGATGAGCAGGAAAAACTTCTGGTCGATCTGATCGAGAAGATCCGGGAGGAGGATAACCAATGAGACCTCTGTATTTATCGATGACCGCATTCGGTCCGTTCAAGGAAAAAACCGAGATCGACTTTTCCCGGTTCGGGGACAGCGGGCTGTTCCTCGTAGCGGGAGATACCGGCGCGGGCAAAACCACAATTTTTGACGCGATGACCTACGCACTGTACGGCTCTCTCTCAGGTGCTGTGAGGACGCCGTCCATGATGCGTTCCATGTTTGCCGACCCCGGGACCAAAACCGAAGTCACCTTCCGCTTCATGAACGCAGGCAAGATCTATTCGGTGACCAGATCTCCGGAATATATGCGGGCCGCAAAACGCGGGGACGGAATGACGAGAGAAACCGCGTCCGCGGAACTGACGATGCCTGACGGGTCAGTGATCTCCCTCCCCAGAAATGTGGACCCGGAGATCGGGAAGATCCTCGGCATAACAAGGGATCAGTTCTGTCAGATAGTGATGATAGCGCAGGGCGATTTCCAGAGACTTCTGTTTGCGGATACCGACAAGCGCAAGGAGATCTTCAGGAAACTGTTCAATACGGAAGACTTCGAAAAGATCCAGTCATACCTCAAAGCGGAGGCCAGATCATACAACGAGCAATACAAAGAGCTCGACGGTCTCTATTCGGAAGCCGTTCTGAGAACAGTGACAGGCGAAGATGAAACTCCTCTGGCGAGTATTCCCGAGGAGGAGCACATAAGCGTGCTGGGCGACCGCATATCCGGTCTCGAAAAAAGATACAATCTCGACGAAGCGGAATATGAAAGGCTCAGCAAACTGCAGACTGCCCTTGCCGGAGACGAGGAGAACGCCGTTTCCGCATTGAATGCAAAAGCGGAACTGGATACCGTGTTCCGCAGGCTTGAAGATGCCCGCGCAAGAGCAAACGCTCTATCCGAGAGAGAAAAAGCGTATAAGGAGAAGAAGGATTCCCTTGGTCTCCTCGAGGAACGCAAAGCAGCGCTCAACGGAAATATCTCGGTTCTTAAGGAGATCTCTTCCCTGCAGACAAAACTCTCCGATTCCGACAGAGAGATAAAAGCTCTGACCGAAAAGATCGATGCGGTCAACCGCGAGGTCACCGCAAAAAACAAAGAAAAGACCGGTCTTTCCGAAATCCTCAGGAAGTTCGAAGAAGATGAAGGTGAGCGCGCGTCTGTCTCGGTCAAAGAAAAAGAACTGAATCTGCGCGAGAATGCCTTATCCGGTCTCATAAACAAGTCCCGCGAACTTGCGAACGCCAGAAATACCCTTACCAAAGCCCAGGAGGACTTTCTGAGGGCAGTGGATGTTTCAGATAAACTGAGATCGCAATACGAACAGGATCACAACCTCTTCCTGTGCGATCAGGCAGGGATCCTCGCCGAAACGCTTGCGGAAGGCTCTCCCTGTCCAGTATGCGGATCCCTGCATCATCCGTCTCCCGCGCGCCGAAGCCACAGCACTCTGACGCAGGAAGAACTTGACGCTCTCAAGATCAGGGCCGACAACGCCGACCGGAACAAAAATGAGCTGTCGGTAAAAGCAGGCGGGATCCGCGCAAAAGCTGCCGGTCTTGAGGAGACGATCAGGGAAGAATACTCCAGGCTGTTCACCTCCGAGCCTGTCTTTGATACTCTGGCAGATGTTCTGGAGGCGGAGAAAAAAGATGTTCATGCCAAATGGTCGGAAGCCGAAGCCGCCATAAAACGGCTTGATGATAACAAGAAAGCCTCAGTGGAGTATAAAAAGAAGATCGAAGATATCGATTCATACATAAGCGGTTCCGATTCCAGAATAAAGGATCTGCAGGGCAGAAAAGACAATTATGCCGGTATAAAGGAGAGCACGGCGAAACTGATAGAGGAAAAGGAGACGGGTCTTGAATTCAAGGTGCTGTCCGAAGCGGAATCGGCATATAAAAACGTCGTGAAAACCATTGACGGCATAAGGGCTGAGGGAGAGGTGATCGCCTCTGAAAAAACGCGGCTTGAGAAGGAGACCGGCATTCTGTCAGGTCAAAGGGAAACGCTTGCAAAGAACGCCGAGAATGCGTCGGAAGAGGCTCTTGCGAATATACGCGCCGCTATCGAAGACAACTCGGAAAAGCTCGGTGGTCTCAGAAAACAGCTTGAGATGACACAGTCGACGATCAACACCGACAAGAACTGTCTTGAGGAACTCAAAAAATACTCCGCCTTACGTTCCAGAATCGCCAAGATCAGCTCATACGTCGAAGAACTCTCAAAAACCGCAAACGGAGCCGTTACCGGGAAAGAGAAGATAATGCTCGAAACGTATGTGCAGATGAGATACTTTGACGTTATCATCCAGAGGGCTAATATCCGTCTCCTTGTTATGTCCGACGGCCAATATGAGCTGCGAAGGGCCGAGACGTACGATGACAAACGCAGTCAGCACGGTCTGGATCTCGATGTCATAGATCACTTCACGGGAACGCAAAGAAGCGTAAAGAGCCTGTCCGGCGGGGAGACTTTCATGGCCTCGCTGTCTCTTGCGCTGGGACTGTCGGACGAGATCCAGTCATCTGCGGGAGGAATACAGGTCGATTCCATGTTCATTGACGAAGGGTTCGGAACACTTGACGAATACTCGCTCAAGCAGGCAATAAGGGCTCTTTCCGGACTCGCTACGGGCAATAAGCTTGTCGGAATCATCTCGCATGTCTCCGACCTTGCCGCGAAGATCGAAAAACAGATAATAGTTACGAAGAGCAGAACGAGCGGAAGTTCTGTAAAAATCCTTACGGAGTAGCATATGGACGTTTTCAACATAGACAAAACCGTATACCGGGGTCGGCCTTCCGGTAAGCGTATCCCCAAAGAAGAAGCCTGTTACGACCTTCTTGATTCTCTCGGGATAGAGTACTGGAGAGTCGACCATGATCCTGCGGACACCATCGAAAAGTGTCATCTCATAGAAGACCTTATCAGTGTGCACGTATGCAAAAACCTGTTCCTCAGGAACAGGCAGGCCACCAACTGGTACATGCTGATGATGCCGGGCGACAAACCTTTTCACACAAAAGACCTGTCCAAGCAATTGGGAATAGCGAGACTCTCGTTCGGGGAGTCCGACATGATGGAAAAATTCACGGGTCTCACGCCGGGATCCGTCAGTATCCTTGGGCTCATGAATGACAAAGACAGGAAAGTCAGACTGCTTATCGACAGGGATATCCTTGACGGTGAATTCATAAGATGCCATCCGTGCATCAACACCTCTACCCTGAAGATCAGAACATCCGATGTCATCGATAAACTTCTGCCGTATCTCCGCCATGTCCCGACCATTGTCACTCTCCCTGATTCCCGCATATCCGAAACCGAGGAGGCTTAAAAAATGTACAGAGATATCCGAGTTCTATTCATAGGAAACAGCCATACTTATTTCAACGACATGCCGCATCTCTTTGCGGAGAAATACAGCGAATGCACCGGCTGCCATGCGGAAGTGACGATGCTCGCCTATTCCGGACGCACTCTCGAATGGCACATGGAAGAACTGTTTTCCGTGAGATTCAATCTGCTCTACGGTCACTATGACTACTGCGTCATTCAGCAGGCGGCTCATCCGTTCCCCGGCAAAGACACCACTTTTGAGTTCGGAAAAAAGATAATCGAGATCTGCAATGTCTCAGGCACAAAGCCCGTGCTGTTCATGACCTGGGCTGAGAAAGCATATCCCGAAAACCAGCAGAAGATGACAGACTGCTACTCCGGACTGGCTGCAGAGACCGGCGCTCTCCTGGCGCCTGTAGGACTCATATGGCAGTCACTGCTCGGCGATCCGGACATCGATCTCTTCTTCAAAGACGGCGAACACGCCTCGGTCGCGGGGGACCTTCTCATCGCGCTCACGATGTGCGCTCTGTTTGTCGACAGCCGGGATCTTGAAAAAGCAACGGCCAAAGCCATCGATTTCAGAGTCGCCTTTGAAAACGGAACCATTTCCGCGCCGATAACCGCCGATCTCGGGGTGCAGGTCGGCAAAGACATTCTTGGCAAACTGATAACCGCAATACGGAAATATGTATAAAAAAAGGCACAGGATCGATCCTTATTCGATCCTGTGTCATTTATTTTTAAACTGAAAATCACATTTTCCGGACTCTGTCGTCGAACTTCTTTCTCTCTTCGTTGTTCTTATCCGACAGAGTTCTTTCAAACTCTCTGAGTTTGTTTTTCTGATCTCTGCTGAGCTTCTTCGGTACTTCGACCATCACCTCAACGAACTGATCTCCTCTTCCGGGGCTGTTGAGATAAGGGATACCCTTTCCTCTCAGCCTGAAGACCTTTCCGGTCTGTGTTCCGTCCGGTATCTTGAGCGATACTTTTCCGTCGATAGTCGGCACATTGATCTCACAGCCGAGAGCGGCTTCCGTAAAGGTCAGCGGGAGCCTTACATAGACATCGTATCTGTTTCTGTTGAACAGCTCATCGGGTTTGACATTGACCGTCACCACAACATCGCCGGCAGGTCCGCCGTTCTTACCGGCATTTCCCTTGCCTCTGATCTGCAGGCTCTGTTCATCGTCGATTCCCGCAGGAATATTGATCTCGAGTTTCTTTTTCTGCCTGTTGGTACCGGCTCCGTGACACTTCGTACAGGGCTTTTCAATGACTTTTCCGGTACCCCCGCAGACCGAGCACGGACGTGTGGTCTGCATCATGGCTCCGAAAATACTGTTCTGCTGGACCGTAACATAACCTGTGCCGCGGCATGCGGAGCATTCCTTGACTTCGCTGCCAGGCTGAGCGCCGGTACCGCTGCATGTGGTGCATGTCTCGTTGACTGCGACCTCGATGGTCTTTTTACAGCCTTTTACTGCTTCAAAGAAATTGAGGTTCAGTCTTGCCCTTATATCGCTGCCCCTCTGGGGAGAGTTTGCAGTCTTCCTCCTGCCGTACGGGGATCCGGTATCGAATCCTCCGAACGGTGAACCGCCGCCTCCGAAGAAGCTGTTGAAGAGATCTCCGAGATCCACTCCGAAATCGCCTGTTCCGTATGTGCTGCCTGCTCCGTAGGAAGGATCGACGCCCGCCATACCGAACTGGTCATATCTGGCTCTTTTATCCTTGTCCGACAGAACTTCATAAGCCTCATTGACTTCTTTGAACTTCTCTTCGGCTTCCTTGTCTCCCGGATTCAGATCAGGGTGATATTTTTTGGCTTTTTTTCTGTATTCTGATTTGATCTCGTCCTGGGTCGCGTTTTTGTTGACGCCAAGAACTTCATAATAATCTCTTTTTTCGGCCATTAATGGATTTCCTCTTTTGTGCGGCATACGGGCCCAGCCGTAACGACTGTGCCCGTTTTACCGTTAATCAGTTAATCGATTGATATATCAGTCAACTTCTCTGTAGTCTGCATCGACAACATTGTCGTCTCCGCCATTGTTGCCGCTGTCGCCTGACTGCTGGTTTCCGTCATACCATCCGCCCTGAGGAGGAACATCTCCGCCTGCCGGAGGCGTCTGGCCTCCCTGCTGCGAGTAGATCTTGCTGGAGATCTCATAGATCTTCTTCTCAAGTTCTTCTCTCTTGGCCTTCATGTCATCCTGGCTGTTGGCCTTGATGGCATCGCGGAGAGCCGCGATCTTGGCCTGGATCTCGGACTTGTCATCTGCGGAGACTGTGTCTCCGAGGTCTTCGATCATCTTCTCGGCCTGATATGCCGCAGAATCCGCAGCATTCTTGTTTTCTACTTCCTCACGAGCTCTCTTATCCTGCTCAGCATACTGCTCAGCTTCCTGAACAGCTCTGTTGATCTCGTCCTTGCTCATGTTTGTGGAAGATGTGATGGTGATGTTTGTCTCCTTGCCTGTGCCGAGATCCTTGGCGGATACATGGACGATACCGTTTGCGTCGATATCGAATGTGACCTCGATCTGAGGTACACCACGGGGGGCTGGCGGGATTCCGTCGAGTCTGAACATACCGAGAGTCTTGTTGTCTCTCGCCATGTCACGCTCACCCTGGAGAACATGTACTTCAACGGATGTCTGTCCGTTTGCAGCCGTTGAGAAGATCTGGCTCTTCTTTGTCGGGATAGTAGTATTTCTCTCAATGATCCTCGTGTTGATTCCGCCTTCTGTCTCAATACCGAGTGACAGCGGAGTAACATCGAGAAGGAGAAGTCCCTTGACATCACCTGCGAGAACGCCGCCCTGGATAGCTGCGCCTACTGCGACGCACTCATCCGGGTTGATTCCCTTGAATCCTTCTTTGCCAAGGAGTTTCTTTACTGTATCCTGAACTGCAGGAATACGGGAAGAACCACCGACGAGGAGGACTTTATCGATCTCAGAAGCGGAGAGCTTAGCATCCGCAAGAGCCTGTCTTACAGGGCCTTCCGTTGCTGCTACGAGATCTCTTGTAAGATCATCGAACTTTGCACGTGTAAGTGTCATGTCGAGGTGCTTAGGACCTGTCGAATCAGCTGTGATGAACGGAAGGTTGATCTGAGACTGTGTCACTGTGGAGAGCTCGATCTTTGCGTTTTCAGCCGCTTCCTTAAGACGCTGGAGAGCCATTCTGTCCTGACGGAGGTCGATTCCGTTCTCCGCCTTGAATGTGTCTGCCATCCAGTCCATGATCTTCTTATCGAAGTCATCGCCGCCGAGATGGTTGTTACCTGCTGTTGCGATAACTTCCTGGACACCGTCGCCCATCTCAATGATGGATACATCGAATGTGCCGCCGCCGAGGTCATAGACCATGACCTTCTGGGTGCCTTCCTTATCGATACCGTATGCGAGAGCTGCCGCTGTAGGCTCGTTGATGATCCTCTTGACCTCGAGTCCCGCGATCGTTCCCGCGTCCTTTGTTGCCTGTCTCTGAGCATCGTTGAAGTATGCCGGGCATGTGATAACTGCTTCGGTTACCTTCTCACCAAGATATGCTTCCGCATCTGCTTTCAGCTTCTGAAGGATCATTGCGGAGATCTCCTGAGGAGTATATCCCTTACCGTCGATGGTGACTCTTCTGGATGAGCCCATATCTCTCTTGATGGAGCTGATCGTTCTGTCAGGATTTGTGATAGCCTGTCTCTTTGCCACTTCACCGACCATACGCTCTCCGTCTTTTGAGAAAGCTACGATCGAAGGAGTTGTTCTTTTACCTTCTGTATTGGCGATAACTTTCGGCTCGCCGCCTTCCATGACTGCAACACATGAATTAGTTGTGCCCAAGTCGATTCCTATGATTTTACCCATTTATAATATCTCCCTTTTAAGTCGTGTTTTTTATTTATCGTCATCCGCCGCTTACATTGCAACCGCAACCTGGGCGTAACGGATTATTTTTGAATCAAGTCTGTATCCCTTTACAAGGACTCTTGTGACTGTCCCGCTCTCTACTCCTTCTCCGGCTTCGTCCTGAGCTATTGCCGCGTGCAGGTTTGGATCGAACGGTTTGCCGAGGGCTTCTATCTCCTCGACGCCCATATCCGCGAGCGCCTTGCGGAACATCTCCGCCGTCATGAGAACGCCCTTTTTGTAATTCTCGTTCTCACACTCGGCATTCGCTGCCAGCTGAAGCGTATCCAGGACCGGAAGGATCTTCTCTATCGCGGCCATCTTGCCTCTGCCGGAGGCCTCGATCTTTTCCTTTTCCGTCCTCCTGCGGTAGTTCTCGTATTCCGCAGTGGTTCTGAGCAGTCTGTCGTTGAGTTCGTCGGACTTCTTCTTGTATTGCTCTTCGAGCTTTCCTATGACCTCTTCCAGCTCTTTGATCTTGTCCTTCTTGTTCTTTCTGCTCTTTTTTTCGGGACTGTCTTCGGATCTGACTTCTTCAGTCTCTTCGGAAGTTTTATCCTTTTCTTCGAGAACTTCTTCGTTTATCTGTTCTACATTTTTCTCTTCCAAGTCAAGCTGCCTCCTGCTTTCTAAACTGTAGCCTTGCCTATTTCCTCACAGAAATAGCACAGCCTCGGAATTATAAATGCATAATTCATTCTTATGGGTCCGAGGATCCCGACTCCGCCTTTTCTGCCGCCGGCCGCCTTATACGGCGCGGCAACGAGTCCCAGTCTGTCGATCCCGCCTATGTCCATCTCATCTCCTACGAGAACTCTGGAATCGGCGCGGATGTTTTCGACAAGTCTCCTGACCTCGCTCGTGCTCGACACGAGCTGTATCAGCTCTCTTGCATAGGCATCGAGATCTTCGAAGCTCAGAAGATGCTCAAGGCCGTCGGAGAAGACTTTCACTTCCGTTGCCGATCTTATCATCGTGACTGCGGCATTGTATGCAGGCGAATAATCAAAGCCTTTGGCTTTCATCTCGAGGATCTCTCTCGGCAATGTCTCCGGGATATCCTGAGCGTAAACGAAGGCAAGCGAACCGTTGAGGTACTTCTCGAGATCGCTGATCTCCTCATCGCTTATCTTCCAGTTCATCCTGCACATGGAACTCTGTACGGAGCCTGTGGAAGTGATGCCTATTACGGCGACATTGTAGATACCTGCTTTGATTGCCTTGAAATGCACTACCCTTGCGTCGTCCGACTTCGGTGTTGCGATCACACACGCCAGAGAGAACTTGTCTGACAAGTACCTGACTGCCTGTTTTGCGGCTTTCTCCGGGTCCGGGTCGAGACTCATTGCGGTGTTGTGCATGTCCATCTTCTCCCTGTCGGTGAGAGGATAATACTGCATCAGATGATCGAGATAATATCTGAATCCCTGAGGCGTCGGCACTCTCCCCGCGGAAGTGTGCGGCTGCATGAGGTATCCCATGTTCGTGAGAGTGGACATCTCACTTCTTAAAGTTGCAGATGAAACAGAAAGCTGGCTGAGCACCTCTGTAAGAAGCTTGGATCCGACAGGATCTCCCGACTTCTCATTGAGTGCGACAACCGCTGCCAATATCATGCGTTGTCTGTTGCTGACATCCATATCTGTCACTCATCTCCATTTGTTAGCACTCTCTTATCTCGAGTGCTAACAATATAATACTCTCCACTCCCGAAAAGTCAACAGTTATTTTAAAAATTCACACTTCTTTCAAAAATCACCCGGAGGCCTTATACTGCTTACATGGATATAAATAATAAAACCGGAATATATATACATGTACCGTTCTGCCTGACGAAGTGCCCGTACTGCGATTTCTACTCTCTGCCGGGCCGTTCCGTAGATGTCAAAGAAGCGTATATAAGCGCTCTTCTCCGAGAGATCGACGCTATGCCAGAGTGTACGGCGGATACCGTCTATTTCGGCGGAGGCACGCCTTCTCAGCTTTCGGCGGCGCAGATAGACGCGGTGATCGGCAGGCTCGGCGCGAAGGGATATCTGGGATCCGGGTGCGAGATCACCATGGAAGCGAATCCCGCCGACTGCAGCGCGGAGCTGCTGACGGATCTCAGGCGCATAGGCATAAACAGGTTGTCTCTCGGCATACAGAGCACGGATGACAACGTGCTCCGCCGCCTCGGAAGAAGACACTCGGCAGAAAAAGCACTTTCCGCGCTGTCCGAAGCAGCCGGAATAATAGGGAATGTGAGTGCTGATATTATGCTGGCAGTCCCGGAACAGGATATTGCCTCGGCTCTTCGGACCTGCGACGATTTCGCTTCCCACGGCGCGTCGCATATCTCCGCATATCTTCTGAAATGCGTTCCGGGGACACCGTTCGGCGACGATCCACCGCCGGACATACCGGATGACGACGGCGCTGCGGATATATATGAGGCTGTAAACTCGCATCTCTGTTCCCTCGGATATGAGCACTATGAGATCTCAAATTATGCTCTTCCCGGAAAGGAGAGCAGACACAACCTGAAATACTGGGACTGCGACGATTATATAGGGCTGGGACCTGCCGCTCATTCATGCTACGGGGGAAAGAGATATTCCTGCAGACCGGATCTTGAGTCGTTCATACTCTGCGACTGGTCCGAAGGAGATCTGTTCTCTCATCTCTCGGAAGAAGGCACGCTCGACGCGGAGGATTACATCATGCTGCAGCTGAGACTGGCGCGCGGGCTCGATCTCCGCAGACTGAATGAAAGATTCGGAGCGGATCATGCGTTCCCGGAGGAATTCATAAACGAATGCATAAAAAAAGGCCTCGTCGAGAGGTCGGAGGAGAATATACGTCTGACTGAACGCGGATTTCTCGTTTCAAATTCAATAATAAGCGAACTGATATAACATATAAAAAGAAGACAGACTCCTGCAGTGAGTCTGTCTTGATCTTTATAGTCAGAAAAATCACTTAGATGCTTTGGATGCGATCTGAGCTTTCTTGCGGTTAGCTGCGTTTTTGGAGATAGCGCCCTTGCGTGCTGCTACGTCGATAGCGCTTGTTGCTCTTGCGAGAACATCCTTATCTGCTGAACCTGCTCCGATCTCTGCATTAACTTTTTTCAGTTCTGTCTTGAGTGAAGAACGTACTGACTTGTTGGCAGCATTCTCTTTCGCTGCTGTGATAACTCTTTTCTTCTGAGATTTAATATTGGGCATCCTGGTCCCGCTCCTTTAATTAATATTAATTATTGATTACATCATGTAGCAATTTATATTATCATCTGGAAATGCAAAAATCAACATCTCCATCCACTTTTTAACGCGAATTATCCCGCTGAACGGTCAGTATCTCAATGTTTCCCGATGATCCTCACAAAATTGCCGAAACATATCTTTTCTATATCCCCGTCTTTCGCGCCTCTCAGCTTGAGTTCGTCCCAAAGATCCGGAAGATTGTTCTCATTTCTGAGGCCTTTCGCGTAATCGAGGTATTCGTTGCCGTTATAGTCATTGAGAAAATCCATGAAGTTGCATCCTATGCCGACGTGCTCAACGCCTATGAGTTCGCTCGCATAGACGATGTGGTCGCAGAAGCTCTGTAGGTCTCTTTCGTCCGGATTGTCCGACAGCAGCTCGCCCGCGGCGCTTACGCAGAACAATCCCCCCGAATCCCTGATCGCTTTCAGCTGACTGTTGAAATAGTTCCGCTCGTTCGCGCAGAACTTATAGCAGTTGCCGTGGGACACGAACAGCGGTCCCTCAGTAAGGTTTGCCGTCTCTACAAAAGATCTTTCGTTGAGGTTGGAAAGATCGATAAGGACCCCTTTTTTACGGAGATATCTCACGATCCTCTTTCCTTCGTCCGTGAGCCCCGCGTGTACTCTTCCTCTATACCCCGACGCAAGGGGATTCTCTCCCGCGCCCGTGAGACTCATGACCCTGAATCCGATATCGTAGAGATAATCTATCTGCGACATGTCATAGATCGCAAACGAAACGTCGTTTACCCCGAGGACCAGGGAATGGATCCCCTTCTCCGCGTTTGCGTATACGGTTTCACCGTCCACTACGGCGCTGACTGTTTCCTCCGCTTCCTTTACCGTCCTGCGGATAAGCGAGACATGATCTGTTATCTGTCTGAATTCCGGTTCATTCCGCCCCGGGTCTATGCTGACGGGGCAGTAACTGCCCGCGCAGCCTGAGTTTTTCCATTTCGCCGCGTATTTGGAGAGAATGATGTTTTCATCCGACTTTTTCCGCGCGGCCCATGCATCGATCCAGAGATTTGAATAGCCGTCGAAGAACTCCATAACTGATCACCTCATGCCGATCTTTCTTGTGGAAAGCTTTTCCCCGTTCTTTTCGACCTTGATCACAAAGTCGAAAATGTCCCTTTCAATACTCATCCAGAAATCCCGTTCCGGAAATACCTGCTGATTTATCGCCTTGAAGAATTTGCTGCCGTTTGTATATTTAAGTTTCCTGAGTCTCTTGTCTATATCCCGTATCTCGTCGTGTTCGAGGATCGATCTTATATATGCGGCGCAGAGCTCGTCCTCGTCGGTCTTTCTCTTTCCTCCGAGACCCATCGCAACTATCGATACGTCGTCGGCGCCGCTTCTCTCTATGTATTCCGCGACTGCGCGCGCATTCACGAAAGCCGCAGTCAGGAGCTCCGTTTCTCCGCTGACGCTCAGCAGTCCTCTTGTGCCTGCGGAAGTGGTGTGTACGATCCTTTTTCCGGACACATCGACGCCGTCCAGCTGGCTCGGAGAATTGCCGAAATCAAAGCCCTCGCATTTAACTCCTCCGCGCTCACCCACAAGGATGACACCAGGATCCGCCCGCTTTATTTCAAATGCCTCTTCGACCGTCATTACAGGAACGATCTCTTCCGCGCCCTTCGCGTACAGATACGCTTCAAGCGAAAAAGCCCTGAACACGTCTATGACGACCGTGAGCCCCGTTGCTTTTCTCGCACCGTCAACGAGTGACAGGAGCCGTATCCTTCTGCTCATATGCCCAGGTCCTTTGCCGCCGCGCGGGCTTCATTTACAAAGTCTCTTACCTTTTCCGGATTTTTCTTTGAAGTGCCGTCGCCGAACTTATCGCTTGTTCTGGTAAAGGAATCCACTCCCCACGGTCTCACTTTTATTATCGCATCGCGGACATTATCCGGGCCGAGACCTCCCGCAAGAATTACCCTGCACGGCGCCTTCTCGACTATTTCCGCATCTATATCCCAGTCATTGGTCACGCCCGCAGCCCCTATTCCCGCGATATTCGGATCGACGGAATCGAGTATTATCTCATCGCAGAACCCGGCATAGTACAGAGCTCTTTCAACAGCCTCCTTACCGTCTATCGCGACCGCCTGCAGCACCTTGATCCCGGGGCACAGTTCCTTAGCTTTTCTGCAGAATTCGGGCGTTGCAAAGAAGTTGTTTCCGCAGATGTGTATGACATCCGGACACAGTTCTTTCATAGGAGGAAATACAGCTTCTCCGTCATCGGTCACAACTATAAGCACGGTTTCGCACTTTCCCCTGACCGCATTGAAGATCTCCCTGCACTGTTCAACCGACACTTCAGCAGGAAGATTTGCTCCGGTCGCCACTGCTACCCCGATCCTGTCTGCTCCCGCTTCGGCGCACATGACCGCTTCTTCGACCGTCTGTATCGAATAGATCTGTGTAATCATGATAATTGTCCTTCCGACACCCTGTTTTCTTAACTATACAGCCACCTCAGCTGCTCCTGCAACTTCTCGCCGAGTTCCTCCCTGGTCCTCGTGATAAATTCGAAAGTCACATGCTGCGGACCGATCCCGGACAGGATGTCCCTCACCCGTCTGCTGGCAAACGGAACGTGCTGATCCAGATTTGATATATATTCAAACAAGGCCATATTTCTCTCTTCAAAAGAATTGCACTCGTCAAACACACCCTGCATATGCGCGCAGGCATACTCCCCGCTCAGGGACTGACTCAGGTGGACGCCTTCTATCCGATCAGTATTCTCTCTGTTTATCCTGAGGATCTCTTCTATGTAGTCACAGGCTTCGTCAATACTTCTGATACCCATATTCGAGTTCATTACGTGTCCCGTGTCGAGCATTATCCCCGCGTCAAGATCCGAGAGATTGTCCAGTACTCTCTTTACTATAGCGGGGTCCTTAAGCGTCATCCCAGGTACCCAGAGGTTCTCCGCAAGGATCTTCGGAACCGCAATACCTTCGCACGCCCCGTGGATTATATCGCACATGGCATCCGCTACCTCGCGGGCAGTTCTTTTGTATTGCCTTGTGAAGGCCTCTTCCGGGGCACAATCCGAGATATGAACCACACAATAACCGGCACCAAGCTCGCCCGCCTGCCGGATGCTGTTTCTCAGCGTCTCAGTCAGGATATTTCTGTCTGTGGTCCCGTAATATTTCGCTATATTTTCTTCCGATTCGAGATTTTTGATCAACGAATCTGTGTCTCCGGTCCAGAGATCATACCAATAATTGAAAAAGACGGAGTGAGCGCCCAGGATCTTCTCTTCCGGAATGATCCCGAGCGGGTCATCCCCGCCGCACAGCAGTTCAACTCCGTCAAAATCTTCTGAAAATGACAGGAAATCTTTCCGGCTTTCGAATCTTGCAAGGTCATCATTATATGTCGAGATGTTAAACAGTTTTTTCATCAGTATTCAACACCTTCTCTGGCCCGGATCCCTCTGTCGAAAGGATGCCTGACCTTTTTCATTTCAGTGACATAATCGGCATTATCAATGAAGAACTGCACCGGTCTATGCCCAGTGATCACAAGTTCTGTGTTCCCTCCGCATCTCTCAATGATCTCAGAAACGATCTCCTTGTCGGCAAGTCCGAGTTCAACAGCATCTGCCAACTCATCCAGGACAACAACATCAGCAGCGTGAGTTTCGACAGCATTCAATACTTCCCTAAGAAACCCATCGTGAATTCTTCTGACTGACTCCTTCTCATCGTCGTTCATACTGATACTGAACTTATCCGTACCTATTCCGCGAAGGACCGTAACGCCGGGAATATGATCAAGGACTTTTGTCTCGCCGGACGCGGTATTCTTGAGAAACTGCACGAACATCACCCTATTGCCGTATCCCGCAGCGCGAACCGCGCTGCCTACGGCAGCGGATGTCTTGCCTTTTCCGTAGCCGTAATAGTAATGAACCATACCGTTTTTGATCATTTTCCGCCCTCAAAAAGCACTTTATTGTAATTTATTATACTAATATTACTATTTGTATAATCCACTTCGGCTTCTATCGCCGTAAGATTCGGTATCATCCAGCCTCTGCTGAACACCATGTGGTCCTCATACGCAAAGAACCTGCTCATCACCGCGGTGATCACTCCGCCGTGAGTCACGATATATTTGTCTTTATCATCGGATCTTACGATCTCTTCGAACGCGCCGCATGTGCGGACATAGAAATCGGAGGGATGCTCTCCGCCCGGGCATCTCTCCCGGCAGCCTCCGTTGACCCATTCGGTGTATTCCGGATCATCCGCCATCTCATCGCCGCTTCTGCGCTCAAATACCCCGAAATCCATCTCCCTGAGGTCATCGACCACTACGGGTTCTCTGTCAGGAAACAGGAGACCGCATGTCTCAAGACATCTCTTCATGGGGCTTGAATATATACCGGCGTCGTCTGAGATATACGGCGGCTCAACAGAGTGATAACCGCTGACGAGCGGTTCATCCGTAGCCCCGATATACCTGTGTTCCAGATTTCCCTGCGTTTTTCCGTGTCTTATCAGCGTTACTCTCATTTGATTTCCCGGGGTATCCCGCAGATGACCCTCACTACCTTATCCGCTCTTTTTGCGAGTTCTATCGCGGTTCTGCCGACCGCCTCGCGCGCTTTTCTCATGTCTCTTTCAATCGGAATGATTCCGCTTCCGACCTCATCGCATACCAGGACTTCTTTGCCCTCAAGAAGCTCCACAAGTTCAGCCGGGTCACAGTCACTGTTCATCACTATATCCTGGATATCCGCAATGACAGGTCTGTCCGTGATCTGCCCGCAGGATATATCGTCCTTTGCATATCCCAGCGAAAGAACGTAATCGAGTTTGCCCGCGCCGGCGGGTCCCGTCACAAAGATCATAATACGCTCACACCTGCCTTTTCAAAGATCGCCCATGCCAGCACCATCAGAAGCGATGACAGCTGGATCACGTAGCCCGCAAGATCTCCGGACATTCCTCCGAAATACTTATATGCGATGCCTCTGAGCGCAAGAACACTGATGACCGAGATGATAAGCATCAGTACGGAAAGCGCCGGGTCAAAGACGGCTATGATCCCCACAGATGCCGCGAAATATACAAGAACTATGATGTTGGATATCTTCTTATCCGACGCGGATGAAAGCATCGCGGAAAAGCCGCTTCCGTAGCTGTGGATATTGAGCGTACAGAACGAACCGATCGCCCTGGATATTATTGCGGTCATCCCGAGGATCACGGCCTTATCCATATTCCACCCGATCTCGCTGACTGCTCCGAAGTACAGGAGAACGTACACGATCGCCCAGACGACCGCAAATGTTCCGAGATGCGGGTCCTTGAGTATCTCCCTCCGCTTCTCCTGATCACCGTAACTCGCTATGGCGTCATGTGTATCCAGGTATCCGTCCATATGGATGCCTCCGGAAACAAGAAGAGGGATGACTGTCAGCATGACTGCATTGAGAATGCCCCCGATCATGAGCGATTCGCTTATAAATACCCACAGTGAGACAGCCGCCAGCACAATGATCCCGACGAAGGGAAGGTTGGCGAGCATATATGTCATGTTCTCCTTCTTCCATTCAAATCTCGGAACGGGAATCACGGAAAACATGGAAACAGCCATCGCAAGTGAAACAAAGAATCTCACCATATCCTGTCCCCTTTCAGCAGGAGCGGTATCCCGCAGACCATCTCAATGACGATATCGGCTTCATGGGCCAGTACCGCATTGATCTTCCCGACAGCACTGATATATCTCTTCGTGGGATCGGAATATCCGCTCTCAACATCACTGCCGACATCATTGGTTATCACTATCATATTCTCGGCAGCATGGCTGACATTCAGTATCTCTTCAATGATCCTGCCCGTCATCTCATGTTCTGCGCCGTCGTCGTCAAACATCTCGTTGGCTGTGAGGTTGCATACGCATTCGAGCATCACCGATGACCGACCGGGAAGTTTCAGCCTGTCGATATCAGTATACTGCTCAACAGCAGTTATTTCCTTTCCCTCGCGCATCTTCCTGTGTTTTTCTATCTTCTCGAGCTCTTCGGCGCCGTACGGCTTCATCGTGGCAATATACACACGGTTTTCGGCGGGAAGCTCACAGAACAGTCTCTCGCCGAATGAACTCTTTCCGGAGGCCGATCCGCCTGTGATAAGTATCAGCATTTCCTGTGATCCTCCGTCCAGAATGAATAGAGCTTCTTCATCCAGTCGTTTATATCCAGCTTATAGGACTCGTTTATGATCTCCGGTCTGAAGACCTCGTCCGTGCTGCCGTAAGCGACAGTGACGCCACCGTTCAGAAGCAGCGCCTTTGTGCCGTACGCTCTTGCAAGGCCTATATCGTGGACCACGGAAACGATGGCCCTGTCGCCTCTTTTTACCCACTCGTCCAGAAGGTCAAATATCTCCTTCTGATACACGAGGTCCAGATTGTTCGTGGGTTCGTCCAGGAGCAGCACCGAAGGATCCTGCGCGAAAAGCTGAGCGATAAACGCCCTCTGCAGCTCTCCTCCCGAGAGCGTGAGCAGCGATCTGCCGCTCATGTCCTCAAGACCTACTTCGCAGATAGCCTTTTCCACCATTTCCTCATCCGAAACGTCTCTCGCATTGAGCAGTCCCTTTCTGTAGGGATATCTTCCGAGGCTTACAAGATCTCTCACCGTGAACGAGTAACCTATGCTGTGGTTCTGGCTGAGCACTCCGATCCTCTTTGCCGTATCCCGCGGCTTGAGCGTCTTCCGGTCGCATTCTCCTATATATATCGTTCCCGAGTAATCCACTGCGCCGCCGACCGCATTTATGACAGTGGATTTTCCCGCTCCGTTTGGTCCCGTGAGCATCAGCCACTCGTTTTTGCCTGCTTCAAACGAGATATCTTTCAGAACGGCTGCCGTTCCGTAGAAAACGGATACTTTTTCCAGCTTCAGAAGACTCATTTCGTATTCCTCCTTGTTCCCGCAAAGATGAATACGAACATGACAGCCCCGATCAGGGAAGTAACGGCTCCGATCGGCAGTTCAAGGGGTCTTAAAACAGTTCGGGCTATAAGATCCATGACCATCAGGAATGCGGCGCCCGCAAATAAGGTTGCCGGCAGCAGTCTCCTGTGATTGGGTCCCACTATCATTCTTGTCATATGGGGCACGACAAGGCCCACAAATCCTATGGATCCCCCGATGGACACGCATGTTCCGATAAGCGCGGAGACCGCTATGAGGATAATGAGCCTTGTTCTTCTTACATCTATCCCTATGCTTCTCGCGTTATCCTCGCCTATTGCAAAGGCGTTGAGCTCTTCCGCTTTGAGAAGAATAGTTCCTCCGGCAACGATGAGTACCACGAGAAGGATGAGGGCTTCCGTATATGTGCTGCCCTGGAGCGATCCCATCGTCCAGAATGTTATCGACCTTATCTTCTCCGAAGCAAAGGTTGTAATGAACATGATTATGCTCGAAATGAACATCGAATAGATGACTCCGAGAAGAATGATCGTATTCGTGGAAAGCGAATAATCAAGTTTATAGGCAAGAGCAAGGATCAGCATTATCGATCCGAATGCAAAGATCATCGCCATAACGGTAGCCGAAGCCAGAGAGATCACCGGTACGGATATATCGAATGCTATCGCAACGATCGCTCCGAGAGCGGCTCCCGATGAAACACCCATCGTGGATCCCTCTGCCAGCGGATTCTTCAGAAGCCCCTGCATTGCGCATCCGCAGAGAGCCAGAGATATTCCGCTCAGGGCGACGCAGATGACTCTCGGTATCCTGACAGTCAGGATCTGAGGCGTGCTTCTCAGTGTGTATTCACAACTTATTCCGAAAATCCTTTCCCCGAAATAGCCCAGGATGTCCCTGACGGGAAGTCTGACGCTTCCGAGCCCTATACAGATGACAAATGTAATTAAGACCGCCGCAATGAATGCCAGATATTCCCATTGCGGCAGTCTTTTTGATTCTATTCTGTTTTTGCTTTCCTTAAGCTGCATTCTCCAACTGTTCAGGATTTACCACCAGCCCGTAGAGAGCGCGTGCGCCGTCAACAAGCCTCGGGCTCGGACGAGAAAGTGAATTGTCCTGGATATCGATGATATTGCCGTTTACAACGGCCTTTATGTTCTCCCAGCCCGGACGCGCGGCGATTTCCTCTTCAGGTGTCTGTCCTTCGCCGAAATACATCGTGATCGTAACTATATAATCGGGATCGGCCGCGATGACCTGCTCTTCAGATACTTCCGCCCATCCCTCGGCGTCTGCGAATGCATTTTTGCATCCCATCATCTCGGCGATCTCATTCATAAATGTATGGTTGCCTGCGGTCCAGAGTCCCCACTCAAGCGGAGAGACCTCGAAATAGATCGTTTTCTCTTCATCGAGCGCAGTTGCTTTGATGGCGTCGAACTCAGACTTCATATAGTCAATGGTGTTCTGAGCTTCAGTCTCTCTGCCGACGACTTTGCCGATGAGTTCAATTGCCGTGTAAACGCCTTCTATGTCCTGAGCATCCGTCATTATAACCTTGATGCCCGCTTTCTCAAGCGCGTTGACCTGATCTTCGGTCTGAGCCATTCTTGTCATGATCACAACTTCCGGCTCAAGGGCGATGACTTCTTCGATATTTGTCTCATATCCCGACTGAACGGACGGTACATCCATGACTTCTGCGGGGAAATCGCAGTACTCGCCTCTTCCGACAAGTCTGTCGAGCGCGTCGAGATAATACAGGATCTCACAGTCGGACGGCTCAAGCGCGACTATTTTCTCGGCTGCTTTCTCAAGAACAACCTCTCTTCCCGCCATGTCTGTTACGGTTATGGAAGTATTCTCCGCTACGGGCTCGGATGTCTGTTCCGGCGCAGGCTCGGATGCGCTTCCGCATCCCGCAAGAAGTGTGAGAACCATGATGACTGCCAAAACAGATGACACGATGGTCTTCATTTTTTTCATTTGCTATACCTCATATCTTTTTATTGAACGGAAAAAGCCGCCACGAATGTGACGACCCTCATGAGAGATCAGCATATTGAAGTCCATGCATATCTGGCTGATGCAATGGCTGCTTATCTCAATCCCAGAAGATCATTATATGTGCAGACAGGTCTCCCGGCTTGACTTCATCCTACTCGGCACCTTCCCGATCGCTCAGTGGTTTCGCCGCCTTTCGTCCGTTTCACGGTTACTGGGATAGCCCGACACTTTCAGTCGTGTTCCCTCGGCATCATCTGATGCCGGCATGTCGCCATGCAAAAGCACATTACCATTCAACTATTCTTTATATCATATAGAACCGCTATTGTGAAGCCTCACACGACTGATACCCTAAAGTGCACAGGCGTCGCGTGCTTCCTAATGCCGCCGTATCCGGCGGTTGTCCTTTAGGGACTTCGGACTGCCTTTCCACCATTAAGCCTGAACTCAGTAACTTACAGGACTCAGCCTGCAAGCGCCGCATTCAGGTTATATAAAGTGGATAAGGTGCAGGTGCTTCTCCTGGCGCATGCAGGTACTTTTGCCTCCATCGCCAACCTCTCCGTTTCCGGCAAGGATTTTAGTTTCTCTCTTATTATATACCTCGCGCCTATATTGTACGATGCGTTAAGGTCGCAGTTATAGATCTTCCCCGTACTGAATCTGCAGAGGCTGTAGCTCGGGAGCTTCGCCTCTTTTCCTCTTTCGACCTTTCCCGAGCCGTCATATGCCAGCCTGGATGTGTTCGATGCACTCACCGTCGAGTATCTCATTCCATGCCGATGCGCTCTTATCATCGACATCTTCTGAACATATACCGCCTTCCATATATGCATCCTCTGCTTCTTTGAACCGTTTTTCTTTCCGCTCAGCTCAAGGTGCTCGAATACTATCGTGTCGCATTCGTACTCAAGACTTACATCTTCTATGAAATGGGCTGTCTTTACCGCTATATCTTTGTTTATCCCGTCTGCGACTGCCCACAGACTCTTTACCGATCCGCCTCTGTGCTGCTGTGCCTTCTTTATACGGTTAAGTACATGCTTCAGAGAGTCTTCTTCTTTGGGCAGTGATAAGAATCTCCTGCCCAGAACAGTGCCCTCCGCTGTCATGACCGTACAGACACAGGCGCTGTTGAGCCCCAGATCTACTGACATGACCTTTTGCTTCTCTATAGGTTTTCTGTTGATTCCTCCCGTTTCTTCAAATGTGAACATGAGCTCCCACCGTCTGCCGTTACGCATCAGCATAGGGGACTGCTCTACTCTGTTCCAGCAGTGATTCTCTATATAGCTCACATCCGTTTTCCTGAGCGAGATATCTATCCAGTCCCAGGTGTTGCGGATGCGTACCTTTATCCTTGCCGTATACTGTCCGGTCCTCTCATATGAATGAGGCAATCCC
>JAFWEV010000085.1 GCA_017512745.1 Oscillospiraceae bacterium
GAGGATGAGGAAGGACCGAAGGGCGCGCCCGGTAAAGAGAAAAAATGGGCGCTGCTCAATCTGCTTGCAGTACTCGCAACGGCAGTGCTCGGCGCAGTGGCTCTTTTCGGCAGGAAGAAAGATGATGACGAGAGAAGGAACAGGAACAACTGGCTCAGGTACACCGGCATCTTAACGACAGCAGCATCGCTTGTGACATTCCTTCTCACCGAGGACATCCCCGGTAAGATGATAATGGCCGACAAGTGGACCGTTGTGATGGGTCTGATACTCGCAGCTCAGGGCATACTCACGGTACTGGCAAAAAAAGAGAAAGACAATAACTGAGACTCTGTTCAGTATTAAAGAAACCAGAAGGAAGATCCCGCACGGGATCTTCCTTTTCTCTGCCCTGAAATACGTTTATAATTTTATTGGGAAACAGCATTATTGATCATATCGAAGGAGGAACGCGTAGGATGGAAAGATCTGCAGAAAAAGCCAAAGAAACACTTATAGGCCTTATAAAGGATGATATGACACCGGCGCTCGGAGTTACCGAACCCGGAGCCATAGCATTTGCCTGCGCCGTTGCGAGAAAGTATGCACATGACGAGGTATCTCATCTTACGGTCCGAATGAACAGCGGGATGTACAAGAATGCTTTCACATGCGGCATCCCGAACAGCGGAAGCGTCGGAGCGCTGTATGCTGCTGCGCTAGGTGTCGTCGCAGGTAACCCGGATAAAGGGCTTGAAGCACTCGCCGATATTACGGAAGAAGACAACAAGGAAGCAAAGCGTCTCGCGGACGAAGGCAAAGTCAGGATAAGCCTCTCAGGTATCACAAGCCGCATCTTCATCGAGGCGGAACTTGTAACGGATAGCGATACGGTTACGGTAACGATCAGGGACCGCCACACGGATATAAAGTCGGTAGTTGTCAACGGAGATACCGTGTTCTCCGAAGCTTCGAGCGAAGTGAATGAAGAGGAAGAGGAGGCAGTCATCCACGGATTCGCGCTCAGCGAGATCTTCGAATGTGTGAAAAGTGCGGATGCAGAAGAACTGCGCTTTATAAATGAAGCATTCAGAGTAAACCTCGATCTCTTTGAAGAAGGAATGGCAAGCGGGAGAACGGTATTTCTGCACAAGATGCTGGAAGAGAACGGAGGATGCGTTTATTCCGATGATGTCAGAAAGACGGCGCAGCTGCTCTGCAACGGAGCAATTGAGTCGAGGGTCATAGGACTTTCAAAACCCGCCATGAGCATAACAGGCTCAGGGGCACACGGGATTATTGCGACGATGCCGCTGTACGCTTATGCCAGAGTGAATGACCTGAGCGAAGAGATCCTGCCTAAGGCTACGGCCCTGAGTTTCCTTGTCTGTATGTATATAAAGGAGTACTCCGGCAGGCTGTCCGCATTCTGCGGATGCGGCATAGCGGCGGGAACCGGAACGGCCTGCGGTCTTGCCTTCATGATGGGAGGAGACATAAAAGCTCTTGAGAGGACAATTCTCAATATGGCTGCAGGAATCACGGGAATGATCTGTGACGGCGGAAATCAGGGATGCACAATGAAGGGAATAGTCGCCCTCGATGCCGCGTTCAGGGCAGCTGAGTACGCAGTGAACGGAATCAGCGTGGAAAGTGTCCACGGTATATGCGGGGACACTCCGGAAGATACCATGAGATATATGGGAATGATCGCTTCTCCGGGAATGACCGGGACTGAAAAGACGATCGTAGATATAATGACCGAAAAAGCATCCGATGCATGAAAGCATCGGAGATACTGAGAATTAAGGAGGAATGATCACATGCCGAACTGCGCTGAATGCATAAAGAAACCGTGCAGGAGCGGGAGCATCGAAAATGTGCCGTCAAACTGTCCGGGGCTCACACATACTCCCGAAGAAGTCTTCAGCCTTTATTCCGAAGAGGAGAGATTTGCGGCGAGACAATCCGCTCTCGTCGAGGCTGAGGGCTACTGTGTGAATACAAGACTCGAAGAGACGATGGATTATGCCTACAAGATGGGATACAGGCACCTGGGGGTTGCTTTCTGTGTCGGACTGTCGGAAGAGGCACAGATCCTCTGCAAGGTACTGCGGGCAAACGGATTCGTGGTTGACTCCGTCTGCTGTAAAAACTGCCGCATCTCCAAGGAGAAGATAGGGATCACGAGGGAGGAGCAAGTAAGACCGTATAACGATTACGAGGGGATGTGCAATCCGGCCGGGCAGGCTATGATCCTCGACGAGGCGGGAGTGGATCTCGCTATACTCCTCGGCCTGTGCGTCGGTCACGACACACTGTTCTTCAAGCATATAAAGGCACCATGCACGGTGCTCTCATCCAAGGACAGAGCCATGGGAAACAACCCTATGGCGGCGATATATACCGCAGGGAACTATATGAGCAGGCAGATGAACTTCATCGAGAGAAAGTACGGCAAAGAAAAGAAAGAGGATTAATTATTGCCGCACTGAAAAAGGACGGCATCACGCGATGCCGTCCTTTGCCGTAAATATATGCTTTTTTGTGAAAGAGATCAGAAGCAGGGATACAGTGTCATACCGACCGCAACTGCAATGACGCCCATGATGATGGAGGGAAGCCAGCCCATCTTGAACAGCGCCTTCTGGTCATAACCTCCTGCGCCCATCATCATCGGGACAACGGATGTTGCCATAGGTGTGATGAGGGAGCACATGGATCCGATGTAGCACATCTCCATAAGGCCTCTGGGATCACACTCAAGGCTCATTGCCGTCAGGATGACCAGCGGAATGAGGATCTTGCTGACCGCACGGTTATAGAGAAGTGATGTCATGAGGAACGATGCTACGAAGAAGATGGCACCGATGACATATGAGTTGTGTGTTCCTGCTAGAAGTCCGGCGACCGCATCTCCCACGAGTTCGCCTGCACCTGTATTTGCAAATGCCGAACCGAGTGTTACGACACCGACATAGAGCATGATGATGTCAAGTTCCATATTGTCGATAGCCTCTCTCTCTGAGAGAACTCCCGTGAGAACGAGGAGCGCCGCGCCGATGGAAGGAATGATCCAGGAGGGTAGGCCGAAGGACTGGAATATAAGGCAGATGATAACGACTACGAATACCGCATAACCGACAAATTCGCGGAACGGAGTAAGGGGCTCTTTCTGCTGCCTCTTTCTCGCTTCGAACATCTTGATAGGCACTACGGGCTTCTCCGGAGCGAATTTCGGAGCAAAGAATATTGCCCAGATGATAACGAAGAGGGATACCCATACTTTGATGGACATTTCCGTGAACATTGAGAACTGGAAGTTCTCGATACCGTACTCGAGAAGGTAGCCGTTGTCCTCGATATAGGAAGCGGCATACGGTCCGATTGGTGTGATCGTGAACGATGTGGAAACAGTTACAAGAGCTATTGAGTACATCATCTTGGAAGGGCTGATGTCGAGCTCTTCGCACATTGCCATAACGAGCGGACATACGAGAGCGAATGTCGCTGTGATCGAAGGAATGAACTGTCCGAGGATGAAGGTTACGATAACGTAACCTGCGAGGACCTTTGTGAATGAGCCCTTCGTGACCTTGTAGACGATCTTTGATATGTGCGAGATCATCTGGGTCCTGTTGAGTCCTGCCGCGATGATGAACATCGAGATCATCGTGATAACGGTGTTGCTTCCGATGTTGCCCAGGGCAGTCTTGGAATCGACACAGCCTGTTACAACAAGGACAAGAAGCCCGATCACCGAGGTGAGAGCCATCGGGATCTTGTTTAGGCTGAAGCTGATGACCATAAAGAGGAACACCAGCAGGCAGATAATCATGGAAATATCCATAGTGATAATCCTTTCTCTATGTTTATAAAATAATTACAGATTCAGGGGAACAGGTACGTCCTTCGGGATAGGGCACACATACGGCGCGCCGCCTGTTCTTCTTGTGAGTTCGGCTTTAGAAGCTTCTATGATCGAGGGATCTTCAAGAGCGTCGATGACGGTGCCCGCCATGATCTTTGACGCCTGAAGCATTCCTTTGTGCGCCATTGTGCTCTTGCCGACTGCTACCTCCTGCCAGGAATGCATCACGGTGCCGCCCGGCATGGTGACGGTAGAGCATTGAACGGTGGGACATATCCAGCTGACATCTCCGACATCCGAAGAAGCCATTCCGCACTCCTCTTTGTCCGGGCAGGGAAGAATCGCGTTATATATGGGACTTTCCCTGTCGGAGAGAAGTCTTTCCCTGAGTTCGGGATCACTTATCTCGGAGACAAGCTCAAAATAGTAGTCGTCCCTGTCTTCCATGGAATCTCTCATCTTCTTTGCGAGAGCCCTGTCAGCATCGTCATAGTCAGCTGACCCGTATTCCTCCAGGTTTTTCTGCATCACACCAACAAGGACCTTGTTCGGCATGACGTTGGAGCACGCCTTGATGAACTCGATCTCTACCTTCGTCCCGGTCATGAGAGCCGCACCTCTCGCTATATCGTCGATGCGCTCCTTTATACTTCTCACAACGGGAAGAGCTTTGGCCCTCATAAGATAGATGCCGTCGGCCTCAGCCTGTACGACATTCGGTGAATTGCCGCCGGTATTGGTTATTGCATAGTGGATACGGCAGCCGTCCGGAACATGTTCGCGAAGGAACTGTATGCCCATGTTCATGAGTTCGATGGCGTCGAGAGCACTTCTGCCGAGATCCGGAGAGATGGCCGCGTGCGCTGCCTTGCCTTTAAAGTGATATGCGACCTGAATATTCGCGAGATTGCTTCCGTTGGCCACGCTGTTGGTGTCGCCGGGGTGCCATGTGACCGCCGTGTCGAGATCGTCAAAGATCCCTTCTCTGGCCATGAAAGTCTTGCCTGAACCGCCTTCCTCCGCAGGACATCCGAAGAATGTGACGGTACCGCTGTGTCCGGCTTTCAGATAATCTCTCACGAGCAGGGCAGCACCTACAGATCCGACACCGAGCAGATTGTGTCCGCAGCCGTGCCCTGGAGCACCTTTGACGACAGGACATCTTGTATCCACCTCGGCGACCTGGCTCATACCGTCCAGGGCATCATATTCTCCCAAAAGGCCTATATGAGGTCTGCCGGCGCCGAACGTTGCCGTAAATGCTGTGGGAATTCCGGCACATCCGGTAACTACCGTGAAACCTTCGCTGTGCATGAATTCAGAGAGGAGGCTGCATGCAAACGATTCATGATATTTGACTTCGGGATGATCCCAGATGGCATCGCTGAGTTCGGTGAGCTTTGCGGCATAGCCGGAGATCCCCGAGACAGCTTCATTCTTGGTCATGAATTATAAGATCCTTTCTTCTTTATTCAGCAATTTCCGTATCATTATATACCAAAATACGTGTATACAATAGCACAATTTCAAATTTTGATGTCATCTTTTCTCTTAAAAAAAGATCCGGCGCAGAGACCGGATCAGAGTGTCTTATGGATGGCAGCTACACCGGAAGGTAGGGCTCTTTTGATATCCCTTCTCCGGCGGCGATTACAGATGAAGCGTTTCTGTAGTCGAGAGGACCCCCTGTGAAGTCCGTCACAGCGGCTCCTGCCTCTTCTGCAATCAGGCTCCCCGCGCAGTAGTCCCAGAGCTGTATGAGCGGTTCCGAGTAAAGTCCGATGGCTCCGCAGGCCACCATGCAGAGATCATATGCGGCGCTGCCGCTTCTTCTCATATCTATGCATTTCTCCTGATAGTATCTTGCCGTGCGGTATGCCTCGTCTCTCAGCTCGGTTGAATAGTACGGGGCAGTCCCGAAGACGGCGAGGTTCTCGGAAAGCGGAAGCGTCGAACTGTGTATTCTGACTCCGTTTCTTGTGGCCCCGTTTCCTGTTACTGCGGAGAACAGATCATCAGACTGGGGAACATATATGACTCCGAGGTATGGTTTTCCGCCGCGCAGCATCCCGATGGATATACAGCTCGGATAATAACCTTTCATGAAGTTGGATGTGCCGTCTATCGGGTCAATGACGAATACGTCACCGTAGGAGAGAATGTCTTCGCTGTGCTCCTCATCCTCTTCGGCATAGAAATGCGCGGAAGGATGGATCTCGTGCAGTTTCTCCTCCAGGAACGTCTGGACTTTTTTGTCATATTCCGTCACAAAATTCTGATGGCCGGTCTTCTCTATGATATCCGAGCGGCCCAGATGCGCGCTCAGCATTATCTGCCCGGCTTCCCTGATGATAACTTCAATAGATCTTAGCAATTCCATAGTTTCCCCTTGGGTGTTGATATTGTGTTCTTCTGTCTGAACCAGTATACCATATTCCGGGCAGATATCAGTTGCAACAGCACGGAAGATTAAGAGTTCGTTATCCGGAAGAACGGATCATATATTCGCCTCTGCTTTCACTGATGGTTGCACTGCCGTTTGTTATGGCTGGTACTGTGTTTTTCTGCTATCATATATACGCGTGTTCGCAAAATGACAGCTCACTTGAACTGTACACTGACCGAGGATATAAATAACATGAGAATGCTGATCATAAATCCGGGATCCACATCCACAAAAATAAGCATATATGAAGACGAGAATTGCTTAGCGGAAGAGAGCGTTTTCCACGACGCTCCCGTACTGCTTCAGTTCGATCATGTCAACAAGCAGGTGCCTTTCAGAAAGGAAGTCATTATGGATTTCCTCAGGAAGAACGGGACCTCTCTTGAGGACATCGATGTCTTCGTCGGCAGAGGCGGAAGCGCCATGCCGGTGAAGTCCGGAGTGATAGAAATAAACGATCTTCTCTATAACGATACAAAAGAGACAAAAGGCGGATCGGAGCATCCGGCAAAACTCGGTGTAATGCTGGCATATGAACTGAGCCGCGAAGCAGGGAAGAGGGCTTTCACAATGGATCCCACAAACGTGGACGAGCTCTGTGACGAGGCGAGGCTCACAGGTATCCAGGGGCTCTACAGAAATGCCCAGGCTCACGTGCTGAACCAGAAAGCTGTCGCGAGGGAACACTGTAGGCTCCGCGGACTGGATTATGAGAAGGCAGACCTTATCGTCGCCCATATAGACGGCGGGATCACAGTCCATGCGCATCATCACGGAAAGATGATAGACGGCAATGTCGGAAGCGGAGGAGACGGCGCCTATACACCCACAAGGATAGGGTCGGTCCCCGTTCTTAAACTTCTCGACTATATAGATGAGCATGGTACAGCCACTGTAAGGACCATGTGTTCGCGGTCCGGAGGATTTGTTTCTTTCTTCGGAACAAGCGATTTCAGGAAGATATACGATCTCGTAATGAGCGGGGATGAGAAGGCAACTCTTGTCTACAGATCCATGATCTATCAGATATGCAAACAGATAGGGGCCATGGCAGTTGCTCTTAAGGGAAATGTTGACGGGATACTTCTGACCGGCGGCCTCATGATCTATGACGATATAACAGAGAGGATAAAGGAGAGCTGTTCATGGATATCCGAGATATATGTCTATCCCGGAGAACTTGAGCAGGGGGCCTTAGCAGCCGAGACGCTTAAGGCTTTGAGAGGAGAGAAGGAGATTCTTGAATACGACGGAAAACCGCCATTCACCGGATTTCTCTTTATTGATAATTGAAGACCGACACGGAGCCGTCGCTTTCAGAGCGATGGCTTCTTTTTCTGCCGGACAGAAAAAAGCCGCATCTTAAACAGATACCTGCCCGCGCTGTCTTATTTCCCGATTTTTAGTAAAGCTCATTTGTTTTCTCCTCTGAATTCTGATGCATGCGCCGATCCGCGGATCAGAGCAGACTGAAAATTATACTATTAATATGAAAAAAACATTTGTCCAACAGAATCATACTGCAGTACCGGTTTTTCTGAAACTTTTGTGCAAAAGTCGGGTCATTTGTATATATAATTAAGTTATCTAAGGAACATACAATGCTGAAGGAGGATCATCATATGGCAGATTATAAAAAAGTACTGGGCTGTCTCGTCGGTGCTGCGGCAGGTGACGCAATGGGAGCTGCAACGGAGATAAGAACGAGAAAGCAGTCGGAGGAATACTTCGGAGGTTATGTAAAGGATTTCTTTGAGCCTCCTGCGGATACATTTGCGAGGGGAAGCAAAGCGGGTCAGATAACCGACGACTTCTCCGTGGCATATGTGACAGCACAGCATATAGCGAAGAACGGCGGCAAGGTGACCGAACAGGTAGCAAAGGAAGCGCTTCTTGAATGGGCGTCAATCGACGAGTGGTTCTCGCGTTTTGCAGGGCCGACGACCCGCGCGAGAGTAGCGGAGATCCAGGCTGAGGAAGCGGGTGCTGAAACACCGAAGCCCGATTTTGTCCCGGTAAATCCCAACAGCCAGGCGACCAACGGAGCCGGCATGAAATCCGCCCCGATAGCTCTCTTCAGCAACGGAAATGTTGACAGGGCTATAGAGGATGCGGTCATCGCCTGCTCGCTCACACACCCCAACAAGATAGCGCTTGCAGGCGCTGCGGCCATCGCTGCAGCCACGGCAGCGGCGCTCAATGACGGAGCAAACCTCTTTGATGTCGTGCAGGCCGGTATCTACGGCGCACGCAGAGGGGAAGAGCTTGGACTCGGGTATCACGAAGTAGCGGGATGCAGCATCGAGAAGAAGATAAAGCTCGCCGTGTATATAGGGCTCACCGCGGAGAATCTGGATAAGGCCATCGATGAGATCAACGACGTCATCGGCGCTGGACTCATGGCGGCGGAAGCAATACCGGCGGTGTTCGGATTAATGGTCGCATCAAGGGGCGATACGATCGAGGGCATCTGCGCCGGAGTCAATATAGGAAATGACACGGATACGGTCGCCACGATGGTGGGTGGAATACTCGGAGCCCTTAACGGCATCGATTCCATGCCCGAGCACTATCTCGAATACCTCGAGGAGCAGAACAATATAGAGCTCGCAAAACTCGCAGAGGATATCTGTGCTCTTGCATAGAATCAATAAAAATCATAATAATCCGTAAATGCCAGGAAAGAATGATAAGTGACCCTGTTCCGCTTATAAGCGGAACAGGGAACAAAGAACAGTACGTATAGTGAGGAGCTCGGATAAATGAGAGATATCAAAGACAGATGCAGAGTGGCCCTGGTTCAGGCGGAACCTGTGATGTTCGATGCCGGGGCATCACTCAGAAAATCACTCGAATACATATACGAGGCGGCTGAGAAGAAGCCGGATCTTATAGTGTTCCCGGAACTCTTCATTCCGGGATATCCTATCGGGATGAATTTCGGCTTCTCGATGGGAAAGAGGACGCCCGGCGGCAGAGTCGACTGGAAGAGATATTACGATGCGTCCATTCTCCGCGACGGTCCGGAGATGCAGCAGCTGATCGACGCGGCAAAGGAAACAGGCGCATATATCAGCATGGGATTCTCCGAAAGGGACGTCATCACGGGAACGCTGTATAATTCAAACGCCATGATAAGTCCCGAGGGGGAATGTCTCATACACAGGAAACTGAAACCCACGGGCACAGAGAGAGTTGTCTGGGGAGATGCGAACAGGGATTATTTCCCCGTGATGGATACTCCCTGGGGTCCAATGGGCAATCTCATCTGCTGGGAGAGCTATATGCCGCTTGCCCGCGTGGCGTTGTATTCGAAGGGAATCACGATATACATATCTCCGAACACCAACGACAATCCTGAGTGGCAGGCGACCATCCAGCACATAGCTATTGAGGGGAAGTGCTTCTTCATCAACAGCGACATGATAGTGAGAAAGTCCTCATATCCCGAAGATCTTGAGACGAAGAAAGATATCGAGGACCTGCCTGAGATGGTCTGCAGGGGAGGAAGCTGCATTATCGATCCGTTCGGACATTATATGCAGGACCCCGTCTGGGATGAGGAGACCATAATCTACTCCGACCTGGACATGCAGCTCGCCGCCTCCTGCAAGATGGAACACGATGCTGTGGGACACTATTCGAGACCTGATGTGCTCGAACTTCTGATCCATGAATGACAGGAAAAGATACGGACCTGCTTCAGAATAATCAGCTCTTGAGGTTTTTGTCTGTACCTGTCAGATAAGTTTCATCACAAATTAACAGACCGGACATCTGCTTAAGATGTCCGGTCTATTCTGTTTGCTTGCTATTTTGTAATGTGCACTTTTTCTTTATTCATCGCGATATTTCTTCACTGTTCATTATCTGTTTTTGATCTTCCTCAAGAGAACAGTCGCAACGCCTGCAGCGCATATCGCTGCAACCATGATCACTGACATAAGACCGATATTACTGTTATCGCCCGTCGCGGGAGTATCGCCTTTGTTTCCTGTGTCTGTTTGAGCAGCAGCAGTATTCTCTTTCCACTGTGCGGTGAAGGTATGGTCGCCTGTTACCGTATATTTTGATCCTGCGTCATAGCGGCTGCCTTCCCAGTAATCAAAAGTATATCCGCTTCTTTCAGCTGAAGGAAGAGTGATGACTTCACCGCTCTCCGCCTGTACGGTGACGGAACCGGTCTTTCCGTTCATCGTTCCGCCATTAAGTTCGAAAGTGATTGTATATTTTACAGAGTTTTGTTCTTCCTTCCACTGCGCATAGAGAGTTACATCTTTGTCCAGCGTAACTTTTGCTCCGTCCGCATATGCAGTGCCGCTGCCATCCGCTGCGGTGTTCCATCCGGCAAAGGTATATCCTTCACGCGTAAGCGAACAGGCCGTCAGTGCAGTTTCCGTGCCTCCTTCGATATACTGGACTTCCATGGTGCCTTGACCGCCGTTGGGGTCAAAAGTCACGATAGATACTCCGACACCCATTCCGGATTCATTTTTCCACTGTGCGTAAAGAGTGATATCCTTCTCAAGCGTTACTTCTGCTCCGTCATCATACGCGGTACCGCTGCCGTCCGCCGCAGTGTTCCATCCAGTGAAAGTATATCCTTCGCGCTTGAGAGTGCTGGATGTCAGTGCCGTTGCTTTTCCTTCCTCGATCTCCTGAGCATCCATGGTCCCTTCTCCGCCGTTGGCGTCAAAAGTCACGGTATAAAGTGTGACTGTAGAATCTTTTTCCCACTGTGCATAGAGTACAGTGTCAACTATCGGAGTATATGCTCCTTCATCTGCATAGGAAGTGCCTGTACCATCAGTCTTTTTATTCCATCCAGTGAATGTATATCCATCACGGGTCATCGTGCATTCGGGAAGCGTTATTTCTACTCCGGTGTTCAGCTCCATGTCTTCCATTGTACCGCTTCCGCCGTTGGCGTCGAATTTCAAGGACACAGTCACTCTTTTTATATGAGTAAACGGTTCAAAGTCTCCATGCTCGTCGCCTCTTTCAAAATCTTCATCTATCGCGGATCTCTCGGCTATTTTAATATATGACAAAGATTCAATCGAGTAATTGTTTTCATTTACTGCCGCTCTGTCAGCATCCGTTTTATCATGATACAGATATGCTTCACGGATAACGTATTCTCCATCGGAACCAATCGACTGATATTCATTTTCAGGTACAGAATCTTCCGGGCCGCCATTATAACTTGCTCCACAAAGAATGCCGTAATAGACCCCTCCGTCGATATTTACTTTTCCAGCATTGAATATCATAGGATACTCAAAATCGTATGTTGCGATACTTCCGGTCTGACTGTCGGAACTGTCGATAATATTCAGTGTCATTCCGTTGTAAACAACAAATGGTATATGATCATTGTCATAAATTCTTTCGGGACTGTGTGAAATTGCGAATCCGGCAAGATCCAATGTGTACTCTGTTACACCACCGGATGTCGAGGGATCCAGCGCGATACTGCCTGTATATCCCAGATCCATCAACAGTTCGATCGTCTCACCCTGTTTTGCCGCAGCAAACGCTTCTTTAATGGTATAGAAGATCAGCTCCTCACCATTTCGATCTATCTTACAGACAGGTGCAGCTAATTTAAGCATATCACTGCCTGATTCCAACACATCGATCTCTTTCGAATCGCTGATGGTTCCCTGATAAGCAGTAAAATGAGAAGTATCGCGAGTCACAGTCCCCTCATAAACGACAAAATCTTGCGGCATCTCGTCGCCCTCATAATAAACAACGCCTGGCAATCCTGTTGCATCATCTTTTATATGGATCATTGCTGCTTCTGAATTACCCAACATTACCGTGATCCCTTCTATTCCGTCCTGA
>JAFWEV010000086.1 GCA_017512745.1 Oscillospiraceae bacterium
CCAGCATGGCGACAATGCTTCTTTTCGGATATCTCACCGACAAATATTCCAACCCCAAGCTGCTCATAGTACTGGTGGTCTCAGTTTATACTGCCCTTCAGGTGCTTCTCTTCTTTTTCAGCACATCAAAGGCGTTTATAATCATATTCGCCCTTTTCGGACTGGGCACTCTCATCTCCGCTGCCGGGATAGTGGACAGCTGGGTCATCAAATCACAGGAGCAGGATCCCTCTCTCGACTACTCAAGGATAAGGAGCGTGGGATCAATCACTTTCGGTGTGATCAGCCTTCTGACCGGCATCATGATATCCAGATTTTCGCACAGATCTGCTATTTTTATTGCTCTTATTGGAGCGGTGATGATCATTTTCCCTGCTCTGCGTCTCAGGAATCCCATAATCGGCGGGAATGAAGGATCCGTATCGATAGTCGAGGGATCAAAGGTGCTTTTCCGGAACAGGGGATTCATGCTCATAGTGCTGTGCTGCTTCATCTTTTCTTTGAGCGATCTTTCTTTCGCGAATTACTATGCCGTCATGATGAACAGCGTCGGAGGAACCACTACGCAGCTGGGTATCGGTCTGTTCGTCATGTGCGTTGCTGAATTTGCTGCCATGTATTTTCTCTCCGATATCGCAAAGAAGATCCCGCTGAGGAAGATCATGGCCTTCGGCCTCCTCGGATTCTTTCTCAGATCATTCATATCCTCATTTGCGAAGACCCCTTTAAGTCTCATATTGGTGACCATTCTTCAGGCGATATCATTTGCCATCGCGATACCGGCCTGCACCATGCTGATCTCCGAGATCATCGAATTCAGATATCAGGCAACTGCCATCCAGCTTTTCCAGATGGCCATAATGACCGGTTCAATGATATTCAACACGCCGATCGGATTCATCGCCGAAAAATACGGCATCATGCAGATGATAAGACTGGCTTCTCTCGGAGCCCTCACCTCATTCGTCATATTTGTCTTTTTTTCAAAAAAACTGATCCCTGACAGCAGGGCATGACAATTAACAGAGTATGCGGGGAGCAATCGTGTGAGATTGCTCCTTTTTCTTTTATAAATATGGGTGTACAGTATTAGATGAAATATTATCTGCACTGATATGGGAGAGAATGGTTATGTGGAATTCCAAAAGGGTCACATTCGATTTTTCCGCAATGATGACCGGCTTTTATTTTTCTCAGATAATAGCACTTGGATATATGTCCTATTTTCTGAGTTCATTCGGATACGGTCAGACATTTATCGGACTGGTGACAACGCTTCAGGCACTGTCATCGATCGTATACAGGTTCATTTCCGGATACCTGATGGACAAGTACTCCAACCCGAAGATCCTCTTGTCTTTCTACTACAGTTACTTTGCGATAACCCAGATGCTTCTTTTTGTTCTGTACAGTTCCCAGGCCTATGTCCTTATCTATGCGTCCACTGCGCTCGGGCTGTTCTTCACGATAACCGGAACATGTGACAGCTGGGTGCTCAAGTGCTCCAAAGCCGACAGCAAGATCGACTACGCACAGATTCGTTCGGTCGGCTCCATAGCGTACGCGTTGATCGGTCTCTTTGCAAGCTGGGCTCTTCCCACACTTGGCAACAACGCGGCTTTTCTCATCATCGGAGTCGCCTGGGCAATATTCATGTACTCCGTGATCGTATTGCCTAATCCGCCAAAGACTATCGATAACCAGGAACATAAGATCACTCTGAGAGAGGGCATGAAGCATCTTGTAAAAAACAAGTACTTCATGATGTCGATGGTATGCGTATTCCTGTATTCGCTGACGAACGTTTCATACACGCATTACTATTCCCTGTACATAAGTGAGCTCGGCGGAACCACAAGAGAAATTGGGCTCGGTCTTTTCGTAATGGCTTTCACCGAGTTCTGGGTGATGAGGTTCTATACCCCTCTTGCAAAGAAATTCGGAAACGAGCGGCTCCTTGCCTTCAGTTTCCTGTGCTATGTGCTGAGATCTGTTGCGATGTCATTTGCGCAGAATACCACTCAGGCGCTAATCATTACGGCTCTTCAGACACTGACATTCGCACTGCAGATGCCTGGCATCATGGCAACGGTCGGAAATGTGGTCAAATATGAGTATCAGGCTTCGGGCGTTCAGTTCATGGGACTTGTATCCACTGTGGGACAGCTTATCTTCGGAACGGCGATCGGCGCGGTTTATGAGAACTTCGGAAGAGCGGTAATGCTGAGGGTCTTTGCCATCCCGTCTTTGATTGCTTTCGTATTCTTTGCTATAATGTCACCACTCTACAAGAAGAAAGGTTATTACACAAATAACTGAAAACATATAATAAAAAGGGGAATCTCAATGAAAGTATTAGTTACTGGCGGAATGGGTTATATCGGTTCGCATACAGTCGTTGAACTGGTTGCTGCCGGTCACGAGCCCATCATCGTCGACAATCTTGCCAACAGCTATGAGGACGTTCTTGAAAGGGTCGAAAAGATCACAGGTACAAAGATACCGTTCGAGAACATGGATCTCTGCGTAAAAGAAGATGTCGAGGCGCTTTTCGACAAATATGACATCGACGCCGTTATCCACTTTGCCGCTCTCAAAGCTGTCGGAGAGTCAGTCGAGAAACCCGTCGAGTATTACAGCAACAACCTGATATCCGCACTCAATATCCTCAATGCCATGAAGGCGAGAGGTATCAACAAGTTCGTATTCAGCTCCAGCGCATGCGTTTACGGACAGCAGGAGGTTTTCCCGATCCCCGAATCCGCGGCATCAATGGACAATACCGAGAATCCTTACGGCACCACAAAGACATTCATCGAGCAGATCCTCAGAGACTACTGCAAGGCAGATCCCAACATGAACGTTGCGATCCTCAGATACTTCAATCCCATCGGAGCCCATCCGTCAGGCCTCATCGGCGAACATCCCAAGGGTGTCCCCGCAAACCTTATGCCCCGTCTCGCCGACGTGGCAATAGGCAAGGTTCCGGCAATCACTATCTATGGTGACGATTATCCGACAAAGGACGGCACATGCATCAGAGACTATATCCACGTGGTGGATCTCGCCAAAGGCCACATCTGTGCTCTGGACAAACTGTGTGAGGGCGTAGGTCTTCTCACATGCAATCTCGGAACCGGAACAGGATATTCCGTTAAGGAGATCGTGGCAGCATACTCAAAAGCCTGCGGAAGAGAGCTTCCGACGGTCATCACGCCAAGACGGCCAGGCGATGTTCCCGCATCAGTTGCAGACCCGACCGTGGCAAACACAGTGATGGGCTGGCATGCTGAAAAGGATCTCGACGACATGTGCAGAGATGCATGGAACTGGACAAAACAGTTTCTGGACTGATCAAGAATCTCTTAAGCTGTGAGACGGACAGTCTCGCAGCTTTTTTTCTCTCTCAACTTTTCTCATCACGGGCATGCCTTTGTCCGGCATGTTATAATGTTAACCGACTCAATTAAGGAGGCAAATTCATGAACAAAGAATGGTCACTGGACAAACTCTATACGGGTTATGATGACCCGAAACTCAAAGAAGACGAAAACAGACTGGATGAGCTGATCGCAGAAGTCATAGAATTCACATCGGATATCAAGGGAGACCCGAAAGAGAATCTCGTGAAGACAATACGGCTGATGATAGAGATCAATAATCTTGCGAACAGTCTGTTCATATATCCGTCTCTGAGACAGGCAACCAACACTTCCGATGAGGAAGCCACAGCCATAATCGGCAGACTGTCTCAGAAGATGTCTGCTCTGGCCGCGCCGAGAGCCAAGCTCACGACTTATGTTGCATCTATAGATGATCTCGACACCGTAATAGAGAGTGACGAGCTTCTCAGGGAGCACGCGTTCTTCCTCACCAATGTTAAGGAAAATGCGAAATACACTCTCTCGCCGGAAGTCGAGCAGGTCATAAGCATGTATGAGATAAGCGGATCTTCAGCCTGGGGGGATCTCCAGAGTTATCTGACATCCATTGTTCCGGTCGAATATGGCGGAAAAACGACAAATCTGTCGGATATCAGGAACAAGGCTTATGATCCGGATCCCTCAGTCAGAAAATCAGCGTATGAAGCTGAACTCAAAGCATATGACCGCATAAAAGACGCTGTTGCATTCTCTCTCAACTCAATAAAGATGGAAGTCATCAGCAGCTGCAAACTCCGCGGATATGAATCACCGCTGGAGGAGACTCTCAAGCAGAATCACATGAAACGGGAGACTCTTGATGCGCTTCTGGGGGCAATAGACGAATATCTTCCCAAGTTCCGGCAGTACATGAAAGCCAAAGCCAGACTGCTCGGATACGAGAATGGACTTCCTTTCTACGAGATGTTTGCGCCACTTGAAGGAAGCGGAAAGAAGTACACGACGGAAGAAGCAAAAAGCTATCTCGTAGATCTCTTCTCCGGATTTGACCGGGAGGAGGCTGACATGATCGCCCGCGCATTCGATGAAGCCTGGATCGACTTCTATCCTCACGAAGGAAAAGTCGGCGGAGCATTCTGCGCCGGGGCCTACAGCATAGGTGAAAGCCGTGTTCTCACAAATTTTGATGGAACGCTCAACGATGTCGTCACACTTGCTCATGAGCTCGGTCATGCCTTCCACGATCATTGTCTCAAAGACAACAGTCCTCTGAATCTTGACGTATCAATGCCCGTGGCCGAAACAGCTTCCACATTCAACGAAGTCGTTGCGCTCAATGCTGCCATATCAAAGGAAAAGGATCCGATCGTGAGGAGGGCGCTTATCGAAGGACAGCTTTCCGACGCCAACCAGATAATCTGCGATATCTATTCAAGGTATCTCTTTGAGAGCGCCGTATTTGAAAACCGCGAGAGCGGATTCATGTTCGCGGACAGGCTGTGTGATATGATGCTCGACGCCCAGAAGAAAGCATACGGCGACGGACTTGATCCCGAATATCTGCATCCTTATATGTGGGTATGCAAGAGTCATTATTACAGCGGCGATTTCAGTTACTACAATTTCCCGTACGCGTTCGGCGGTCTGTTCGCACGCGGACTTTACGCCAAGTATCTCGAAGAAGGCAAACCGTTTGTTGAACTGTACAAGAAGCTCCTCAAGGCAACAGGTTCCACCACCGTGGAAGGCGCGGCCCTTGTCGCCGGAATAGATCTTACCGACAAGGATTTCTGGCGCGCATCCCTGCAGATCCTTGCCGATGAGATCGATGAATTCATCACTCTCTGCGAAATCTGACAATCAATTACAGGAAGCAAAAAAAGACTATGAAGATCTCCACGATCCTCATAGTCTTTTTTATGTGATGTGTCAGACAACAACTATATTTCTGAAATCTATTTCGTGCGGTTCTTTGGGGCTGTTTATGAATCCTACAGCGACACTTATCTCAAACTGCCATCCGGACTCCATCCCGATTCTGTCGCGCCATGCCTTTCCTCTCTCACCCAGGAATATCCTGTCGGGTGCAGCCATAATGACAGATCCCAGACCCATAGAATGCGCTGCGAGACATATCGTCTGCGCTGCGATCCCTGAGTCGCACGCGGTATAGTCATTGACTTCCCTTGAAGCAATGACTATGAGCAGCGGGGCTCCGAAAAGGACCTTGTTATCCCTCTCTATAAGTCTCTCGAGATATCCCCACTCTCCCTGCTCTTCAGCCATCTTCATGACATCCGACTCGATATCGTGAAGTATGGTCCTGTCCGTGATAAAGAAGAACTTCTGTTCGCACCTGTTGAGTGATGTCTGAGCCTCAAGAGCAGCTTTTTCAAGAGCATACATCATATCCGAAGGGATCGGATCTTCTCTGTAATCTCTTGTACTGCTTCTCTCTTCTATGGCTTTTAGTACTTCATTCTCTATCATTTCACGTAATGCACCTTTGAAACGATCTCTTTGTCTTTCGGCGGCTTTGCGGGATATCCGAAAGCTCCGAGTGCAGTTACCATCTTTGTCTCATCAATGCCTATCTCTTTTAGAAGATCGATGACTTCCGGTTCATCGTTTATCGTCATGAACTGGTTGATCCAGCATGAACCGAGCCCAAGACTCTGAGCGGCGATAAACATATTCTCCATTGCGCATCCGGCATCCTGGAAAGGCGTTCTGTGACCCCTGTCGTCAACAATGATAATAATGACAGGGGCATTGTAGAACACATGATCGGACGGCTCTCCGCCAAGCAGTTTTGCGGATATCTCCGATTCCTTCCTGATCCATTCCCTGTCACTGACAACATAGAATTCCCATTTCTGGTAATTGAATGCGTTCGGCGCGTTTCTTCCTGTTTCAACTATGGTGTCGATAAATTCCTGAGGGATCGGGTCTTCCCTGAATCCCTTTGTGGATCTTCTCGCCATAATGGTTCTGATCACTTCATTATCTATCATCGGTTATTCTCCCTTATGGTATCGGAAATACGGAATCATAATATACAGGTAAATAATATCATCCGGATACTTAACTGTGCAAACAGGTGAAATGGGGAAGGTGTTTATCGGTTTTCAGATCTTCACTTATACAGACAGTCACTCAGCCGTTTTCATGCGTTTTCTGAAGAAAAACGACAGTTCGCTAGAGAGGAAGAGAATCACAAGGAGCACCAGACATGTCACTCTGAACGCGGCATATCCTCCGAGATCTATTATCGTACCCATAAGCGTTACTCCGAACGACGCAGAGATATACGCAGTTATCTGCAGGTATGACATGAGCGCAGGATAGTCCTTCTGTCCGAAAAGTTCCATGTTCCAGAGCGGAACGAGTATCAGCGTTACTGCCATTGGAGTGGGGACAAGTCCGCATCCCAGATAGGCGCCCCATCCTGCCGTGCCTCCGAAAAGGACTAGGATCAGTCCGCCTATACAGCCCACCGTGCAAGCCGCAGCCATAGCCTTTCTGACTCCCGTGATATCGCTCATCTCACCAAGCCCCAGTTTATATACAAGGCTTGTTACCATGGCTATGGTCGTGAGATATGCGGCGGCTTTCCCCATGCCGATACTTTCACCGTACCCCGGGAACATCTGTGCCACCTGAGCCATCAGGTTGGCAGTTATAGTCCCTATTAACAGGAATACAAACGGCACCGACCTCACAGCTTCCTTTCTGGATACTCCCTGAAGACGTTCGGCTGCTCCGGCGGTATGCTTTTCAACCGCTTCCACCGCCTCGCTCCAGCCGTACGGATGAAGTCCCATAAGCTGCGGCTTGAAGACCGCGAATGCGGAAGTTGCCGGTACTATAACGAAAAATACTATGATTCCCAGGATCCTGAAGCTGTATCTCCATCCGTGTGCGGCTATCATTTTGCTCGTTATTATCGAAAAGAATGCTCCGAACACGCTTGAAGCAGCTCCGCAAATAGCCAGCACAAGTCCTTTTGACTTTATGAACCAGTTGTTTATCATGAGGTTTGTGGTCATGCACACGAGGAATGCCGAACACAGTCCCTGAACACATGCAAGCGCATAGACATGGTAGACTTTTGTACAGAATCCGTACATGAACATGCACACTGAAAGCAGTACTCCGAAAAAACTGAGAAACAGTCTGAGGTTTACCTTCGGAATAAGCTTAGACGCTGCCGGGATCCCTATGACAGTAAAAAACGCCGAAAACAGGTAGCACCTTGTCAGCACTCCGAGCTGCACGCCCATATCCTGGCACATGTAGTTGAAGAAAAGGCCTCTGGTATTTGTAACTATACCGAACGCGGCGCCCTGTATCAAAAAGCACATCAGTGCCACAAACCATCCGAAATGGATCCCGGATCTTTTTTTATCCATTGCCTTCACCTAAAATCGCCTTCAGCCCGTTTTGGGTCTGAAGGCTTTCTTTCTGCTTGTCTTACTTAACAAAATGTATTCTTGATTCGTCGAATCTGTCCTGAGGCTCTCTTGATTCCGCGGGATACCCAAAAGCGAACATGCAGAAGGCCTTAAGTCCTTCCTTCATACCGCAGAGTTCAGTCGCGATCGCCTGTCTGTCAGCCATCGGATAAAGGCCCATCATAACTCCGCCAAGTCCGAGATGATCCGTCTCAAGCCAGATGTTCTCCACGCATATGCTCATATCGAGGGGCACGAATTCCGGCAGCGGAACATCCTCTCTGGCTGCAAAGACTATAGCGGCAGGCGCATTCTCAAGGAGTCTGACGTTCGGTCCCATCTCGGAGAGTTTCTTAAGCACCTCTCTGTCTGTGACGACATAAAATTCCCAGGGCTGCTGATTGATCGCGGAAGGCGCTGCCATTCCCGCCCTCAGGATTTTCTCAACGAGTTCTCCCTCTACAGGTCTGTCCTCGAATTTTCTTACGCTCATTCTGTGAAAAATACTTTCCATTTTTATCCCCTTGTATTTTGTTAATGCTATCGGAAAAATCAGATTATTCTCTGATACCCGCCCTCTTTATATATGTCCGTAGCCAGTTTTTCCGCCTCATCCATAAGTTCATCCGTGAACACCGGTCTCGGTCCTGTCTGTCGCAGGTTGTAATTGGCCGAGATATTGGCTTATATGCCCGCCATTACGGGGTCGCATCCCTTGCACCAGGCAGCCATCGCGCCGGCTGTGGATGTGTTTCCGCATCCGGTGGTATCTACCACTTTTTCTCCCAAAGGTACTTTGACCGACGGGATGAACCATGCATTTCCCTCACTTATCGAATAGAGTCCTCTAGACCCGCATCTCAGAAGGATCAGCTCGCAGTTCTTTTTCGATCTGAAGTGGCGGAGGATCTTTTCCTCGCTGTCGAGTTCGAATATATTCTTTGATTCCGGAAGATTGAATGACAGCATCTCGACAAGGTCGAACATGGCATCTGCGGATTCATGGTCCTCAGAAGAAATGTGAGCGGCATTGGCTTCCCACATCACCTTGAAATTCTTAAGTTTTTTGAATTCAAAGAATCCGTCCCACATCGATGCAGGAAGGGCTGGCGCACCGACCTGGGCGCCGCAGATATAAAGCCCTTTGGTTTCGTCGGTGACGACCTCCTTATAATCTTCGAGAGTCGGTCTGAACAGATCTGTATTGACGTAATCGCCTACGGACAATTCCAGAGTGCCAGGTATCATATCGAAATTCTCGTCCATATACATTACGCATCGCGGACACTCTTCGGCAACATATTTTATGGCATCGCGGCGCACACTGTTTGCATCCATCCACCCGCCGTATACGCTTTCAAAGTCCTTGCCGACTCGCGCCATGAAAACTATATCCTCTGCCTTGGTCCACGGTCTCATTCCCGCAAATCCGTACATCGGAATCCCGCCAATATGATCCGCATATCTTCTGCCGTCGAGAAACGCGACAGTATCTACCATGTTGAGTCCTGATGAGATAAAGACATTCGCCATTTTATGCCTCTTGTTCCGTAAGATCCTTATATGCCGCAAACATCAGTTCTGCGGGCACATGTGTAAACAGCGGCTTGAAAGCGTTGATCTTTGAGCAGTCGAGTCTGAAGACCGCTTTAAGTCCGGAGTCGTAGTCCTGAAGAAGCCCATCCGTAACAGCAATTCCGAAACGTTTGCCGCCTGCAACATTTCTTATGGTGGACAGTGTTCTGTCATATGCGGGATTGTTGACGGTATTAACAACAACCGTCGAAAACCTCTTTGTGTTTAAGGTTAGAGCGTTGACGTGAAGATAGTCTTCGCTCTCTTCAACGGTAGTAACAACTCCTGTGAATTTATAAATTATGTACCTTATCAACCATGCGGAAGCATAATCCCATGAGGTTCCTATGGTCTCGAAGAACTCCGCATCGCTCTCCTTAAGATCATGCGAAGCTTTCAGAGCATATTCCGACAGCCCTTCAAGTCCTTCTACCAGTGACTTGCAGGTTTTTTCAAGCTGATCGTCGAATACGGCTACAAGTTCCTCATCGAGAGTCCCGTCCGCAAGACCTTCGGCCTCGGCATATCCTATAGCCATCGCAAGCCCGCGCACATATGAGGCGGCGCCGCAGACATCCTGTCCGTTCACGCATGTGAACACTTCTCCGCCTTCGGAAACTTCCGACCCATCAACGGTGAGAGATATTACCGAGCCCCCGCATTCGACTGCTCTGTCAGCAGCCTTCTGGCATCCGTCAGATCCGTCGATGTTGAACGTGATGAGTCTCGGTTCTTTGCCTATCTCGAAATCCTCAAGCTGTGAGGAAAACTTTATCGGTGTCGATGCGGTGATATATTCTCCTGTCCACGCGGTGAAATCTCTGAATACGGTCTTGGCTGCAAGCGCTGCCGCATATCCGGCACCCGTTCCGACAAGGAACGGTCTTCCGGCGTTTTTGAGCTCGCGCTCATCAAGATTCTCTATGACATCTTCCCTTGTGAGCCTGACAAGTTCGGGGACCACTGAATACAGTTCTCTGATCTCTTCTTTTACTCTATCAAAAACTGACATGTCTTTGCTCCTTATCATTCGATCACCCTGAGCGGCTGATTGGAGATAACATCCCCGAAATTAACTCTCATCGCAGCATGTTCCGCATCTCCTCGCCTGTAGAACGGCACGCCTCTCATCTCTTTGATGTATCCGCAGAGAAAACCGATCGGGCAGTACTGCATGAGCGGTTTCGCCCAGTGATATTCGGGAGACGGCAATCTGAAGACCTCAGCGCCATCCGGGATAATGTCCTCTTCCGCATCGGTAAAGACGATGACCGGTCTTCCGAACTCTATCATCTTCTCTATCGCCGCTACAGTTTCTTCCAGAGCCCCGTTGTCCTTATCGAGAATAACCACGGTTCCTATCTTCTCAGGATCTTTTGCATTTGCGTTGACCCTGAGCCAGTTGTCCGGTGTGTCAAAGCATGCACAATCCCCGAACGCTTCGACAAATTTAGCCGCAACAAACCACGTTGTTGCTTCGTCCGGACCTGAGCCCACCACTTCAAAGCTGGAGAAATCATTCCATCTCTGGGCTAGTTCCCACATTCTGAGATCCATGGGCTCAAGCAGTTCTTTTGTGAACTTCTCGGCATACTGCATCATGCTCTCTCTGTATTCGTCAGCCTGCGCTGAAGAGTAGTTCCCTCTCAGTTCTCCTATCCTTATTGCAAGGAGCATTAGGGTAAAAGTAGTGCTGAAATACGATCTCTGGCACGGTGCATGCTCCGTATACTCGCCGCATTCGAAAACCGGCATCTTTATATGTAGGGATCCGTCACATTCCGCTTCAAGCTGCGAATTCTCAACAAGGAAGTTGACTATCGCAAATGTCTTAGCCTTTTTTGAGATCTCATTGACCCTCTTTGCGGCCTCTACTACTCTGGATGTCATACCTCTTGATGAGATCCCATAAAACAGGATATTGTCGAAATCCTCTCCGTCCATGCATCTCGAGACATCTATTGCCTGCGTTCCGAACATCGGAAGACCTGTCAGTTTTCTGAATGCCTCCTGCGCCGCTAGCGCAGCACAGTACGAATCGCCGCAGCCTGCCGCGAAGATCTTTCTCGGCATTACGGCTTCTGCTCTCGTGATGCTTTCATATATCTCTTCCGCATTGATCTCATACAGCTGTCTCGCGAAAGTGCATAGATCATACGATTCGAGCCGCATGGAATTATTGCATTCTTCTCTTGTTTTTGACATTGCCGGTTTATCCTTCTGCAGTAGCTTTATATTTTCTGATCATACCGTTGCACACGAAATTGAGCACAAGACATGTGGCCATCATCACAAGGCCGAGCGCCACGGACGGAATATATGAGCTGCTCGCCCCTATTACCGTACCGAAGAGCGTAACTCCAATGGCGGAGAGCCCGTTGCTCGTTATCGATACATACGAGTAAATTTTTGTATAATCCTTCAGCCCGAACAGATGTCTTGTCCACACCGGGAATATTACCGAATTGATGGCCATCGTTGCCCCCTGGAAGACAATCGCGGGATATACCAGGAAATCGACTTTCCCGAACATGAGGAACAGGAATGCGAAGAAGGACATACCCATGGCAAAGACATTTGCCTTTTCTATTCCGAATTTATCGATGAACTGTCCGGTCAGGATCTTTATGAATATACTTCCGAACATTGTGATCGAGATGAATGTCCCTGCAGCTTCCGGAGAATACCCGAATGACTCCCCGAGTCCTGAAAGCATCTGATTGTATGTTGAGTCTATAGCGGCAAATGCGACGGCTATAAGCATCAGCCAAAACGCAAGCATCCTGAAAGCCTGTTTTGCGGTAAAGCCTGAGAGATCAAGTCCGTCAGACGATGTTCCCGTATCCTCCGCGTCTTCTTTATATCCGTAAGGTTTAAGACCCATGTCCGAAGGTCTGAATCGGACAGCAAACATATTGAGCGGTACAAGTAAGATATAGAGAATGACTGCGAGAACAATATATGCTGTCCTCCATCCGCTGTTTCTTATGATGACGGCGCCGACGCTGTTCATTATTGCGCCCATGACTCCGCTCGACGCGGACACAGCTCCGAACACAAGACCTCTCTTCTCTATGAACCAGTTGTTGACGAGAAGGGATATCGCCATAGTGAGCAGGAATGCGCTGCAGATACCCTGGACAGCTCCGACGACATACCACTGCCAGAGCTTGTTGAACCATGCCTGTACGAGCTGAGCTGTCGCCATTATGACTCCGGCCGTGCCCATCACGAGCCTCAGATTGCAGTTTGGCAGCACTTTGGCGGCAATCGGTATTGCGACAACACTGGCTATACCGTACAGAGTGGCATAGAAAGTGAGTTCTCCGAGTCCGAACCCAAGATCCTGACAGATCGGATTGAAGAACATTCCCCTGCAGTTGGCTATGGTTCCGAGGACCGCAGCCTGATTGCATAGACATGCAAGCGCTATCACCCACGCAAAATGCAGTTTTCCTTTATTCATTTCACTTATCCTTCCGTTTTTTCCACCTTTTAATATAGCATACAGCAGGTGGTTGAACAAACAGAAACGATGTCTCCGCAACAGGCAGAGTCACCGCTTCCAGATTACATATTCCTGACTTTTTCCACAATTTTTGAAAACACCGTCACAACTGCAGGCTCTGGTGTTCCCGCGATAGCTTCGTCAAACTCTATCCATTTGACTCCGGCATTTTCATCGAGTTTTGGTCTGACCGCAACGTCCTCATTTGCTTCCAGCAGATATGTGACATTGAAGTGTTCATGCGCCGGTACATATTTCCCTCTTTTTATGTGTGGTTCCACATGTACGGTTTCAATGGAAAAAATATCTTCGGATACAGGCCTTGCGTCAGATACACCTGTCTCCTCTTCCGTCTCCTTGAGAGCTACTTTCAGCATGTCATCCATACCGTCGGCATGTCCGCCTATCCAAGTCCAGGATTTGTAGATATTGTGATAAGCAAAAAGAACTTTTGTGCGTTCCCGATTCACGATCCAGGCGGAAGCTGTAAAATGGCATAGCAGATTGTCGCGGACAAGAACATCGGGCATCGTTTCAAGATATTTGAGCATCACTTCTCTGTCCACCCGTTCCTGTTCGTTATATGGTACATACTGTAAAAGAGCATCTTTTATACGCATAGGTTATTATCCTTCCGATCAGATATTTATGAGTATCAGGGCTGCAAGGGTCAGCAGTATCGAAACGATCTGCTTTCTGTTGAGTTTTTCCTTGAATATCAGCCAGCTGATCACTGTGATTATCAGAAGTGTTCCCGCTGATTCTGTCGGGTAGACTATAGCTGCAGGCAGAGTGTCAAGCGATCTCATCATGAATGAGCTGTGCATGAAGTTCGGGATACCGACAAGCGTTCCGTATAGGAAATACACGGGTTTCAGCTCGAGTTTTTCCCCGTTCTTCCTGATCTTGTGAATGGTCAAGTAGGTGCACATGACATTTGCCACAGCAAAGATCATAAACACAAAGACATCTGAGAACCCCTGCAGAGAATACGCAGAGAACAGTTTCATGTTCGTATTTATAAATCCGAGCACGAGGAAAGTGCTGAACAGAAGAAGCGGTTTCTTGATCTTCGTATTGCCCTTGAAGTCAAGACTGCTGAGCGCCATTCCGAAAACCGCGAGCACGATGCCGAACAGATGCAGCAGACCGGGAGTTTCTTTCCACAGAAGGAACGCAACAAAGACCGGAATGATAAAGTTTACTTTGGAGAACATTTCGGTAAGTGCCGTCCCGTTCAGGAACATGCTGTGTCTCTTGATAAGGAGATTGACTACATAATAGATACCGTTGAGCAATCCGAGGACTATTGCAAGAAGTGCAGTCCCTCCGAGTGAAGGCGTTTTGAACAGTGTTCCGAGATCAGCACGGAACAGTTCACCGAAAACATAGAATTTTCCCTGTGCAAATACCGTTACTGCAGCTCCTACCGTACATATCCAGTAGTTGATCATCATGGTTATGTCTCCATTGACCTTTTTGTCAGTCGCACGAAACACAAGCGTAACAGTGCAGTTCGCTATTATCGCGATTATAAGAAACAGCATATCTCTTCTCCTGTCAGTTTTCCGCTTTTCTCGGGAAATAGGTCTTCTCTATAAATATCATGCATACGATGCCTGCGATGACTGCCGGGATCGCAGCGACACGTATAGTCTGCTGCAGACCCAGAACATCGGCGATCTTTCCGGCTATCCAGTTTGTGAATAATCCTCCCAGTCCGGTACAAGTGTACATTATCTGGAGAGCAGTAGCTTTGTATTTATATTGTACTCTTTCGGAGATTATAGTCACCGTTCCCGGTATTACCAGTGAAAATGCCAGGACCTGGACTACAGTAAAGACTACTGCACATATCGCATTCGGAGCGAAACTCAGCACGATGTTCTTGAGCGCCATTCCGAACATTCCTATGTACATGAGTCTCTTGGACGAGATCCTCGCGGATATCTTCGAGAAGGAGTACACGACGAGGAACTCGAAGAAACTCATCACAAACAGTCCCAATCCGGACATTCTAGAACTTCCGCCCAGAGTCTCAACAAGCAGCGTGTAGTAAGTCGAGATGATGTTGTTTGTGATCATGGCAAGCGTCAGTCCGAGTATAGCTACCACGACCACCTTATCCGACAGACATTCCCTGAGAGCACCCGTAAATGTGACCTTGTCTTCCTCTGCAGTCTGGTCCCTCTGTATCGGATTCGGTATACCGAATCCTCCTATCATAACAAATCCCCACGACAGGAGAGCAAATGCGATCATTCCCGTGATGCCCCACATGGTCATAATGAAACCCGCAATAAGCCCGCCTATTCCGTAAGCAAGTGAACCCATTCCTCTTATCTTACCGTAATCGAGACTGTCATCATAATCCTGCTTGGCCTTCAGCGCCCAGGCTTCTGCGGTCGACGTCGTCATAGTCGCTCCGGAAATACCCAGCGTGGCGAACATTATGACGATCAGCACAGACTGGTGGAATCTGAAGAGCAGCACCTGAAGCAGCGCATAGATGCTGAAAAGACCTATGACAACGATCTTCGGGTTCGATCTCTTATCCACATAGTATCCTATGAGAGTTCTTAGCACTATCGTTGCTCCGGCATTAAGAGAGAACATTCCTCCGATAAATGCCATGGAATATCCGAATCCGGTCATGAATTTGGTGAAGTATCCGAAAAAGATCGTCTGGGCAAAATAATACCCAAACATAATAAAATAGAACCTCCAGGCGAGGTTTTCTCTTGCTTTCATTGGCAGCTCCGATCATTCAAAAAAGAAGCCAGGGCATTGGAAGAACGCCATGGCTGCAAAACTTCGCTTATATATTCTTTTATTTATAGGTAAATGTCAAGTGAACAATCTCACTCTGGTACCGTAGCGTCCTTTGCTGTATATATGATGGCGATCAGCGCGGAAGTCTCAACGTCGTATCTCAGCGAGCAGTAATCTTTGCCCGACAGATGATACTCTCCGTGCATATCCTCGCTGAAAGTCACATAGTACTCGTCAGCCATAATGCTGAAGTAGTTTTCCGCTTCTTCCTTGGTTACGTTGTGCACGGTATATGTTGTGGTTTTTGATGCTCCCATTCCTTCGGTGACTTCGGAGATCAGGTGGCCGTTCAGCGCATCGGGGAGATTCGATCCGATGGAAGTGATGTAGCTTCCGGCTATTCCCTTTATCTCGACAGCGGTAAAGTCGACCTTTGCTCCCTTGGACAGCGTTATCTGAGTCTGAGCGTCTTTGCTCACGTAGTAATGCCATGTGTAGTTTTCCCCGTTGTCAGTATCAGTTCCGCTTCCCATGTCAAAGTACCCTAATTTTTCAAGCGCCGAACATGCTGCAGCAAAGTCTGCAGGCTTTGTCCCGTAAACATGATACAGTTCCTTCTCTCTGACCGTCTCTACAGGTTTACCTGAGAATATGTTCGGCATCCCTGCGGGCATACCGACAGTCATGGTGATATCCCTCAGCTCTGCGTACGCTTTTACCGCGTCACTGATCTTACCGGAAGCAAGTGCGGAGAAGTCCCCTGTCAGGGCTGCATCCTTCTGTTCATCATCGAGTCCGCGCAGTGCATTCATCTGTTCATCGGTCATCCCGAGCGCAGTAGCTGCTATTGACTCATATCTTGTTCCGGTCACATTGGGAATAAGCTGTTCTATCCCACCGCTTTTATAAGGAATATATACCTCTTTGTAGAGATGATATCCTGCAAATCCTGCAAGACATACAATGATAAGATGAATGATCATAAACGCTCTGGCAAGCGCCCTTGCATTTTTGTTCTTCATCGTGAATGACATTACGCATGATGCAATGAGCCCGACTGCGGGTATACAGAAGAGCAGTACCATTAGAAATGCCGTTATAGTGTATATTCTCGGTTCACGTACGGAGTTGTCCATATGATCTCCTTTTATTGTATTTATCATTATTATTATAGTACACATATTAGTATAATGTTACCAAATAATGAACGCTTTTCTCTCTGTTTTGCACAATTAAATCGCACATTATATCGTCATGTTGTACATCTAAATGCTTGAATAGTTGTGCAGTTTGACTATAATACAGGTATCGAATGCAGATTCGATCAAACTTTTATAGGAGGTTCTAAAGATGAACACAAACGTAGCAATGTTCCGTAATGTTGCAGACACAGATAAGCTTTTCAGAGAAATAGACAAGTGTTCTGCTCCGATAACGATCGCTATACCGAGTGGTTCTTCCGAAGATCTCAGAAGAAATCGCAGACTTCAGGAAACAATAGTAACTCTGTATAACAATCATACGATTCCGGAGCTTGATCTTAACTGTGAAAGCAGTTCCGACTGGGTAGAGCTCATGCGCTATATGATCGCTGAAGCATGATCCGGGACATTACCTAAACCTGAACAAATGAGCTGATAAATCACAAACAATGCTGCAGATGCACGATCATGCATTCTGCAGCTTTTTTGTATTCATTTTGTCTTTTGTATTTTTATGCGATTAATGTATAATGACCTTATCCAGGTTAAAGTCAGATAAAGGAGATATATTATAATGGATTTACTTAGTAGCTTACTCGGAAGTATGACATCTTCCACTGCCGTTGATTCGATTTCCCAGAAATCCGGCGGTTCTTCTGATCAGGTTTCATCTCTTGTATCAGCTGCACTGCCCCTTCTCCTCGGTTCAATGACAAACAACGCATCCACGGAAAAAGGTGCTTCTTCCCTTCTCAACGCTCTTTCTCAGCACACATCAACAGCACCTGTTGAAGAGCAGATCAAAGAAGCTGACGAGGAAGACGGCGGAAAGATCATCAACCACATTCTCGGCAAAAACACAACAAGCGTCACAAAGACACTTTCCAAGGACACAGGTCTTTCAACAGCACAGGTCACAAAGATCCTTGCTATCCTCGCTCCGGTACTTCTTACAGCACTCTCAGGTGCAACAAAATCAGCAAAGAAGTCCAGCGCGAAGAAATCCGCACCGGCTATTGACCTCAGTGACGGAATCGATGCAAAGGACATTCTCGGTGCAGCTTCTCTTCTTATGAGCGCAAACAATGCAAGCAGCAAGTCTTCCAAGCAGACATCTTCTTCAAGCAGCGTTGCTTCCAGTCTTGTCAGCTCACTCCTCAGCGGCGGCAGCAATTCACAGGCATCCGGAACAGCAAACCTTCTCGGAGCTCTCCTCGGCGGTGGCTCTTCCAAGGACACAAGTTCTGTTGACGGAACTGCTCTTATCAGCTCGCTGCTCACGCTCGCTGCAGGCAAATAATCAAGGCGGGCGAAAAGATGGCAGAAAAGAAAAAAGTCGAACGCCAGTTCGTTCGCGCCAGCGATGGTAAGGCTCTTGGCCCCAAAGCGCCGAAGACCGCTGCCAAGAGCTCAACGGCAGCTCTTGACAGAGGCGATGTTCTTCCGAAGGAAGAGCGTGTAAAAAAAGCCCGTCCGAAGAGAATACTCGCTATTGTCTTCTGGGTGCTCGCACTAGCATGTGAAGTATTCGCCATTCTTATTCTTTCAAAGAAGATGTATGTCGGTGAGAATCCGATGATCTTTTTCTGGATCCTCTTAGCTGTCGACTTCGTCTTCGTAGTGATTGGATCCCAGTTCTGGAAGAAAGGCAATGATATCGATCCTGCTTCTCAGAAAAACAAATTCAAGTTCTTCCTCCAGAATCAGCTCGGCGTCATCGTTTCTCTAATAGCGTTCGTTCCCCTCATCATTCTTGTTCTCATCAACAAGGATATGGATAAGAAGACAAAGACCATCGCCACCGTTGTTGCGATAATCGCTCTTCTCATCGCCGGTGTCTCTTCAGTTGATTTCAACCCGGCATCACAGGAAGAACTTGAGGCTGCCGGCGAGGTCTTCTCCAACGAAGCAGTATACTGGACAAGATTCGGCACTGTATATCATCTGGATCCTGACTGTCAGGCAATAAAGAACTCTGCAGTCATTTTCTCCGGAACAGTTGAAGAAGCATTCGAAGCCAACAGAAACAGGCCTTGCAGCTTCTGTGTAGACTATGAAACACAGTCGGCACTTGACGATGCTCTTGAGGATATTCTGGGCGACTAAATAATCTTTATAACAGAAATCCTGCTGTTACATGCAACAGCAGGATTTTTTTATAATCTGTTCAGAAAGAAAAAGTTAAGCTTCCCGTCACCGCTCTGTATATCACGAATACCAGTATGGCAAAAAGCGCGACTGCCAGAGCCGAGAGCGTTGCCCTCAGGGTATCGCTGGATTCCCGTACCTCATACAGTTCATGACCGGATGACACCTTGCCACCCTCAGGATGCGTCCTGTTATAGATCAGGGTAAATGTTCCGAAAATCAATCCGGCGGCAAGAGCCGGCAGGCTCATGATCCTGAACGTCATCTGAAGCCCGACAGTATCCGCAAGCCGTCCCGCAATCGGATTTCCGATGAACGTCGACATGACTGAAGTAGTCAGATTGGAGAGAATGAGTGCAGTAGCGATATACTTTGCGGGAATCTCCTCGCTGACAAGCCGGATCCTCGCGGGGATGATAATGACGAATGAGATCATCTGTGTGAGGGCACACATAAACAGCAGCGGTATCGATGGTGCAAACGACATCGCGAGAGCTTTGATGAAGAATCCAAAGAACCCGATGGTCAGAAGTCTTCTCGTTCCTATTCTGTCCGCAACCCGGGCATAATAAGGCATCGTGATAAATTCAATACACGCCAGCAGCCCTGACATTATCCCGACTTCTTTTGATGTTCTCCCCATATGCAGGACTAACGGTCCGATATAGTTTTCACACACGAGATTGGTCGACATATAAAGCATTCCGCAGAACAGATACACAAGATATGTTTTGCTCGCTTTGATCTTTCCGAAAGCCTCACGCATCGTTACCTTTTCCACTTTGCCCGAGGAATCGGTGATCATACGGGGATTCGGAATCATCATGGCTATGATAAAGCACAGTGACAGCAGTATTGTAAAGATCCATCTGGCGAAGTCATATCCCAGTATTGCGAGTACCCTGCCGACAACAAACGCCGAGGCAGCATACGCCAGCGAACCGGCAGCTCTCATGGATCCGTAGTTTATTTTTGCGCCTTGAGCTATCAGCTTACTGACCCACGTATCCGTCTCACTCATCAGGACTCTGATCCCGCCGTTTCCGAAAACAGCAAAGATAATGGCCATCGCATTTGTCTTCCCTATGGGGGAGAAAAACAGAAGCACCGCGATCTCCGTAGACACTATTGCCGCAAGATTGACGAACCGGCAGTTATTGGTCTTGTCCAGAAATACTGCCAGTATCGGATTCAGTCCCATATTGACAAACCCGGTGATACTGAGCGACAGAGCTATGAAAGTATTGCTGAAACCATACGCTGTGAGATAAGTCGTATACATTCCATACATACAGAAAACCGTTGTATAGAACACTGCTTCATATAATGTATAGAGAGTTTCGAGATTTATTCGTCTTGACAGAGCTGTATTCAAAAATGCTTCCTCCGTTTTTTAGTCCGCCAATAATAATATTCTATTTATCCGCAAAATTGAATAGCCATAATCAACAAAACTCAGAAATATGTCCACGCTGTCTTTCATAAACCGGCAGGTGTGGACTGCAGTCTCTGAACTGTGATATTATTGTTGATTAGAACAGTAATAGAATCAAGAGGTACAAAAATGCCTAATTCTGCAGATACAACAAAAATCAAAAAATTCTATACGGATCAGATCGCTGAGATCATCAAGTTTTCAAACGCCTCAGGCGTGACGGTCGGCAAGAGCGAGCTTGACGATTATTTTCAGAAAGCCGTCCTGTCCGTATGGGCAATGGGTGGCGGATCAACTCCTGAACTGTATTCGTGTATAGATTCCTTCAACTCACCTGTCGTATCGGACAAAAAGTTCAGTTCTCTTCAGGAAAATGCCGTAAACAACTATGCGACATTTAAGAACAAGATCCCCGGATTCTTCCAGAGAATGTGCGATGCAGACACGAAAAAGGGAACAACATGCGCCAATTCGTTCTGTCAGAGCCAGCAGAAGATACTTGAATACTTCTCCTCTCTTGACGGCGACTTCACATTTGCCGAAGCCACCAGGATCACCGAGCTTCACAAACCGCTTGTCGAACGCTCTACAAAAGCAATAACCGATTCAATAGACGCTGTTATACCGAAACTCGAGCTCGGGGAATACGATGAGAAATTCGATATTATCGGAAGATCGATGAGGACTGTGGATCCCGAGATCATAAAGGAACTGCAGGAACTTGAGAAAGTCGGCTTCACAACACAGAAAGTCCTTGACAAACTCAACGAGCAGTCCGGTCTTAAAGAAGCCGACGACATCCTGAGGCGCGCGGGTCTCACATCGTCATCCGGGCAACAGGATAAGGACAAGGCAGCCAAGACAACGACCGCTCCTGAAGAAGAACTCCCTCCTCCGGAAAAACTTGAAGATGTCCTTGCTGAACTCGATTCCCTTGTTGGACTCACCGAGATCAAAAACGATGTGCAGAGCCTTGCAAATTTTGTAAAGGTCAGAAATCTGAGACAGGAGCGCGGACTTAAGACTCCGGATATGTCTCTCCATCTTGTATTTACAGGCAACCCCGGAACAGGCAAGAGCACCGTCGCAAGACTGATCGGAAGGATCTACCGCTCACTCGGTGCTCTGTCCAAAGGTCAGCTCATTGAGGTCGACAGAAGCGATCTCGTCGGCGGATATGTCGGTCAGACAGCCATCAAGACGCAGGAAGTTATCCAGAAAGCCATGGGCGGGGTGCTGTTTATCGATGAGGCATACGCGCTCTCTCCCAACACGGAGAACGATTTCGGCCAGGAGTCGATCAATACTATCCTAAAGGCAATGGAGGACCACAGAGACGATCTTGTAGTCATTGTCGCAGGCTATGATGAACTGATGTACAGATTCATAAATTCCAATCCGGGTCTGAAATCGAGATTCAACAAGTACTTCCACTTTGACGACTATACACCTGACGAACTCTGGAAGATCTTCCTTAGATTTGCAGGTAAGGGAAGCTACACCGTAAGCCCCGAAGCCGAGGAGCTTCTCAAGGATCATCTCAGCACCATCTACATGCTTAGAGGTATCAATTTCGGAAACGCGCGTGATGTCCGGAATCTCTTCGAAAAGATAATCGCCCAGCAGGCAAACAGGATAGTCAGCATTGAGAATCCCACTAATGAACAGATCCTCGAGATAACCGCTGAAGATCTTAAAGGTCTGATCGAGGAGAAAAAGCCCGAGAAAGAAAAACCGGAAGAAGAAAAACCGGAAGAGGAGAAAACAGAAGAATCTTCCAAAAAGAAAAATAAATCTTTTTCTCTCTCAGATGATCCGAATAACATGCTCAATTACTACATAATGTGAAGAACACCTTAATCAAAGGCCGGGTCAATGACCCGGCCTTCTCTGTTACCTTATATACCCATCTTTGTGCAGATCTTCAAAGATCTGTTTGTCGATCTTACCGAACCGATACACTTCCCCATATCCGAACCATGCGATCTCCTCTATTTCCGAAGACGGCACTGGCTCGCTCTCCAAAGATGCGAACATTGTCATCATATGGAGCATGGTTCCCGCCGGTTTGCCGTCGGCTTCGTCGACATACAACTTATATGGAATCACTGATCCCGGGACCACGTATGCTCCGAGTTCCTCTTTGATCTCTCTTGCAAGGCATTCCTCATCACTCTCATTCCCCTCGCGCTTTCCTCCGGGAATATAAAATGTCGTTTTACCCTTTGTTCTCGCACCTAGAAGCTTATGATCCCTGATTAACAGAAGCCCTGTTCTGTCTATATAGTCCGGCATCGTCTCAGTATATGGGATGTGCGTCGCAGAGTTCCTGGACTTCGGCAATGATCGCATCCTTTGCATCTGGATACTCTTTTGCGGTCATCCTTATGAGCTTTGCGACCTTGACCATATCCTCTTCTTTGAATCCTCTTGAAGTCACCGCAGGTGTTCCCACTCTGATACCGCTTGTTACGGTCGGTTTCTCCGGATCATTCGGTATTGCATTCTTGTTGGCTGTGATATGAACATCGTCAAGTCTTGCCTGCATCTCCTTGCCTGTGACACCCATAGGTCTCAGATCTATCAGGCTGAGATGATTGTCGGTACCGCCTGTGACAAGGTCGAATCCCTCTTTGAGGAGTGCGTCTGCAAACGCCTTGGAATTTCTTACTATCTGATGCTGATACTCCTTGAATTCATCGCTCAGAGCTTCCTTGAAGCACACAGCCTTGGCGGCGATTATATGCTCAAGAGGTCCGCCCTGAGTTCCCGGGAATATGGCGTGATCGATCGCCTTTGCGAATTCAGCCTTGCAAAGGATGAGTCCGCCTCTCGGTCCTCTCAGAGTCTTATGCGTAGTCGTTGTAACAACATCGGCGTACGGGATCGGTGACGGATGATCGCCGGAAGCGACAAGACCTGCGATATGTGCCATATCGACGAAGAGATATGCTCCATATTTCTTTGCTATCCTGCCGATGGCTTCAAAATCGATGATCCTCGGATATGCACTCGCGCCTGCAACGATCATCTTCGGCTTTAATGCCGCAACATTCTTCTCAAGTTCATCGTAATCGATATATCCAGTCTCGGGATCTGTTCCGTATCCGAAGAAATCATAGAGTTTTCCGGAAGCGTTTGCGCTTGAACCGTGAGTCAGATGTCCGCCTGCAGCGAGACTGAGTCCGAAAACCTTGTCACCCGGCTGAAGAAGTGCATGATATACTGCCATGTTCGCCTGCGCTCCGGAATGCGGCTGAACGTTAGCATGATCTGCTCCGAAGAGTTCCTTTGCGCGGTCGCGAGCCAGATCTTCGACTACATCTACATATTCACATCCGCCATAATATCTTCTTCCCGGATATCCTTCCGCATATTTATTTGTAAGCACAGTGCCCATCGCCGCAAGAACCGCTTCGGACACGATATTCTCCGATGCTATAAGTTCGATGTTGCGTCTCTGTCTTGCCAGTTCCTCACCGATGGCATCTGCTATCTCAGGATCTGTCCTGCGGATGATGTCCATGGAATAATCGACATAACTCATTCTTTGTTCTCCTTGCATATTTAAAAAATAATAAAAATCATTCAAGATTCATAATCGTACTGTCCGTACTATAATATATATTATCATATTTCACTTGGAGGTGATTGATTTGAGAATAGGCGAATTCACCGACAGCTTTTTACCTATAGTCGACGGTGTCGGGAGAGTCGTTCTCGCCTACTGTGAACATCTCGGAAAAAGAGACAACGAAGTTTACGCCATAGCTCCTATGGCTGATACCGGTTACAGGGGCAGGTATAACTTTGAACTGATAGATTTTCTGTCCGCTGAACTGCCGGGAGGACTTCAGTGGAGAGAAGGCATCCCCTCTGCGGACCCCCACTATCTCGCAATGATGAAAAATGTCGAACTTGACATAGTCCACTCGCACAGCCCTTTCATTTCAGGCTACTCTGCAATGCGTTACTCATTGAGACATAAAGTCCCGATGGTATCCACTTTTCATTCGAAATATTATGACGACTTCTATAAAGTAACCCAGAGCAAAACTGTATCCGAACTCGGAGTAAAAGCGATACTCGAGTATTATGACCACTGTGATGAGGTCTGGGCAGTAAGCTCATCCACCGCCGATGTTCTGAGGGACTACGGCTACAAAGGCAGCATTTTTGTCGTCGAAAACGGATCGGATACCCTTCCGAAGGAATCTCAGGGAGATCCCGACGAAATAAAGCAGTTGTTCGGTCTCTCCGATGATCCTGTGCTGCTGTTTGTCGGGCAGATGAACTGGAAAAAGAATATTCTTCTCATTCTGGAAGCTGCCGCAGAACTGAAACGGAACGGAGAGAAGTTCCAGCTCGTTCTCGTAGGACAGGGGCCAAACAGCAATGAGATACAGGACAAAGTAAACGATCTCGGCATCGACGATATCACGAAACTTCCCGGTCACATTACCTCCGTCAAAGAACTGGACGGAGTATACAGGGCAGCTGATATATTTGTATTTCCTTCTCTCTATGACAATGCTCCAATGGTCGTAAGGGAAGCCGCAAGAGCGTTCACACCTCCGATCCTAGCAAAAGGAAGCAGTTCCGCAGAAATAGTAGAGGACGGAGTCAACGGCAGACTATGTGAAAACAATGCTGACGATCTTGCCAGAGTCATCCACGAGATGCTGTCCGACACGGATGTCCTTAAAGCGATGGGAGAAAAAGCCAGTGAGACCATTCCTGTGCCATGGGATGGCATCATTGACAGAGTGGAAGAGCGGTACAGATACCTCATCGATCACCACGATACGGTTCCATCAAGGCTCGAAGAGATAAGAAACTATCTGAAAAAACTGAATCCGGTAGATATACTGCTGTCGGACGATCAGAAATAAAAGCAGATCAAAGCCCGGTATTCCTCCTTCAGGAAACCGGGCTGCAATTATATTTATGTGTTATTTCGCGTATATCCGGCCGATAAGCCAGTTTGAAAATCTTGCCGGAAGGAGTTTGAGAAGCACCACCACCGCTTTATATTGTATCCCTATGGTATAGAGCGGTTTTCTGTTTTTCCGTTCCGCTACACGTGCGATGAATCTTCCGGCAGCCTCCGCGGACATGCCGTTCTGTTCGTCGTGTTCCATCGTGGACACGCTTCTGCTGATCCTGCCGCCGTAAATATCATCGCCGATAATGCTCTTTTCTCTCGCGCCGGTGAATCCTGTTGCCGTGTCTCCCGGCTGTACGGCACACACGGTTATTCCATACGGTCTCACTTCATTTGCAAGAGCGAGAGTGTAACTGTTCACTGCGGATTTTGAAGCAGAATAATATGCCTGAAACGGTATAGATGCCGGAGCTGCTACCGAACTGATATTCACTATCCTGCCATGTGTCTTTCTGAGTTCGCCGAAACATGCCATGTTCAGACTCACCATGCCGAAAAAGTTGACATCAAACAGTTTCTTTGCGTCTTTTGTCTCAGTGAATTCCACCGCTCCGGATATCCCGAATCCGGCGCAGTTTATCACCACGTCGATCCTTCCCGCACGTGAAACTATCTCCCCAACCGCTGACGCTATCATCTCTTCATCCGTCACATCGCAGTCTATATGAATAATGCCGTCATGATCATGGCCGCTCCGTGACAGATCGAATACTGTATATCCGTCGCCACACAATGCGGCAGCCGTACACAGTCCTATTCCCGAACTGGCTCCGCTTATAACGGCAACTTTGCTGTCAGCCATAACAGATCATCCTCCACATTATTATTGACATCCATTATACTACAAAAAAAAGGCGAGACCAGGTTACGGAGGATTAAAGAACCTGGCCTCTAAAAACACTATTGATACTAAACAAGCGTCACGCTCAATTCAGTCAGTTTGGATTGTGCATCGTCATCAGGCGCATCCTGACAGATCACAAACTCAAATACAATGCACACTACATCTCATAATCAGTTAGAGCTATCTAACCGATAAATAAAGAATACATTTTTCTCCTTTTCCGGTCAATTGGCTGAATGCACAAAGTAGTTAGAGTAATCTAACTATAAGTTCGTCAAATTATTGAAACTGCCGTACCGTACGGTACAGCAGTTTCTTTAGCCGTTTTGTATCCTGTCTGTTATTCTTTTATTCCGTTGATTATACCCACCATATTGCAGAACACTCTTGATCCCAGGCCGAGACATCTTTCATCTATATCAAAATGGTCGTGATGATTCGGATAAGCGGAGTTGGACGCGATCATGAAGAATGTCGCCTTTCCTCCGTGCTCCTGCACTTTGTGCATAAGCGTCGTGAAATCTTCCGAGCCGCCTCCCTTTCCGGTGCCTGCAGGAATTATGCTTATGACTCCGTCTGTCATTTTTGCGGCTTCTTCCGTGATCTTATTCAGTTCTTCATCACAGGTAGCGCCTGAGGCCTTGCCCACTATCTTATAGTTAAATGCGCAGTCGTACATTTTCGCCGCACCTTCAGCAACCTCCAGAAGTCTCTTCGCCATATAGTCACACGCTTCCTGCGTCTCGCCCCTTACCTCGCATTTCATATCTGCGACGCTTGGTATGACATTTCTGCCGGTTCCGGCATTGAGCGTTCCGACGTTGACTCTTGTGAAGCCCTTTGATGTTCTGGATATGGCCATTATATTTATGGCCGCATTCGCTGCAGCAAGAAGCGCATTATGTCCGACCTCCGGGCTGGCTCCCGCATGTCCCGGGACACCGTCGAAATGAAGATCAAATTTCTGGCTGATCGCAAATCCCGATGCGCCGGTCACTATGACCCCCATCGGCTTGCCTCCGACATGGCCTGCAAAGATATAATCCACATCTTCAAAGAGGCCGGAATCCGCCATGGAATTTCCCCCGCGCAGGCCCTCTTCTCCGGGCTGGAATACAAGAAGTATGGTCCCGCACAGTTTATCCAGATTCTGCTTCAGGATATATGCTACTCCGATACCGATCGCATTGTGGGCGTCATGTCCGCAGCCGTGGAAAAGATTCGGATGTTTTGATGCAAAACCCTCTTTGTTCGGAATATGTTCGGGATCCTGTGTCTCAATGGCATCAATGCAGTCTATGTCAAATCTGAGCGCAGTCTTGGGGCCCGGTCTTCCCGTTTCGAGAATACCTATGACGCCCGTGTAACCGCCCTTCATCTTCTCGACACGCCCGGGATCCGCTCCCTCTTCCACCGCGCGCTTATAGCACATTTCAAGATACTCTTCACCGGGAAGTCCGTAGCGTTCACCCTTTGTATGGACATCTTTTCCGTACAAATACGGGATACCGAACTCCTCGAGTTTATCTATTATAAGCGATGTTGTCCTGAACTCGGTCCATGCATTTTCCGGATACATATGGATCGTTCTTCTGTGTTCAGTCTGGATCTGCTGAAGTTTTTCAAGATCAATATTGCTGAAATCCACCGATTTATCTCCTTATCGCAATTATCAGATATATTTCTCCCAGAACTCATCCAGGACAGGCCCGTCCCTCAGGCCTTTGACTTCCGTCGTCTTCACAAGATTGAATCTTCTCTTGATGAAAAATGAGATCGCAGCGCGCAGTGTGCTCGGCATATTCAGAACGATCCTGTCATAATTCCAGTTTTTTGCGCTTCCGAGTGCCACATCAGTGAGATGTCTGCCTATACCGCGTCTTCTCATTCCTTTTGGCACAGCCAGGAAAGCTATTCTTCCCGTACCGGGCTCAAAAGTCTTCCTGAGAGCTATCATACCGGTGATCTCGCCCTCTATCTCTGCTACCCAGAGCTTCTCATAACTCTTATCCGACGTTTCAACAAATTCATGCAGATCCCTTATGATATCGTCTGCATATTCCGGGTAGAATCCGTATTCGTCCCGGTATATCTTTATGATCAGTTCATCGAGATACTCAAGATCATTTTCTCTGTACGGACGGATCGTTAATTCAGCCATTCCTGCACTCATCCCTTCTTCACTTATTTCATATATATAATATTATTATCAGCCATTTTTGTTTTCAAGACGTTAATCGTTAACGAAAAAAGGAGCCGAAATCGGCTCCTATAGCTTAGTATTCGGGAACGGCAAATCTCACCGCGCCCTTAAGATTCTTTATTCTGAATTCAGTATCCTTGATTATTTCTCCATCCATTCCGAGATCGATGGGGGATGACGCCTTTATTATGATCTCCTCCGCCTGTCTGTACTGCATATACTTATAATATCTCGGATCATCGAGGTGTCTTCCCTTCATGAATCCCCCCGCAAGAGCGGCAAATATGCCGAGCCCAACAGCCCTGAATACACAGCACTCGAGCAGTCCGTCGTCATTTTTGGATCTCGGAGCGCACAGGAACGTACTTCCGACACTTATACCGTTGGAAAAAGTTCCGAGTATCAGTTCATCATTGGGATTCAGCGCTTCGCCGTTGCAGTAGACGGTACATTTCGTTTTCATGCCGGTGAACAGCGCGGCTCCCGTGCCGAGAATATATGCTGCCTTCGGTCTGATGAACGGCTTTCTCTTGAAACTCAGCATCTTCTGGCACACAGCCGTGCTGAGTCCGACATCGACTTCATTTATGGCATAGACGATATCATTCACGGAAATTACATCTATCGGTACTTCCCCGGCTGAGATCAGTTTTTCAATGTCAAGAAACCGCTCTTTTCCGCCATAGTATTTGACATAATCGTTTCCGCTGCCGCAGGGATATACTGCAAGAGATGCATTATCGTATCCGATCATGCCGTTCAGGACTTCATTGAGCGTTCCGTCACCGCCGCAGGCATAAAATCTGAGCCTTTCATCCTTATGGCTCTCACAGAAAGCGCGCACGAAAGATATCGCCTCCTTCGGAGCCTGTGTCAAATGTGTAATGCAGTCTGCATCTTTTCTTTCCTCGAGATAGCTCAGCAGTTTGCTAACGGAACCCTTGACACCCGCTGACGGGTTGATTATGAAAATATGTTTCAAAACCGGATCCTCCGTTTATCTCTATTCTGCAAAGAGTCTCGACGCCAGAGCCCTGCATCTGTCACATCCGGAGAATTTTGCTTCGTCGGAGTTGCACAGCGGCATCACAGCGTCCGGTCCTCCCTGAAGGATCATTGCCATTATCGGATTGGAATAAGGGTCGTATTCTTCAAGAATATCGAGAAGATCTCTTTCGAGAGCATTGCCTATCGGAAATCCGCACACTCTGACCTCGCCGTCAGCGCCTATCATCAGTGTTCTCACATCATTGAGCGCATTTCCGAATACTGCTGCGGCACAACCGGACAACCCTTTTTCGGGTACTGCTTCTTTCTGTTCGGAATACTCTATTACAGGTATGTTCTCCGCAAGTTCGTCAAGAAGTTCCGGAGATCTGCATCCCTCCGCGAGAACAACTTCAGTGCAGGCGAAGTTCAGTATCTCAGCTGCCTTTTTACTGTCGGATATAGTACCGTCTGTCAGCACCGCTCTGTTCTCTATGTTGTAAACGGCAGCAGTTCCGAGTATGGTATTTACCTCTTCAGTCTTTGCGAGAATATCCTCGCCGGCTGCGGATATCATTCCGACTCTTCTGACTCTCAGGAGTGTGGCGATCGAGTCAGATAGTCTTCTGTAATCACCGGTCGCAGATGCGGAGGTTTTGTATCTCGTACCGAGATATGCAGGAGCAACAGCACCGATCTGCACATCTATCCTCTCGAGATTCTTCACCATCGGATTATTGATGAGCGGAACCGCGGAACCGGGGACTCCGTTGGGCATCTCCCTTTCCTCCAGCTCCACGGTTTCAGTTTTCGATGTTTTTTTCTTCTTCATCCAGTCGAACATCCGTTTCGGCCTCTTTTCTTTGTTTCTTCAGATACAGATAATAGATCGCGCGTTCTATGATTCCCCCGAGCAAACAGCCGAGAGTATTGAGGATTATGTCATCGATCTCGGTCACTCCCGTACCGAATACATACTGTGAAAGTTCGATCCCGAGCGACAGGAAAAAGCCCCACAGCGTCACCACGGCCAGCCCGACATTCTTTTCATACCAGGCGATAAAGAATCCGAAAGGCATAAACACCACAATATTCCCGAGCGCCAGGTATATGAACACTCCCATATCATTGTTTGCTATTCTTATGAGATCCGAAAAAGGCACAAGGTTAAGGGACCCGTTTGAAAAAACATCCGAGTCTACAAATCCGTTCCTGAATACCGTCATTCTGAGCAGCATGAGCAGATATACAAGAAACACCACATTCATCAGCCATTTGATGGTTTTTTTAGTGTCGCTGTTCAATATGTCTCTTTCTCTGTATCGCCACGCGATTTTCTGTATCAGACAGTATAATATGTCTGCATTGTCATCACGTATCATAGCACATTTTGGGGATTATCCATAATTTTAGATACTGTTTGACCGCCAGATTCTTGATTCCAGCCCGAAAAACACCCAAATCCCGGCACAAATACAAAAATCCCGCCGTATTGACACTGATTTCTTTTCTAGTCAAAATAGTATTTACCTAATCTAACCGTAAAGGATCCGGCCAATGAAAATTATTGCGATCATCCTATTCATTGCAACATATGTCCTCATAATTGCATTGCCTAAATACAGGCCGCATATAGCGCTCGCCTCCGCTGCACTGTTTGTTATATCCGGCATCCTGCCTTTGGGTTCCGTATTCACCGCCATTAACTGGAACGCACTTATGATGATCACCGGCACAATGGTGGTCGTGGATTTCTTTATCGGTTCCAGGATGCCCATGCGCATAGCGGACATTCTGCTTTCCAAATCCCCCAATGTCATGTGGGTTACAATCTATCTCTCGATCTTCGCCGGAATCGTCTCCGCATTTATCGACAATGTTGCAACTGTCCTGATGATCGCACCGGTAGGCCTCGCGCTATGCAAAAAGCTGGATATTTCACCTGTCCCTGTACTGATCTCCATATCCGTTTCTTCGAACCTTCAGGGTGCGTCAACACTTGTCGGCGACACTACTTCGATAATGCTTGCCGCCTATGCCGACATGGACTTCAACTCTTTCTTCTGGATGGAGGGCAGGCCGGGTATGTTTTTTGCCGTAGAGCTTGGAGCCCTCGGAACCGTCATCGTAATGCTCATCCTGTTCAGAAAACTCAAGCAGAAAGTCGAAGCCGGAGATATTCTTGAAATAAATGATAAGATACCTGCTCTGATGCTTGTATTTCTTGTCGCGGCTCTTATCGGAGCTTCATTTATAAAAAACAAGCCTTCGATAACAAACGGTTTGATCTGCATCGCGATAGCATTGATCAGCATTGCATACGACTATATCCGATATCATGGTCCCAAACACTCAAAGAGAGCGGTAAAGTCTATAGATCTGGATACAATTCTTCTGCTCACAGGACTGTTTGTTGTAGTTGCGGGCATCTCTGAGGCAGGCATCATAGAGGACATATCAGAATTTCTCATCCGCTTCGGCAAAGGCAATGTCTTTCTTCTCTACAGTCTGTTTGTGTGGGTATCCGTTGTGGCGTCCGCATTTATCGATAATATTCCGTACGTTGCTACAATGCTCCCTATCGTCGCCGCAATATCCGCGAATCTCGGTGTTGAGCCGTATGTTCTGTACTTCGGACTGCTGAGCGGCGCCACCCTCGGCGGAAATCTCACACCGATAGGTGCATCAGCAAATATCACGACAATAAGGATACTGGAAAAGAACGGTTACAAAGTCTCATTCAATGACTTTGCAAGAATCGGTATTCCGTTTACCCTCACTGCCGTGACGATCAGTTATATATTCGTATGGCTTGTCTGGCACCCGTAATCAGGCGTCATACAGTCCCAGCACTGCAATACCAATAACAGCTATCCCTATCATTATGTAATGTTTAAGGGATAGTTTTTCTTTTAGGAATATCCTGCTCCAGAGCACTGAAGCAACACAGTAGCACGAGATTATCGGGGCAGAGAACATCACATGCTCGGTGTCCGCAAGCGCATAAATGTATGCAAACTGTCCCGCTGTCTCAAAGACGGCACCTATATATTTCGGAGCCTCCATTTTCGGCACAAGTCTGTCCTTCTTGATGATCACAACATAGATAAAGCATATGATGCCGCAGAGAAGGAATGTCAGCTCATATGCGGCATTTGCGGAGTCCTCATCGAGTCTCGTAAGAACCAGGGAATCCGCAAAAGTTCCAAGAGCATCGAGAAGACAGTAGATGACGGGGAGCGCAATAGCGAGAGCTGATTTTGCATATCTGAAGTTTGCTATATCCTGTCTTGCTTTTCTCAGATCCTCATCTTCATGGGCCTCCACGATACCGAGTCCCACAACTCCGACTATGACACACGCTACAGCAGCCAGTTGTGCGCCGTTGACCTCACCCAAGCCGCCTGTGATGATGGCAAGTATCGCAACTATTGCCCCTGATGTATTGCATATAGGGGATGAAATTGAGAGCTCGATGTATCTCAGGCCTACATAGCCTATCGTCATGGAAAGGATATACAGTGCGGAAACGGGAAGATAAGTCAGAAATACGTTCCACGTAACAACAGCATTGCCGGCTATTATCTCATATGCTGCATGTATCCCCATCACAACTCCGACGGCAATGACCATCTTGAGATGAGCATATCTGTCAGATCCGTCCCTGCATCCGATCTTGGAAAACAAGTCTGAACCACTCCAGCAGATTAGAGCTATAAGTGAAAACCAGAACCACATATTATACGTTTACCCGCCTCTTTTGTTTTGCAAACATTAATGATTATAATGATAACAGGCGGATAATACAAGAAAGGAGTATCTATGGACAGTCTTGACACTGCAAAAAAAATAGCGGCTCAGGTCCTGAAAGCCGGCGGAAAGACATATTTTGTCGGCGGTTATGTGAGAGACCTGATCATGGGCAGAAACAATGACGACATCGACATAGAAGTCCATGGAATCGCTCCCGAGACGCTGGAAACCATCCTTGATTCAATGGGCGACCGTATTGAGATCGGCAAATCATTCGGTATCTATTCCCTTAAAGGATGCTCACTCGACATAGCCATGCCCAGGACTGAGACTGCTGTCGGTTCAGGCCACAGGGACTTCAGAGTATTGGTAGACCCTCATCTGGGTCCGGAAAAAGCAGCTGAGAGAAGAGATTTTACCATGAATGCCCTCATGCAGGACGTCATGACGGGTGAGATAACCGATCCGTTCGGAGGCATCCGGGATATAGAGAGAAGGATCATCAGGCACATCAATCCGGTGAAATTCGCCGAAGATCCTCTGCGGGTCATGCGGGCAGCGCAGTTCTCCGCAAGGCTCGGCTTTTCGGTAGCGCCGGAAACTCTGGATCTCATGTCTCGAATGGATCTCAAGACACTTGCAAAAGAGAGAGTATTCGACGAGCTCAGGAAAGCGCTCCTCCACGCAGACAGGCCTTCCGTTTTCTTTGAGATCCTCAGAAAATGCTCTCAGCTGGATTTCTGGTTTCCGGAACTTATCCCGCTGATCGACCTTCCGCAGGATCCTTCATTTCATCCCGAAGGGTCGGTATGGAACCATACGATGCTTGTTACGGACGAAGCCGCAAAACTCAGAGACAAGGCCGAAAATCCCCTGGGACTCATGCTATCGGCAGTGACTCACGATCTCGGAAAGGCGGTCACCACAGAGGAACGCGACGGACATATACATACTTATAACCACGACATAGAGGGCATTCCGATCGCCGAAACATTCCTCAGGCGGCTTACCTCGGACAAAGCGCTGATCAGATATGTCCTCAGCATGGTCGAACTTCATATGAGGCCTAATCTCATGGCATCACAGCGTTCAGGTGTCAAAGCCATGAACAGATTGTTTGACAGTTCGGAGTCCCCCGGAGACCTTATACTGATGGCACGGGCTGACTGTCTTGGATGCGGGAGAGATCTCAGAGCATCGTTTGCGAGAAACAGTGCCTTTCTCGATGAGCACCTTAAGATATTCAGAGAAGTGATGGCCAAGCCCTATGTCACAGGTCAGGACCTTGTGGCCGCAGGAATAGAACCGGGGACGGACTTCAAAGAGATACTCGAATATGCCCACAAGCTCAGGCTTGCGGATATAGATAAAGGATCAGCATTAAAACAGACAGTGGCTTATGCCCAGAAGCTGAGAAAAGATAACGGGAGTTGTAATCATGAAATTAGCTGAAGCATTACAGGAAAGAGCAGATCTTCAGAGAAAGATCGAAGAACTCGCAGTCAGGATAGAAGATAACGCCATCGTCCAGGAAGGCGAGAAAACCGTTGAAGACCCGAAAGAACTCATGAGAGAACTGGATGCATCCCTTGACAGACTTGAGGAGATCACAGCCAGAATAAATCTCGCCAATTGTTCAACAAAAGTCGGAGATCTGACCCTTACGGAACTCATTGCAAAGAAAGATAAACTGCGCAAAAAAATAGAGCTTTACAGGAGGATCACTACAGCCGGCAGCCAGACCGTCACAAGAGCCACGCGCACCGAGATAAAGATACTCAGTGCCATAGAAGTGAAATCTCTTCAGAAAACTGCTGATGCCATCTCAAAAGAGCTCCGCGAAACAGACAATCTGATCCAGGCGACCAACTGGACACAGGAACTTTAAAAATATAGTCGAAATCAAATTGGCAGGATCATAGGGCGAGTGCATCTCCGTGGCTGAGAATGAGTCCACAAAGGTATGGTGTCCGAGAGCAGGAAGGGGTCCGAATCCTCAGATAATTTATGCTCAAACATCGTACAAACGCATCAATGACAGTTTACTGTTACTACCGCGCACTGACTGTGATCAGGGTGGGAAAGGGGGATCCCGGAAACCGTACGGTTTCCGGGATCTTTTTGTTATATCAAGTTGTAATACCTGCAGGCATTGTATACTCCGTCTTCAAAGAGAGGATCCGTGACATATGAGGCTATGCCTTTTGCCACATCGCTCCCGCTTCCCATACATATGCTCAGTCTGCACGCCCTGAACATATCAAGATCGTTGACTCCGTCCCCAAAACAGACGGTATCTTCAATATTAATTCCCAGCAGTTCGCAAGTCTTTCTGACCCCTGTTCCCTTGTTGAATCCTTTCGGGACCATTTCGGTGACTCTGGGGCCGTGAACTATAAAATCAAAATCGTCTTTCAGTTCCTCAAAGCACGCTTCCCTGTCCGAATCTGTCGTATCACATGATATCTTGCAGATATGCCAGTTTCCCCAGTTGCCCGTGATCGAAGGCAGTTCTCCTCCGAGATCCCTGCGGACCTTTTCGCCGTACCAGTCTCCCCTGAACTCTTCATAATCCATATACAGGTTCTCTTTTCCTTCAAGGATGGGACGTAGCCGGTGTCTCTTGATCGAGGAAACAGCCTTGATAGCGGTCTCTTTATCTATCTCATGAAGATATATTATCTCATCCCTGTATTCTATCATCGTCCCGCACGCCGATACGATGCCGTCAAAACCGAGAGCCAGAAGGTCCGGGTGATTTACAAACCCCCTTGCCCTTCCGGTACAGATAAACAGCAGATGCCCGTTTTTTCTCAGTTCCCTGAATGCTCTGACCGTGCTTTCGGGAATGGTGTTGTTGTGATCCCACAGTGTTCCGTCAATATCAAAAAAGATTATTTTTCTATGCGACATTTGTTCCCCTGCATTTTCTGTTATGATTAACTTGTTAATTATAACTTTTCGAACAGATTCTCTCAACAAAAGGAGGCTCCTGCAATGCGTGTAAACGACCGATACCTGTCTTTTTATTATGTTCCCGACACAGAATATATGCCTATCGAGATCGACAAATCCAGAACAGCCCTGCTCATAGTTGACATGCAGCACGGATTCGTCTCACGCCCTCGGCTGACTGAGTCATCCACAGAACTCGAAAAGAGCGATGCACTGAGATGGGAACCCTTCTATAAAAAATGTGAGGAAGTTATCATCCCTAACAACCGCAGGATCCTTGATGCTTTCAGGGAAAAAGAAATGAATGTCTGCTTCGCAAGGATCATCTCCTTAAAGAAAGACGGAAGCGACCGCTCAATAGACCAGAAAGGCACAGGTTTCAACGCCATGCACATGATGCAGGGCGACTGGGAGGGCGAGATCGTTCCCGAACTTGCTCCGAAGGATGATGAGATCGTAGTTCTTAAAACGACCGACAGTGCCATTACGGGCACAAATATAAGGCTTCTGCTGCACAACATGGGGATCGATACTGTTGTGGTCACCGGTGTTCTCACCGATCAGTGTGTGTCGGGAACAGTCAGGAGCCTTGCAGACGAGAGCTTCAAGGTTTGGCTGATCGAGGACGCCTGTATGGCTGCCACCGAGGAGATTCAGCGAAACGAACTAGAGATCCTCAACAATATCTATTGCCACGTCATCAATACCGACGAGCTTATCGAAGCTCTGAAATAGGGAGTTTTTTATATGAGCAGATACCGCGCAGTTCTTCTTGACATGGATGGCACACTTATAGACACAGCGCCGGGAGTCATCGCGTGTGCAAAGGATTGTCTTAAGATCCTCGGAGTCCCCGAGCCTCCCGAAGAGGTCTTCCACAAATTCATAGGACCTCCTCTCCCCGAATGCTTCAGACTGATAACCGGCCTTGGTCCCGAGTTCTGTGACAGAGCTGCGGAACTGTATAAGGCTCAGTACGGTCTGAAACATGTGGCAAAATTCAGCTTGTATCCGGGAATGTACGACTTTCTCTCAAAGTGCCGGGATGCGGGAATTCTCCTCGGAGTGGCCACTTTCAAGCAGCCTGTCCACATGCGAGAAGCTTTGGAATATCTTAAGATCGATCATTTCTTTTCTTCAGCCGTAGGAACTGATCCCAAATCCACACTTTCCAAATCCGATATCATCAACATTGCCGTGGACGAATTGGGACTTCCCAGAAACCGAAGCATTCTCATGATCGGAGACAGCTTTTATGATTACGAAGGAGCCGAAGCTTCAGGAGTAGATTTTGCTGCAGCAGCCTACGGATACGGATTTACGGAAACAGACGATATTCCTGGATCTTGTATCGCTTATGATGTTCCAAGCCTGAAATCGTTTATTCTAAACGGTTAGGAAATAGCATTCGAACTTATTGAAAAGACCAGAGATATCAAATATTCTGGTCCTGATCGTTAACTTGCAACATAATAAAAGCTTCAGTCGGGCTGACTCTATAGGAGCCAAAAGACTGAAGCTTTTTTCTTTTCTGTTTATTTCGCCCTTAGGTCCATTATCAACAAACACAGGCAGGCAATTCTGATGATCGCTCCCGCAACGGAGATCACCGTTCCAAACTGATCTGAAAATCCAAACGGTATTAGTCTCAGTATAAGATCTGCTGCAATAAGCCCGATCAGAACATACCGTATATTTCTCTGAAATTTGCTCTGCCCCTCATGCTCCTCAAGCAACCTCTTCATTATCAGTCCTAATACCAGAGCCGATACTGTCAGCATAAAGCACACAAGCACCTCGCTGAGAGTTTTTCTGTAGACGGCGGAGAGTATGAGAACTGCCCATCTCGGCAGAATGGAGATCCCCATATCAAACATGAACGACAGAGGTCCGTCTACCGCGAAAACATACAGATATCCGGATGCTATAAGGATATAGACAGCAGGCAATACCGCCGCTATCTGCATGATCCTGACATAGAGATCGGCACCGGTAAGGTGTTTTCTGGAACTTAAACCGAACCGTATCATCCCTTTACCTCCCCGAGAGTTCTCTCAAGAAACAGCGAGTCAAAGTGTCTTTCCTGTTCTTCTGATATATATTCCCGGTATACCGTTTCTCCTGTTGCAGGATCAATGAACGTCACCAGAGCCCTGCTCTCTCCTGTCAGACTGTATAGTCTTGTCATTCTGTTTGTATCGGGATGGTTGAGCGGAAGGATCAATCCTTTCTCGCAGACGATCTCTCCCGAAGCACATCTGCCTCTTATTACAGTGTCCTTGGCGACCAACTGTTTCTCAAACGTATCGAGATCCACTCTTACGAGAGTCGAATACATATTGCCGAAAGAGGAGGACGCGTATTCATTGATATACAGATAATTTCCGCTGACAACAGCTCCCCAGTCGTATCCGAAGGTTCCCTCAAGCAGAAGATCGCTGGTCTTGTCTTTTCCGTTATAAATGCCGTTCGGCAATACGGATGAATACCTTATCCAGTATGGTGTTCCCTCTATCTCATAGTAACTGTTTATTGCTTCTCTCCCGGCAATTCCCGAGAGTTTTACCGTAACAAACAGTATGAGCGCTGAGAATATCACCATAACAAGCACAAATGCATTCATTGTAAATTTTGGCTTTGTCATTCTGATTTCCTCTTGTTCCGTCCATGTTGATGCTGCGTTCAGACGAAGCTGAAAGACAGATCTTCTTCACAACCAATGATACAGCGTTTTGCGCATTCCGCAAGACCGATAAGCAGAATCACAGCGACGTTTATGTTACCCGCGTGCATCACTGTATAATGCCATCTTTTAGTCTCAGGGATCCATTAACGAACACGTATTCTATTCCCTTAGGATCACGGATAGGGTCTGTTATCGAGGCGTCCGATCCGATAGTCATGGGATCGAAGATGACAATATCCGCATCATATCCTTCTTTTATATGTCCTTTGTTTATCCCTAGAAAATCAGCCGGCAGCGAAGTGCATTTTCTCACGGCTTCTTCAAGACTGACAACATGCCGTTCCCTCACAAACTCGGAAAAGACCTTTACCTGATTGGCATACGCTCTCGGATGTGCGGGATGTCCGTTCCCAGCTCCCAGTCCGTCAGATCCTATACAGGTGTATGGTGAACGGAATATTCTGTCGACCATCTCCATATCAGAGAACTGCATAACCATGGTGGAACTGCCCAGATTTTTAAGCAGTATCTTGAACAGCATATCTATATCATCAATACCTTCCGACGCTGCCGCCTTGGCCAGCGACATTCCCTGATACTGAGGCGTTGCATCGGAACGGATGATTATTATAGTGTCATGATCAAGCATCTTCATGAAGTTCTGCCATGACGTCTCTGTTTCTATGGACTTTTTGACCCGTGCTCTATAGGAAGGGCTCAGGAAGAACCTCACTTTTTCACTCAGCACATATGGCGGCAGCATCGCTCCCAGAGCGGTCGACCCGGTGTTGTACACATACTGGTCATTGATGATGCGAAGCCCTTTCTGTCTTGCAGACTCCATCATCTCAGCTGCCTTCTGCTGCAGATCATAGTCGTTGACCATCACCTTATGGTGGGATATAAGCACCTTGCACCCGGACTCCATCCCTATATCTATCGCTTCCTGTAACGCTTCTATGATCTTGGCGCCTTCATTGCGGATATGTGTCGAATAGATTCCGTCATATTCAGCCACTATTTTGCAGAGTTCTGCAAGTTCGGCCTTGTCCGCATATGCTCCCGGTGCGTATATGAGACCGCTCGACATACCGATAGCTCCGTGGTCCATCGCCTCTCGAAGGAGTTCCTTCATCTTTGCCATCTCTTCTGCGGAAGGTTTCCTGTTCTGCATGCCCATTACGGCGATCCTGAGTGTTCCGTGTCCGACAAGGTTTAGGTCATTGATCAGCGGATGGTGCTCATCGGCATCTTTCCTGTAGTTTTCGTACGTATCCCACTTTAGCCACTGTTTGTGCGGAAGAATAATATCCTGATATTTGCAGTATTTTTTCAAAGCATTCAGATATTTCTTCGAATACGGAAATGTGCTCACTCCGCAGCTGCCTGTTATCTCTGTGGTGATCCCCTGCTTGAGCTGCGGCCACTGGGTGTGATCTACAAATACCAGATCATCGTTATGCGTATGGGTATCTATGAATCCCGGGGACAGTACCCAGCCGGGTTCCGCCTCTATTACCGTTTTGGCATCATGTCCAGTCACATCCCCAACAGCGGTTATGATGCCGTCTTTCCATGCGACATCGCCTTTAAAGATCTCTCCTCCGGATCCGTCCGCTATATCGATATTGCGAATAATATAGTCGTCCATACCTGCCCGTCCATTCCTTTCAATGCATACTTTTAAATTAATAATATCATATCTTTTCCCGTTATGACTTTTCCAATGCTCATCCGGATCATATGCAAGCTATTCTGATATCTTCCTGCAAAAAAGGAATCTCTCCTGCCATTAAAGACAAAAGAGATTCCTTTTATTGGTGGAGACGAGGAGAATCGAACTCCTGTCCGAAAACCCGCCCACACAGTTTTCTCCGAGCGCATACCATCTTTAGGATTCCCCCCGCGGCGAGCCGATGATCAGGTTGCCGTTTCGGTAGCTTGTAAGTTCATGACAGTCCTCAAAGCTTTGGACTGTTCACGTGCACCGCATCATTTTACGCCAGGGGTACTTATGCGGTCTTGGTATCCGTGACGAGCAGCGTTAAGCTGCGACAGCTAATGTATTGTTGTCAGTTATTGTTTTTGAAGCTTTTATAGTGGATCCTCACCACTGCTCGCTTACCATGCTTCTTTGTCCCCGTCGAAACCATTGCGTCCCCGACTGTGGTTTACAGTATAACCGACAATTGTTACAAAATCTTGTTATCTTTTGATCTCTCTCTCCATCTCGCGCTTTGCAGCCTTTTTGGCGGCATCGGCGCGCTTGTCATAGAGTTTCTTTCCTTTGCAGACTCCGACCTACACTTTGACCCTGGATCCCTTGAAGTAAAGGGAGAGAGGTATGATCGTAAGACCCTTCTACTTGATATCGGCATAGAGTCTCAGGATCTCATTCTTGTGCATCAGCAGGCGTCTGTCGCGCATCGGGTCCCTGTTGAATATATTCCCCTTTTCATACGGGCTGATATGCATCTGTTTAACGAAGATCTCGCCGTCTTTGATGTCACACCAGGAATCCTTTAGATTGACGTTCCCGTTGCGCAGGGATTTCACTTCGGTACCGAACAGTTCTATGCCTGCCTCATATGAATCAAGGACAAAATACTCGTGACGCGCGGCTCTGTTTTCCGCTATCTGTTTTGTTCCCTTTTTATCTGCCATAGGTGTTTACAGTTCGTTCCTTCCCTCCATAGCCCTGTAAAGAGTGACATCGTCAGCATATTCCAGATTGCCGCCGACCGGCATTCCGTATGCGAGTCTTGTGACCTTCGGGCCGAGAGGCTTTATGAGTTTGGATAGATACAGAGCGGTGGACTCGCCCTCCGCCGTTGGATTTGTTGCCATGATGACTTCTTTTATTCCGTCTTCAGCTGCTCTTTTGACGAGATCCTTGATGTACAGCTGCTCCGGACCTATTCCGTCCATGGGAGATATAAGACCGTGCAGCACATGGTAAACGCCCTTGTACTCTCTCATTCTCTCTATCGCTGTGATGTCGCGCGGACTTTCCACAACACATATGATGCCGTGATCACGCGAGAGATCTCCGCAAATTCTGCAGTGGTCGGAATCAGTATAGTTATGGCATATGGGACACTCGTGCAGCTTTGTCTTAGATTCGCGGATAGCTTCGGCAAAATCGAATGCCTCTTCATCACTCATATCGAGCACATGATAGGCAAGTCTGGCAGCACTCTTTCTGCCAACTCCGGGAAGCGATGCAAAACAGTCTATCAGTCTGTCAAGCGTCGGGTTTGAACTCATATATTGAGACCTCCGAGGCCTCCGAGGCCCAGTCCGGAGAACGGGCCTGTAATCGCTGCCATCTCATTGTTGTAATCGTCTTTTGCTTCCTTGACCGCAGCATTGACAGCCGCAACAATAAGATCGCTGAGCATTTCGACGTCATCGGGATCGACAACTTCCGGGTCGATCTTTATGTTCAGGACTTCATGATCGCCGTTGACTGTGGCTTCGACCATTCCGCCGCCGGATTTGGCCGAATATTCCTTTCCCTGAAGTTCCTCAGACTTTGCCTGCATGTCTTCCTGCATCTTCTGAGCCTGCTTCATCATATCGCCCATGCTCTTGCGCTGATACTGTTCTGGTAATCTTGCTTTCATATTTCTCTCCTATTTAACTATGACCTCGACACCGTTTTCCTCAGCTGTCTTTATGAGATCATCGATTCTTTTTTCTGTTTCCTCTTCAAGTAATCTTTTCTCGGCGGCAGCCGCTCTGACTGCGGCATCGGTCTCTCTGTACGGACCGATCGGTCTCTGGATCCCGAGAACCTTGCTTATGCATTCCTTGAGCTTTGTATTTGCTTCCGGATGCTCTCTCATGAATGAGAAGAACATATCATTACCGCTGATGAGCAGTCTCTTCTCATCGAGGTATGCGCTTGTGTCCGCAAGGAATCCTCCCAGGAGTCCGTCGTCGATCGAAGCAATGACTTTATGCCATCCGTCGACCGGAGTGATTCTGTTCGTTTTCTGCGCTTCCTGTGTGTTTATCTCCGGCTGCGGCTGTATCTGCCGTCTCTCTTCAGATTTCTCCTGAGAACCCTGTGCTTTCGGTTCTTTCGCTCCGATTACGGGCTTAAGATTCTCAAAGGAACGTCTCTCTTCCCTTACGGGTTCATCCTGAGCGGCAAAGCTGTTGGCTAGAGACATCAGCATGATCTCGCACGTCAGCCGCTTATCCGTGGATGTCTGCAGAGCGGTGCTCAGCTCTTTCAGAAGATCCATCACCCTGAATATCGACCTTCTCGAATACTTCTTTGCATGTTCAGTCAGTTCGGCTCTCTCTTCATCGGAGTACTCCGTCAGCACGTCACTGCATCCCAGCCCCGCAACAAGGAGGTTCCTGTAATGCTTCATAAGCTCATTGCAGAGTCTTACAGGTTCCATGGATCCTTTGTACAGGTCGCTCAGCAGTTCCGTGAGACCGGAAAGATCGCTTTCGATGATGTAGTCCGCCATTCTGAAGAGATACGACCGGTCTATTGTTCCGGTGAGTCTTATAACAAGATCCTCATCGATGGCCGCTCCCGTGGATGCACATGTATCGAGGAGCGACAATGCATCTCTCATAGCCCCGTCGGCCATCCTGGAAAGTCTGGCAGCTGCGCCGTCCGTGATCTCAATATTCTCTCTTTCAGCTACTCCTTTGATATATCCCTGAATGTCACCTGCAGATATCCTGTGCAGATCGAATCTCTGACATCTGGACAGGATCGTGGCCGGGACCTTCTGTATATCGGTGGTAGCGAGGATGAACATGATGTGAGCAGGCGGCTCTTCTATTATCTTGAGGAGCGCAGCCCACGCATTCGGTGTCAGCATGTGGACCTCATCTATGATGTAGATCCTGTACCTGCAGACAGCAGGGGCAAAAGAGCTCTCTTCTTTGAGTTGTCTTATATCGTCGACACTGTTGTTGGAGGCTGCGTCTATTTCTGTGACATCAAGTATCGCACCTGTGTCGATACCTTTGCAGACATCACATTCGCAGCATGGTTCGCCGTCCTTCTGGTTCGGGCAGTTCACAGCCTTTGACAGGATCTTGGCGAGCGTGGTCTTACCGGTGCCGCGGATTCCTGTGAGCATATAGGCATGACTGACCTTTCCCGATGACACCTGGTTTTTAAGGGCCGCGCAGATCGCGTCCTGACCTATGACGTCGGAAAACCTTTTCGGCCTGTATTTTCTGTATAAAGCTTTCGCCATCTGGCTTTCTCCAATCAAAAACTTCGCGGCAGTAGGATGGGCAAAGTATCTGCAACGCATGCTGAATTCTGCTTAATGCTGCTTGGTTCCCCATCTGACATGGTTCACAGACCGCATCGCGCAGGCTCTGCCCATCTTACCACCGCGAAATCTTATCGCATGTGTTCGACAGATTCTTTAACTGAATTAGTCTAAAACTGTTCCGTAAACAACGCCTGAAACTGCTGCCGCATTGCCCTCATCGGTATCGATGTGCATTGCATCCGCAAACTTCTCAGAAACTCTGATAACTACGTCGTCAAAAATGAGTGCGCGCTCTTCTGTTTCGATCTTTACGCAGACATTCTGCTTCTCTTCAACGCCCCACTCCTTTGCTGTTTCGGGAGTAAGATGTATATGTCTCTTTGCCGCGATAACGCCCTCTGTGAGTTCGACTTCGCCGCAGGGTCCTACGAGCTTGCATCCTGCCGATCCTGCGATGTCTCCGGACTCTCTGATCGGAGCCTGTACGCCGATGGATCTTGCATCAGTAAGGGAGATCTCTACCTGGTCTGCTTTTCTGCAGGGTCCGAGAATAGATACTCCGGAAAGTGTGCGCTTCGGTCCGACAATGTCGATCCTCTCAACACATGCAAACTGTCCGGGCTGTGAGAGCTCCTTTTTTACTGTAAGTTCATGACCTTCGCCAAAGAGCTTTTCAAGTGTCTCTTTCGTCACATGAACGTGACGTGCAGATGTCTCAACGAGTATTTTTCTTTCCATTTATATTAACCCTCCGAGTAATTCTCGTACTGTATTATTTTATCAATTAAAGATAGGCTATTCAAGTTAATCGGCCTAAATGCTATATTTATTACATAATATTTGCGAGGTTTTTGCCCATGCAGCTCAGTGAATTGAGAAACATATGCCTTAAGTGCACGGATTGTCCCCTTCACGCAACGAGACTCAATCTGGTCTTCGGCTCCGGATCGGAAAATACCGACGTGCTTTTTGTCGGCGAAGCTCCCGGGAAAAACGAGGATGAGACCGGAACGCCATTTGTCGGGCTTGCCGGCCAGCTGCTCGACTTGTACCTTGAGGCTGTGGGCATAGCGAGGGATAAAGTATATATAACGAACATCCTGAAATGCCGTCCTCCTATGAACAGAGATCCTAATCCTGAAGAACAGGCCGCCTGTATGAAGTATCTGGACAGACAGATAGAGATCCTCGACCCAAAGATCATAGTGTGTCTCGGCAGGATCTCGGCACAGAAGCTCATCGATCCGAATTTCAGGGTGACACAGGACCACGGAAAAGTCTACAGGATCGATGGCCGAACACTTATGGGCACATATCATCCGGCAGCTCTTCTCAGAAATCCCGGCTGCAAGGGAGATACGTTACGGGACTTCGAGAAGATCGCGGAGACAATCAAAGGAGTAACTGAAAATGGATAACAGACAGAACGATAATCAGGAACTTATAAACGGACTTAAGGAACAGAACAGGCTGCTCACCGAACAGAACCAGCTTCTAAGGTCCCTTATAGATAAAACTCCGGACGCGAAAAGCATCAATGAAAATTTCATAAGACAGCAGGAACAGCTTACAAGTCTTCAGAAAATGGAAAAAGTGGAATATGTGTGGTCATGGGTCAAATTCATTCTTGCCGCAATGGCAGCTGTGATCGTCATCTACCTCATAATCAGAGTGTTTATCTACATACAGGGAGTCACATCAACTCTTTCGCAGTATATGGAGCAGATCAACTCCGCTTTCGGGAAGATAGATTCGTCCTTCGGGGATATTAAGTCATTCTTCGACAATCTCGGAAACATATTCAAATTCTGACACTAAAAGCAAGAGAAAAGGACCGGGGATTCCCCGGTCCTTGATCATTTATGAACAATTATGCGTCTTCTTCAACTGTCTCGGAATCTGCATTGCGCTTTACGCTGTCGATACCGTTGAGTGCGCTTGCCTTTGCCTTGTAGCTTTCAGATGTTCCGATGATCTCGCCGTTGCGTGCTTTGAGTCTGAAACGGAATTCGCCATTCTTGTCGACATAGAGTTCGAATTTCGGGTTGGAGACTTTCTCGAAGCCTTCTTTTGTCTGGTCTTCAATCTCAGCAATAGGGGCATTCTTTGCTACACTTGCAATGCCATTCTTGCATGATGCCATTGAAGAATAGATCTCAGAATGGAGGATCGGTTCACCGTTGCCGGATTTAAGATTGAACATCGGACCTGTCTTTGCCTGTTTGATAACATACTTACCCATAACTGTATCTCCAATTAAAAATTATTTGTTAGTATTAACATACATATAAATTAACATGTTTTTTCAAATTGTGCAATGAAATTGCTCCATGTTTTCTAGAGGTCGATCACTGTCATTTCATGAGCCATTGCAGGCACTATCTTCGTGAACATATCAAGCGTTTTTATTCTGAGACTGCTTGTGTTGATACACGGGTGACATCCCACATATTCGCCTTTCAGGACCTCTCTGTCAACAATAAGGTTTACGTTATGATCTCTGTCATTCATAAGACCCAGGACGCTCACGGATCCCGGAGTTATATCCAGATACTCCTCCATAAAGGACGCAGGAGCAAACGACACCCTGGATATTCCTAGTGCTTTTGAAAAATCCTTAGTAACAAATGTCTTCGTATCGGGAATCATAAGGAGATAGAAAACCGTTTGCTGTCTGTTGCAGAGAAACAGATTTTTACATATAGTCGCTCCCAGCACTTCATCTATAGCCTGGCATACTTCCATGTTGTCAGCCGCTTCATGGTCGACTCGCATATACTCTATCCCCAGAGAGTCGAGCAAGTCATAACACCTTATTTCCTTATCAAGACGTCCGGCATCTTCCGGTCTGCCCTTTTCAAGTTTAAGTTCCTGCATATTTCCCCCGCATATCAAAGAAGCAGTATAACTCCGTATACTGCTTCTTTTTGTCTAGCGAAAACCACTCGCTAGGCGAGTGGTTCCAAAAAGGTTAACCGGTGAGGGAAACAAAAAAACTCCTATTTTGATATACTGAGCGGGACTGCCAGTCACGCGAAGAATAACAAAATAGGAGGACATTAAGCAATGAGCTTAACGGATATAAACAGTTTATCTCACACGAAATGGAATTGTAAATACCACATAGTCTTCGCACCGAAGTATCGAAGGAAGGTATTTTACTACGAAAAGAGAGAAGCGGTAGGAAAGATCCTACGTCAATTATGTGAGTGGAAGGGCGTAAAGATAATAGAAGCGGAAGTATGCCCGGATCACGTACACATGCTCGTCGAAATCCCGCCCAAGATGAGCGTAAGCTCATTCATGGGCTATCTCAAGGGAAAGAGCAGTACTATGTTGTATGAGGAATTCGGCGACCTGAAGTACAAATACAGAAACAGAGAATTCTGGTGCAAGGGGTATTACGTAGATACGGCAGGAAAGAATACAAGCCGAATTGCGGAGTACATAAAGCACCAGCTCGATGAAGATAAACTCGGAGAACAGTTGACGCTTCCGGGATCCGAAAATATCTTCAAGAAAAACAAGAAGGAATAAGACCACAGGCGCGACTGGCAGTCAAACCAGCGCGTTCGACGCGGTGCGAGGAACAGAGGCCTATGGCCGCATGTGAAAAACCACCGGCTTGGCCGGTGGATGTTTATTTAT
>JAFWEV010000087.1 GCA_017512745.1 Oscillospiraceae bacterium
AAAAGAATATACAGTCTCCCCGGAATAGGGAGCTCAGAGTCCCGTGGAGGTCAAACCCTCTGCTTTGGAGCAGAATCAGATCTGCTCTATCGTAAGGTTATTGCCTGTGAAGCGGGAAGCCCGTGCTTTTAAGCATGGGTAATTCACGGTGGAACATGTCTCAGACTGTTCCACGGTCTCAACCGCTTCAGTGAAGACCTGGATTTCGCATTGCTTGAGAAGGATCCTTCCTTCAGAATGATATCCCGGATATTGCCAATCCGTTATCTGAAAAAACACTGTGTGTCGCATCCGCGCTGCCTGAGCAGCCTCAAACCTCACATATCAGTGCTTATCCTGGATTCCCAGATCTGGCGGAGATTCTCCTCCTGTACCCACGGCCTGTCGAAACTGAAAGCCTGCGCGTTCAGGACTCTGCTCAGATGCATTGAGAAGAGCCCTATCGGGATCATGTACAGAAGCGGAGAGAACTCCTCGCGGATGTTCTTCGCCCCGCAGATCGGAATAAATATATCCGCCTTTCTCCGCAGTTCGGCGTCGGCGTCCTCGCCTATTATTATCTTCTTTCCGTCCATAACGGTGATCGCTTCGGTGATCTCCATGGCGCGGTCGCGGGATCTGCCCCTGGGGGCGAGGATCACGGTGTGCGTTGTCCTTCTTGTCGTGAAATACTGGGTGTGCGCCCACTCTTCCGTTCCCTGACACACGGCGTCAAAGGCCGCCGACTCAAGCATTTTCTCCGCCGCATACTGGGCGGTTCCCCAGTTCGGTCCGGCTCCGAGGAAATGGAACAGTTTTACGGGCTCGGGGACTGCCGGAGAAACATATGCTGCCATATATTTCTCTATAATCCTGTCGTCAGCTTCGACCGTGGGAACGATAGCCTTTTCGAGCTCGCACAGATAATCATACGCGTCTTTTTCCTGCTCCTCAGTTATGTATCCCCTTCTCTGTCCCAGAGATATCGCCATACACACGAGCGACATCATGGATGCGGTATATGTATATGTTCCCGGGAGCACACAATCGCGGTTGAATTTTGGAACTTCCGTGACCACATGATATCTGCATGCCTTTGCAAGAGGGCCTTCCCTGTTGCCGGTATATGCGACCACGACGGCGTTCTTTTTTCCTGCGCACATCGCGCTCTCGATCGTTCTGGAGACTTTTCCGCTGTTTGAGATGCATATCACCAACGAGTGTTCGTCCACCTCGTAAGGGCAGACATAACGGGAAAACTCGAGAGCCTGCCAGGCTTCCGTGTGGATCCCCGTGTATTTAAGGAATAGATCCCTGGCGTTGACCCCGCAGTAGAACGAGTCGCCGCATCCCGCGATGAAGATCTTGTTTATTCCGTTAACATCGATACTGTCGAGGATCTCCCTGCACTGAGCTGTCAGTTTTTCCCTTCCCGAAAGGAACAGCTGTCCCTGTGCCTTGATCTCCTCAAACATGAGTTCCATTGCCGTACTCATTTTATATCCCTCCAAACGATATATTTGCTTACTCAAAAAAACATTTGTTCTCTGCACGAATGTCTGATTACACTGATGTGGTTACACCTATTCCGTACAAATTCAGTATATACCAAGTTATTAAAAATAACTGCTTTCTCAGACCTGTTTTTGCAATTTCAGTTTATTCGTCGTCATTGTCTGATACAGATCAAGTCTTTTTCTGGTGTGTAGGTCAGTCTCCGGATCCATCTCGGCAAGCAAAAAAGTCTTCAGGCACACAAGCAGATGCGTACCTGAAGACAGGAGAAAAATAATGAAAAAGAACTGATTATTTACTGCTAATCTTATTTCGGTCAGTACCCGAATCAGCAAAACTCGATATCACTGTCTGCTGTTATCAATAAAACGCATATAATACGGCTTTATATGTTCCAGGCAGAACTGCACACATCTTCCGATGATGAGTGCGTTGATTATTGTTCCAACTCCTATCCTCTCAACATGTCCCAGAAATACCAGTGTAAGAACAACAGTTACAACTACGCATCCGACATTGAAAACCGTCTTGGCGGTATGCAGTTCCCATCCTGTCCTGTATATGATTGCCTTTATGTTCTCTTCCGACGGAGGCATCGGCAGTTCCGTAACGTATACCGCAGCGTTGCCTATGGCAAACACGCCTATCCCGACCACAAAGACAAGTATTCTTCCGGGAAGATTGTTGAGAAAGATTCCGAGTATCTTCTCTATCGGGAGGAATAACTGTATTAATGCGCTGAACAGAATACTTGCGGGGATCTGCAATAAGTGTCTGACTCCAAACTTCTTTCCTATCAGCAAGAGCTGCAGTCCTATAAACGCTACATTTATAAGCATTGAGGTGGTTCCCAGCGACAGCCCCGTTATTATCACAAGCGCTTCCGCTATCGTTCCGCCTGGAGCAGAACCGATCGACGAGAGAAATATCAGGACACAGCCCAATACAAATACCGCAAAACCTACGCAATAGACGATCAGCCTTTTGACAAACAGCAACAGATCAAACCGGTCAGATAATCTTTCCTTCGAGATCTTTGTTGTCTTCATAATACTTCCACAGATCGTATGTCGGATAGAATCCCTTATCTGTAGCTACGCCCTGGCAGAGCTTCGGAGGCGTGATATCAAATGCAGGATAGAACGCTTTTACACCGTCGAGTGTAACTTTCGTTCCGAGGTGAGACAGAACCTCTATCTCGTTTCTCTCCTCAATTACGACCGATTCAAGAGTCGGGCGGTCTCTTACGGGGATACCGGTGACCACGTACGGAATGCCCCAGTATTGAGCTGCAAGAGCAATCTGGAATGTTCCGACTTTGTTGATCATATGTCCGTCCATGGTGATGACGTCGGCAGCGGATGTGAACAGGTCAACATGCTTTTCTCCCATGACATAAGCCGGCATATTGTCCGAAATGACTGTCACGTCGAATCCCATTTCCTTGATCACGCTCGCCGTCAGTCTTGCTCCCTGAAGATAAGGTCTTGTCTCCGGGCAGATGACTTTGACTTCATTGCCTCTCTCGCGGCACGCCAGCAGCACTCCGGCTATCATGGATCCCGCATAGCACTGGGTCATGATCGTTCCGTTATGGGGGATCTTATCAGCGACATACTGACCCATTTTCAGCGCAGTCTCTTTGCCCTTCTTTGTTATATTGATCGAGTACTGCTTGATGCCTTCGATCCTCTCGTCAGGCGATCTGCCCTCAGCGACCATCTGCTTGATGCAGTCCATAAGGCCTGCTACGAATCTCACCATACGGAAAACGGTCGTCGGACGCGCGTGGGACAGAGTGTATCCCGCTTTTTCCATATAGCTGAGGTATTCGTCATCCGGCAGATTCCTCGCCTCATTTGCTGCGAGACACATGCCCATTCCGACTGTCAGGGAGGGTCCTCCGCCCTGCGTTACCATGTTTGTGAGAGCCTGAGCGACTTCCTCATGACGTTTGCAGGAAACATATTCGATCCGGATCGGATAGATCCTTCTGTCCAGGATCCTGACTTCTCCGTTCTCATACCATGAAACATGCTCCAGCTGCTCAATATAGCCTGTGTATTTGTCAGTATAGTAACTCATCAGTAGCTCCTCCATCACTTATTGAAATAGGCGGCAAGATCGTACGGTGAGAACAGACCCTTATCGGTAGCGATCATGTCCACATATTTAGGCGGTGTGATGTCGAATGCGGGGTAGTAACCCTTGACGCCGTCCAACGTAGCCTTGATGCCAAGATGAGACAGCACTTCCAGTTCATTCCTCAATTCGATCTTCACGGTATCGATAGTCGGGTGATTTTTATTCGGTGCGGCTGTGCAGATAAACGGTATCTCCCAGTATTTGCAGGCAAGCGCTATCTGGAAAGTGCCTATCTTATTTACTACATAGCCGTCAAGCGTCAGTACGTCTGCGGCAGCTGTAAACAGATCCACGTTCTTTGCCTTGATGGTATATCCGGGCATATTGTCTGTTACTACCGTCACATCAAATCCCATCTGCTTGACAAGGCTCGACGTAAGTCTTGCTCCCTGCAGATACGGTCTCGTCTCAGGGCAGATGACCTTTACGTCATCCTTTCCCTGCTCGCGCAGAGCATGGAGTATTCCCGCGACCATGGCGCCTGCATAGCACTGTGTCATAAACGTTCCGCCCTTGGGGATCTTGTCCGCGACATATTTACCCTGGATCATATGTTTGTTGAGATCGCGTTTTTCCTTCTCCACGGTAAACTCTCTGACAAGGTCGGGGATCTCCGCTCTGGATTTTCCCGCCTCGAGACTCTCAAAGATGAAGTCCTTGCAGAGCTTCGTGACCTCTGTCATATGGCCGACCGTTGTCGGTCTCGCGTGTGACAGCGTATACGCCGCTTTTTCGATATATTCCTTGTATTCGTCTTCCGGGAGGTCCTTGGCTTCGTCGGCTGCGAGCGCCATACCCATCATGGCGGCCACGTACGGACCTCCGCTCTGGGTGACCATGTTCTTTATGGCGTCAGCTATCTCTTCATGCTTTTCACAAACCACGAACTCGACTCTATACGGATATACTCTTCTGTCGAGGATGCTGACTTTTCCGTCTTCATACCAGGCCACATTCTTGAAATTCTCTACGAATCCTATCTGTTCATACAATTCAGCCATTTTGTATTCACTCCTCTTTTATTCAAAATAAGTCGGGGTTCCGCCTGTGCTCAGAACATATGTGTATACTTTTGCAGCGTCTTCAACATAGTATGCTCTGTCGACAGCCTTCGAAAGCGTCTCTCCTATGGTCACAACTCCGTGGTTTGCCATAAGGGCGGCAGTCTTTTTCTCTCCGAGCGCCTCGACCGCGCCGCTTCCGACTTCCGGTGAACCAGGCCTCGCGAACGGAGCCACCGGTACGCTTCCACCGAACGCGTACTGCATCTCGGCAAGTATAAGCGGAAGAGGTTCGCGTTTGACCGCCAGAGATGTCGCATATGGAGAATGGGTGTGAACCACTCCTCTTATCTCAGGGCGCGCCTTGTAGATCGCCGCATGGAGTTTCCACTCGGAAGAAGGTCTCAGATCTCCTTCGATCTTCTCACCGTCCTTGGTGATCACGACAAGATCTTCTTCCTTCATCAGCATGTAAGGGTAAGATGACGGCGTGATGACTATCAGTCCCGATTCTTCGTCAAGCATACTCAGGTTACCGCTCGTCACTGTGAATAATCCCGCTTTATAAAGCTCGACTGTTCTGGCTAGAACTTCTTTTCTTATTTCCGGAAATTTCATATCTCGTCGCCCCTTTCTTTTACTACAGAATGAATGGTATCAATATAATCTTTGCCTGATTTATACTTGCTGGTTCTGTTGAAGATGATCTCCTTGGCGATGAATACGCACAGTCTCTGCGCGGCAGATTTTCTCTCAGGATCCTCAATGGAATTCAGGTCCCTGACCCCGCCCTTTTTACCGGCAAGTCTTCTCATGAGTTCTGCTCCGGTAACACCTGCGGTATCTTCAAGGATGTCATCCACGAACCACTCGTTGAATCCCGGCGCTTTTTCAAGTCTTCCGATGGATTCTTCCTCAAGAATCTTTATGCTCTTCTCCCTGAACAGATCGACTGTCTGAACGATGGTGTCCTCAAGCCACTGGATGTATTCCGCGTCTTTTTCCTTATCCGCGGTGTAGTAGGAATTCACCCAGGCGAAGATCAGGTGGGATATAACCTGTCCCACATCAAATCCGGCAGGTCCGTAATAACCGAATTCCGGATCCAGGACCATCGTCTTCCCCTCTTTCACGAAGATACTTCCCGTGTGGAGATCTCCGTGAAGCAGCGACTGCGCCTTGCATTTGAAATCCTGCAGAAGCTTTGCCACTTCGAGGTGGATCTTGTCATCGTTATACAGTTCTCTCTCCATGAAGCTCTGGTTGATGAGTCCGTCGAAATTGCGCTCCTCGTTGTAGAAATACGGACCTGTATAAATGGCATTTTCGGTAAGTCCGCACAGCGAGGGATTGATGAACTTGACCACAAGACCCTTCTTCTCAGCCGGATCGATCACAAGATCCGTGGATTTTATGAGCGTATCGGCCATGAATGTCGCGATATCGTCCGCAAGAGTCGGATAGATATGATGCGCAACCAGTTCATATCTCAGGTTCTTATAGTCGAACAGGTCTTCCATGAGCACGCAGCACATGACATCATCGTAGTCGTACACTTCGGGCACATACCCCGGAGCCAGCTGACCTTCGAATTTGAGGACCTCTGTTTCGATCCTGCTCCTGTCGGTGCTGAACTCGGCCTTATTCATCCTTATCTGTTCCGTTGCGTGTTTGATGATGATCGATTTGCCATCGTTCTCATTCCTGACCCTATAGACATAGTTCAGGTTGCCGTCGCCTATCTCCTTAACGGACAGGTCGGGATTTTCCGCAAACAAATGAGCATACTTCAGGAGGACGTATTCCTTGACATCTTCCTCTGTCATTTCAAAATTATGATCAAATTTCATATTCGTTACCCTCCATCAATCTGTCTTTGTATTGGCATATGCCGCGATAAGAGCGATTCCGAGGACCGCACCCTTGATCATGTTCAGCGCATAGTACGGGACAGAAAGCATGACCAGACCGTTGTCGAGAATCCCTACCAGCGTAGCTCCGACAAGCGTTCCGAACGGGTTCGGTTTTCTGACGCCGAGCACTGACTGACCGATGAACACCGCCGACATGGCAGGCATCTGATATGACGCAGCGCCGGATACCTGAGCCGAAGTGTTTCTGGCTACCACGAGAACTCCCGCTAGAGCGATGATCGCAGCGGCGACCATACCTGTATAGAGCCTGTATCTCTCAATATTGATACCGGACAGTTTGGCAGCCGTTTTGTTTCCGCCTACCGCATAGATATATCTGCCGTACTTCGTATGGTTGAGGGCAACATATGCGAAGATGACAACGATTATCATTATTATGATGATAGTCGGGGATGTTCCCATCGCTTTGAAGCTGTTGGAGAATACCCCCTCGGCCGGCTTTCCGCTGGGTCTCGGAAGACCCTGGGAGATCGCCGATCCGCCTGCATATGTAAGTCCGAGACCTTCCAGGAAGAACATCATCGCGCATGTCGCTAGAAGTTCTGGGATATGGCATTTGATGATCAGGAACATTGTTATGAGAGTGAGCATCATGGTTAGTATTATCGTCAGTCCTATTGCAAGGTACTGATTCATACCGTACCAGAGGATGAAGCTCGCGCAGAAATATCCGCTCATCGACGCCATATTACCTGCCGAGAGGTCAAGTCCGCCGATCGACATCGTGAACGTCAGACCTGATGCCAGAACTGTAGTTACGGAAATCGACCTTAAGATCGTTACCATGTTAGTCCGTGTCGGGAAGTTTTCCGGTCTCAGTACTGAGAACACGATCAAAAGGACAACGATCGCGAACAAGGCGGTATAGTCGCTGACCTTGAACTTCTTTCTTCTTTTCAGTGGATTGGAAGAACTAATTTCTTTTGTATCACTCATTAGTCTGTACCTCCGGTTGCATAGTATGTGATCTCTTCTTCATTTGTCCTGGATGTCACCAGCTCCTTCTGGATCCTTCCGCTGTACATAACATATGTTCTGTCCGTAATGGACAGTATCTCCTGGGTCTCGCAGCTGACATAAATTACGCATTTTCCCTCAGACGCTATCTTCTGTATAAGCGCGAATATCTCTCCCTTTGCACCGACGTCGATTCCTTTAGTGGGCTCGTCGAATATATACACATCTGATTCGGCAGCCAGCCACTTCGCAACCGCGACTTTCTGCTGATTTCCTCCTGACAGGTTCGCAACGAGCTGTTTTTCTGAAGGAGTTTTAACTCCGAGCAATTCTATATATTTCAGTGCAACTCTGTTCTGCTCTTTCGGCCTGAGGAACCCCAGCTTTGTACTCAATCTTCCGAGGCATGCTGAGACGATATTGAATTCGACCGTTTCATTGACAAGTACGCCTTCCTTCCGGCGCTCTTCGGGAACCAGACTGAACCCGTTTTTAACGGCATCGGTCGTATTAACGATTTTCAGTTCCTGTCCGTGATAGAAGATCTTGCCGGAACTTCTCTTTGTAGCTCCGAAAAGGAGTTTGCAGAGCTCGCTCTTCCCGGCGCCGACAAGGCCTGCTATACCGACTATCTCCCCTTTACCAATATGGAACGAAACATTGTGCACCTTGTTTTCCGTATCGCTGAGGTCCTCGACTCTGAATAGTTCTTCTCCGACCTCATGATCTGCATGCTCGAACACATCGTCGTATTTTCTTCCGAGCATCGTCTCAACTATCTGCTGGATCGTCACTTCGGGGGTGATCGGTCTGTTATCGACGATCTTTCCATTTCTCATGACGGTAAGCGTCTCGCATATCTCGGTGATCTCCTGCAGCCTGTGGGAAATAAAGATAATACAGATCTGTTCATTTTCCATAAGGCGTCTGATCATCTCGAAAAGGGTCTGAGTCTCACTGAGACTCAACGGAGCAGTAGGTTCATCCAGAAGAAGGAAATTACAGTGTTCCCTCACCGCCCTGGCTATGAGGACCATCTGTTTCTGTGCCAGAGGCAGCTGATTGACTCTTGTGTCAACATCTATGTCCAGACCCAGTCTGCTTAGGGATTCTCTCGCTTCCTGTTTCAGTTTTGGCCAGTCTACTATGACTTTCTTTTCCATGCCGCTGATCAGGTAGTTCATCATGATGTTTTCGGCAACTGATAAAGTCGGAATAAGCGCCGTATCGACTTCCTGATAAACGATCTCTATTCCGAGTTCCTTAGCCTGTGCAGGAGTTCTGATCTCAACGGGTTTTCCGTCTATAAAGATTTCGCCTGTATAACCGGGGTTTGCTCCGGCGAGCACTTTCATCAGCGTTGATTTGCCCGCTCCGTTCGCCCCTACCACTGCTCTGATTTCGCCGGTCTCGACTTCGAAATCAACGTTCTGCAGGGCCTTGACTCCAGGAAATTCCATTGACAGATTCTTTACTTCAAGTTTCAAAACGAATCTCCTTTCACTTTTGCCTTATTACTGTTAATGCCGACATAAACATATGTCGGCATTAACGTTAATTCTAATATATCTTAGCCAAGATATTTGCTCATCCAATCCGGTGTATGGGCCGTGGAATCACCGTATCCGGGAACATACTGATCAAGATTCAGAACGTTTGCCTTGTCGTCAAGCATATCCGCTGTGATGAGAGACGGATTCATGTAGTAAACCGGTTCATCCATTTCGTCGCCGTGCAGCTTCATTGCGAGGATCTTGAAGAGCTGATCGCCGACCTGATCGAAGCTGACTGTCGCGCAGGCTTTCCAAACCTCGTTTCCATCAAGCATGTTTGCGATATCAGAGTTCGCGATATCAACCGTTACGAGCGGGATATCTGTTCTGCCTGCATCTTTAAGGGCTACATAGCATCCTCTTGCAAATGCGTCATATCCGCAGAAGATAGCGTCTACCGAGCCTACCGGATACTTGGCAAGAGCTGCGCCGAGGATAGCAGGCAGTGTTGTCTCACCTTCAGGTACGGATGTCGGAGCAACCTGCTCAACTGTTGTGATAAGACCCTCTTCCTCCCATTTCTCATAAGCGTGTGTACGCGGTCCGAACGGATCATATTCGGAGAGATACATCATCGCTTCAAGCATTCTGACAGGCTCGCCTGCTTTCACTTTTTCAGGGAACAGTTCATAGCAGACATAATTGAGGAGAAGATCGACCATTGCGCCGTCGCCCTGATAGCAGGATGTTACGCCTTCTACCGTAGCGGCATTTCCGTTTTCATCCACAAGATATGTATCAAACTCGACAAGCTGTATTCCTGCAGCTCTTACCTTCTTCGCGATATCCAGTGAGAATTCACCTTTACCGTGTGAAAGGATCAGTCCGTCATACTTCTGGTTGATAAGTGTGTCGACAGTATCGATGTATTTGGCAGCATCTCCATCACAGAAATAAATATCTGCAGTCATTCCCATAGCCGCAGCATTATTCTGGATTCTCGTCGCGCAGATCTGGAAGATATCCGATGACGCTCCCAGGTTTACATACGCGATCTTATAATGCGCATCATAAAACGGATCTGCCTCTACCGTCTCACCGCCTCCACTGCTGGCAGGCGCCGGAGCGGGTTCCTGGCTGCCACTTCCACATGCAGCCATACTGAAAACAAGTGCCAGTGTTAAAAGAACTGCAAATACTTTTTTCATTTCAATAACCTCCATCAATATCATTGAAATTCTTTGTTTTTTGTTGTTTTTCCTCCGTGGCATCTTCATTATTTATTGTTTTGTGTGGTATTGTCAATATAGTTTGTGGTTTTATGTTGTTTTTTGGATGTATGCAATATTCAATGTGGTTTTTGTTGTTGATTATGACTAATCGTGTGCTTTTGTGTGGTTTTGTGTTGTATATTAGGGGTTTTATGCTATAATAATTACAGCTAAACCACAAAAGGAGGTCATCATGTTAGTTGCAGACAGAAGAACACAGATACTGGACATCATCTCCTCCAGGAAATCAGTCACAGTCAAAGAGATCGCGGATATCTTCGGTGTGAGCACAGAAACTGTCCGAAGAGATTTCGAGGAACTCAGCAGCCAGGGTTCAATAACCAAGACTTTCGGCGGGGCTGTTCTCAAGCAGAAGGTTGAAACAAGCGTTCCCGCTTCCGACAAGCTCAACGTCATGGTGGAGAACAAACGCGCGATGGCCAGGATCGCATGTCAGTATATTTCTCCTCACGACTCCATATTTTTAGATCATTCCACATCCGTTTATTATTTATGCGATTACATTAAGGAAATGCCGCTGACCGTATTTACAAATTCGATCCTGGTAATACAGAGTCTGCAGAACTATAAGAACATCAATCTTGTTACAACCGGCGGAGTCTACAACCATTCCGAACTCGGATTTTTCGGAGCACATGCTGTCGACGACGTAAACTCCCACAATGTGGACAAAGCTTTCCTTTCCTGTCAATATCTCGATCTGAGAAGAGGTCTCAGCGATTCACGCGAGGAAATTTCCAATATGCGCAGGCACATAATCTCTTCCGCAGTTGATTCCTCATACTTAATAGCAGACTATACAAAATTCGACAACTCTTCATTTGTAGTCACTTCACCGCTCTCAGCGCTCACAAATCTCATTACGGACCGGGAGCTCTCGCCTCAGTGGGCGGATGCTTTGAACAGAGCTCATGTCAAATACGACATAGCCCAGGTCATCTAAACAGTTAATTATTCCTCCGTGGCAGATCAACATTTATTTGTATGATTAGGAGGAGTATCATGCTTAACTTTACTTATTACATTCCGACTGTTATCCATTTCGGATGCGGTCAGGTTTCCCATCTCACCGAATTGACCCAAAGCGGAAAAAAAGTACTGATGGTCTATGGCGGGGGCAGTATCAAACGCTCCGGTCTTTATGACCGTGCTATCGCAATCCTAAAATCAGCAGGATTGGAGGTATTCGAGCTCGGTGGAGTGGAGCCCAATCCGAAGATCCAATCCGTCTATGCCGGTGTGGAGATCTGCAAAGCCAACAATATAGATATGGTCCTTGCAGTTGGCGGCGGCTCATCCATAGACTGTGCCAAAGTAATTGCGGCAGGAGCTCTTTACGACGGAGACGCCTGGGACCTAGTGACCAACGGTTCACTCATCAAAGGCGCACTTCCTATCTATACGGTGCTCACACTGGCCGCGACCGGTTCCGAGATGGATGCCGGCGCCGTTATCTCGAATGACGCCATATTTGAGAAGATCGTCACACACTCACCGTTCATGCTCCCGAAAATGTCCATCATGGATCCGGAATACACATTTACAGTGTCACCTAGACAGACCTCTGCCGGAACTGCAGATATGATGAGCCATACCCTTGAGAACTATTTCACCGATGTTCCGGGTGCCGTCATCCAGGCGAGACTGGCTGAAGCCATTCTCAAGACCTGCATCGAGAACGGTCCCAAGGCTCTTGCCAATCCTAAAGATTATGACGCGCGTGCCAACCTGATGTGGGCCGGAAGCCTCGCAATCAACGGTCTTATCAAGCTAGGAGCGCCGATTCCGTGGAATGTACATCCGATCGAGCACGAACTGTCCGTGTTCTACGGCGCGACTCACGGCGAAGGCCTCGCGATCCTCACACCGCCATGGATGAAGCTTGTTCTCGAGAAGGATCCGTCCAAAGCGGCCGCCTTTGCAACTTATGCAAGAAACGTATGGGGTGTCGTTGAAGATGACGACGATGTCGCTGCAAAAATCGCCATAGACAAAACCGCCGAGTTCTTCTTCGAGACAATGAAGATGCCGGCAAATCTCAGAGCCATAGGCGTGGAAGACAAATCCAAGTTTGAGATAATGGCTGAAAAAGCATCAAAGAATGTCGCGGGCGGCGGATTTGTCCAGTTGTATAAAGAGGATATCATTCATCTCTTTGATCTGGCTTTCTGATCGGTTACCTGTTCAGTTAAAAAGAGTTTTTTCATTATTTCCCTTCCAAGGTCATTCTGGCCAAACATAAACACCCGCAGGCAAGGCCGAAATCGGTCAGGCCCTTGGGTGTTTGTGCCTGCAATCGGCCCAGCATATAAAGAGTAATAAACATCCACCAAGCCGGTGGATGTTTATTATTATTGTTTACCCTTTTCTGCCGTATAATATTTTTATTGTTTGTAAGATATTGTCTGAAATGTTGTGTATATAGGTGAAAGGGGGCGATCAACATGGAAGATGCGCAGATCGTTGGACTGTACTGGGCAAGGGACGAAAGAGCGATCGACGAGTCATCCGGCAAATACGGAGCCTACTGCGGCTCCATCGCCTACAACATACTTGCCGACAGACAGGAGACGGAGGAATGCGTGAACGACACATGGTTAGGTGCCTGGAATTCGATGCCTCCTCACAGGCCTGTTCTTCTGGCCGCTTTTCTCGGCAGAATAACGAGAAATCTTGCCTTTAACCTTTATAAAAAACTGCACCGTGAAAAAAGAGGCGGGAGCAACATCGATCTTGTGCTGGATGAGCTTGCCGACTGCGTGTCCGGCGGAGATGATCCTGCAAACGTCATAAACACAGGCGATCTTACGGGGGACATCGATCTCTTCCTGTCATCGCTTCCCGAAACAAAACAGAGGATGTTTATCCTACGCTACTGGTACGCGGACAGCATAGGAGATATCGCGGAACGACTCGGATTGAGCGAGAACAACGTCTCCGTTACGCTGAACAGAGTCCGCAAACAGCTCAGAGATTATCTTACTGACAGAGGATATGACCTATGAAAAAAGAAGAATTATTTGAAGCTCTGCAGAATATCGACGACGAAAAAGTCATCTCTGCAAGAGACGGAAAAGTTAAGAAAAAGCCGATATGGATAAGATGGGCCGCCCTCGCCGCATGCGCGGCGCTGGTCATAGGGACGTTCGCGGGCGTCAGGTTCTTTAAAGGCAGAGCCGGGATCGGTCCCGAGACCTACCCCGGAGGTATAGTCGCAGTCACTGCACAGTATCCCGCCCCGACCGCCGTGAATCTCACGCCGCAGAAATTCATGGAGAGCGACGAACATTGGGAGTGGTTCCAGGCGCACAGAGAAGAGACAGCGGCAGCCAGCCTGCTCAGAGGCGGAATGACGCAGTACTACAGCGACCTCATGCAGCTGATGCTCGTATCCGAAGACGAAAACACCGTCTGCTCGCCGCTGAATGTATACATCGCGTTTGCAATGCTGGCCGAAGTGACCGACGGCGACTCGAGGCAGCAGATCCTGGATATGCTTGGGGCGCCGGACATTGCCTCCTTGAGAAAAGACGTCAAGGCATTGTGGGAGGGCAATTACGCCGATACCCCGATGCTCAAGAGCATCCTCGCGAATTCGATCTGGCTCAGGGACGGAGTCGAATACAATACGGACACCATGTCGCGTCTGGCCAGTCAGTACTACGCATCCTCCTTCAGCGGAGTTCCCGGAAGCGAGGCTATGGACGAGGCTCTCAGAAGTTGGACCGACAGAAACACAAACGGTCTGCTCACGGAGTACGTGAAGGATATGAAACTGGATCCGTCAACGGTAATGTCGATCGTGTCCACTATCTACTACAAAGCCCAGTGGGTCAACAAGTTCCCTGAAAACAGCACAACTCAGGAGACATTCCACGGCACGCTCAGCGACACCGCTGTCGATATGATGCATATGACCAGCATGATGAGAGTGTATAACGCGGATCAGTTTACCGCCGTAGAACTCGGCCTGACAGACAGCGGATCGATGTTTTTCTATCTGCCGAAGGACGGCGTGGACGTCAATGCGCTTGCTGAAGATCCGGAGGTCCTCACAGCCGCGGATCCCGAGATGAACGGGAACTCATGGTCCTTCCCTCTCGTCAACCTGTCTCTTCCGAAATTCAGCGTCTCGGAAAAATCGGATCTTCTCGAAACGATAAAGAAACTCGGTATCACCGATGTTCTGGATCCCGGGCTGTCGGATTTTTCACCGCTAACGGACGATTTCGATGAACTGTATCTCAGCACCGCCAATCACGCCGCGATGGTGGAGATCGACGAGAACGGCGTCACCGCGGCAGCATATACCGAACTGGCGCTGACAGAAGGAGCCGCGCTTCCCGAAGACGAGATCGATCTCGTTTTCGACCGCCCGTTCATGTTCGTGGTCACGGGTCAGGACGGTTCGGTCCTCTTCTCCGGTATCGTGAGAAATATCGCAGAATAACAGTTTATTCCATAAAGAAGGGTCTGCCTCGGCAGACCCTTCTTTCTTTTTGCACTGTTGTCCTGATATCTTCAGTTTTCCTTAGCCCTTCTCGCGTATGCTGCATAGAGCAGCAGCAGTCCGCCCAGGTCGAACAGCAGCACTATCCCCAGCGGAACAGTGTATGATCCAAACGAGTCGTATATAAATCCGATCACTGTCATTGAAGCCGCGCTGCCCACCATACCCACGACGGAAAGGATCGAATAAGAATCCATATATGCTTCCGGTCTGAACAGATCCTTGCTTGCGAGCGGCATTCCGGTCGCTGTGATCGAAAATGCGCATCCGCACATGAATGCCAGAACGGACATCACCGTTCTGCCCGGAGTGAGGAACACGAGCCCGGCCAGTCCGAGCATGGTTATGCAGAGGAACAGTGTCATGGCTCTCTTTGCTCCGAATTTATCCGATATGATCCCGATTGACAGCTTCGAGAGCACATTTCCCACCATAGCGACCGATACAAACGCCGCGCCTTCTGCGGAGGTGAATCCGTGATCTACGGCGTATTTCGAGAGATGTCCCGGCACGCTCGACGCATAGACAAACATGAGGCAAGCGATCATGAACAGGATAAACGGAGCGGTGAATATCTTTGCTTTCTGCCCTTCCGCTCTGTCCGCGCGCACTTCGGAAGCAGCAGAGTTCACGCCGCTGTCTCCGAAAGCCGTCATCCCCGCTTCGGCGGGAGTTCTTCTTAAAAAAATGACACCCGGAAGACACAGGCACAGGGTCAGTATCGCAAGCGTCATGAACGCCGCCCGCCATCCTCTGTTCACCGTCACGGAATTGAGCACCGGGCTGAATACCGTCCCGAGCAACCCCATAGAACTTGTCATGATCCCCATCACAAGACCGACCCGCTTCCTGAACCAGCTGTTGATCACTATGACAAGAACGACTGCTCCGAAGGCGGCGGACCCCAGGCCCTGGGTGAACGCGAGAATATACAGCTGCCACAGCGCCGTGATCCTGCTGAGCAGCACGAATGAGAGAACGCTCAGCGCCGTTCCCGCACCGAGAAGGACCCTGAAACTGATCTTCCGCATCAGCTTTACCGCCACGGGTCCTCCGAAGCCGCACGTGAGCAGCGCTATGGTATAGTACATGTTCGTGCTCCCTATGCCGACGCCGAAAGCGCCCGCTATGGGAGCGTACAGTACCGCCAGCAGATTAAAAATGCCGTTTGAAGCCGCAGCCATCGCGCACGCGCAGACAACGATGACGATATAGTAGTAGTTTCTTTTTCCCATTATATTTTCTCCTCAGAGTAAAAGCACTCTAACCTATGTGCAAAAAATATGCCCGCTTGCAGGAGATCTCATCTCCTTAAATGCTTCCGGCCCGCCGGATCCGGCGGGCCGGAAAAGCGCTGTCTGTATGGCAGTCTCAGACATTGCGCGCGAGCCTTTCCTTTGCTTCTTCCGGAAGTTCTTCATTGTTTCCGAAATACCACCAGTCGCAGTAATCGCTGCCGAGAGGGATCGTATGGTTTCTGATCAGGATCCCGTTCATGGCCTCTGCGATCCTGTAGTCCTGTTTGCACACATGCGGTAGGAAATCCTCATAACCGTGAGCCCTGCAGAAGTCGACGTTGGGACACATGCGCGTGTGGATGGCAAATCCCTCTTTATGTCCCTCGGGATTCATCTCGATGCGCCATGTATTACCCCATTCGCCTTTTGCCACATGATCGTTTATCTGCTCTATGTATTCCGTATACATTTTTGTGATCATGGGCTTCATCATAGGCTTGTCCCAGCCCATGACGGCGCTCGCTGCTTCAATGTCTTTTATCATCGCCTCGTATGTGAAATCGTCGAGCTCCTGGACTCCTATCCTGTGCCCGCACGCCTCATAGAACGAAAAGAAGGCGATGAGAAAATCCAGATCCTTGAACTGTCTGTTCTCGGAGCCGCCGATGTCGGGCGTCACTTTCCAGAACTCCTCGTACTGAAGCGCAGCCTTTTCGACGATATCTTCAGCCTCTCCGGGAAAACGCTCTTCCGCCATCTTCCTTATTATTTTTTTGTATTTTTTAGATAATTCCATAAAACTCTCTCCGATTTATACATAAACCGCATTTTGCGGATATGCTGATCACGGATAACATGTCGGTCTGGTGTGTCTCAGACACTTTCCCGCCTTAACTCCGGTTATGTGTCCGTCTTCAGCGGCAAGCTCGCCGTTGACAAATACGTATCTGATGCCCGTATTGGGGATGAACGGATGGATATAGTCGTTCGCGGCACCGATTGTCTCCCAGTCGAATACGCAGATGTTGGCGTCATACCCCTCTTTCAGAAGACCCACATTCTCCAGTCCCGCTATAGCCGCAGGCATTCCCGTGATCCTGTGGATCGCTTTTTCCACCGGCATGAGGTCATTGTCTCTCACCAGCTGCAGGTGTCTCGGCAGAGTGGAAACTCCTCTCGGATGAGCTCCGCCTATCGATTCCGGAGTATAGTCCTGTATTATATGGCTCCAGTCGCATCCCGCAGCGATGCGCGGATGGCTCAGTATGCGCATCATGTCCTCGTCGTTCTGGTGGAAGAAAGCCATGCCGACCACACCCCTGTTGGCGATCATTATATCCAGCGCGGTGTCGTACGGGTCTTTGCCCTCGTCATCCGCGATCTCCTGAATAGTCTTTCCGACATACTGCGGGGTAGCTCCGCAAACCACTATAAGGCTTCCGTCGAAGCCGCTGTCCCTGAAGAAATTCTCACCTTCGTATCCGGCTTTTACAGTTTCGATGACTTCCTTTCTGAATTCGTCCGAAGCTTCGACCTTATCTATGAACGCGATCATGCCCTCATGCATGTACTGCGGCGGAAATGCCGCGGTGAGTCCGGTGAATCCGGCTGTGAACGGATACTGATCCGACGTCACCTGAATTCCGCGCTCACCCGCTTCGTCGATGAGCTCAAGCACCTTTTCGGATAGGCCTTTGTTGTGCCTGCCCGTAACTTTGAGATGTGAGATATGCACCGCGCATCCGGCTCTTTCTCCTATGGTCAGAGCCTCTGTGACAGCTTCGATGAGCGTATCTCCCTCACCTCTTATGTGAGTCGCGTATATCCCGCCGTACTTTGCCACGACTTTGCACAGTTCGACCAGCTCATCCGTTTTTCCGTATACGGAGGGCGGATAGATAAGACCCGTCGACATACCGACACAGCCGCTCTCCATCGCCTCCGCGACGATCGACTTCATCTCATCGAGCTGCTCCGGAGTCGGTTCTTCAGGCGAAAATCCCATAACCTTCGCCCGCACCTCTCCGTGCCCGATCAGATGAGCCATATTTGTGGGAAGAGCCATCGTATCCATATATTCAAAATACGACTTAAAGTTCCTGCAGACTTCCTTCATCTCATCCGCAGGCACTATCCCTCCCGTGAACATGGAGTTGTTTTCAAATGCTCCGGGATAATACGGGACGAGCGACTGTCCGCACTGCCCGTCTATCTCGCAGGTTATACCCTGTTCGAGGTAGTTTCTGGCGCTTGTCCCGAGAAGGAAAGCCAGATCCCCGTGTGAGTGATTGTCAAAGAATCCGGGAGAAACGGTCAGTCCGTCCGCCCTGTAGACCTTCGCATCACCGGCATCTATCGACGGTGCAATCTTCGCTATTTTTCCGCCGCTCACGGCTACATCCAGTTTTTCCGGCTTTTTCTCGCCGGTCCCGTCAACGACAAGTCCGCCTTTTATCAGAAAATCATACACTTTTGTTTTCTCCTTGATCGATACGATCCCCGGGATCCTGCTGGAACCGTCAGGTCGCGGACCCTGCAGTCCTGTATCTCTGTCTCCTGTATTCCAGAGGTGTGACTCCGGTACAGTTCCTGAAGGCTTTCCCGAATTTCCCCTGATTGATATATCCGACTGACTCCGCTATCTCTCCTATGTCCATCGTTGTCCCGACAAGCAGTTTCTTGGCCTCGTTCATTCTTCTCGCCATGAGATAGTCGGAGATATTCTCGCCGAACACCAGTCTGAAATACTTTTTAAGCGTGGAATCGCTTATCCCGTATCTCTCCGCAAGTTCGGACACAGAATACCGTTTCGAGAGATCCTCCGTGATCAGTTTTTCGACCTCGGTGGCTATCTCTCTCTGTCCCCTTGTGACAAACGTCAGAGGATTTGCTTTTATATGTCCCATGATCATGAGCTCATATATGAGTCTTATTGCATAGTATTTGAGTTCTGCCGGAGCGGTATCCGCATCTCTCAGCTTTCCGTACACTGTTGCCACAAGCGCATTCATCTCATCGGTGGTCGCGGCCAGAAACGTCCCGTTGTTCTCCGCCAGTATCTCTTCGATCCGTCCGAGGCTGAAGCCTATATCCGTCAGCGCTTCGGGCATTTCTCTCCGGAGGACGTTCGTATCGAACACGAATTCAACGCCTTCAAACCGGCCCGAAGGGTAATGGTACCCTTCTTTCTGTCCGTGATTGTCTATGCAGACCATTCCCCCGCCTACGTACACATAGCGGTCGCTTCCGACGATCTTTCCCTCGCATCTTCCGCTGATACAGTAGTTGAGCGTGATAAAGTGACCCATATGGATCACGGGCGGCCGCAGATCCTTGTCCCATACGTCATTTGCAATGATATCGATCCCGGACCACAGCGTATGGCAATGTACGCGGCTGCCCAGCTCGCCGAGGATATATGTATTGAGAAAACCGTTGTCTTCGGCTCTCAATGATACCGTTCTCAGGAGTTCCTGCCAGTCACTGACCTTTTTTGTCGTTCTGTTCAGATGATCACCCCCCGTGTCTGTCATACGGTTAGAGATATTATACCATTTTGGAGCGGTCAATTTGCACAGTGTCCGTTCAGATCTCCCTCTTCCCGATCCACTCTTTCACTGCTTTGCAGTATGCTTCGGGCTGTTCAAGAAGATGGTGGTGCGCTGCATCCGCCACTACGGCCAGTTCTGCGTCAGGCATGGCTGCGCGGTAGGCTTCGCATGCGCTGGGAGTACAGTAGTCATATTCCCCGCATGTCAGCAGTACCGGGGCCTTTATTTCCCCGAGCTGCCCTGAAACGTCAAAGTCTTTGGCAACGCCGGTGCAGTTGATCATCTTCATTCCCCACATGGTCATGTAGACCTGCTGTCCCATCTCCGTCATGGATCTCACAAGTGACATCGGCCATTCCTGCGGAGGTATCCTGCATATATATTTTCCGAAGATCATGTCCTTGCCCTTGGCGAACAGTTCCGATGTGTAATCGCCCGCCTCTTCGCCCTTTAAGACAGCTTCCGCTATCTCGGCAGGCAGCTCTTTGATGAGTTCCACCATATTCCTGCCCATCTCGCTGAACGACGCGATCGGGCTGGACAGGACCGCCGCCCTGATCCCGTTCTGCGTTCTGTTCACCATGTAGTACATTGCGAGCATCGCGCCCCAGGAATGACCCATCAGGATAAAGTCCTTAAGGCCCAGCGCGGATATGACGTCTCCAAGCTCATCGGCAAAATAATCCGTGCTCCAGAGATCCGGAGCATCCGGTCTGTCGGAATCTCCGCAGCCGAGCTGGTCGTATTGGATCACCGGTCTCTCGTCGCTGAACCCCTCTACAGGTTCCATATAATAATGGCCGTAGGCCGGTCCTCCGTGAAGGCAGAGCATCGGTGTCCCCTTCTTGTCTTTTCCGGATATCCTGTACCATATCCGTCCGTTTGCTGTATGAAGAAATCCTTCTTCGGTTCCGTTCTCATCGAGTGTTATTTCTCTTCTTATCTCTGCGCTCATTTTTAAATTCCTCCAATATCCGTTTGCGGTTTCTGTCTTTACCACTCCGGTCTTTTTGCTTCACATGGTCTGTCCTGTTTTGGTTTTATGACTTCTCCGGGATCAATATCTCCGTCCGGTTCGTCGCGCATGGTGTACTCAAACATGCACTCACCGTCCCCGTGCGCAAGCGAATGTATCCACTCGCAGTGGATGCCGGGCATCGAATTGTAGCTCTGCATGTCTCCGGACATGATGACCTCGCACAGGTCTCTTACCTCGTCGGCAGGCAGTCCCAGATTCTCCCAGGCTTCAACGAGAGGACAGTATCCGCAGTGCACCTGCAGTTTGTCCCCGATATACTCGCCCCTCATCATGAACGCCTTTCGCATTTTCTCGGGGGCGGCAGCGTCAAAGAAGTCTCTGACCGTTTTGAACGTCTTGCCTTTAACAAGTCTTTCGGCCCGGAGCACGCCCTGTTCGATCAGTCCTTTCCTCGCGAATTCATGGTAATCGATCCCCATGTCCTTCGCGCCTTTGAGGATATAGTAGATGTACTCCGCACGCTGTCTGGACAGCGCGCGCATCATCGCCGTTTCTCTCTTCTCTTCTTCCGTCAGAATGTTCTCTTCCATTTGTCCTCCTTATCCCGCGCTCTCAGCTCATATGCGACGTATGCGCCTTTACCGCCGCAGCGCTCTCATAGGCAAACTGTCTTACTTTGTTCATGTGTCCTGCAGGGATGACTCCGCAGTAAGCGGATCCTGCAGCCTCGCGCAGATAGTCTTCCATCTTTTCCAGATACAGATTGACCGCAAGCTCGACGACACCGCCCTTTGTGGCCTGTCCCTTTCTCTTTGTCTCGATCGTCTCGCGGGTCTCCCGCATGTAGCTGTGCAGATAGGTGTCCCCGAATGGATACAGATAGTTTTCCGCTGTCTCCCGGTCGAATCCGTTTTCCGTAAGGAATTCCAGAAGTCCTTCGAAAAATCCTCTGACCGTGCTGTCGAGAAAAGCCGTTCTGTCTCTGTCAAAGATCTTTCCGCGCGGAGCGTCTTCCTTCGGGACAATCCCGGCTATCTTCTCAAGACCCGCTCTCATGGCTTCCGCGACATCGTTGTCGCTGCACCCGCATCCGCATTCCTTCCATGCGTCACGGATCGTATATGCGAACATCGACAGCGGGTTCACCACCGCTCCGGCGCCCAGGGCTGTCATGGTCTGCCCGGGCGAGAACTTCATCGGTCTGCCGGTTGGAGTGAAGAATTCGGTGACTTCCGCAATGTCCTCATCCGTCCATGCAGCGCCGTCGGGAAAAGTCAGGAAATTGACGCCCTCGCCCTTGTATTTCTTCCCGCATATCCTGATTACGGGATTGGGAAGCGCGTTGAGGATCTCCACGTCGTTTCCGAGCGTCTCCAGATAGTATCTGCCCGCCGGAACCGGGGGAAAGACTACCAGCATCGGCAGTCTTTTCCCTTTCTCCCTGCACTCTCTGTAGTAAGGCAGAAGATCCGATTCCGTGAGGTCTGCAGCAACCTTAGGGGGAGGAGCGAACAGTATCATCGTGGGTTCCAGATCTCTCAGCGCGCCCGGGTTGTCCCCCAGGCGGACTTCAAACGGAAACACCTTTCTTTTTCTTTCGAGATCGCCTTCGTCAAGAGTCGTGGCGATCATATTGTCCTTGAGGTATTCACCGAGGTAACCGGCATAGTTGTCGCGGATCTCCTCCATCAGAAACCCCATTCCTATGCACACTATCCTGCGGTCTTTCTTATCCATGGCCTGCTTCCTCCGTGATCAGCTGAGTCTGTGGTCGAAAAGACATCCGTACTGCGCGGCATTCCCCGGCCGTATCGCATCCAGGATCTCTCCTATATACCACGCCGCGCACTGATTGCTGGTGAGTACCGGAACGCCGAGCTCATCCTCGAGCGGCTTTATGATGTCCAGCACGCACAGCCCCGTGCAGCTCAGGAAGAGGCAGTCGGCCCGCTCATCGAAATGCTCTATGGCAAACCGTTTTATGAATTCCGGATCCTGATGCATTATCCAGAACGGGTTTATGACGTCCGGAGACGGCAGATTGTTTATGTTCACGCACGGAAATCCGGCCTGTTCAAAATAGATCCTCTCCTGGTCGGCAACCTCATCGGGATAGGGCGTCACTATACTCAGTCCCCTGACGCCCATCGTTCTGAACGCCGCAAGCACGGCGGTCGTGGTCGTGAGGCCGTGTTCGCATCCGGACACCTCCTCTATCTCCCGGCAGAGTTCCTGGTCATATCCCATCGGCCCCGCAAGGCTTGCCGACGTGCATGAAAACAGGCAGGCTCTGAGCCTCATCAGCGTGGAGGCGTCTTTCCCGAACCTCTCCTTCAGCACTTTGTATTCGCTGAAGAACCCGTTTATCTTGTACCTTGCGGCTTTCTGCTCATCGAGGGATATTCCCTCGATGAGTCTTCCCGATGTGCTTATGAGCAGATCCGGATGCAGAAGCCGGTGAAAATCATGAACGTCGGTGTCGCATGCGAGCCCTGTTCCTATGGCCACTATGCCGAGCTCACCGTAACACTTTGACATCGTCTTATCCTCACATACCCTTATCTATAGGAGGGGCGATCTCGTCGGGGATCAGACATTCATATTTGCATCCCGTCCTGCCCATCAGTTCTTCCTTTGCCTTCTCGGCTATGGACGGATCGGCTATGACCTTCATCGTCGCGTCGGCGAGAATGGCCGAGCCGTGGAGCATGGCGTCCTGCATGAGTCTCGTTCCGCTCTGGGCGACAAGCTGCCATGAATGTCCCGGGGTAGCTCTCAGCTCTCCGCCCGTCATCACCATGACAGTCGGTATCTTGACCGAGACGTCGCCGACGTCCGAAGAACCCGCCATGCATTTGCCGGTGGGACGGTATACGGGAACGCCCGTGTCGAGGATATTCGGGTCGGCGGGATCCATACCCACCGCAGGAGCCATCTTTCTCGCTATTTCCCAGGCCTCCTCGGAATACGGTATCGGTCCTGCCTCAGCCCAGCACTCCGCTACGAGATTTCCGAGCACGTCGTTCGGAATAACTTCTCTCATTCCGGACTCGATGGTGTACTCCATCTCGGTCCCGGTCATGAGCGCAGCTCCCTTGGCTATGTTGATCATTCTTGCGAAGATGTCCTGTACCTGATCGACCTTCGGGGCGCGCATGTAGTAGAGCAGCGCCGCGCTTGCCTGCACGACGTTCGGGGCCGTGCCTCCGACGTCGAGATACGCATAGTGTATTCTTGCTTCCGAGTTGACATGCTCTCTCAGGAACTGCGTTCCCATGATCATGAGATCGGCTCCGTCAAGCGCGCTTCTTCCGTTTTCCGGCATCGCCGCCGCGTGCGCGGGGATACCCTTGAATCTGAAGATCGCCTGGATGTTTGCGGTCATGGAATCTCCGAGAACGACGTTGAACGGCGACGGATGGGGTGCGAAAGCGATGTCGAGTTCATCGAATACGCCGTCTCTCGTCATGAACGCCTTTCCGCATCCCTGTTCCTCGGCGGGGCAGCCGTAAACGATGAGCGTTCCCTCAAGGCCGTCCTCCTCCATCATCTGTTTTGCCGCGCAGGCCGCTGCGGCGCAGCATGTTCCGAGGCAGTTGTGTCCGCATCCGTGTCCGGGTCCTCCGTCCACTATGGGTGTGTGGACCGGATTGCATTTCTCCTGGCTCAGTCCCGGCAGGGCGTCATACTCCGCGAGATATCCGACGACCGGCTTGCCTTTTCCCCACACGGCGCGGAATGCTGTCGGGATCCCGCATATCCCGGTCTCGACTTCAAATCCCTGCTCTCTCAGCGCCTCGACAAGAACGATATATGACTTGTATTCGCCGTAGGCAAGTTCCGGGGTGGCCCAGATCTTCTCGCTTATTTCGGCGAAATAGGTGCGCTTTTCATCGAGGTATTTTTTGATTCTGTCGATCATGATATTTTCTCCTTGTTATAACTTTTTTGATAAAAGACATACGGACCGGACTTCTCATGCAAAGTCCGATCCGTACCGAGGTCTTCTTTGCTGTGTCCTTACTGGTCAGATATAGGTTTTTTCAGCAAATAGGTGTAATAAATGACCTTCTAAACTGTTTGGCGATTGTCTGTGTATTATTGTTCCGATCAGTCGACCGGTGTTCCCTCCGGTCCCTTTACAACTTTCACAACTCCGGACTTCCACAGTATCCTCGCAAAGATGATGCTGATGACGATGGATATGATGACCATCACGCCCTGCATCTGGAACGCCATCTTCCATGTCAGGTAGAGGACGACCGCCATAATGACGGACGGGACCGGGATGAGCAGTTTGTTCTTGATCCATGTGCCCCTCTTATCCTGAGTGAGGAATCCGAGGACCAGGCATCCGAAGATGGCGGGCAGCATGTACGTCGCGGCAGTCGCGAAGAACGGAGACTGCAGTACAGGACGCAGCGGGATCATGAGGATCATTCCGAGGACGATGATCAGCATCGTGGTTATGGAGGATATGCTGTTTGCAAGCAGACATGCCGCGTCGCCTCTCGGGGTGTTGGGCTGCGCGTCGACCATCTTCTGGGCATTGATCGCGCAGGGCAGTTTGAGGTTCATGACATTTCCGGTCACGAACGAGAGATATGAGCTGGATCCGAGGATCGGAGAGTAGCTGAGGCACTCCGAGAGAGCGCCGGGCCACATCATCATCGCAATCGGCAGAGTGCCGGCCACAACGTCCTTGACGCTCGGGAAACAGTCATGTATTGCGCAGTAGATCGTCGGCATCGCGAACATGTAGATGACGATCACCAGTGAAAAGATGCGCCCGAAACTGTGAGCCCAGTTTACAAACGGATCTATAGCAGTGTTCTTTGTGTTATCCATTACCAGTTGATCCTCCTTATGAGAATAGCCTTGCGAAGAGCACGGAGAGACACATGCCGATGATCAGGCAGAAAGCGAGATTGAACTGGCCGAGCCATTTCTGTCCTGTCTTCTTCGCGAGGAAAGTTATCAGCAGCGAAATGAGCATTGCCGATACGAAAGTGAGCAGATGTACCGGTCCCTGCACAAAGTATGCCGGAACAAATACCGCGAACATTGCGAGCATGAAGCATGAATTGAAGACGAATCCCCACGTTCCCTTTTTCTCCTGCTTCGCGTATCCGAGCATGAGCGGTTTGCCTGCGACGATGAGGAATACGATTCCGAAGATGATTCCGAGCGTCATGACGAACATAACGGCTCCGAACGTATTGGCAGAGGCATTCGCGAATGAATCGTAACCCATCGCCTGCATTCCCATGGATGCCGCCAGTGTTTCATACATGACGTTTCCGATGACGGACAGTCTCCACCAGGCCCAGGGCACGCCTATGAGCGCCGACAGCGACAGAAGTCCGATCACGATGGAGATGGACGGAACTATGGAGAATATTGCGCTGGATCTGATCAGTGACGAAAGTTCTTTTTTCGTCACTCCGTCCTCCTCAAGACGTTTGTATGCTTTTTTTGCAGATATTGCCGCCATTACCACGACGAGCGCTATTCCGATCCCGGCGAGGACGTACAGCAGCGGAAGTTGTGCAACATCAAAAAACATAATCGATTTTTCACCTCTCTGTAAAATTATTTATCTCATCTGTCCGTCCTGAGGACGGACAGCCTGATACTGGATCCCGGGCACGTATGCCCTTTATTTTGCAAGTCCCATCGCGTGATCGAGCACGGCGTGACTTGTCTTTCTCGCGAACTCAGCTATATCGCCGAGGAACTCTTCGGAGAACGGGTGGTCGGGAGCGAGGGCTTTGCTCTCTGCGATCATCTCTTCGCGCATAAAGGCCTCGTAATCCTTTACTGCCTTCTCGAGCATTCCGCCCGGAGTTGCCATTCCCGCCATCTGCCTCTCGATCTGCTCTCTCGTCTGCATCATGGTGATATGGAGATTCATGTCTCCCATGATGCTGACGGCGGCGTAATCCGGAATTTCGACCTCTTTAAGGTACTTTATGATCCCGTCAGTGAACGAGTCGATGAAACGGCCAAGCGACCCTAACTGCCATTCCGGCAGACAGTCGTCTGACGGAACGTCTCCGCCATACTGTATATCGAATTTCTTTCTGAGTCCCAGCCTCACTCCGGCTGCCACCTGCTGGATCGTCATCGCATACGGGCAGTTATCCGCAATATCCTTCATAAAGGCAGTGATCGACGTGAGCTCGACTCCGGCGGTGAGTATCTTGAGGGAATACTGCGGTTTCGAGAAGATCGTCTGTCCGATCGGATCGAGCAGCGCTTTCACTCTCGCCTTGTCCTCTTCGGAGAGCGGATGCACGTTGGAGAGCGTCACCATGTTCGCCCCTTCCCTGTCGACCTTTTTGCCGTTCAGCTCGGCAAATGTGTTCGGGAGCATAGTGGCGACGGGTATATCCTCGCCGAGGATATCAAAATACTTTTCAACATCCGGTACCGGCGGAGTAGCCAGCAGCAGCGGGAGCGGCTTCCCCTTTTCGCGGAGTTCCGCGTAATAGGGAGCGAGATCGCTCTGCGCTATGGACACCGCGACATGCGGAGGCGGAGCGAAGAGGATCATGGTCGGTTCAAGATCTCTCAGGGCTCCCGCGTTGTCCCCGAGTCTTATCTCGAACGGAAACATCTCCTGTTTCCTCTTTCTGTCCTCCTCATCGACGGTCGTCGCGATGAGATCCGTTTTAAGTCTTTCACCGAGAAGAGCGCTGTAACTCGGCGCGATAAGCGTCATAAGATTGCCCATTCCGATGATCACTATCTTTTCATCCATATTTCTTACCTCTCTTCCGGCTCTGCCGAACCGCATTTGTTGAAATCGGTGTTCTTGTAGGACATGACCGTCTTACCGGCCTCTTCGCCGTATTTTTCTTCAAGGGAGCGGAGCACTTCCTCCGCGACCTCTCTTCCCTCGTCGCCGAATACGGCGACCGAGATATCCCTGTACGCCCAGTATGTGTGAGCGGTATGGAAGCTGAAGTCCCGCATGTTCGCAGGATCGCGCTTCACTGGCGGTTTGCCCGCGAATCCGGAATCCTTGAGCCTGTGGACGCATGAATCCGCGTTGTTGAGAGTCTGATCGACCTCATAGACAAGATACGGATTGAACCCTCTCGCTATCGCTATGTCGAGATGAGTGCAGTAGGCGACTCCCGCTGTTCCCGCTATGCCCATCTCCTTGAACTGCTCGTTCCACGGACATTTGACTATCTTCATCTCCGCGTCCGGCACCATGCTCTTCATCTCCATCGTGACGGTGCAGTTCTCATCGATCATCTTCTGCGAATTGGTCCACTCACCGTAGCAGTTGTACGTATACCAGTCGAGATCCTTTCCGTCCCTGATGGCTCTCTGGGCCATTCTTCTGCCTCTCTGCCCCGCATAGTACTGCGTCGCATGGACAAAAGCCGCCTCGCCCCTGCTGCCGAACTTTCCGGTCAGAAGCTGATAATACGTTCCTACCACGAATGCCTGCACTTTCTCGGTAAATTCCACTTAAGTTCACCTCCGCTGCCGCTGTAACGGCTGATTTTTGCATGACTTTAACACACCCTGCGCGGATCCCTTCCGCCGCAGGAAACTGGGATAATTGAATTGTCCCGGATATTACTTCTCCATCCTGAACAGATGGAAGTCGCAGCACGGATCGCCCCTTCCGAGGCTTCCGGTACGTATGAATTTAATGTTGCGGACAGATCCCATGGCCGAATAGTCGCCGTCACAGAATATGTCGCACACTTCCCTGCACCCGAGTTCCGTGCACAGGTCGTTGTACAGGCATCTGTGCACCGTAAAGAACATCTCGTCCTTTTCGTCTCTGTCGATGGTCGCCTTAAGGCTGTCGCCCTTCATGAACGCGAGATTGTTCTGTCTCAGCATCGCGAACGAATCGGGTTGTTCGTGAAGATGGAAGAAAAACGGGAATGCGAAAGAACATGATCCGAGGAACAGTTTCCGGGTCGCTCTGAACGCCCTGAACATCTCCCAGCCTTCCTCCTGCAGCACTTTATACGCTGCAATGAACGGGAAGATGGCTCTCTCCGCCCTCTTCTGCTCCTCTTCCGTCAGTTTTTCCCTGTACTGCTCGCAGTACTCCGCGCTTCTTTTGAGAATGAGATCTTTAAGTCTCAGCGCTTCCGCTTCGTCGACGTCTTCCATGAGATACAGATGGAATTCATCCAGAAACGTGTTCGGCTTCATTTCGCCGCTCTCTTTTTCCAGCGAATCGTAATCCGTTCTGATCATATGCACATCCTCCGTATATATCTGTCGGAATTACTGTCCGATAGTAAGATATCTTTAACTTTATTGTATTTTCATGTATTTCTGTTTTCTATACCCGAAGAGACACTTTTGATCCTTTCGGCACGCACCTTGAACAGAAAAAATTGGATATATCCGTCTCTTTTGTACATTTTGCCATTGCCGGCTTCGGCTTTTCAGCACATCCGCCAAACCCGCTGATATTCCCTGCGCTCTGCCGCCGCGTCTGTTTGGACCAAAAAGCAAAAAAAAGACCTGCCGCGGGTGTTGTGATATGATCCCTCCAAAGTAGACAGGATCCGCAGCAGGTCTTTAGCTGTTCTAAAATTATTTAATTTCGTTTTCCTTTTTCGGCAGGACGAGCCAGACTATGACAGTCACCGCTGCCATTATGACCGCTCCGCCTATGAACGCGGCATTGTATGTCCCGAAGGAGTCATATATCCATCCGGAGATGGACGGCGCGACCGCAGACCCCAAAGCCAGCACCGCGCTGACGATACCGATTATGGATCTGTAGCTGTCCTTCCCGAATACCGCGGGAAGCATCAGCGGAAAGCATACCGCTCCGAAGGACACACCGAATCCCATGCTGATGATGAGGAATGCAAGCGCGATCCAGCTCTTTGCGAACAGCATTGCGACAAGTCCCCCGAAGAGACAGAGACACGCGAATGCGAATCCGTTCCTGACGCCGACCTTGTCGAAAATCCTTCCGAGGAGAAGTTTTCCTCCGGTGAGGGCAACCATGCCGACGCTGAGGACGTTGGCGCTGAACGACGTGGAATACCCTATGTCGGAAAGATGAGGAGCTATGTTGCCGTACATGGCGCTCATAGAGATGCCGAGAAGTCCCGCGATGACCACAAGGATCCAGAAGACGGGTTTCTTTCTGACTTCCTTTGCGCTCATTCCGGTATTCTGAGCCGCCTGCTGTCCTTCCGCCTTTTTGCCGTAAGGCTCAAGACCCATGTCCTGAGGTCTCAGCTTGACGAGGAAGAAGACGGCGGGGATCGCGATGACCGCTACGAACAGAGCCAGGAGTCTGTATGTGTTTCTCCATCCCATGGTCGTGAGCCACACGCCCGAGAGCGCGCTGAAGATAGCGGAACCGATGCCGCTTCCCATGGATGCGAGTCCGAGCGCGAGTCCTCCCTTTTCATAGAACCAGTTGTTGATTATGAACGAGATCGGCATGGTCGTGAGCAGAGTCATGCACACGCTGTTTATAAGGGCGATGAGATAGAAGAGATAGATGCTGGAGACCATGCTGTTCATGAAGTAGCAGCAGACCATCACGAGTATCGAGACCTTCATGAGCTTCACGATATTGTTCTCCGTGAAGATCTTCCCGGCGAGGAATGACACCGCCATGTTCCCTATGTTGAACACGGTCGAGATCATCTGGACCGCGGATCTCGAGTAACCCAGATCCTCCGCGATCGGTTTTATGAAGAGGCTCGCGCAGTTGAACACTATGCCCATGGCTGTCGCCATGATCATGGTGCATCCCGCGACCGTTATCCAGCCGTAATATATCTTTTTCTTTTCCATTGTTTTACTCCGAACATTTTTTCGCTATATATAATAATTCTTTTTGACCCTGAAATGTTCCGTTTTTTCCGCCGTTCCACATATTCTGTATGATTGTATTACATGACGCGTTTTCCGCTTTTCCGTTTTTGTGCATATCATGAACATATGCATATTGATGATATAATATTCACAACAATATACATATTTATACGGGGTCGGAATGAGCAATATCATAAGACTTAATGAAACATCTCCCGGCGGCGAATGGCTCTCCATGTCCAATCAGGGCACGGACTGCTTTCTCGATCTTCTTATCTGCGCCGCGGATGCTTTCAGGAAGACGGAGCATCAGGAAAGGCTCATTTCCTTCCTGAAAGACCAAAGATCCGTAAACGATATAGCCCCGGGTACTGCCGGTTTCGATGTAACGGAAATGCCGTGGTACAGAAAGACTCTTCCGGAGGACGCGCGCTTTCTCACCGATGTCATCAGGGCAGCCGGAGATGAAAGCGCATTCGGAAAACTTTCCTACGAAGCGGACAGGGAGACCGTGCTTCCCTGGCTCGACGCGTTCGCCGGAATGATAGATAGGCTTTCGGCCGATCCGGAACTGCAGGCAGAGATCGGCGGCATCCTCAGCGGCAAAGTCCGGGAATATATCGATGAGCATTCCTTCTGCTCCGAATACCTCTTCAAGGACTGGGAATCCTTCATCGATCTTCTCTATTCCGAGGGCGGACGCATATCCTCCATCCTCTGGTGGGATCACTGTAAACGATCCGAAATGCGCTTCTCGGTGGGCAGCGGCGGATACACGGATCCCGAGGATCCGGATTATGTCTATGCTGAGACACAGCTCTGGAAGGACGATCTCGAGGCTGAGACGCCGGAAGAGATAAAAGAATATATCGTAAGGGAGCGCGGGACCGGATTCAATTACGGAAACAGGTACAGAAGCCACGATCTCGTTCCTTCGTTCTATCTCGACATTTAAAAAACAGCCGGACACACCGTGTCTTTAAGGAAAAAAACGGCAATTCTCGCTTTGTGTCGTGGACTCCCGGGCATCGGTTTTATACAATTCTCTCAAAGAAAGGGGGCGCTGACTTTGGATCAACAGAAAATCGGAGAATTCATACAGGTTCTCAGGCGCGAAAAGAAGCTGACGCAGGAACAGCTCGCAGCGCAGTTCGGAGTCAGCTCCCGGACCGTATCGAGATGGGAAACGGGGAGAAATCTTCCGGACATCTCGCTGCTGGTCGAAATTGCCGACTTCTTTGACGTTGACGTCAGAGAACTGATCGACGGAGGGAGAAAAAGCGAGATGATGGATAAGGAAACGCGGGAGGTCGCCGTGAAGATGGCGGACTACGCCGGGAAGGAAAAAAGCAGACTGCTGAGTGCCGTCCAGATAATGAGCTTCATAGGCGTTCTGGCCGCTCTTATCACTATAGGTCTTCAGATATATCTGAGATCCGCCGATGTAAGACCCACGGTCCTGGAGAATCTTTCGACCATGATGTCGGTCACGGCGCTGATCGTCATGGCGGTCATAACGCTCTACGTGACGGGTCTTCTGGAAAAGATGGTGAAGACGAAGGGCTTCCATAAAGCCGTGGAAATAATCACTATCGCGGTCCTGTCGCTGGCCATACTGCGGTGGGTGATCCTCTGGGGCTCCATAGGGCTGGTAGTGCTTGATTCATTCTTTGAGAAACCAGAGGTCTATACGGACATCTCTTCCTACACGGAGCAGATGTCGTTCGGGGCCGACAGCAAATGGACCAAATGGGGCATGGACGAGAGCATCTGGCCTCAGGAGATCACCGATTCGATGGAAGTCGAAGACTACAAGATGGTCTACTACAATCCGTGGGATGCCCAGTATCTCGGCTATCTCGTCGTTAACTACCGGCCCGACGAGTATGCGAAAGAGACCGGGAGGCTGCGGAATTACGAGTCGACGGAATATATAGGTTACTACTGCGTGGAAGAGGAGCACACCTATGAGCTCCTTGCCGTATACGCCGATCCGTATCAGGGATTCGTATACGCACTCACCGACGGAGAGAGCCGAATAATCTACGCGGAACAGATCTTCTGCAACTATATGATGGATCTCGACTACAGGGAATATATACCCGGGGAATATCTGCTGGACGGCTTCAACGCGACGAAGGACAGCCCGTATTACAGGGAGATGACCAAAAAGCTGTAAGCCGGAATCCCATCCCGTTCACCGGAAAAACCAATTGCACAGAAAACAGCAGTCCCGGACTTCGGTTCCGGACCGCTGTTTATTTTTCCGAAATACATGATGAGAATTCTAAAGTTAATATATATGAAATTCTAAAGTTTGCTATATGCAAAATCTAAAGTTTTACTTTGGTATTCGAAAGCTGTACGACACAAAAACACGGTCCCGAAACAAGATTCGGGACCGTGTTCCGCTTTTATCATGATCGATCCGACCTCCCCGCATTCCGTCTCCGGAATGCAGGGACTTTTTTTTGCGCATTTTCATGCTCTCTCTGTCGGCATAATCCACTACCGTATTCCCTGTTTTTCGGCAAAACATACATTTTTTCTTTTTGCATCTTCAGGTCATTGACATCGGTTTCAACGAAATTATAATAATTTCTAGAAGTAATTCTAGAATGCATTCTAGAAATCATTCACAGTCAAGGAGGTTCCCAATGAAGATCGTAAGTATTGAGGCGATGATGCTCCCGTCAAAGGGTTTCAATCCGACCAATTCAAGACCTGTTCTCTGCAGGATCAATACGGATGAAGGCATATACGGACTCGGAGAAGCCGGGACTTCCTTCGCAGTCGGTTCCGACTCCGTATTCGCAATGATAAAGGAGCTCTCCCCCATCGTCATAGGAATGGATCCGATGGAGAGCGAAGTCATCTGGAACAAGGTATATTCGACAGCCTACTGGACAAAGGGCAACGGTCCGATCATATTCGCCGCCTTAAGCGCCATAGACACAGCCGTGTGGGACATCAAAGGCAAAGCGCTGGGCAAGCCGGTATACGAACTGCTCGGAGGAAAATTCAGGGACAGGCTCCGCTGCTATGCGAGCCAGCTCCAGTTCGGATTCTATGACACACTCGTTCCGCAGTACACGGAAGAGGATTACAGAACCGTGGCGCAGATAGCCGTAGACAAGGGATATGACGCCGTAAAAGTCGACCCGTTCGCATTCAGAAGAGCGCCGTCATCCGGACTCTTCTCCACCGGAGACAATTTCGGATATTTCTCGCACGACACTCTCAATCTCGCAGAAGAGAGGATCGGAGCCACTAGAGACGTTATCGGCCCCGACAGAGACCTCATAGTCGAACTCCACTGCGCGACGAATCTCGAGACAGCCGTTCAGGTCGCAAAGCGGATCGAGAAGTTCGACATCATGTATTTGGAGGAAGCGATGGATTCGCTCGTCCCGGACGCCATGAAAGCTCTCGCGGACCGCATAAGCATACCGCTCACCAACGGCGAGAGAACATATCTCCGTCAGGGTTTCCTCCCCTACCTAAAGGACAGAAGCCTCAGCATGCTGCAGCCGGACATCGGCATATGCGGCGGCATCTCGGAGATGAAGAAGATATGCGACATGGCCGAGACTTTCGACGTCGGGGTCCAGGCGCATGTGTGCGGAACGCCCATAAGCGTCGCGGCAGGCGTCCAGGTGGAAGCGGCCATAGCGAACTTCACGATCCACGAGACGCACGTATTCAGCGTCCAGCCGAAATTCACGGCGCTGTGCAAATACGACGATTTCGTGCCGGTGGACGGATATATAACAGTCCCGTCAAGACCGGGCATCGGTCAGGATCTCTCGGACGAAGCGCTTGAGAGGATGATCATAGAGAAGGTCGGCGACTGAAAGCATACGGATCCCCTAAGACGGGATAAAAGACATATTTTTGCAAACACTTTGGATAACCAAGACACCAAGGAGATCACCACAGGAGGTAACACATGAAAATCGTAAGCGTAGATGTGATGCTGCTCCCGGAAGACAAACCCTCTTTCGCCAGCCAGAGACCCGTTCTCTGCAGGGTAAATACGGACGAGGGGATCTACGGACTCGGAGAAGCGGGCACTACATTCTTCACAGGTTCGGACGCTGTATTTGCAATGATCAAGGAACAGGCAAAGTTCATCCTCGGCATGGATCCGATGGAGAACGAGGTCATCTGGAACAAGATCTATTCCGGCGCGTACTGGACGAAGGGCAACGGACCGATCGTATTCGCGGCTCTGAGCGCTATCGACACCGCGATCTGGGACATCAAGGGCAAGGCCCTTGGCAAGCCGGTATACGAACTGCTCGGCGGAAAGTTCAGAGACAAGCTCCGCTGCTATGCGAGCCAGCTCCAGTTCGGATTCTATGAAAAGACAATACCGCAGTGCACATACGACGACTACGTGACAGTCACGAAGGTCGCAGTGGAAAAGGGTTACGACGCGGTCAAGACGGATCCCATGATCTGGGGCGCAAAGCCCGGCACATTCCTTCTCGGCGAAGCTGACACATTCGGTCACTTCACGAACAGGACCCTCGACGTCATCGAGGAGCGCATCGCGGCTACGAGAGAGGCTCTCGGAAAAGACGGAGACATAATCGTCGAGTGCCACAGCACCACGAATCTCCAGTCCGCGATCCAGGTGGCAAAGCGCCTCGAAAAGTACGACATCATGTACATGGAAGAACCCCTCGACTCACTGACGCCGAGCGCAACAAAAGCTCTCGCGGATTCGATAAATATCCCGATCGCAACAGGTGAGAGAACATATCTCCGTTCCGGATTCCTCCCCTACTTCCTCGACAGAAGCCCCAGCATGATCCAGCCGGATATCGGCATCGTCGGCGGATTCACCGAGATGAAGAAGATCTGCGACATGGCCCAGACGTTCGATATAGGCGTTCAGGCTCACGTGTGCGGCACCCCGATCAGCGTGGCCGCGGGCGTTCAGATCGAAGCGGCGATCCCGAACTTCACGATCCATGAGACACACGTGTTCAGCGTGCAGCCGGCATTCACTGACCTCTGCACCAACAACGATTTCATCCCGGAGAACGGATATATAACCGTTCCCTCGAAACCCGGCATCGGCCAGGATCTCTCGGAAATGGCAATCAAACGGTTGATCACGGAAACCGTTAAATAAACCGAATTAAAAACAAATCAAAAAATTGAGAAAGGGCAAACAAATGGACAACAAAGCTAAAAAACTGAGTCTGTTTACACTTGTCTGTATCGCGACAGGCAACGTAATCGGCGCAGGCATCATCACAACAACGGGTCTTGCCATTGCTGTGACGGGCCGTTCCGTATGGATCTCATACGGTCTCGCAGTTATCTTCGGATTCCTGTGGTTCTTCCCGACACTCGCATGGAACTCCATTGCGAAGTACACGGGCGGCGGATTCACACACGCTTCCGCAACTCTAAGCGAACTCTGGGGCGGCATCTACTCGCTCGTATGGCTCCCGATGTTCCTCATGATCGGAATGCTCAACATGGCATTCGGTCTCTACGCCAGCGCGCTGGTGCCGGCGATATCCGCGCCGATATGGAGCGCGATCGCGGGTACCCTGTTCTTCGTTCTGAACCTGCTCGGCGTCAAGGCGATGTCGAGATTCCAGAACCCGACCACGGTATTCCTCCTCATCGTTCTCATCGCATTTGCGGTAGTCGGATTCTTCCACCTGGACGCAAACGCATTCAACTTCCAGGCTCCCGATTACTTCCTCAACGGCGGCATCGGCGTCTTCGACGGAATGATGCTCCTCATCTACTCCACAAGCGGCCAGGCTCTCGTAACAGCCCTCAGCTGGAACGCCGACAAGCCGAGAAGAAACATCAACCTCGCGATCACCATCGCAACAGCTATCATCCTCGTACTCTACTGCTCAGTATCCTTCGTAGCGGGCAACGTTCTGCCTGTTGAGCAGGTCGCAGGACAGCCTCTCACATACGTTGCAAAGATTCTCTTCCCCGGACCGCTCTTCCTCGTATTCATGATCGGCGGACCCATCATGGCTCTTGCAACATCCATCAACGCCAGCTACTCCACAATGGTCGCTCCGGCACTCGGCGCAGCCATGAACGGATGGCTTCCGAAGGGCATCGCAAAGAAGAACAAGCACGACGTACCTTGGATCCTCTACCTCATCATGTACCTCATCTCCGTTCTTCCGATACTCCTCAACGTCGGTCTTTCCCAGCTCACATCCTACTGTGTTATGACGATGCGCACAGGCGCCATCATCGGTCTTATCGGCGGATACTTCATCCCCACAAAGTTCAAGGCACAGTGGGAGAAATCCAAGCTGCATATGCCCAACTGGCTCTACTACTGCATCAATACCGTCGCTCTCGTGACAAACGTGATCTGCATGATCTCCAACATCAGAACGCTTTCCGGCCCGGTATTCGCGATCAACCTCGTGATCGAGCTCGTTCTTGCGGGATATGCGGTGTACAGATACAAAGCAAAGAAGACAACAGAGTCCTCCGCGCTTATCGATTTCGAAAACGACTGATTCCCCTAAGATGTATGAGAGAGATGGCGTCATCCGTCCACGCGCCGGATGGCGCCGTCTGATTTTTGAAGGAAGGCACAAATGGATCAGAAAAAACAGCAGCTCAATCTAAAGGCTCTCGTCGCCATATCCTCGGGCGGAGCGGTGTCAAGCGTCATCACGACAGTGATGCTCGCGACCGCGCAGACAGGAAGATCCGCCTGGATCGCGTATTCGGTCTCCATCCTCATTGGAGGGATCCTGCGCATCCTGCCCGTCATATGGTTTGCCAGCATGTTCAGGTACAAGGGCGGAAACTACGCTCTCGTCACCAGCACGCTCGGAGAACAGATGGGCGGCATTTACGCCCTGTGGTGGCTTCCGATGTTCCTGAGCCGCGGCATGGGCGCCAGCGCGATGGGAGAGTACTTAAAGTCCGTCTTCCCTTCGGTCAACGCGAATCTCGCCGGGATAATATTCACAACCATAGCGTTCGTCATTAACCTCTTCGGGATCAGCGCGATGGTAAAGGTCCAGAAGAAACTGACTTTAGCCGCGGGCGCGGCGCTCCTCGTGTACGTGATCTTCGGATTCACGAAACTCGATGCGGGAGCTTTCTCGATCGGGTCCCCGTCGTACTTCTTGGGCGGCGGAGCGGGTCTTCTCATGGCCACGGTCCTCGTCATCCAGGGAGCTTCGGGTCCTTCCCTGGTCAGCGGATTCAGCTGGGAGTCGGAGAATCCCAGAACGAACATCCCGAGAGCCATATTCCTCTCAAACCTCATAATGCTCATCGTCTGCGGACTCGTATCCTTCACGGCGGCAAATATAGCGGGCGGCGAAGAGCTGTACGGAAAAGCACTCACATTCAGCGCAGGAAAGGTCCTGCCGGGCATACTGTTCCCGCTGTTCATGCTCATAGGTCCGTTCATGACCCTGTTCATCTCCATGAATTCAGGCATGCCCTCGATGGCCGCGCCCGTCGTCGCTGCAATAGGCAACGGATGGCTGCCCGAGAAGATAGGAAAGACGAACAGATACGGAGTGCCGTGGATCATCTACACGGTGATGTGGCTCATATGCATCATCCCGCTCATGCTGGGCGTCAGTCTCAGGAGTTTCACCGCATATACGGTCATAGCCCAGAGGACCTCCGGCATGCTCCTTCTCATCTCCGCATTCCGCTACCCGAAGGTGTACAGAGAGGAGTGGAAAGCATCGAGATTCCATATGAGCAATTATCTCTACTATCCCCTGCTGGTCCTCATAGCCTGCGTGGAACTGTTCACGCTGTATATGAGCGTCCGGAGCATAGGTATAAGCGCCTTCATAGGAAACCTCATAGTCGTTGCTCTTCTCGCGCTATACGCGATCATGAGATATAAGGGCAAAAAGACGAACGTCAGGATCCTCGTCGAGAGGTGATCCCGGGGATTTCCCCCACGGCGGTTTGTGCAAAAACGCATTGAATGGTATACTTTTTTAGAATCGATTCGAGGTGAACGGCAAGTGGAAAAGAAAATGACAAGCAGAGATCTCAAGTCCGAATCCACAAAGGAGAGGATCATTGAGACGACGAGAAAACTGATGCGCAAATACGGGTACAGCAACGTCTCCATCCAGCAGATATGCAACGAGGCGGACGTGTCCGTCGGAACTCTTTATCACTTCTTCAGCTCAAAGAGCCAACTCCAGGAGATCATCTACAAGGATTTCACGGAGGAATACCGGGAGTTCGATCTCGACTACGAAAATGACAGCCCGTACGATCTCCTCGAGATCTATTCGGCCCAGTCCGAGGCGTTCACAAAGCGCATAGGCTATGACGCCATGTTCAGCGCGCTGTTCGCAAATCCCCAGGGCAACCGGACGTTCTATGACGAGGACAGGGCGAACCTCAAGTATCTCCGCGAGGCTCTCGAGAAATTCCAGGAGACCGGCAAGATAAGGAAAGATATCTCCGCGGAACAGATGACTCTTGATATCGGCAATATAGGCATCGGCGTCATTTATTACTGCTACACCATGAACAATGTTGAGACACTCAGCGAAGACACACACAGGCTCTATAAGATGTACTTCGACTCGATCGTCGTACCGGAAGAGAGAAGAGACTGAAAAACACATAAAAGGATAAGCCGCAGGACATGTGCCTGCGGCATTTTTTGTCTGTTTCATGTGTCTTCTCAGTACAGTGGGGAAATAAGGCTCAGAATATCCAGATACAATTCCCGGATATAGTGTTTGTGGATAAGTCCTCCCTGCAGGAACATGTGGTCGCCGTCCACTGTCGGGAACACGTTCCACTTCCCTTTCTCAATATTGTTTCTGTCCAGTTTCTTTGAAGGAGCGCCTGACGGGACCATGGCGGATATCGTATTGACAAGTCCGTCGTTTTCCCGCCATTCCTCATCCAGGACTATTCCTCCTGCCGTCTTTCCCTTATACGCCCCTATCTGATATGACCGCATCGCGAAGAGCGGCTCCATGTCTCCCTTCGGCACATGCGTGCCGTCTTTCCTTTTTACCGTGTATGCGCAAGGAATGGAGAAATAATATGTTCCGGGAAGAGTCGTTATCCGCCCGTTCATGGCGTACGCGTTGTCTATATGCATGTCGAACGCGGCGCTGTCTTTGGGATCCCGCGCATCCGCTCCCCTCCTTGTTCCTCTCGACATGAGGTCGGCCGCCTTTCTGCTCCACCACGGGACCTTTACGCTCCCGGGATCGAAATCAGGGTCTTCGAACATATCGTAGGCGGTGGTGCCGTTCATGGGCGACGCGAGAGTCACTATGCTGTGTATCATCTTTTCCATCCCGCCCTGGAACAGCGGGGAGATGTCCTCGCCTGAAGAGGCCGTGCGCTCCTCTTCATCGCCGTTCGCCATAAGTTCGGAAAAGAGCCTCACCGTCGCTCCGCCGAACGAGTGTCCCAGCAGGACGAGTTCCGTCTTTTCCGACCACGCAGGTATGAGCGGGCAGCCGGAAAAATCCCTGCCGAATCTCGCGTGTCCGTATTTCTCCGAATGGGCTTTTCCGTAGTCGACTCTTTTTCCAGCGAGCTGGGCGTACAGCTCGCACGCTCTGTCCCACGCGCTGCCCGCAGGGGCCACCGAAGCAGCATAGCTTCTGTATCCCCTGTTCCTGAGATACGGTATAAGGTCGCCGCCTCTCATTCCCCAGTAGGGCATCTTTATGTACTGTTCGTCGTAGCTTCCCCATCCGGAAAGTCCGTGAACAAAAATGTATTCGAGATCCTTGGACAGTATCATTCCGTTCTCACTCCGCGCTTTCTTTTTTATATCCTACTATTGAATAGTTTATTCTTCAGAGGTGGGATTATCAATCGGTTCCCGCGCGGCATAATCGGTCATTTTTCCGAAACACGGCGGCTATATTCTCACACTTGACTGTCTTTGATTATGTTACAATGAATATATAGATTCTTAAGAGAGGAATGATTCAGACCATGGTCGACAATACCACCTTTTCCGTCAACAGTACCAATCTCGACATGCGCATAGGACAGGCCGAGATATACCTAAAAGAGTTTGAAAACGAAGTCAAAAGAGCAAACGGCGCCACCGGGATCTTCCGCTCTAAAGAGGATGCCCTGTCGCGCATCATGATCCTCAATGAGTTCGCGCCGAACGATCCGCGTGTTCAGGATCTGTTCGAGAGAGCGAAGAAATGCATCATCGGAGCGACGGGTAATTTCATAGACATAACCCCGGATATGACCCAGTATCTCGTCAACGAGGAGAACATAAGGAAACTGTTCGCCGAGAAGAGCGAGAGGGCGTGGAACGAACTCGCCGCGCAGTATAAGGACAGGACCCTCGAAAAGGTCTATCCCGCCCCTGACGTCACCACGACGAGACTCGAGGACATCGCGGGCAAATACGTCATCCTGGACGAGGTGAGATATCCCGGAAACCAGTTCATGGGCGTTACGGGAGAGTACATCTGGATGGGCAAGCGCTCTTCCGGCATGTACTTCATAAAGATAGATTCAAGGAGATGGCTCGGGCCATATGAGGCGGTCAAGCGCTACAGAAGACTCGTCGACAGCACCATGATGCAGGTCGACAAGTGGACGGTGCTCGGCGAGATCACGGATATAACGATGGAAGTTCCTGAGGCCGGCGAGCAGAAGGTAGGCTCGGCCGTATACGCTCCGGTCGTCGAGCCCATAGCGCTCTATGTCCCCGGTCACGTCATAGGACTCTATGACCCGGAGAGCGAGACCAGCGGCAGATTCGTCGGAGAAGAAGAGGTCGCCGGCATCAAGGAGAGCTGGTATACGGAAAAATCCGTTCCGGAGGACGTCACCCCGGAGAGGCTCGTCGAGATATTCCGCCAGGCCATAAAGGAAAAGAACTACGAGCTGTACGAAGACTGCATCCAGCCGGAGAGAAGACAGAACCCGACTCAGGAATCCCTGCTTCTCTATCACTGGGATCTGCATCAGGAGCGCTTCCACGGCGAGTACGTACACGCGAACGTCGTGCCGGAGGCCACCAAGATAACGGTCGTAAAGGGATACAGCGACGAGAGCGGGCTTGAGTCCTACTTCCTCTCCAAGGAGGAACAGGCGGGCATAGCCGCGAGATACGGCGAGAAGGTCGAGTACGCGTCCGTACAGACAGTCTCCTTCGACAGCAGCGGCAAACAGCTCGGAAGCCCTGTCAGAAGGAACCTCATAAGGACAAACGGCGGAAGATGGTATGTCCGCGATTACGAGATCAGATTCTGATATCTTAAAGACACATCACAGATTTACAATGATTCGGAGACAATGCTATGGAAAATGATGTAATAGATTACGCGTCGTGGGAAAACCTGGATGAAGCCACTATCCAGAACGAGGTCACGGCTCTGCTGAACAAGGTCGGCAATGTGTATACCCTCCTCGAGACAATGGTCGAGAAGAACGAATACGAAAAGACGGAAAAGGCATTCAGCGATCTGTGGATGTACGATCTCGCCCCGGGCGGATGGCTTTTCACGTTCTACAACACGAACAAAAGGGCTTTCGGTGAATACGCGGACAAGGGCATCGTGCCGGCGTGGTACGCGCCGCTGCCCCACGATCAGCAGAAGCTCTACGATATGGTGACGCAGTACTACAAGGACGCTTCAGGGCTTATAAAGCCGGTCGAGAAACTGAGGGAGATAATGATGCTCCTGCCATTAAAGAACGTCTTCAAGTACATGCGCACCGCGGTCAACTTCGAGCTGACGGGATTCGGCACCGAACTGTACCACCAGATCGATCAGTATGTCACCGACATCGACGACATCCTCAACAAGACCGACAATATGGAGCGCTACGCCACGACTTCCGCGAGATTCTATGAGCAGAACTCAAGGAGCATGTCGCCCGACTCGCTGCGCCAGGGATACCGCCAGGCGAGGATAAAGGACCATCAGGCGACGGTCGACGCGTACAAGGTGCACGAGATCATATCTCCCAACTCCAACGGGACATATACGATAAAATCCAATTTCCTCGCGGAAATGAAGGTTATAGACAAATACACGCTGGAGCTCACGATCCTGCCGAATATCTCGGACGATCTCAACAGGACCCTCGCCGATATCCCGAAACTGAACGAGTCCCTCCGTCTCGCGTGGAAGAACTCCGGTTCGAACATCTTCATGACCCTCGCCAACTCGCTCATACACCTGCTTGAAGTCATAGAGCAGTTCTCTAAAGACGGTCTGCATGTCTGGACGTGCTTCAAGGACCGCGACGACGATTCCCCGTACTGCTATATCCGGAAACTGCCGGCGTTCAGCAATATGAGAGGATGGGGATCCTTCATGCCGTTAACGGGCGATCCGTGGCTCGACGGCACAGCCTTTTACAACCTCTTCAAGAACGCGGAGAGGAGCCTCGGAGAACACTGCAGCCAGTTTATCTACAGAGTCCATCCGGAACTGAGATAGCGAAAAACAAAATATTGACCGGGTGTATCCTGCACGGATACGCCCGGTTTTTTGTCGTCTGTCTAAAAAATGACGGCTATTCTCCCTGTTTTGACGCCGGAGGTGCAGCGTCCTCCTTCATGACCTCAGATACGAATGCCGAGAAGGCCTTTGCGCCTTCGGCGCTGAGATGGACTCTGTCGGGAGTGAAGCGATCCGGATATTCGTAATACCCGCAGTTCCACTCCGCGATCCTGATGTTTTCCCTTTCCGCGGCTATCTTATCCAGATGCCCGCCGGTCCCGTTCTCATAGTACGGGATCACTTTTATGACGGTTATATCACACCCTTCGAGAGCGTCGAACAGTCTTACAATATCCTCTTCGGCTATGCCGCTCTCGCTTCCGACCGAAATAAATACTCTTTCCGGCAGGGCGTCGTTGCTCTTAAGTTCCTCTATCTCCTTTATATACGCGTCCGCATCAGGTTCCTCGGAGGCGATAAGGTACAGATCCGGCGATAAGCCGCCTATGAGGTCCGCCGCCTCGTACACATATCCGTCTCCTATGAAGAGCGTCCTGTTTGCCTTTTCCTCCTCGAGCTTTCTCATCACGAAATTTCTTGAGATGCATTCGAGGATGTATTCCGCGTAAGCCTTTCTGCCGTCCGGAGTCAGGTGGATGCCGTCGTAGTAGAACCAGTTGTCATGGTCCTTGGAATACTCCGCCCAGTCCACGACGGTGACGTTGTCGAACTCCTCACCGAGCTGTCTTATCATGTTGTTGTTCGGGAACTGCCAGTCGTTGGTGATGGTGAGCCAGTATATCTCCCTTTCGCCGCACATCCGGATTATCTCCTCGCAGGTGTCCTTCGGGAGCACGTTGTTCGTTCCTATCCCTATGATCACCGGATTCCCAAGCGTACCGTTCGCGGATCTCTCCCTCACTATGCTGTAGAGCGGATAGTGGGATCTGTTCTCCTGCGCGTCGAAATCCCCGTTCGGGAATGTTTCCCTAAGAGATCTCACCGCGCCGAGCATCACGGAATCCCCTATGCACGTGACGGGAAGCTGCCATGCCTCGGAGATCCTCGCCATCGCCTCGGGATCGTTCAGGATGTCGTTCTCCTGCTGTCTTCTCATCATGTACTCGTTCTGTATCTCGCCGAGCAGTTCCCCGCTCTCCGCGAGCTGCTGCTGGAGTTCCTGCATCTCAGCAGTGTGGTCCTTCGCGAGATAGATGTCCTCCGCCCCGTGCACCGCAAAGAAGATGAACGGGATAAGCAGCACGACCCTCGCGGTATTTACGGCCCAGACCTTCCACTCCTTTTTGAATCTCAGGCTGACCCCGAAGTGCAGCAATGCGGAGACCGCAATCACCGCTGCGATATATATCCATATATCCCTTTCTGTCATGCCCGTGAGCGTCTTAAAGAAGAAGAGCATTGGATAATGCGTGAGGTACACTTCGTATGATATCGAGGCAACGGGACCGGTCACAGGGTTCCTGAGCAGTCCGAACAGCCCCGACTCCTTGTCGGAACAGACGGCGATGAGGAACAGCGCCAGGATCGTTGACGCGCAGAATCCGTATCTGTACAGTTCGTGCGTTTCCCCTATGTTAAGACACATCCAGCCGAGCGCGGCAAGAAGCGCGAGGAAAAGAACGCTCCCGAGCCATTTGCCCTTGAGAGCCTTCGGTATTATCCTCTTGTCCTCCGAGTGGAGGAATCCGAGACAAAATCCCGCCAACACGGAAAAGAGTCTCGCGTCCGTGCCGAAGTAGAGGCGCATCTGCGATGCGCCGTGATGACCCAGGTACGGCATGACGCACACGGACAGCGCCGTTATGAGGAGCAGCGGGATCCACCATGCGAAGAACGGTATCTTCTTTCTTATAAGGGATATGAACTTGTATATGAACGGCAGCACTATCTCAATCTGGATCAGCATCGAGATGTACCACATATGCGTGAACGGCGAATCCGTGACTCTCGCAAAATACGACTCGCCCGCCGAGATCTGCCACCAGTTGTTGCACGCCTCGAGCACGCTCATCGTCTCGGGCTTCTCGTTGAGCCATATGACCTGAGGCGCATATCTCAGCGCGTACACGGAGATGCATGTCACGATGACGAGCGGGAGATACAGTCTTAAGACTCGCTTCAGGAGATATCCTATTGCGGAAAACTTCTCCTTCGCAGATGCGGAGACCGCGAAGAGATATCCGTACATGACGAGAAAGACGGACACTGCGATATATCCGCCCTGTAGCAGTCCGCGGTCAAAGTGATACACGAACACTGCGGCTGTGCACAGTATCCTCATGATATCCAGTCCGGATATGTTTCTGTCTTTCTTGTCCTTCATGTTCCGTCCGTCGTTAATAATACGTATACCCTAGTATACATGGAAACCGGTATCCGGCAAAAGATTTGATGACATCGGATACATTTTTTTCTTATCTCTGCCGGCCGGAGAGAAGAATCATTATGTCTCCGACACGGTATTTTCTTCCTCGAGGTCATCTCTCCTCTCAGGAGATCCGTCCTCACATCTCCCGAAATATGCCCTCAGGCGTCGCAGGCCCGCTTTGACCGACAGTTTCACTGACTGCCTTGTGACTCCTTCGCTGACAGCTATCTCCTGATACGATCTGCCCTCGAAATAGAACATGCGCAGTCTCCTCTTCTGAGCCGGAGTCAGGATATCCAGCATCTTCCGGATAAGGATCCGGTCAAGTTTGTCCTCGAACTTATCCATTTCTGATTTCTCCGCAGGCATAATAGCTTCCTGCTCCTCTGTCTTTCCGGGAAGAGCCACTTCGTGGCGCGCCCTCTCCTTTCTGCGTCTCTCCTCTTCCCGGCATGATTCCTCTATGACTTCCCACTGGAGCGTGGTCATGAGGATAAAAGGTGAGAACATCTTCATGGTCTCCGTATACCGGCCGATAAGGATCTCCGGTTCAAGATCCGTAACGATTATCCACTTTTCTTTCCCCTGAAAGTCGCTGTAAAGTTCTTCCGTGCGGACAACCATGTAGTCTCCGCTGTTAGATATAAATTTTCTCAATTATTGTTGTCTCCTTGTTGTATAAAAAAAGAAAAGCCCCGGTAAGAGCTTTTTTCCAATCACTTTCCGTGATCCTCATTGCTCTTACCGGGGCCTCTCATGTAGTGTTTCTGGTCCAACTCCCGGTCGGTATTGAGAGTGCAGCCGGGGAAGGATTTACGCAGCCTGTCTCATCTCGACCGTCCCTACTTGCCCTCTTTGAATTGTCTCTTTCTCTCAGGCGAAATATTCGTCCGAGTGATCCGGTATGTATATATCCGTTCTCATATGCCTGCGGCCTAGCTTCCGCCTCACGTAATCCAGCCGGCACCGCTCGCACGTCACCTTCTGTACTCCGCTGTCGTCCAAATACGACATGATCTTTCCGCCGCAATGCTCGCAATAGAATATCTTGAGCACGTATCTTGAGTTTTTGCCGTTTTCTTTGCTGTTGTTTCTTTGCTTCACCTGATGAGATCTCCTGTACGGATCGGATTCGAGAATGTCCTTACATCCTCCGGGTCGTCTATGATATACCATCCGAGTCCCTCATGGAGCACGTACTTGTCGTGCCCGTTTATGGTCACGAGATACTTCTCTCTCACCATCCCGCTCCTCGGATTGCACCACACCTGTTTCACCTCTTCCACAGGATAGTACTTTCCCTCCCTTATGAGGATCCTCGGCATTATGGCCCCGTATCTGTCTATTTCCATCAGCACCCCGACTTTCGATGTCAGTCCGTATATCATATGTCTCCTGCTCCTTTCGCATCTGTTTTTCCTTTATTCTGTGATCCCGCATCCGGCACCTTCCGCATGCCGGGATATCTTGTCCTTATCAGCGCGCGGCATCTCTCGCATTCGTAAACGCCGCCCGTCTCCCGTAAGTACATGTCCCTGTTTACCTTTCCGCATACGGGACATATTCTCGTATATGTTCTTTTCGGTTCCCTTTCCATGTTTGCTTCTGATCATTCCTTTGCGTGTTCTCCTGATTGCTCTTAACAGTACTGTTGTCCCATTATATGGTATAAGACGCCGCATTTCTGAAAATGCGTTTTTATATATCCCTTATGCCCACTTTATGATGTTCTTTACGACGCCCTGTATCTCCAGTTCCTTGACGAGTATGACCTTGCCCGGATATACCTTCTCGTTGGCGTATCTGAGGATGGCTTTCTTTTTCCTTGCATCCACTCCTCCGTATACCTTGAGAGTATTCTCCTGATTCTCGTCCTTAGCGACCACTATGTCTCCGACCGAACAGGTGCTGCGTCTCTGAATAAGAAGAAGATCTCCTTCGAAGATGTCCTTGTCCTCCATAGAATCTCCCTTCGCGAAAAGCATATAGAACTCGCCATCCCCGAAGAGGTTCCTTGGGAGATCCACATACGAGAGAATGTCCTCGTTCTCGTCCTCCGGATCGCCGCAGCGGACGCTTCCGACTATGGGAGCGGAAAAGTATTCCGTCTCTGTGCGGATCACTTTCTTAAGGCCGGATATGATCCCGTTTTCGTACCGCAGCATTCCCCTCTTATCCATCTCGACCAGATACTTGTATATGCATCCGTTCGATCTGCCAAGCGCCGCAGCTATGTCCCTTGTGGACGGGCTTACATGTTCCCTTCTGTAGTAATCTCCCACATATGTGGCGATCTTCTGCATCAGTCCTTCGTCTTTGCTTCTCATTCTTACACCGCCTATCGTAAACAGACTGTTTCCATTCACATAATACAACATCCAAAAAGAAAAGCAATACCCTAGTAGGGCAAAAAGAAAGAGGTGTGCAAACTAATGCACACCTCAGCAAGTTATAGTTCTTTACAGATAGCTCAATTGTCATTTTCTCTGTTATTATTGCTATTGCTCCTGTCTGAAAAAAGAGGGTCATATGCTTATCCGCTCATCGAATCCTTTATTAGAGATCTTATTATTAACCGACCAGCCGAAAAAAACTGAGGTCGATCTTTTGTGCACAGACATTTGACTTGTTATATTAGTAGACAGTATTTACCTGGATATGCTTGACAGTTAATATATAATAGTGAATAAATTACCGAGTCCTTTTTTTATCGGAGGTTGGCCTAGGTGGAAGTCAAAGCTGTCGTATGCCCGAATTGCAACAAAACCGTATATCTCCAGTCCGGAGAATTTGCTTTCTGCCCGTATTGCGGTTCAAAGCTCACTATTCCAGTTGATAATGAGCCCGAGCAGCAGAAGCCTGTACAGAGTGATGAGGAATACATAGAAGAGCAGACTCAGCACAAGAGCAAGATGATAAAACAGACACTGTTGTGCGCAGTCATTGCCGTTATTTTCATTGTCATCGTCGCCAACGGGAAAGCCATCCTGGAACTCCCGAAACCATTCGGCAACATCCTGATCGTCCTTGCTACGCCCGGACTATTCTTCGCTTTCGGTATGACTTTCCGATTCCTCTCCGGAGTGATAATAGCCAAGAAGAATATAGCGGAGGCTGAAAAGAAAAGAGCTGAAGCAAAATAGTCAGTTCGTTCGAGATAGTCTAAACAACAAAAACCAAAGTCGTTCTGCCGCGCAGAAATACTTTGGTTTTTCTGTATCCTTATATAGTTACAGTTCTTGATAAAATAAAGTGTGTCTTGCAGAACAACGGGCAAAAATCACATACATTAGTGGTTATGTTTTTTTTGTTTAAAGCCATTGGATTTCCTAATCGACTACACAATAATGCTCATATTTACTCATAAGTCAGTATGAACAATTTTTGCCTATTTACTGCGCGACTATTGTCTCACAATTCAGATTATTGCCGGGCTTAACTATCATACTTGTCAAACGGTTCCTCGCTATCAATATCATCTGATTCCAGGTAATGGAATGAATCATCTTCACTGTTGCTATCATCAGCATCCTCTGGCGAATCATTTTCCTGATCTTGTGTATTGTCTCCGTTTTCCATTTTCCTGACCAGCATCACGATACGAATTATACCCAACACAACCAGTATTCCTCCCAAGAACAGTTCCGCCCATATCGGCAGAACCCATTCACTAAAGGGGATTGAAAACGCGCTTGTAAACAACAGATATGCACCATAGAAACATGCAATAGTCAGAAAAATACCCATTTCAAAACTCCTGAGATTATGATCTGATTCACCCGATTTTTTTTTTAGGCTTAAAAATCGAACAATTTATTCATCCAGTTTATACACATTGGCACCCAAGATTCAACATTAACAGGATGCGGCAGTTTATATCCTGTCAGGTCTGTATTAAGGGATAACCCATGCGGGCCGTTCTGAAAGATATGAAGTTCAAACGGAACATGATTTTCAAGGCATTTTGCAGCAAATCCGATCGCGTTACTTACGGGAACATTCTCATCCTCCATGGTATGCCAGATAAAACACGGCGGTGTATGTTCATCTATGTAGTTGACCGTTGTAACTTCCGGCGGGTTGGACTCATATATAGCGCCGACTGTCATATTGGGAACGATCCTTCTTTCAAGGTTTGTAGGAGCGTATCCCAGGACAACAGCATTCGGGCGATTGCCGCCTTCAGGTATTCCCAGCCTTTCAGCCAGGTCGCCACGATACCATTGCGTTGCAATCATGGATGCCAGGTTTCCTCCTGCAGAAAAACCGGCAACAGCTATCTTATCAGGATTTGTGTTGTATTCTTTGGCGTTCTGCCGTATATGCCATATTGCCAATGAAACATCTTCAAGCGGTGCCGGGAAAACGGACGCCTCGGCTGTTCTGTAATACAGCACAAACACATTATATCCGGCATTCAGAAAAGGAAATGCTATCGGCTCTCCTTCCCGCTCCGAACAATAGAAATATCTTCCGCCCGGATTAACTATGATCGCAGGCCTGTCCTCCGGCGCCCATTCCCCTACTTTGTCCCAAAGCTGTGTATTCTTATCGTGCACATATGTTACAAGGAATGCACCTTTACCATTCAAATCTATTCTCTTATGTATCATCAGTATATCGACTCCTTTTTTATAAACATATTTCCGTTGACGTTCTGATAATGAATTATCTTTCCTGCAGGGATATACAGATCCGGCTACAGTTGTTTATGAATAGTTCAGGGACATGGTATGGCAACCACATCAGTATTTGTATTACAGATACAGGTTCAGTTGCTGTTCTGCCCGTAGTATGCATTTGCACCATGTTTTCTCTGGTAGTGTTTATCCAAGATATATTGCGGCATAGACGCCTGCGGATTTAAAAGCAACGTCTTTATATCCATTTCAGCAACGGTCTCCATAACAACCGCGTTGTAAACTGCATTCGCCGGACTGTTTCCCCATGCAAACGGACCATGATTCTTAACTACTATCCCGGGAATTTCCAAAGGCTTGATTCCCAACGCGTCAAGCGTCTCTATGATCACATTGCCGGTATTCAACTCATATGCATCCACAACTTCTTTTTCTGTCAGCTCTCTGGTACAGGGGATATCCCCGTAAAAATAATCGGCATGTGTCGTTCCGAGAGCAGGTATAGGTTTCCCCGCCTGCGCAAAAGCAACTGCACTTATGGAATGCGTATGAACTATACCCATGATCTCAGGATATCTGCGATACAACTGCAGGTGTGTGTCCGTATCAGATGAAGGTTTCCATTTTCCTTCTACTCTTCTACCGCTCTTGAGATCCACCACAACCATATCGTCAGGACTCATTCCGTCGTAGCTGACTCCCGATGGTTTTATGACCATTAGCCCTGACTCCCTGTCTATTCCGCTCACATTTCCCCATGTGTATATGACCACACCTCTGGCAACCAGTTCCAGGTTGGCTTCGCACACTTTTTCTTTTAAATATTCAAGCATTGTCTCTTCCCTCTGATTAGGTAAGCAGTATTATTCGGACTCGTTTCAGTAGGCAAACAGGTATTCGTTATTAAGAACGATCTAAATAATGAGATTCCCCCAATAATACATACTGGGGGAATTGCAAGATGGAGGAGAAATGAAAAAGCATTCAATACTGCATACATTCAACAATCAATTAATATCATTTTCTCGTCATCTTTTTAAACAAGAAATAAATTATCGATTTCCTAGAAGGACATAATCGCTGATCGATATCATGTGCCGTCTGATTTGACTGGCTTATACCTGTACTGTTCATCCGATATCTTCCAGAATCTGAGGAAGTTGTCATGGAATACCCTTCTCTGATCTTCTTTAGATACTCCATACTTATCAAAGATCGCGCTGTCGGTATCAATCCATTTTTTCGCCCATGCACTGGTATATCCACCGGTGTTACAGTCGGTTCCATACAGCATATTGTGGAAAACATCGAACCCGCTGTTAACGATCTTCTGAAGCAACTCGTCCCTGAAAGAAATAGGCGTACCGGGTGTAAGATCCAGGAATATCTCCGGAGTAAAATCAGGATTATTTGCAAGGCTGAGGAACTTACTGTATAAACCTATACACTCGTTGATCCATGGCCAGCTGCAATGCGCCACAGAGAATCTGATATTTGGAATCTGCAGCAGACATTCCCAACTTAACGGTTTACCGTATTCTCCGGACACAGTTCTGTCCCACAGTATTCCGGTATGGAAAGCTACCGGCAGACCTGTCTCTGCAATAGCCTCGAGCATCCGCATGGACTTATCCTCATAGACAAAATAGTCGTTGCATACAACTTTAAATCCAACAATTCCGCTCTTGGCAGCTTCCTTAACACCATTGATAACATCGGGCTCATCCGGATGAACGAACAGGACGGGAAACAGCCTTCCGGGATAGTCTTTCGTATAATCAAGTATGCCCTTCAGACGCTCTTCCATTGTTTTCGAATTAAATCCGTTGATGGATTTGCCAAAGCATGCGGGGGGGACGGAGAAAATTGCTCCGCCATAAACGCCTGCTGCTTCCATCTGCTGGATCAGAACACTCGGAGGAACATCATCACCCCTCTGGTGAATGTGAAAATCATAGATCTTTTCCATACTGTAATACCCTTTCATCAGGTTCCGTCAGATTTTACCGGCTTATATCTATACTGTTCATCCGAGAGATGCCAGAATCTGAGGAAGTTATCGTGGAAAACCCTTCTCTGATCTTCTTTAGATACTCCATACTTGTCAAAGATCGCGCTGTCGGTATCTATCCACTTCTTCGCCCATGCACTTGCATAACTTCCGGTATTGCAGTCTGTTCCATAGAGCATATTGTGGAAAACATCAAATCCGCTGTTGACGATCTTCTGAAGAAGTTCATCTCTATAGGATATCGGTGTTCCAGGTGTAAGATCGAGGAAAATTTCCGGGGTAAAATCAGGATTGTTCGCAAGGCTTAGGAATTTGCTGTAAAGCCCGATGCACTCATCGATCCATGGCCAACTGCAGTGAGCAACAGAGAACCTGATGTTAGGTATCTCAAGAAGCTTCTCCCAGTTAAGCGGCTTTCCGAAAAGGCCGCTTACAGATTTATCCCACAGGATCCCCGTATGGAATGCAACCGGCAGACCCGTTTCGGCAATGGCTTCGAGCATACGCATAGACTTATCTTCGTACACAAAGAAGTTATTGCAAATCACTTTGAATCCAACTATGCCGCTCTTGGCAGCCTCTCTGACGCCTTTTTCGACATCCGGTTCGTCCGGATGTACCCACAAGACCGGAAAAAGTCTTTCGGGATAATCTTTCGTATAATTAAGTATTCCTTCCAGGCGTTCCTCGAGGGAATTGCCGCTGCCCACCTGAGTGGTTTTTCCAAAACTTGCAGGCGGAACCGAGAAGATCGATCCCCCGTAGACACCTGCCGCTTCCATCTGTTCGATCAGGAGATTCGGTGCGATGTCGTTACCTGCCTGATGGATATGAAAATCATATATTTTTTCCATAATTGTCCCTCACCTTTCATCAAGTTCCGTCTGATTTTACAGGTTTATATCTGTATTCCTCATCTGAGATATGGAAGAATCTTTGCATGTTTCCGCAGAAATATCTGCTGATGTCCTCTTCGGAAACTCCGTTGTCTCTCAGGATTCCTCCATCAATATCTATCCATTTCTTCGCCCATGCACTTGCATACTTTCCGGTATTGCAATCCGTTCCCCACATCATGTTATGGAAAACATCAAACCCGGATTTGACAAGCTTTGTAATTAGATCTCTTCTGAATGAAGGCGGTGTTCCGGGCGTCATATCCAGGAACATCTCCGTAGAAAAGTTGGGATCGTTTGCCAGGCTCAAGAACTTGCTGTACACGCCAATGCATTCGTCATACCACGGCCAGCTGCAGTGTGCCAATGAGAATCTGAGTCCCGGGATCTCAATAAGATGCTCCCAGTTAAGCGGACGCCCATACTGTCCTGACACTTTGCTGTCCCACAGAATACCCGTGTGATAGCTGATGGGTTTACCGGTTTTTGCAATGGCTTCCAGCATCTTCATAGATGCATCTTCATATACAAAGTAATAACTGCATGTACATTTGAATCCTCTGATGCCGCGCTCTGCCGCCTCATTGATCATATCTATAATTCCATCTTCATGAGGGTCAACAAACAACACCGGGAATAATCTGTCAGGATACGGCGCACAGAACTCCAATATCTGATCTAATCTGTCCTGGATCGGCAGCCAGCCCGGTCTGCCTTGAAACGGTGTGAATCCGGAGAAAACCGTACCGCCGCTGACATCGGCTTCTTCCATCCTTCTGATCAAATCATGACAGTCGGCACCATTCGGAAATGTGTGTATGTGCATATCAAAAATCTGCATCATTCAATCCTCCTTAATTTGTGACGGAATAACTAATTCGAATTATCTCTTTCCTTTCGTTCTTACCATGTCAAGCAGAACTGCGCCAACGAGAATGAGGCCCTTAACGAGCATCTGATAATACGGTGTCAGACCTACAAGTCCCATACCATTGGTAATAACACCAAGCAACGCGATACCGAGCAGAGTATTGATAACAGAGCCCATACCACCTCCGAGTGAGATACCTCCGACGATAACGCCTGACATGATATCCATTTCGGATCCGGTTCCCGCATTGTTCAGTGCGGTATTTCCCTGTGCGACGAACATGAATGCCGCAAGTCCGCAGCATGCTCCGGAGATTACATACGCTATGAATCTTGTCTTGCGAACATTGATTCCTGACAGATACGCTGTCTGCTGGCTTCCACCTACTGAATAGAGATTACGTCCGTACTGTGTGTACTTCAGGATGAACCAGAACAGGATAAACACAGCCATCATGATCCAGAACATTATTGGCATACCAAGGAAGTTTTTCTTGGTCATCGCTCGGACAAGATCATCGTTGACGCTGAGATAAACACCGTCCGTTGAGATGAACGCCAGCGCTCTGAATACCAACTGGCTTCCCAGTGTTGCGATGAACGGCACTATTCCCAGAATGGTTACCGTGAATGCATTGAGCAGTCCACCGCAGGCTCCTGCAATGATGCCTATCAGGACAAGCCATATGCCATGTATGCCGTACCAGTTATTGGCGATACCTATCATCATTCCGCTGAATGCCATTAAAGGCATCTGGGAAAGGTCCATCGATCCGGTCAGAAGTGTGCATGTAAGTCCTGCTGCCATTATTCCGGTCGCACCGATATAAATGAAAATACTTCTGAAGTTCCCGACTGTTAAAAAGTACGGCGAAATGATCGACCATACGATACACATGATGATCAGCGCGAACAGTACGCTACTTTCCGCAAGGTGCTTTTTCAGCCAGTCGAGTACGTTTTTGCCTTCCAATTTTTTCTTTGTTTCCATCATTATTCTCCTATTGCCTTTTGCACTATCAATTCCTGCGTCATATCCTGCTTCTGAATCTCCGCAACGATTTTACCCTCGAACATTACATAAGTTCTGTCGCATATAGCCATCAATTCGGGCAATTCAGCGGTAAACAGCAGGATCCCACAACCTTTATTACATAGCACTTCCATCTGCTGATAGATCTCGACCTTTGATCCGACGTCGATTCCTTTTGTTGGTTCGTTCAAAAGGAATATCTTCGGATCATTATCCATCCACTTGGCCAAAATGACTTTCTGCTGGTTTCCGCCGCTAAGGCTGTTGGTAGGTGTTTCTATAGTCGGTGTTTTGATATTGATAGTATCGACCCACTCTTTTGCTACGCTGTTCTCCTTTTTCAGGTCGATCAGTCCGTTTTTGATATATTTATGAAGAGTTACGGTCGTTATATTCCACTTAACTGACAGAGGCGTAATTACACCTTCGGTCTTTCTCTCACTCGGAACATATGCCTGTCCGTGCTTTATGGCTTGTTCGGGTGTCTTTATTGAGACCTCCTTGCCTTCCATCTTAACAACGCCTGATGCTACGGGAAGCTTTCCGAAAACTGTTTCAAGTACTTCAGAGCATCCGGCACCCATCAGTCCATATATACCGACGATCTCTCCCTTTCTGACGTACAGTGAAATATCTTTTACCTTGTCATTGGTTACACTATCAAGTTCCAAAATAGTATCACCGATCTCTCTGTCGGAAATCGGATACATATCTTTGATCTCTCTGCCGACCATATAGCGAACAATATCTTCTCTTGAGATATCCTTTATAGGAGAAATATGTACCGTTTTACCATCTCTCATGATCTGGACTCTGTCTCCGACTTCGAAGATCTCATCCAATCTGTGAGAGATATATATAACTGATTTTCCTTCCTCTCTAAGAGATTTTATTATCGAGAAAAGTTTTTCAATCTCCTCATCGTTCAGTGCAGATGTCGGTTCATCGAGAACAAGCACCTTCAGGTTTCTCGAATATGCGCGGGCTATTTCCAATAACTGTTTTTCAGCAGTTGATATATTGCGTACCAGTTCCGTGGGAGCATGTTTCTCCAATCCGACTATCTTCTGCAGTTCTAGACTTCGTGCATTCATTGTTTTGTAGTCAATAAGTCCGGTCGAAGTCTTAGGTTGCTGCCCTATAAGAATGTTTTCAGCAATAGTCATATTGGGAAGATAACTCAACTCCTGATAGATGACGGATATTCCAAGCCCAAGAGACTGCTGCGGAGTCATTTTCCCCACGTCTTTTCCCTCAAAGAGAATTGATCCTTCATCCTGCTGATAAGCACCGGAGATGATTTTAATAAGTGTCGACTTTCCAGCGCCGTTTTCTCCGACCAGAGCCAACACTTCACCTTTTCCCAACTCAATATTAATATCATCCAGAGCTTTAACTCCGGGGAAAGACTTCGAGATATTATTGAGAACAAGTAACTTACTGTCTTCCAAGCCTATATCCTCCGTTTACATGTTTTCAATCCGTACAGGGCTTGTCAAACAACCGTCAACAAGCCCTGTACTCATAAAGAGAATTACTTGAGATTCGGGAATACTTCGTAGAGATTATAGATGCTTCCAATCTCAACTTCAGGTTCAACAGCATATTCTGTTGCTGTTCCGTCGATGATGCTCTGGCAAAGGTCAAGGATCATCGGAGCATATCTCTTGGTATTGAGATAGATGGATCCTCTCCACGGGCATGTCATGTTATTGGAATCAACCTGCCTCTTGAAATACTCAAGAGCAATCTCAATGCAGTCACTTCCTGTACCCATTACATCCTCTGATCTGCCTGCATCTTCTACTGCGGAGAATGTCGCATTTGCGATATCGTCAGTCTGGCAGAAGATAACAAGGTGTCCCGGATTGGTTGTAAGCGCTGTAGAAACGAGCTGGTATGTCTTTGCTGTATCGCCGGAAACAGCAGCAATCTGAATAACATTGTCTACTTTATGTCCGGTGACTTCTTCAAATGCCGGTACAGCTGTTGTGAGACGCTCTGTGATAGCCGGTGCACTGTCGAATGTTCCAACAAGGATGATTCCGTCGACTTCGCCGCCCCACTCTTCGTTGACGCGCTCACCGATAAATGTACCAACTGCTTTTCCCATTCCGGCGTTGGATGTACCGAATGTATACATCGGCTCATCAAGTGCTACCCAGAGTGAGAGATAAGGAATGCCGTCAGCGAGTGCTTCTTCAGCAAAAGGTCTGATAACGTCCTGAACCGCATTCGCATCGATAATGACATCACATTCCTTGAGTTTGAACTGGTCATAAGCAGCTCTCATCTTCTGCGGGTCATAGTCGGTGAAAACTTCTTCGATCTCCCATCCTCTTTCATCACAAGCAGCTTTGATGTTTTCATAAAGCTCCTTGAAGAATCCGGAGTTCGGGCTGATTCCGTAGTATCCAACCTTAATGACTTTCGCTTCGGGTTCTGTGGTGCTTCCACCATCGCTTGCAGGAGCAGCCGATTCCGGGTTTGCAGATGATCCACATCCGACAAACATAGAAACTACCAATACAACTGCAAGAAGTGTAAGAATAGCTTTTTTCATGATTATTTCCTCCATTTTTATTAATTATCCTTACGGATTGATTAACAATTGTTTGCTCTGATCAATATCAGTCTTCAAAGATCCATTCATAATGGACCGTACCCGTTTCACCGGGCTTAAGATTAAATGGTATATATAACTCCTGGCATATGCATTGAGCAATAGACCAATAGACAACCAGATCAGGATTTTTGTCGACTTTGAATGTCAGTTTTGCATTCGAGTCGTCGTGCTCCAGTGTCCAGAAAAAGTCTTTGTCTGCAAGTTCTTCCTTTCCGGCCAGTACCGCGTATTCATAGTCGGTCATGAACTTATTCCATGAAAGACGGTTATCGCTGACAGACAATACCCCCGGAACAGGCAGGTCCTGACGGCCGTACATATGCACGCAGTTTTCGAAACGGTTCATCTTCTTATCAAAAGGCAGATACAGATGATAGCCTGGACCTACGGAAATGTGGTCGATCGAAACGAAATTGTGTTCGTATTCATGCATATTTATGTCTTTTGAGCCTGTGTTGCTGACCGTCAGATTCAGGAACAGTTTATTGTCCTCGATCGTATAGACCCTTTTTATGATTGCCTGTATCCCGTTCCATTCTTTTGACTGCTGCACAAAAACCGCCTTCTTATCGCCGATCTCATACTGTGTTTCGAACGGCTCGACATCATACAGGTCATGAACGATGTGTGAGTAAGGCTTATTGTCTTCGATCTGTCCCAGCAGCCCAACACCGAATTTTGGAAAACTTTCGTCCTTTTTGACCTCTGTGCCAAGTGCATCCCATTTGAATTCGCCCACAAGACCGGTCCCATGCGTATCCGGTCTGCCGACTACCACCATCTCCGGCTCGCAGAACTGGTGTTTGCCGTCCAGCACAACTCTGCTTATACATCCGGCAGCGTCGAACCGTTTGCTGTAGATGATGTCATTTCTTGGTAACCGAAATGTAATGCTCAGACGGTCATTACTTATTGTGTCGATATAGGCCATTGCAGACTCCTTCTTGCTCAAGCAATCTGTTGTGTTATCTCAGCTTCCATGCAAAATCCGAAAGCATAAGCTGCAGTTTCAGATCGGAGATATCCGTATCGCCATTCAGATGAACAAACTCGATCCCCATCATCTCTGCAAAATCTTCATACATATCCGCATCTGCATCGTAACTCAGTACCGTATGATGGGCACCGCCGCAGAGGATCCACATCTTGACCGCCGTCGGAAGATCCGGTTTGAGTTTCCACATCACTCTTGCCACAGGCAGATTGGGCATCTCGTATATGGGTTTTACCACTTCGATGTCCTGAACGATCAGACGCATCCTGCCGCCCATATCTATAAGGCTGGCAACAGTAGCTTTCCCGGCCTTTCCCTCAAACACCAGTCTTGCGGGATCATCTTCGTTCATTCCGATTCCCAGATGGTGTGTCTCGATCCTCGGCTTATCACCGGCGAGAGACGGGCAGACTTCCAGCATGTGTGCGCCGAGTGAGTATTCCTCGTCAACCGGAAGGTTATAGGTATAGTCTTCCATCATGGACGTTCCGCCGGACATTCCTTCGGTCATTACCTTCACTACATGGGTCAATGCAGATACTTTCCAGTCTCCTTCAGCTCCGAAGCCATATCCCTGAGCCATCAGATCCTGACTTGCAAGTCCGGGCAACTGTTTCATCCCGTACAGATCCTCGAATGTATTTGTAAATGCCTTTGCTCCGACTCTGTCGAGTATCTTCTTTATGGCTATTTCTTCTCTGGCCTGATATTTGATGCTCTCCTCATTGTCTGTGGCAACATCATATTTACTGAGATAGTCCTTATATTGTCTTTCAATTTCTTCATCGGAAACGTTGTTCATCTCTTTGACAAGATCTCCTACCGCCCAGGTATTCACCTGCCAGCCGAATTTGATCTGAGTCTCAACCTTATCACCCTCTGTCACCGCAACATCGCGCATGTTATCGCCGAAACGGCAAACTTTAAGGTTTCGGCATTCTGCAACCCCGTAAGCCGCGCGCATCCATTTCCCGAGTTCTTTGAGAGGCTTTTCGTTCTTCCAGAATCCAACGATCACTTTTCTCGGTATTCTGAGCCTTGCTCCGATAAATCCGTGTTCTCTGTCTCCGTGCGCAGCCTGGTTGAGATTCATAAAGTCCATATCTATTTCTTTATCCGGAATCTTCTCGTTATACTGCGTTGCGAAATGGCAATACGGTTTCTGAAGTGCTGTCAGCGCATTGATCCACAGCTTGCTCGGGCTGAACGTATGGCACCAGGTAATCAACCCAAGGCAGTCTTCCTGATAGTTTGCGTCCTTAACGATCTTTACGGCTTCATCCACCGTTTTGACTGTACCCTTGTAAACAACCGGGAACGGTATCAACTCGTTATCCGAGATCCACTCCGCCATCTCCTTCGCCCTCTTGTCGATGGTATCCAGAACATCATTCCCGTACAAAAACTGACTTCCTACAACAAACCAGAACTCTTTTTCTCTTTTCATTACAGACACCTCCTTAAAAACGTTTAGCAACTTCACTTTCAAGATCTCTTAATGCCTTAAATCGATCTATGTAATTGCTATATTCTTCTACACCTTCCTTTTCAGGCATGACCGTACTTACCGATGATTCAGCAAAGACCCTGTTGTCCAGGTATTCAACGAGTGTCTCGTTTTCTTTCCTGTTGACCATATATGCTGCGAGTATGGCCATACCCCATGGGCCGCCTTCACCGGCTGTTTTCATTACCGACACAGGTACATTGAGCGCATTTGCAAGTATCTGCTGGCCCACTTTTTCCGTTTTGAACAGACCTCCGTGGGCGTTGATATTGCTGATCGAGATCCCCTCATCCAACTGCAGTCTTTCCATGCCTATCTTCAGGGAGGCAACAGATGTAAATAGAAGACTCTTCATCAGTCTGTCCAGGCTCAGAGGAGTCTCAGGATCCCTGACAAGCATCGGGATTCCGTTCTCTATACCTGCCGCGGGTTCTCCGGCATAGCAGTTGAAACTGAGCAGACCGGATACAGCCTCAGAACTCAATGCTTTTCTGAACATGAGTTCAAAGAGTGCTCCCTTATCGATCTCTTTCCCCAGTACTTCTGCTACTTCGCCAAACAGATTTATCCATTCATTGATATCCGAAGTGCAGGTATTGCAATGAACCATGGCTACGGGTTTTCCGTCCGGTGTCGTAACCATGTCTATTTCTTCATATGATCTTCCGAGTTCTTTCTCCAGAACAACCATTGAAAAAATGGAAGTCCCCCCGGATACATTTCCCGTATTGGGCTTTATGCTGTTCGTTGCGGTCATCCCCGTCCCCGCGTCTCCTTCGGGCGGACATACCGGTATTCCGCTTTTAAGATCGCCGTCCGGATCCAGCAGCAGCGCGCCGGCTTCGGAGAGACAGCCGGCATTCTCACCGGCGACTTTAACTAAGGGCATAAGATCTTCTATCCTGATTTCTATGCCCATTTCAGCGACTTTGTTATCAAATTTTGATATCATCGACCGATCGTAATCCAGATTGCCTGAATCGATCGGGAATATTCCGCTCGCTTCACCGATACCTACGCAGTTTTCTCCGGTCAGCAGGTAGTGAACGTATCCAGCCAATGTTGTCAGATGCGCGATTTTGCAAACATGATCTTCTTTATTGAGTATCGCATTATACAGGTGAGCAACACTCCATCTCTGCGGAATATTGAAACTGAACAGCGAACTTAACTCTGACGCGGCGTATCCTGTTAATGTATTCCTCCAGGTCCTGTATTCACACAGCTGGTTCCATTCTTCATCGAAAACAAGATACCCATGCATCATAGCAGACACACCGATACTCCGAATCTGGTCAATTGACGAATTATAGCGTTCTCTGTAATCACGCTTAAGATCCAGATAACACTTTTGAATGCCCCGACGGACATCAGTCATGTCATAAGACCAGTATTTATTTACAATTTTGTCGGCCCACTCAAAATATCCTTGCGCCACGACTTCAGACTGACCGTTGATCAATACCGCTTTTATTCTGGTCGATCCAAACTCAATACCCAAATATAACCCGTTATCCATTTCAATAACCTCTGTCAAAAAGGGAAGTATATGTTCAATATGCGCCGTATGTTTACAAGATGATGATATACAAATAACAGACATATTACAATTACATAGTAAGATATTCATATCTTTTCACAACGTTTTCTGGGTTGTATTGTTGATTATTTTTCAATATTTGTATTTTTTCTGCTGTCTATCCCGCATATTTGTCTTTTGTATTGTTATTTTTTGAAAACCTACCGTTTTAATTGTATTTTTTGTGCGACAATTGTATAATTAATACAAATAATATAAAAAATCGGAGTTCGTTATGTTGAAGTTTCAGCATGTTGTTGAGGATCTGCAGAACAAAATAATCTCTGAAGAATACTTATACGATGAAAAGCTGCCCACTGAGAACGAATTGACTGATGAGTACGGAATCAGCAGACAGACCCTGCGAAAAGCACTGTCTTCTCTTCAGGCTGATAACTATATCCGCAGCGTTCAGGGAAGCGGCTACTATGTGACTTATAAGACACCTCCAAAGCCTAAAACCATGCGGATAGCTATCATCACCACGTACATAAGCGAATACATTTTCCCGTTTATACTTCGCGATGCAGAGAAGGTTGCTGCAAATAACGGCTTTTCCATACAGATCTATGCAACCAACAACAGCATAAAGACAGAGAGGCAGATCCTGCAGAACATTGCGAGCGAAAATATAGACGGGATCCTTGTGGAAGGCACCAAAACCGCTCTCCCTAACCCGAATGTTCTTTATTATCAGCAACTGGCATTATCCGGCGTTCCTATAGTTTTCTTTAACGGTTACTACAGAGATCTTCTGGATCAAAATATCCCGAATATCGTTTACGTCGTCACTGATGACTATGCAGGCGGAGTCCAGGCCATTAAAACCCTTATCAACATGGGGCACGTGGATATAGCCGGTATATTTAAAAGCGATGACATCCAGGGCACGCTCCGGTTCTCCGGTTTTGCAGATGCGATGTTGTCAGGCGGAGCCGATTACAAAGATGAAAAAGTCGCTTGGTTTACCACCGAGACAAAAAACACCTTCTTGAATTCCACCGAGAACAATATGAGTTTTCTTGACGGCTGTTCGGCTGTTGTATGCTATAACGACGAAATAACCGCCGAACTGCTGCGAAATCTGGATACAAAAAAACGATCCGAGATCGATATTGTCAGTTTTGATAACAACATCGACTTCAGATCCTATACCGATACGAATATTATTTCTTTAGGCTATCCAAAATACACTGTCGGGAAAACAGCAATGCTCAAACTCATCAATATGATTTACGGGCAGCATGAAACATCATGCCTGTTGAACTGGGAAAGCATCTGATCAATATCCATATTATTTCACTTGACATACATAGACGGCTGACGTTGGCTTATGCCCACAGTCAATACGTCGGCGGAACTGCGGAAAGGACTCTTTCTAAAACAAAAAAGGATCGGCATTAATTCCGATCCTTTAACAATTCCATATTCTTTCTATAAATGGCTTCCGACAATCCACTCTAATGGGTTCTCATGTCGGAAGCTACTTCATATGCCGCATACTCATGATCAAATTCATAGCCCAGCTTTTCAGCCAGATGAACCGAGTTCATGTTCTGCGCATCCCAACTCGGGTACAGACCTTCATCCAGACAGTCCAGAATCAATGCCGCACAAGATGCAAGCGCAAGGCCCTTTCTTCGTTCTTCCTCTATGACAGTA
>JAFWEV010000088.1 GCA_017512745.1 Oscillospiraceae bacterium
CGGTGTTCGTCGTATAAGTCACGTTTACCAACGGTTTTTCTTTTTCCATAGTATAACCTCCGTTATCTTTGGTTGATGATTATAGTTTATATGATGATTATAGTTTATATGATAATATGCAGTCTATCATGCATTTCCCGAAAGAATCTCAATGATCAGATCTTTGATCCTCTGCTTATCTGCCTTATATGCTATATACGTCTCACCCATAAGTTCCATATAAGATCTGGTATCTACAAGAAGAGCACCGTCTGCATATCCGCCGCTGAAATCCACAAAGGCACTCTGACGCCTTAGATCCGTAGCAATCTTCGGATCGATGAGATAAAGAATGCAAAGCGCATCGTGAATTGCGCATTCAAACTGGTTCGGATCATCGGTGTTGCTGAGTCTGATTGCTTCCATTCTTCTGCAGAAATCGATCACCAGATCGCCGAAAAACTCTGCAGGTTCTGTTCCGACAGCTTTGATATCTTCACCGTCTTTTATTGAGAACAGAGCTGAAGTAGTGGCATCCAGAGGGAATACCGTAATCTTGCAGTTCGCTCTCATCATTATCTCAGCTGCTTCAGGGTCAAGATAGAAATTGAATTCGGCACTCTGTGTCGCATTTGAACAATGGACTCCGCCGCCCATGACAACAAGTTCTTCGATGTTATCGGCAATAGAGGGGTCCATTCTCAAAGCCATCGCCACATTTGTTGCAGGACCTACAGCAACAAGCGTCAGTTTCTCTTTTCTGAATGTATCCACCAAAAAGCTCACCGCATGCTTCTCCTCGGCTCTGATCGTAGGCTCCGGCAACGGAAGATGTTCTTCATGGATCATTGAAACTCTGCCGTCCGAATCGACCTGGTGTTGTCTTCTCGGATTCATAACACGTCCCGGTCTCAGCCACTGAGCCATAGGTTCAGCGCAGCCCGAATACACCGGCACATCTATGCCAAGCATCTCTACTACGCGCAGCGTATTGTCTACCGTATTCGGCAAAGGAAGATTTCCATGCGTGCAGGTGATTGCTTTAAGTTCGATGTCCGGACTGAGAGCAGCCATGATAATAGCCATGGCGTCATCTGTACCCGTATCCACATCAAGAATTATTTTTCTTTTGTCCATGAGTCTCTGCACCTCTCTTTAGTCATTCATTATCATTAACGTTTTTAAAATTCGCCGTAGAGATCTTCCCCGTCTGACGAGATTATCTTTACCCTGACGATATCGCCCGGCATGAGTTCTTTCTCTCCCCCGAGAGCATATATGACAGTATCGACTTCGGGAGTATCGTATTCGGATCTCAGCACATACATGAGTTTTTCCTGATCAAATCCGTCGCAGACAGCCTCGAACTCGCATCCTTCCTTTGCCTTCTCCAGACCGAACATTATGTCCGCCTGATTCGTCTGTATGATACTCAGCCTCTCTTGCTTGATATCATCATCTATCTGGTCTGCATACCCCGCCGCAGGAGTACCCTCCTCCGGTGAGAACGCGAAGAATCCGGCCCGTTCAAACTTCATTTCCTTGAGAAAATCACAGAGTTCTTCGAACTGTTCGCCGGTCTCTCCGGGGAATCCGACCATAAAAGTGGATCTCAGAGCGACTCCGGGTACCTTCTCCCTTATATCCTCGATCCTGGCCTTCAGGATATCCCTTGAACCATATCTTCTCATCCGTCTGAGGATAGATTCCGAGCAGTGCTGCAGGGGCATGTCCAGATACTTTGCGATCTTGTCGCTGCCCGCCATAACGGCGAGCAGTTCGTCAGTTATCCTGTCAATATACGTATAGAGCAGTCTTATTTTCCATATTCCCTCTATTGCCGTCAGTCTTGTGAGCAGCTTAGCGAGGCTTGTTCCGTATTTGAGATCGATACCGTACGCAGATGTATCCTGGGCGACGAGGATAACCTCTTTGACACCTCCGTCGACAAGTTTTCTCACCTCGGCTTCAACGTCATCTATGGTCCTGCTCCGGTAATTTCCCCTTATAAGCGGGATAGCGCAGTAGCTGCATCTGTTGTTGCAGCCCTCCGCGATCTTCACATATGCATAATGACCGGGTGTGGAAAGAATTCTATCTCCGTTCATCGGAAGATCTCCCGAAGAGATCTTCACCTTTGATCCCGAGAGGACTTTTCTAACAGCGTTGCAGATGTCGGCGTTTCCTCCCAGAGCGAGGAATCCGTCGGCTTCGGGTATCTCATCCGCTATCTCGTCTATATACCTGTGGCTGAGGCATCCGGTCACTACTATACCTCTGAGATCTCCCGTATCCTTGAATCCCGCAGCTTCAAAGATCGCATCTATGGACTCCTTCTTCGCGGACTCTATGAACCCGCAGGTATTGATTATTGCGCAGTCACAGTCTCTTATGTCCTCGACGAGAGTGAACCCTTCCGCGCTGAGTTTCGCGGCCATTATCTCTGCGTCGACTCTGTTCTTGTCACATCCGAGAGACATGATAAAGACCCTGTCACTCATAATCGTCCACCTCCATACTTCCTATTGCCTCGGCTATATCACTGAGCCGGAACCCCTTCCTGAACAGTGACGCCGTCACTTTTTTGCGCTGGTCCGGATCCGAGAGATCATATCTGCGGTATTTCCTCTCCAGCAGTTCCCTTATATCCTCTATCTCGTTGCCGCTGTAGTTCTCCATGAGTTCATCCGTGATCTCCTTGGATATTCCCTTGGAATACAGATAGTTTCTGGCGGCTTTCGGGCTCATGTTCTTTGCAGTGATCACTCCGTTTACGAGCGCTTCCGCATACTGTCTGTCATTGAGATATCCCAGTTCTTCGATCCGTCTGATGACACAGTCGGCAGTGTATTCGTCATACTTTTCCAGCAGTTTGTCTCTCAGCTGCTTTGTTGAATACTGTTTGAACCCCAGGAGTGAAAAGGCTTTTTCCTTGGCCTTGTCTATATCCGACTCTCTCCTTATGCGTTCCAGTTCAAACACGGTGAGAACGCTTCCCATCTCTATATGATTTGAGACCAATACGGTCTCGTCGACGGAAAACAAAAAACGGTCAACAGAAAAAAGGGCAAACTTGCCCTTTTTTGTCTTTTTTATATCGGTTATCTCGATTAATTCCTTATCTGTCATTTGACTTCGATATCGATAGATGCCTTGGGCTGAACATCATCCTGACTCCCTGCATCCTCGCTGTTGGAAACTATAGGATTCTTCTTCGGCGCCGAGGAGATACCTGTGAGTTCATCGGCTCTGTCTTTAATCTTGTTCTCGATCTCTTCTCTGAGTTCGGGATTTGCTGCGATGAGATTCTTTGTGTTCTCTCTTCCCTGTGCAAGTCTTGTCTCGCCGTAGTTGAACCACGCGCCGGATTTCTGGATAATATCGAGTTTAACAGCAACGTCAACGATCTCGCTGTCCTTGGAGATACCCTGTCCGTACATGATGTCGAATTCAGCCTCTCTGAATGGAGGAGCGACCTTATTCTTAACGACCTTGACCCTTGTTCTGTTTCCGATCATCTGAGAACCGATCTTTATGGCCTCGATCTTTCTGACATCAAGTCTTACGGATGCATAGAACTTGAGCGCTCTTCCACCCGGTGTTGTCTCCGGATTTCCGTACATGACGCCGATCTTTTCTCTGAGCTGATTGATGAATATGCAGACTGTTCCCGATTTGGATACGATACCGGTCAGTTTTCTCAGAGCCTGAGACATGAGTCTTGCCTGGATGCCGACATGCGAATCTCCCATCTCGCCTTCGATCTCCGCTCTCGGTACCATGGCGGCGACAGAATCGAGTACGACAACGTCGATGGCGCCGGATCTTACAAGAGCTTCACAGATCTCAAGCGCATCTTCTCCCGAATCAGGCTGTGAAACCAGAAGCGAATCGATATCCACGCCGAGTGCCTTTGCGTATACGGGATCGAGCGCATGCTCGACATCGATGAACGCAGCTTTTCCGCCCATCTTCTGTGCTTCAGCCACAACGTGAAGCGCGACTGTTGTCTTTCCTGAGCTCTCAGGTCCGAATATCTCCACGATCCTTCCTCTCGGAAGTCCGCCGACACCGAGTGCGAGGTCGAGTGTGAGAGAACCTGTCGAAATGGCTTCAACATTCATTTTATAGTTTTCGCCAAGGCGCATGATCGTGCCTTTACCGAACTGCTTTTCTATCTGAGCAAGCGCTGTTTCAAGAGCCTTTTCCTTATCTCCTGACGCTGGTTTATTCGTAACCGGTTTATTCTTGACTGCCAAACTGAACACTCCCCTTTTCCTGTATCTAAATAGAAATTATACCATGCATTTACTGTCTCTGCCAAACCAAAAGGTCTGTTCAAAAAGCATCAGTTTTCTGCATCTGAGACCATTCTACAAAATTAACTGTCCGATTGTACGGTCTTCTGCTTCTTTCCTATAAAAAATCTTTTCATTCCGAACTGATCACAGCTTATCTCACCTTCAAAACTGCTGTTTTCGAAGTAAATATCCCGGATCGATTCGAGCTGTCCGTCCCCTCCCTCAAAGGCGATAAAGCCGCCTTTTTTCAGGGCTTTTTCGATCAATGGCTTCATATTTCTGTAGAAGTCGAGTCCGTCCTCTCCCCCAAAGAGAGCTTCACGTGGTTCTCTGCGGACTTCCTTCTGCAGTTCATCCATCTCACGTCCGGTGAGATAAGGAGGATTACAGGTTATAATATCGAATTCTTCCTGATGGCGCGGAAGATAGCTGAATAGATCTTCATTGAGGCATTCCGTCCCGGAAGCGTACTCCCTGCAGTTCATGAGGAGGTATTTAAAAGCGTCTTCGCTTTTTTCAATGCAGGTCAACCTGCATGAAGGAGCAAGACGGCTTACCGCGATGGCTATGCACCCTGTCCCGGAACATAGATCAAGCGCCCGACTGAAGCCATTTGTTTTGATGATCTCGGCGGCCTTCTCCGCCAGGACTTCAGTCTCGGGTCTCGGAATAAGCACTCCCGGACCGACATTGAGATCCATATCAAGGAAAGGCGCCCTGCCGGTAATATACTGGTAAGGCTCTCCTTCACATCTTTCACCGATAAGTTTCCGGAAAAGAGCGGTTTTTTCCTCCGTTATCACCAGCGATGGATCGAAATGTCTTTTTCCGAATACATGTTCGAAAATATATACCGCTTCCCGGATATTCTCCACGCCCGCATCCGCAAGTCTGCGAGACGCCTCTTCAATGAGTTCCCTCGGAGTCAGCATCTGTCGCTCCCGTCCTCGGGAAGCACCTTCAGAAACGATGTCATGGCGACTTCGATCTGGTCGTCATCGGGTTCCCTTGTAGTCAGCCTCTGCACCCAGAGACCGGGTGCTGCAAGCGCGCGGCCGAGCCAGTTGTCGTGGGAACCGGAATACTTGATTATCTCATATGAGATGCCCATTACCACAGGCAGGAGAAGGAGTTTGAGTCCCACCCTTGCAAGTGTACTCTCCGTTGTTATTAGCGATGAGACGAGAATGCTGACAGCTATTACTATGAACAGAAAACTGGTCCCGCATCTTGGATGGAATCTAGTGTGCTTCCTAATATTCTCCACCGTGATCTCATCACCCGCTTCATAGCAGGATATGGTCTTGTGCTCAGCGCCGTGATATTGGAACACCCTGCGGATGTCCTCAAGCTTTGATATGAGGTACAGGTACATGAGAAACATCGCCATCTTGAGAATTCCCTCGATAACAGCCCTCATTCTTCCGAGCGTCACAAGCTTTCCTATCAGTCCCGTAATGAATGTCGGGATCACCACAAACAGCCCCAGTGCAAGGAATACCGCGACTATATATATCACTGTGGAGATCGTATTTTCCACCTTGTCTCCGAACTTTTCCTTAAGATACAGGGAGAGTTTATCATCCTCTATGTCCTCCATGGCAAGCTCCGACGACCTCATCATGTATTTGTATCCGATCTTGAGGCTCGTGATCATCGACATAACGCCTCTTACGAGCGGCACTTTGGCCAGTTTCACTTTTTCCGAGGGGCCTTCTTCAACCACGATGCTTCCGTCTTTGACCCTCACTGCCATGGCAGTCTTTTCCGGTCCGCGCATCATGACTCCTTCGATGAGCGCCTGACCGCCTATTGAAGTTTTGAACAATTCGTTTCTCTTACTCATTTCCGGTTCCGGAAAGCGGAAGAACTATCTCCGCCTCCGTGTATTCTCCTAACTTACTGTCTATATTGAATTCTCCGCCGTGCGCGGAAACTATCTCGTCCACAACGGCGAGGCCTATGCCGGATCCCTTTACGGAATTGCTGGCCTTGTAGAATTTTTCCTTTATCTTATCTATCTCGTCACGCGGGATTCCCTTTCCGTTATCACGGATGGTAACGCGCGCCTTGCCGTTCTTAACGGAAGTGTCGACCTTTATCGTTCCGCCCTCTGAAGTATACTTTATGGCATTGTCCAGAATGTTTATGAACACCTGTCGAAGTCTGTTGCTGTCCCCCATCACCGGAATGCTCTCGGAGGGTTCCGAAAACTCTATGGAGATTCCGCTGGCTTTTGCGCGCTGTTCGACCATGATAACGGCATCAGTTACTTCTGCTCCGAGGTCTATTATCTCTTTACTGTATGTGAATCCTCCGGATTCTATGCGGGAGAAGTCGAGAAGATCCTCGACCATCGTGGAAAGCCTGTCTGTCTCTCTCAGGATAATGTCCATACCTTTGTCAAAAGTCTGTGTATCCGACGGATCTATGTTCTTGAGCGTCTCGCCCCATCCCCTTATGGATGTGAGCGGTGTTCTCAGTTCGTGGGATACCGAAGATATAAAGTCGCTCTTCATCTTCTCGGTGGACGCCAGTCCGTCCGCCATCTTGTTTATGGTCTCCGACAGCTTTCCGATCTCATCTCTGTAGTCCGATTCGATCTTTGCGTCAAAGTCACCTGTCGCAATCTTGCTTGCAGCATTCTCTATACTCTGTATAGGCTGCACGATGGACCGGACAAAGTAAGCACCGGACAAAATGGAGAACAGCAGAATAACAATGCCGACTCCCAGGAGCACGAGTTCGATATTCCCGATCATGGAATCGATGTTCACCAGTGAACTCACTATGCGTACAGCGGATATGCTCTGTGCATAGGCGGGAATTGTCCCTGTCATCGCAATGCACTTCTCATCCCTCTGGGTGAACACTATCTCCGAGCCGATACCCTCATCGCTTGCGACAGCAGCTGAGTATTCCGGTACAGGATCTTCGCTCCAGTATTCGAAACCCGACGAGGTGACCACCACATAGCCGTTGACATCCAGCAGCATCACTTCGAATCTGTCCTTCTCCGTGAAGTTTTCAACATACTGAAGAGCAGCTTCGTATCTTCCCTTTCCCGTACCGGAAGAAGTCTCTATGGTCTGGACGGCATTTCTCAAGTGATATTCCACGATCTGTCTTGCTGCAGAATAGTAATAGGCCCTAAGCCCATAATACGACACGACCACCGCGCCGATGATTATGAGCACTATCCACGACAGACTTCCGAGTACCCATCTGCCGGTTATGCCTACTTCTCTTTTCTGCCTTTTAGCCATTCGCTGCTTTTCCGCTTGGATCCCACCTGTAGCCGTAGCCCCATACCGTCAGTATATACTGTGGTTTGGCCTGGGGATCGTCCTCCACTTTCATTCTCAGTCTCTTGATGTTGACATCGACGATCTTGGCGTCCCCATAATAGTTTTCTCCCCAGATCGCCTTGAGGATATCCTCCCTCTGCAGAGCTACACCCTCATGCTCGAAGAAGTATCTCATGAGCTGAAATTCTACCTGGGTAAGATTGAGCTCTCTGTCATTCTTTCTCACGACTCTGGAAGCGATATCAAGGGTGAATATTCCCTGTGTTGTGGAAATGCTGTCCGCATTCTGACTCGCATGAGAACATCTTCTGTATACCGCTTTCACTCTCGCGAGCAGTTCGGTGATGCTGAACGGCTTTGTGATATAATCATCGGCACCGCTCGCAAAGCCTATCATCTTGTCATTAAACTGGGTTTTTGCGGTGAGCATGATGACGCCTATCTTCTCATCCTCTCTTCTGACCGTCTGACAGAGATCCACACCGCTCATTCCCGGCAGCATTATATCTATGAGCATTAGCACATAGCTGTCCCTGTCGCTGTTGTACAATTCGAGTGCCTTCTCGGCGGAACTCACCGGATCGACGGTATAGCCGTCCATCTTGAGATTCAGCGCGACCATCTCTCTTATGGAGTCTTCGTCTTCAACAAGCAGTATCTTATCCATGTCTAGCCTCTCATTTATATATTATTTCAAAGCTGTTGATTATATAGTTGGTGTCTCTGAGATCACAGTTCGATCTGTAATAGAACCTGTATGCGCCGGTCGTCTTGAACATGGAGAAGCCCTCGTCGACATATCTCGTGGCATCTTCTCCTACGGCAAGGACCTTGACCTCAAACACGATATCCCCCGTAAGCGGTCTCACGATCGTGTATTTTCTCTGATCGAACTCATCCTGTTTTACCGTAACCGTGGCAAGCCACTCCTCCGGAACGCGCAGAGCAAACATATATGACTCATCGACATATGTCGCGGCAACGAATCTGATCGTATCCGATGACGGAGCATACCAGTAAGTCCAGGCGTTCCTGTCGTTTATCTCCTCATACGGCGGAGTGTCGGACGGGAAGCACATGCTGGAGCCGTACAGGCTCGTACAGGTAAGATTCGAATTCGTGCGCCTTGAGAGCACATTCAGCGAGTAGTCCTCCGGAAGCTGTGCCGGAGCAAATTCACCGTTATCGAGAGTGAATATCTCCGTTGCCCGGACCTCGTCGCTGAGGACTTCGTCAACAAAGATTGCCCTGGTCTCGTCAACATTTCCTATGGTGAGCGCCATGCAGTCGATCATCTCGGAATTCAGGCTGTAGGTATCGAGGAGATCCATGATGTTGTTGCTGTTCTCCACGAAACTTACGGTAAATCCGTTGTCATCGTAATTCTTGCTGACGTAGCAGAATTCCACATATCCGTCCGCATCGAAATCACTTGTGATCATATCGACACAGCTGCCCTCGAACCCGATCTCGATTGAATCATTCTGGTAATGATAGACTGAGAGCTGATGCGACGCGGAGTTGGTCGATGTCCATTCGATCAGTATCGCGTAAGTCCTTGTCCCGTATGCTCTGAGGACTTTAACCATCTCTATCTCGGTACCAGGTCCCTCTACGGTTCCTGTTATGACCCATTCATTGTCAACATGTTTGAGGATCGCCATATTGGCGTAAATGCTGACATCCTGCGCATTGTAGAAAACGATCGCCTCATCGGAACCGTCGGCATCGAGATCGTAGATCTGGATCGGGGATTTCTCATCCCCTCTCAGAGGGTACTTGAGCGATACCGCTGATGATGAGATGCTGTCCAACGCGACTTTTATATCGTTCTGTGTCGATGTGAGCAGCGGAGCTACAAGGAGATTGTCGACAGACGTACCTATAGCACACCCGGTAGCGGTCATCACGACCACTGCCAGGAGAACCAGCACCATCAGTTTTTCAGCGATTTTTTTCATACAGAGTAATTATATAATATCGGTTTATAGTTTGCCTATTTTCTTTAGTTACTATATTATATTTCTAACATCTAATTATTAGGAGATTGTTTCGTTATGTCTGCTATGATAGTCATAATCCTTGTGTGGTGTCTCTACACAGATACAAGAGCTCTTATCCTCGCTCCGAGGCCGTGGACCCCTATGGTGTGGGTATTCCTCTTCATCAATATCCTGCTTCTGGCCGCGCTGTTTTTCACATCCAAAAAGGCCATTCAGGAATATCAGGAGAGAAGAAAGGACGAACAGGCAGCGAAAGAGATGTTTGAGATGCAGACGAGGGCAAAGACTCTCGCAAAATACAGAGAGGAAGATCCCGAGGATATCCAGTCTCCCACCGCTCCCGAGATCTCCGATGATGACGAAAACAGCAAGTATCTCAGCTGATCCCGATCTATAGCATACGGCGTCGGACCAATCGATCCGACGCCGTTTTTCTGTCTATTTGAAGTTTTTCAGGAACGAGAGTCTGTGTATCGGGGTAATCCCGAATTCTCTCAGAGCCTCATAGTGCGCTTTTGTGCCATATCCCTTGTGCTTCTCGAATCCGTATTCCGGGAACTCCATCGCATATTCGCGCATTATCCTGTCCCTTGTGACCTTCGCGATAATGGAAGCCGCAGCGATCGACGCAGATCTTGCATCCCCGTGGATCACATATTCCTCTGCGACATCTATGTCGGGCAGTCTGTTTCCGTCAATGAGAACAATGTCGGGGGTAAACGGCAGTTTCTCCACTGCCCGCTTCATTCCAAGCATCGTCGCCTCGAGAATGTTGATCCGGTCTATCGTCTCCGGCCAGACAAGTTCAACCGATACGGCCTTGGCTTTCTTCATGATCTCTCCGTAGAGTATCTCTCTCTTCTTTTCGGTGATCTTTTTGGAGTCGTTTACTCCCTCTATCTCTTCGCTTCCGAGAATGACAGCCGCACAGGCGACCGGACCAGCAAGAGGGCCTCTTCCGGCTTCGTCAACGCCGCAGATAACACCGAATTCTTTTCTGTACCGCGCATCGAACTCGTACAGCGTCAGTCCGTCACTGCTCATCGGGCACCTCCAGGGATATTCTTCCGAACCTTAGGGTTCTGAAATCGTTTATCAGCGCAAGAGCGGCACGCTCTATGTCACCGACTCCTCCCCGCATAATCATTTTTCTTTTAAGCGCTATCTCGTTCATAGCCGTCTCAAAATCCATGCCTTCATCGAGTTCTGTCTCATAGTATAGACCGATCTTTTCGGGTCCTATGACCCTGTAGAGGTAATAGGCATTTTCCAGTGAATCGGTGTTCTCGTCGTTGATGGAGCTGAGGCATGCCAGCTTGACAAGTTCATTCTCTTCGAGTTTGTTTGATTGCAGTATCCCCGGCATGTCCAGAAGTTCCAGGGAATCCGTGACGACCCACTGCTTTCCTCTGGTGATGCCGGCCTTGTTGCCGACATGAGTCTTCGTCTCCCCCGCTACTGAGTTTATAAACGAGGATTTGCCGATATTCGGTACCCCTATCATCATGGCACGGGGAAAATAGGAGGCTCTGCGCCCTTCTTTCTGCCTTGAATTCAATATGAAATCCACAGCCCCGGCGGCACTTTTCTTATCTCTGGCATTCACGCCTATCGCTCTATAGCCGTCATTTTCAAAATACCGTATCCACTTCTCCGTCACTTCCGGATCCGCTAGATCCTGCTTGTTGAGCAGCAGGAACACCTTGCTCTTGTACTGCTCGAGAAGTCTTTTGCCGAGGAATGGTCTTAAGGAACTCATCGGAGCTCTCGCATCCAGCATCACGATGATGATGTCCACTTCAGCCAGATGCCTGTTGGCGATCTGGTTGGCTTTTGCCATATGTCCCGCATATCCGGCGTTGGAAATGCTGTTTGAATCTCTCATTTCACGACTCCGATCTTTGAAACGGGAAAGAGCACGAATTTTGCCACGGCGCAGACCTCATTCTGTCTGACAAAACCCACTCTGGTGTCCCTGCTGTCGAGAGACACTCCCCTGTTATCGCCCATTACGAAGAAGCAGCCGTCGGGAACAGTCAACGGATACGTCTGATCTCCCCGCAAGTTCCATTCTCCCGATGCCACATATTCGGTGAGGATCCCGTTGACGAAGACCTGTCCCTGACCGTCTATCATAACCTCGTCTCCCGGAACCCCGATCACTCTCTTTATCAGAGCTTCCTTTAGCTGCTCATTCTCAAAAACGACCACGTCTCCGGCTTTCGGAGCAGCATAGGCGTTCAGAGCTATGATCTTGGAATTGTTCTCCAGGGTCGGGAACATCGAAGTCTCCTTGACGGTATAGATCTTGCAGAAAAACATCAGGACAATAATGACTATGGACAGCGCCACCGCGACCGACTCTATCCAGTCATAGACATTTATTCTCTTGTCGAGTTCTTTCTCGTTCATCCCGTCACCATATAGTAAAAATAGCGGATCCGTAACGGATCCGCATTTTTCATTAATAAACTTATTTTGAAGCAAAAACCTCTTTAACCCTTGCGGATTTACCAGATCTGTTTCTGAGATAATAGAGCTTTGCTCTTCTTACTCCACCCATTCTGACTACTTCGACTTTTTCTACGTTGGGTGAGTTGATCGGGAATACACGCTCAACGCCTACACCGTAAGAAACTTTTCTTACTGTGAATGTCTCGTTGATTCCGCCGTGCTGGCGTGCGATAACAATTCCTTCAAAAACCTGTGTTCTGGAATGGTTTCCTTCTGTGATTCTAACACTTACGCGGACTGTATCTCCAATATTGAATTTCGGCATGTCCTCGCGGATACAATCCTGGGTCATACTTTTAATTGCGTCCATTTTTTCCTCCAAAATATTCAAGACAGTCAATCCGCAACTCCTGGTTACTGTCGTTAATTTCAAACTATTCTCAGCAGTAATAGTATAGTGCTACGCAAAATAGCACGATAGATATTACCACACCGTCCGAAAGAATTCAAGTGTTTATTCAAATTCTTTCATGTCGGCGGTCAATATTTTTATCCTGCGCACCGATATATGATCGATCTCCCTGCCGATGTCTTCGGAAAAGGCTTCGATCACCGCTGCCGGATTCAGATTCGATGTAGGTCCGGCGTCACACACGATCACCATCATAAGCTTTTTTCCGGATCCGTCAATATAATAATCCTTTATTTTATCCTTGGCATTGAAGACTGTCTCTTTTCCCTTTTTTCCTGTCTTCTTCAGCATGATCTCATCTTTCGACATGAATGTGCGGAGTTTTTCCGCGAGATCCTTCTGGGATACCGAGAGATCATCCAGCTCGATTATATACTTGGCATATGCTATCTGGGCGGTCTTCATCTTCGGCGTCGTTGTGTTGAAAACTTCGATGCCCTCGGGGAGAAACGCATTGATCCTCTCTGCGACATAATCAGTCGGATAAAGAAGCTTTATATCCGCCACCTCACATGTGCTCTCCATACCGAGGGAGAGCGGCAGAGGAAAAGAAATAAACATGTGGGAGTTGAATCCCTCGGTGAACCAGACATTGAGGTCGGTTCTTCCGATCGCCCTCATGATCGCTCTGTATGTATCGAGATGCGACAAATACTTTGCGTTGTTTATCTTTACAAAATGGAGTCTAACGTTTTCCAAAGCACGGCCTCCCCAGCATTCTGGCAACACCGCATGCGGAACATTTCTCAGTGCATGCAGGCGTCGTCTCACCGCTCATGGCTCTTTCGTATTCCTTTTTGAGGAACCTTTTAGTGATACCGTAATCCAGATGATCCCACGGGAATATCTCATCTGTGCTTCTCTCTCTCGACGTATAGAAGTCAAGACTGAGGCCGTTCTTCTCCAGGGCTCTTGTCCACCTCTCGAACGAGAATCCTTCATCCCAGCTCTCAAAGACGGCTCCGTCTCTGTACACGTCAAGAACGACCTGGCAGAGCCTCCGGTCGCCTCTCGCGAGAATAGCCTCAGCAACGGAAGTCCGCGCATCGTGATATTTCAGACTGATCTTCTTTGACTTTATGGAATCCTTTAGGAGCCGCTGTTTTCTTTCAAATTCCTCCACAGTGTCCTGTCCTACATACTGGAAAGGTGTAAAGGGTTTCGGTACGAAGCAGGCAACGCTCGTTGTCACCGTTACGGACTTGCCCTTCTGTCTTGTCGGCAGCGAATAATAGAGATCTACAATGCTCTGGGACAGATCCGCGATTCCCTTTATGTCTTCATCTGTCTCTGTCGGGTGACCGAGCATAAAGTAGAGCTTTACAGATGTATATCCCTCCTCGAAGGCGATCCTGCAGGTGCCGTGGATCTCCTCCTCGGTAACATTCTTATTAATTACGTCTCTCAGTCTCTGTGTGCCCGCTTCCGCGGCGAACGTAAGACCGGATTTTCTGACCCTTGTGGTCTTGTCTATTATTGAACTGTCAAAATTGTCTATTCTGAGAGAAGGCAGTGAAAGATTGATCTTTCTCTCTTCTGTCCAGCTTATCAGCCGGTCAAGAAGATCTCCCAGTTCAGGATGATCGCTCGTTGAGAGCGATGTAAGCGAAACTTCGCTGTAGCCCGTGTTGTTGATAAGGCAACTTGTCTGATCATTTATGAGTTCCGCGCTCTTGTATCTCTGAGGTCTGTATATAAATCCCGCCTGACAGAACCTGCATCCGTGGATACAGCCTCTTAAAACTTCGACCATCACTCTGTCATGGACAATTTCGATGAGCGGGACGATTATCTTGTCGGGATAATATGCAGTATCAAGATCCGTGAGGATCCTCCTCTTTACGGTCTTCGGCCCGCCGACGGTATTCCTGATCGCCTTTACCGTACCGTCCCTCTTGTATGTCACTTCATAGTGCTGAGGCACATATACCCCCTCTATCTTGGAGAGTTCCATGAGCGTGTCTTTCCTCGACAGTTTCTCTCTCTTGCACTTTCTGAGACATTCGACCGTTTCAACGGAGATCTCCTCTCCGTCTCCCAGAGCAAAGAAATCGAAGAAATCCGCTATGGGCTCGGGATTGCACGCACACGGTCCGCCGGCAAATACAATGGGGTCATCTTCCCCCCTCTCGCTTGCGAGCAGAGGTATCCCTGCGAGATCCAGCATATAGAGTATCGTGGTATATGACATCTCATACTGCAGCGTGAATGCGACAGCATCGAAATCACCTATAGGGTCTTTGCTCTCAAGGGCAAAGAGTCTGTAGCCGTATTTCTTCAGCTCGTCCGCCATATCCGTCCAAGGCGCAAAGCACCTCTCACACCAGACACCGGGGATGCTGTTGTAGATGCTGTACAGTATCTTCATGCCGAGATGGGACATTCCGATCTCGTATGTATCGGGAAAACAGAAAACGAGCCTGTAATCAACCTCATTTTTCTTTTTGACAATGGAGTTTAGCTCTCCGCCTATATACCTTGCGGGTTTCTGTACCGACCTCAGTATTTTTTCAAGGGTATAATCCATAGATGTCCTTCAGAATTCAGAAAAGACAAGCCTCCGGTATTCATCGGAGGCTCATCTGTCAGTAAACGAATTATTTCTTTGCGATAGCGGCCTTTGCTTTTTCTACGATAAACGGTGCCGTGAGCCCGAATTTATCGAGTAGCTCGTTTCCGTTTCCGGACTTGCCGAAGACATCCTGTACGCCGATCTTGAGGACCGGTACCGGACATTCTTCCGCTGTGCACTCAGCAACAGCAGCGCCCAGTCCGCCGACTACGTTGTGCTCTTCACATGTAACGATTGCACCTGTCTTCTTTGCATATTCAAGAACGAGCTCCTTGTCGAGCGGCTTGATCGTATGCATGTCGATAACTGCTGCGCTGACGCCTTCTTCCGCAAGAATATCGGCTGCCTTGAGTGCTTCGTTGACTTCGAGTCCGCATGCGATGAGTGTGACATCTGTTCCGTCGCGAACGACGATTCCCTTGCCGATCTCAAATTTGAATGTTTCCGGATCATAGACTACCGGAACAGCGGAACGTCCGAATCTCAGATAGACAGGGCCTTCATACTCATATGCCGCAAATACTGCAGCTCTTGCCTCTGTGTCGTCAGCCGGGCAAATAACCGTCATACCGGGGATAACGCGCATTGTCGCAAAGTCCTCGATGCACTGATGTGTTGCGCCGTCTTCACCTACGGATACGCCACCGTGTGTCGCGCCGATCTTAACGTTGAGGTGCGGATAGCATACGGAATTTCTGACCTGCTCAAATGCACGTCCTGATGCGAACATTGCGAATGTACTTGCAAACGGGACACAGAGTCCGGATGCCGCAAGTCCTGCCGCTACGCCGATCATGTTGCCTTCGGCGATACCGCAGTCGATAAATCTCTCAGGAAATTTCTTTGCGAATACGGATGTCTTTGTTGCACCGGAAAGGTCTGCATCAAGCACTACGACATTTGCTGCCTTCTCTCCGAGTTCTGCAAGAGCATTGCCGTAACTTTCTCTTGTCGCGATTTTCTTCACATCTGCCATGACCTTATGCCTCCAATCCTTTTCTAACGGCCTCAAGATCGGCCATAGCTGTGTTGTACTGCTCTTCGTTAGGAGCTTTTCCGTGCCATCCGGCGCTGTTCTCCATGAAGGAGACTCCCTTGCCCTTTACGCTCTTCTGGATGATGACAGTCGGTTTCTCCTTCTCAGCCAGTGCTTCGTTGAAAGCTGCTTCGAGAGAATCAAAATCATGTGCGTCGGCAAGAATGACTTTCCAGCCGAATGCTTCGAACTTCTCAGGGATCGGATACGGACCCGCTACGTCCTCGATATCGCCGTCGATCTGCAGACCATTGTTGTCCACGATGGCCGTGAGATTGCTGAGATTGTTATGATGGGCACACATAGCAGCTTCCCATACCTGACCTTCCTCGATCTCACCATCGCCGAGTACTGTGTATACTCTGTAGTCTTTTCCGGCAAGTTTTGCCGCCAGTGCCATACCGACTGCTGCGGAGATTCCCTGTCCGAGAGAACCGGAACTCATATCAACGCCGGGGATTCCCTTCATATCAGGATGTCCCTGGAGCATTCTTCCGTACTTTCTGAATCCGAGGAGCTCTTCTTTCGGGAAATAACCCATCTCTGCAAGTGCTGCATACAGTGCCGGACAGGTGTGTCCCTTTGAGAGGACAAAACGGTCCCTGTCTTCCCATTTCGGATTCTTCGGGTCGATCTTCATAACCTTGCTGTAAAGATAAGCAAGTGTGTCACATATTGAAAGTGATCCGCCCGGATGTCCCGACTGTGCGCTGTACACCTCGTTAATAACGTCTTTGCGCATGTCATTCGCCAGTAACTGCAGTTCTTTTTTCTCTTTATTATCCATAGATACCCTCCTTCGGATATTTTTTACATGTTTAAAAGCATCTCGAGATACTCGCCCACTCCTCCGCAGAGACAGTCGCAGACCAGTTTGTCCGCAACAGCCTTGACATGGTCGGGGGCGTTATCCACAACGACAGCCGTACCGGCTGCCCTGAGCATCGGCAGGTCGTTGTCGAAGTCTCCGATGGCCGATGTGTTTCTCTGTTTGATCCCTAGAATGTTCGCCAGACTTGTCAGTCCGTCGCCCTTCGTTATCCCCTTAGGCATCAGTTCAAAATATACAGGAGACGTCTGGGTGAAATCAAACTTCTTATAATAAGGGACTATGTCCCTCTTGTTATTATAATACATTTTCATGCGAGATATAGTGTCTTCGTCGGCGCCGATCAAAATTTTGTTGGCTTCGGCAGTGATCTTCTCGAGCGGCATCATCTTGTATTCCATGTTGTTTACATACAGATGCTGATTGATGATGTTGTTGTTCTGAGGGACGTATATATCATTACCTGAGACGACTTCATATCCGATCTCAGGAAATCTGTCGACGAAATCGGCTGCAAGTTCTTTGTATTCCTCATCCAGAACGCTCTGGGAGAGTATCTTTTCTGTGCCGTAATCATATATGAGACCGCCGTTGCAGAGTATGGCTGGTATATTTATCCCGAGCTCCTCTATGAGCCTTCTCGAAGCCTGGATTCCCCTGCCCGTGCAGATGGTGAAGTTGCCTCCGAGCTCTCTGAATTTTGCGATCATCTCTACATTTCTCTCAGGGATGGGCTTGCCCGCTCTCATGAGAGTTCCGTCAACGTCGCATACTACTAAAAGATTGTTGATGTCGTGATCCATATTGTCCCTATCTGATCGCTGTGATAAAATCCCGGAAATACTCCGGCAGTTCCGAATCGAATTCCATATATTCTCCTGTTGAAGGATGAACAAACCCAAGCACTTTTGCGTGCAGACACTGTCCGGAGAGACCGTGATCCTTTCGGTTTCCGCCGTATACGGGGTCTCCCGCGACGGGATGACCCACAGAGGCCATGTGTACTCTTATCTGATGCGTCCTGCCGGTATGCAGTCTCAGAGAGATGAGCGTGTAGTCCCTGAACCGCTCTATGACCTCATAGGTAGTTACCGCTCTTTTTGAATTCTTCTCGGTGACGCAGAACTTCTTCCTGTCCTTCGGGTCTCTTCCTAAAGGTCTGTCGATCGTGCCGCTATCATCTTTGATGACGCCTCTCACCACCGCGTAATAGGCCCTGGTTATCGAGTGTTCGGCAAACTGTTCCGCGAGGCTGTTGTGAGCGGCATCGTTCTTGCATATCACGAGCAATCCGCTGGTATCCTTGTCTATCCTGTGAACTATGCCGGGTCTTATAACCCCGTTTATCCCGGAGAGGTCCCTGCAGTGATATAGTATGCCGTTGACAAGCGTTCCGTCTGGATTGCCCGGCGCGGGATGGACCACCATCCCCTGAGGCTTGTTCACAACTATAACGTCTGTATCCTCATACACTATGTCTATCGGTATATCCTGCGGGACAGCCTCGAGAGTTTTCAGTTCGGGGACTTCCATATCTATAACGTCCCCCGCCTTCAGAACCATATTCTTTTTGGCCGTATTTCCGTTTACAAGGACATTGCCTTCGGCGATCACCTTCTGTATGGCGCTCCGCGAAACAAGTTTCTCTCTCATGTCGGGATCATCCACAGACGCGAGCCATGAATCGAGTCTGCTTCCCACATCCTCGGAGCCTACCGTTATTCTGAACCGGTATCTCGCGTCACTCATCAGTTCCATTTCCCTCTTGTCCGCTGCCGACATCTTCACTCTCCGCAGACTTTTTCTTCTCAGCGATATCATAGAGGATGACCCCAAGCACCAGCAGGACGGCTCCCACGGATATGAGACAGTCTGCGATGTTGAATATAGGGTACTCAAAAAACAGGAATTCAAAGTAATCTATGACATAGCCAAGCGTGAACCTGTCGAGAAGATTTGAGAATCCCCCCGCAAGGATCATGAGCATTCCCGCCTTCATCATTCCCGTGAACTCCTTTTTGTTGATAAGGTAGTACACGAGAAAGCCTATGAGTATCACGGAAATAACAACAGTAAGAATGTCCGGATGTTCTCTCAGAATGGAGAATGCGATCCCGGTGTTCTCTCTGTATCTCAGTCCCAGGATTCCCGGGATCAGTGTGACAGGTCCTTTTTCCATCAGCATGGCAGCTATGTTTCTGCTCACTATGGCATCTCCCGTCACCAGAACAAAGATGATGATCAGATCCAAATAAATCATAAAACTCCTAAAAAAGCGGTGCTGTATCTCAAGCACCGCTTTAAAGCTCAATTGTTCACTTTATACGTTGAATGAGAAGACATCGCCGAAATCAAGTTTTCCGAACTTGCTCTCGCGCTTCTCTTCGACTTTCTCGGCCACTTCTTCAACAGTCTCTTCAGCCTCGTCGACTTTTTCTTCTATATCCGAGAAGAAATTGTTCTTGAGAGCATCTGCATCCTCAGTGATATCTTCCTTGACATCCTCAGCTGCTTCTTCAACTGCTTCAAAAGTCTCTTCGAAGACGTCAGCCACAGGCTCCACCACTTCTTCTTTGAATTCTTCGACTGCTTCTTCAACTGCCTCTTCAGCTTCTTCAGCCACTTCGGCAACTTCATCTGCTACCTCGAAGACCTCTGCGGGCTCTTCGATAACAGGTTCTGCAACTTCTTCAAAGACTTCTGCCGGCTCCTCAGCAGGCTCTTCTGCCTTGATTTCTTCCTCGAACACCACAGGGTATTCGAGATCTTCTTCCTCGTCTGCGCTGACCTTGAGCAGGCTCAGTACGTCGAGATGGGATTTATACAGGGCAAGAACTTCTGCCTTGAATTTGGAGACTTCTTCCTTCAGTTTTGCAAAAGTTTCCTTCTCATCGTCAACTTTCTTGATAGCATCAGCGATCATGTCAGAGACTTTCTTCTCCGTGTCGCTTACCATCTTCTCGGACTTCTCCGTCGCCTCGCGGACCATGGTCTCGGATTTCTCAGTTGCATCTCTGACCATCGTCTCGGACTTTTCCGTTGCTTCGCTGACCATATCTTCAGATTTGATCGTAGCATCTCTCAGGATAACTTCAGCCTTCTGTCTTGCCTCCTGCTGGATGCTCTCAGAGAGCTTCTGCGCATTGAGAAGAGCCAGTCTTAAGCTGTCTTCATCTTTTCTGTATTCCTCGATCTTATCTGCGAGAACAAGAAGGTTCTGCTCATATTCCGACTTCTCGGAATTAAGCTGTTCTATCTGAGATGCGATCTGGCTTAAGAAAGCCCTGACATCCTCGACATTGTAACCTTTTCTCTGTGTCTCGAATTCGATTCCGCGAATATCACTAGCACTAAACATTGATTGTTTCCTCCATTTTTACGAACAAACCGCGAACGGTATCAGAAATAAACTCCGCTGTTCTCCAGTTCATCCAAAAGATCTCCGACGATTCCGACATTGTACGGAGTGATGATGAACGTGCTGTTCGCAACACGTTTGATCTGGCCGTTGTTTGCATAAGCAACACCGCTGAGGAAGTCAACGAGTCTTCTTGCGACATCCTTATTGGTCGATTCCAGATTCAATACTACTGTTCTCTTATTGTTAAGATGATCCGCAACACCGCTTGCGTCATCAAATCTTTCAGGCTTAACGAGGACAACTTCCAGCTGTGTGGTAGCGTTGATGTTGACTATCTTGTTGCTGTCGTTGTTCTTTGAGGGCTTTGATACGATCGGTTTTTCATCGACATCGTCGATGTTTACGTCGATATTTGTGTCGTCGATTTCACCGTCCGGATCGATAAATCCGAACTTTGTGCCTAAATTTGTGAGTAAACCCATGAGTCTCTATACCTACCTTGAAAATCAGATTCTGAATATTTCTCTGCCTAAACGCACAATATTTGATCCATGCTTTAAAGCCAGGAGATAATCCCCTGACATTCCCATAGACAATATTTTCATGCATATATTATCTATTTTTTTATTACCTATGTCAACAAACATATTACGTGTCTGCTCGAACACCCGCTCCACTTCAGACTCAGTGGAATTCGGCGCTACAGTCATGAGTCCCATGATCCTGACACCTTTGGAAACCGACGCTTTTTCGAGCAGAGCGTCAAGTTTTTCCACCGGCAGTCCGGTCTTGTTTTCCTCTCCGCCGACATTGACCTCTATCAGGCAATCCTGCACGATCCCGAGCCTCTCGGCACGTCCGGATATCTCTCCTAGGATCTCCTCCGAGTCAACGCTCTCTATCACATGGGCTTTACCGACCACGTATTTCACCTTGTTTTTCTGAAGGTGCCCTATGAGATGGAGCTCACATCCGGTCGTCTCGAAGTATTCGAGTTTGTCCCTGAATTCCTGAGGTCTGTTCTCGCCGAGCAGAGTGATCCCGTTTTCCACGCATACTGCTATCTCGTCAACGGACCTCGTCTTGGTCACCGCCATGACTCTCACATCTCCGACATCAGCGCTCTTTGCGAGCTCCGAGATGTTGTACCTGACTCTGGCGATATTTTCCGCGATCCTATCTCGAGAGGTCTTTTCCAACATACAGATCCTTCCCTTCAACGATTATCTCATCATATAGTCTGAGCTTTGATGAGTCTGATGTATTGACACTTGAGACAACATATGAATCCGTCTCATAGATGATGTCCAGTTCTCTGAATACTATAGTCGTTCCGTATTTTATGAATACGCCGAATTCGCCTTCATATTCGTGAAGCGCCGAACGGTCGACCCTTATACCCTTGTAGTCGTTGAAATTGATCTTCCCGGTCTCGAAACGCAGGTCAGTGATGTCCGCATTGAGATTGAGACACGAGAGAACCACCATCGCAGTTCCCTTGTCCGGGTCTGTCTCCACGCGCTGAACTGTCACGGGGATCTGCCCTACGGCAGAATCGTCGAATGTGAGATTGACCTTCATTCCCCTGTAAAAACGCTCCGCATCGGAAGAGGATATCCTGGCCACATAGTACCAGCTGTAGTTCGTTATAAGTTTGCAGCGGTTGATGTTTATCTGCTCGTTCCTGTTGTTCAGCATCTCATTCAGTTCATCGATGGAGATCTGCAGAGCGTTTTCCCTTGTAGCTGTATCCTCATATCCGTCCGTCTTGTTGCAGAAGTAGCCGGACACGGGCGCATGGACAAAAGATGCGTTCTGGGCATCGTCATTGGGATAATTCGCTTTTCTGTCCTCAAGTCTTGAAATGAGTCCTCCGAAAGTGTATTCGTTCCCGCTGACGGTCATGAAGTTGTACATGCTGGAAGCAACTTTCCTGTATGCCGAATCAACTCCCGTAAATCTGTCTATAGATCCGGAGAGATCAAGAAGATTCTTGTACAGAGTGGTATTGAGCGAAGAGTAGTTCGTGCTCACGACCCCTCCCGCGGAGGCAAAATCCCTGTACATCGACTGTCTGTCGGAGATGAGGCTTCTGGCCAGATCGTTCTTTGCGGCACTCGGGGAATAGTGCATCTTGGCAACTATCGATCCCTGCGCCACTTTGTCGCCGTTCTGCGCGGTATACTCAATAACTCCTTCGGATGTTATGCTGACCACAACTTCGTCGCGGAAAATAATACCCTCGCACGGGATACTGTCCGTAACCTGGTAGAGAGAAGCCACTTCGACCTTGTATGAGGGATTTGCTATGTTGTACACCTGAAATACGACATAAAATCCTATCAGCAGAACAAGAAAGATTATTGCAATTTTAAAAGAATTCTTCACAGAATCTCCTCTTACGGAATTATCTTCATGGATCTGGCCTTTTCCTCAATGATAGTAGCGACCCGGTCCTTTTTCAATTCGTCCACGAAAATTTCAAAAATATCGTTTTCTTTTCTGAACCATGTCAGCTGTCGCTTTGCATAGTTCCTCGACGCCCTCTTGAGTGTCTCGATACACTCTTCGAGAGATGCGGTTTTCTCAAAATACGGAAAAAACTCCTTGTAGCCTATCGCCTGTGCGGCGGTGGTGAAGCGTTCCCTGTTCTCGTATACGTACAGCGCTTCTTTCAGTATGCCCTCTTCCGCCATTATGTCCACTCTGCGGTTTATCCTGTCATAAAGCAGCGATCGGTCCTTAAAATTCAGGACTGTGAGCAGTGCGCCTTCAGGCAGAGGGAGATCGCGGAAAAATGCCCTCTCGGACACTTTTGTTCCGGTTTTCATAAAGAGCGCCAACGCCCTTTCAGCCCTTCTGCGGCTGTTATTCGGGATCATGGCGGCATATTCCGGATCGGTCCTCATAAGTGCATCAAAGAGTTCTTCCGTACTCATTTCCCTGTAGGGAGCAAGATCTTCATCTGTCAGTTTCGGCTCATCCTGAAATCCCCCGGATCTCAGCAACGCATCGACATACATTCCGGTCCCGCCGCATACTATGGGAAATCTGTCTCTTTTCCTGACATCTTCTATGCATTTTCGGGCATCGGAGACATAGTCGGCGACAGAATATGTGACATCGGGATCAAGTATATCCAGCATATGGTGAGGAACGATGCTCCTCTCCTCTTCAGAGGCTTTGGCAGTTCCCACATCGAGACCTCTGTAGATCTGCATTGAATCGCATGTTATTATCTCGCCGCTTATGCGCCGGGCAAGCTCACAGGCAACGGCCGTTTTTCCGGACCCTGTCGGGCCGCTGATTGCGATCACAGGTGAAACCAATTATCTGATCCTTCCAAATCCCTTTTCGAGATCGTTTTTCGTTACGGCGAATACCACGGGTCTGCCATGAGGACAGAACTCCGGTATTTCGTTTTTTATGATCTTCTCAGCAATTGCGAGCATGTCCATCTCGGATGTTCTGTGACCTGCTTTGATGGCTGCGCGGCATGAGACCGAGTGCATGAGCCACTGCTCATCCTCCGTATGAAGATCTGTCTTGTGCTGAGCGAGCTGTTCTGCCATCTCGGTGACGGCATCCTTTACCGCACTGAGCTTCATGAATGTGGGTATCTCTCTCACGATCACGGATCCCGATCCGAAGTCCTCTATTTTGTATCCGGCTTTTTCGAGCGCTTCTTCTCCGGCAACAACAGCCTCGGCATACTCTTTTGGCAGATCCACTATTACGGGTTCGAGAAGTATCTGTCTTGATTCGTTCAGCTGCATCTCGTCTATCTTCTCAAAGAGGATCCTTTCGTGAGCGGCATGCTTGTCTATATAGAGAAGTCTGTCGCCGTACTGCGCGATGATGTAGGTTTTAAATACTTCGCCTATTATCCTTAGAGTTTCGCCCTCATCGGAAGCCTCGTACAGCGTCTCCTGCGCCGGCGCTTCGTCCAAAGCGGGTTCAGGCGTTGTCTCAGCCTCTTTCTCAGGTCTTACCGGCAATTTCTCATCCGGTCTCTCGATATCAATGGATGGCTTTCTCTGTTCCGGCATTATCTTCGGTTCGAAACTGAAAAGTACTTTATCGTCATCCCTGTCGTCAGTGTCGATCCTCACCTGAGGGCGTGATGCCGGTCTGTCAAAAGAGAGATCCGAGAAGAACTCCCTGTCCTTTGCCTGCATTCCTGTACGGCTGCCTATGGTAGTGACAGGTCTCGTCTTCTCCTGGATCCTGTATTCCGGAGTATCGGAACGTATCTCTATGACTTTTTTGAAGTTTCTCGCATAGTCGGTGACGCCGTTCTTGACGGCGGAATACACAGCGTTGAATATGCTTCTGTCATTTGCGAACCTGACTTCGGTCTTGGTCGGATGGACATTGACATCTATGCTCTCATATGGCATCTCAAGTGCAAGAATGTACGCAGGAAACCTCTGTGTCTGCATAACATTCCTGAACGCTTCTTCGGCAGCAGCTGTAACAGTCTTTGCCTTTACAGGTCTTCCGTTGATCGAAAGATACTGCCATGTTCTGCTTTTTCTCGAGTTTTCCGGCGTTGAGACATATCCGAACACCTTTATGTCCTCATACTGCCCCTTAACTTCTATGACTTTTTCCGATATGTCCTTAGGTAGAAGCGAATAGATCGCGGAATAGAGTTTTCCGTCTCCGGGTGTGGAGATGACCTGTTTGCCGTCTCTTATGAATCTGAAGGCGACGCCAGGATTGGACATGGCCTCCTCCTCTACTATTGACTGGATCGCGTTCCCCTCGGTCACGTCCTTCTTGAGGAATTTCATTCTGGCGGGCACATTGTAGAATATGTCCGAAACGGTGATCGTCGTGCCGTAATCGCAGCCGATCTCGTCCGACGATATCTTTTCTCCGCCCTCGGAGTAGTAGTGCGTTCCGAATTCAGCATCTCTGGTCCTGCTGACCACGGACATCTTGGTCACTGCAGAGATCGACGGAAGAGCTTCGCCCCTGAACCCCAATGTGTGAATCTTGTTCAGGTCGTCGGAATCGGAGATCTTGCTCGTCGCATGGCGCAGAAAGGCCATCTCTATATCGTCCTTGTCCATCCCGATGCCGTTGTCTGACACCGTTATTGATCTTAGTCCGTTGCCGACGATATCTACCGATATCAATGTAGCCCCGGCATCTATTGAGTTTTCAACAAGTTCCTTTACAACGGAAGCCGGTCTCTCGACCACTTCTCCCGTTGCTATCAGTTCGTAAATGCTTTTATCCAGAAGTCTGATCCTGCTCATATTCAATTCTCCTCAGAATTCGCCAGTTTTACCAGATCATTCAGTCTCATCATGGATTCTATCGGGGTGAGGACATCGACGTCCACCTCCCTAAGCTGCGTCAGAATCTCTTCGGCGAGCTTTGCATGCTGCCTCTCTTCATAGATATCTTCGGCTCTTGTCTGCATCTCGGATCCGCGGATCACTCCGAACTCGGATTCACGCAGATAATTCTTCGCATCCTGTATCGTCTTTTCCGGAAGCCCCGCAAGCTTAGCCACCTCAATGCCGTAGCTGTCGTCAGTCTTACCCTTGACTATCTTTCTTAAGAAGACGATGTCGTCTCCGCGGCGTCTTACGGCTATATTATAGTTTTTTATGCATGAGTACTTCTGCTCCATATCGGTGACTTCATGATAGTGGGTCGCGAACATCGTTCTCGCCCTTACTCCGCCATCCTCGCATATGGTATCGATAACGGCCTTTGCTATGCTTATTCCGTCAAATGTGGAGGTTCCCCTTCCTATCTCATCCAGTATCACAAGGCTTCTTGAAGTGGCCTTTGCGAGAATATATGCCACTTCCTTCATTTCCACCATGAACGTGGAATCGCCCATATAAAGGTCATCTGCAGCACCTATTCTTGTAAATATGGCATCAACTATACCTATGGACGCCTTTGCCGCGGGAACGAAGCAACCCATCTGTGCCATAAGCACTATCAGAGCTGTTCCGCGCATGTATGTGGATTTTCCGGCCATATTCGGTCCTGTGATTATGTTGAGCAGGTTGTCGTCCCCGTCGAGAACGGTGTCATTGGGAACATATACTCCGCTGTTCATGACCTGCTCGACCACCGGATGTCTTCCTCCCGTGATCTCGATCCTTCTCGAATCATTTATTTCGGGGCGCACATATGAGCTGTCCCTGGCCATAAACGCATTTGAGCAGACGACATCGAGGACGGCTATCCGTTCTGCCACGGCCTGTACCCTGTGCATCTCTTCCGCGAGTCTCGCGCAGAGCTGTTCGTAAATCTCCCTTTCCAGCTGGTTGAGCCTCTCGCCCGCTCCGAGGATCTTGCTCTCGAGATCCTTGAGTTCTTCCGTTATATATCTCTCGCCTGTAGTCAGCGTCTGCTTGCGGATGAATGTGTCCGGCACAAGATCGACCTGTCCTTTCGACACCTCGATATAGTATCCGAATACCTTGTTATATCCGACCTTGAGATTCTTGATGCCGCAGCTCTCCTTGATCTGAGCTTCCATCGTGGAGAGATATGCCCTCGAATTCTTGACTATACCTCTTAACTCATCGACTTCCGGGTTGCATCCGGTGCGTATATATCCGCTCTCTCTCACTGTGGCGGGAGGTTCGGGTTCTATAGTGTTCTCTATCATACCGGCTATATCGGACAGCGTGTCGAAATCTGCGCCTGCTGAAATGAGCGGCGAGATGAAGCCTGATGCGAGTTTTCTTATCTCTTCGAGTTTTTCCGAAGCGGATCCCATGGCAAGCAGATCTCTGGGTCCGCAGCTTCTGTAGATGACCTTTGTCATCAGTCTCTCTATATCGGGAATACCTCTCAGCTGTTCCCTTGTCTTGGAAAGCTTGACGGGGTCATTGTACAGTTCCTCCACTGCATCGAGTCTTGCATTGATCGCTCTAACGTCCATAAGAGGCTTCTCCATCCAGGATTTGAGCATTCTGCTTCCCATGGATGTAAGGGTTCTGTCTATTACGCCGATAAGGCTTCCCCTCTTTTCAAGAGAACGTGAATTCTGGAAAAGATCCAGATTCTTTCTCGTCTGGGGAGGAATATTTATGAACCTCGAGCAGCTGTAGATCTCAACAGATGTCATTCTGGATACACCGTCAAACTGTGTGTCGAGCAGATATCTGAGAGCCGCGCCCATCGCCAGTTTCCCACGGGTAAGTCCAAGAAGTTCCTTTGTGTCCGCTCCAAGGTAGCTGTTTATGAGCTGATCCGCGGTGGAGTCCTTGTAGACATCGTCGGCAAGAAGGTCGAACGGTACGTTGAAGTTGCCGTCTAGATAATTCCTGAGTTTTGAATTGTTCCAGGCAGCGCTGTTGCAGATGATCTCCTTTGGGTCTATTCTCACGATCTCGGAGATAACCGTATCCGTATCGCTGTCGGTCTCAGTCACAAAACCTGTTCCGGTTGATATATCAGTATATGCGAGACCGAACCCCTTCTTATCCTGAAATACGGATACGATGAAGTTGTTCTCGGAATCATCGAGCATACTGCTCTCGGTAATGGTTCCGGGTGTGATGACGCGTATTATCTCGCGTTTAACTATGCCCTTTGCGAGAGCCGGGTTCTCCATCTGCTCGCAGATGGCCACCTTGTAGCCCTTGGTGACGAGTTTTGATATATACGCGTCGCAGGCATGGAAAGGAATGCCGCACATAGGAGCTCTCTCCTCAAGTCCGCAGTCCCTTCCGGTAAGGACGAGGTCGAGCACTTTGGACGCCGTAACGGCATCGTCAAAGAACATCTCATAGAAATCCCCGAGCCTGTACATGAGGATCTTGTCCATGTTCTTTTTCTTTATTTCCATATACTGTCTCATCATGGGAGACAGCGCTTGTATGTCTTTTGGCAGAGGCATTCAGTCCCTCACTTCTCCGAACAGCCTGTGATGTTCGGATCTTGTAATGTGTATGTTTGCGAATGTGTTTTCCGGCACCGCCCTGTCGAGTTCCACTACCGCATTATTGTCCATCCTGGCTTCGGTTATACCATTGTCATTGACACCGGTAACCAGACATCTGTATGTGTTCCCGACATAGACGGTATCAAATTCAGAAGCTATCTCGTCCTGGACCCTGAGCAGGCGTGCAAACCGTTCGGTCTTCACCTTGTGAGGTGTGGGATCATCCATTTTTGCCGCTATGGTGCCACTTCTTTTGGAATAGATGAACGTGAACAGCGACTGGTATCTCACCTTTTTCACAAGCTCTATCGTCTGCTCAAAATCCTCCTCTGTCTCTCCGGGGAATCCGACGATTATGTCTGAAGAGAAGGTTACTTCGGGAATTATCTTTCTTGCTCTCTCTATGAGTTCGATATACTGTTCAGCGGTATAACTCCTGTTCATGGCTTTCAGTATCTTTGTACTCCCGGACTGGACGGGCAGGTGTATATGTCTTGAGATCCTGGGGTTCTCAGCTATCGTCCTGAACAGCTCATCGGAGGCGTCCTTCGGGTGGGACGTCATGAATCGTATCATGTAATCTCCCTCAGTCGCTGCAAGACGGGCCAGCAGCTTTGAGAAGTTCATGTCACCGTCGAGATGCTTTCCGTAGGAGTTGACGTTCTGGCCAAGCAGCATTATCTCCCTGTGTCCTGCAACAACCGCCTCCCTGAACTCTTTCTCTATCATCTCGGGATCTCTCGAACGCTCGCGGCCTCTGACATACGGCACTATGCAGTAAGTGCAGAAATTGTCGCATCCGTACATTATCGGAATAAACGCCCTGTAGGCCTTTTCCCTAACGACCGGGAAGTCCTCCTCTATCTCGGCGCGTTCTGTCTGAGTGGTATCATATATACCCTTTTTCTCCAGTCTCTCCGCGATGAGATCCGGCAGTTCCTTTATTGCGTTTGTGCTGAAGAGGATATCCACATATGGAAATCTTGCCTTGATCTCCTCCGCGACCTGTTTCTGATGCACCATGCATCCTCCGATCGCGATGATGGCTCCCGGCTTCTTCTCCTTGACATGCTTGAGATTGCCTATGTGTCCGTAGACCTTGTTCTCTGCGTGTTCTCTTACGGCACACGTGTTGAATATGATAAGATCCGCATCCTCAGGCTCCGTGATATAGTTATATCCTGCTTCCTTGAGCATTCCGGCGATCCTCTCTGAATCGCTGACGTTCTGCTGACATCCGTATGTTCTGATATACAGATTCAGCTGTCTGTCTTCGGCAGCAAGTCGTCTTTTAAGTTTGTCCAGATATTCGTAACTCATCAATACGGCCTTTCGCAGGTCATCCTCCTTGAGGGCATAGTTTAACTAATATATTATATACGCAAATGTGTCTCCGTGTTAGACTATTTTCTTAACAATAGGCATCTTTTCCCCGTTGAAAAATCAGGCTTTGCATGTATAATTAATAGCACTGAGCAGATCGAACAGCAGCGCACATATGTGTGAGGAAAGTCCGAGCTCCGCAGGGCAGGATAGCTGCTAACGGCAGCCGAAGGCGACTTCAGGGAAAGTGCAACAGAAATAAACCGCCTCTTAATGAGGTAAGGATGGAAAGGCGAGGTAAGAGCTCACCAGCGCACTGGCGACAGTGCGGCTATGTAAACCCTATCCGGAGCAACACCGAACTGGACTATGACCCGGCCCGGCAGTCCGAAAGCGTGGCATTAGCTGATTTGGCGACATTCAGCAAAGATAGATTGCTGTTTTAACAGAACTCGGCTTACAGATCTGGTCTTTTATAAAGCTGTCATTAGGCAGCTTTTTTCTTTTGTCCAGAAAACAGCAAAAAAAACAGTACCGGATATCTCCGATACTGTTTACTGATCTTAATTCCTATTACTTAACAAGAACTCCGACGATTCCTACTGCGATAGCAATAACGAAGAAGACAACGCCAAGGATCTTGGTGAGTCCCACGAGTCTGTCACTGTTGCTCTTATCTCTAGCGCCAAAGCCTGCACTGTTGCCGCCGCCCATGATAGCTCCGGAAAGTCCGTCGCCGCGCTCATTCTGCATGGCTACGATGACGATTATTGCAATACTACAAAGAATCAATATGGCTCCTGCTAAAATCACTGCAATTCCCATAATATCCTCCAAAAAAATTAGCCTATATATATTAGCATGCTCTATTGTGAAAAGCAAGAAGTATCTGTACAGGTTTTATCACATGTCCAAAAGCTTGATGATTCCGCCTGCTGCGGGGAATGTCTTGGCTCTGAACTTACTGACTTCGTTAAGTTTCAGGTCCTCTTTCGGCTTTACGTCTGTGACCTGAGCGCCTTTTTTGAGTTTCATCACCGTTATGCCCTGTGAGCTTCTGAGCTGTTTCTCGGGCACAAGAGCGGAGTTCACGAGAAGCATTCTGCCGGAATCCGAGAATATGGCGAATTCCTTTGCTTCATGGGCATAGAGAGCGGCTACAAGTTCCTGCTTCTCATTTGCGGAATTCGTGAGCTTCTTTCTGTTGGATTTAGTCTCGTATGAACTCATCGGTATGTTTGCTACCTTCCCGTTCGAATAGAACAGAAGGATATTGCCCTTCATATCGTCAGTCACTATGCAGTGTGTTGCAACCTCTCCGTCATCCATTCCGAGTTTGACGGATACATAGTCACCGATGGCGCTTGCCTTTGTATCATCAAACTGACTGCATTTGCTCAAGTACACCTGGCCTTTGTTAGTGTAGAACAGCAGTCTTGACGAGTTGTTTGCCTCACAGCTGAAGTCGATCCTGTCGCCTTCCTTGAGTCTCTGATCACTGCCCATTCTGAGGGACTGCGGAGTGATCTTCTTGAAGTAGCCCTCATGTGTGAAGAATACGTTTACGGGATAGTCCTTCTCCGGTGCCTCGAGCGGTATATCCGAGTCGTCTACATCGTAGAGTATCTGAGTGCGTCTCGGCTGAGCATACTGCTTTGCCACTTCGCCCTGTTCCAGCATGATGACCCTGTCGATCTTCTTTTCATCCGCCAGAAGATCCTTTAGATCCTTTATCTTTTTCCGGAGATTCTCGATCTCTTCGATACGCTGTAAGATGTATTCCCTGTTCAGGTGTCTCAGTTTGATCTCGGCAATATACTCTGCCTGGATCTCATCGATCCCGAAGCCGATCATCAGGTTCGGAACAACTTCCTTTTCCGATTCTGTTTCCCTGACGATCTTTATCGCCTTGTCAATGTCCACAAGTATCGTCTTGAGTCCGAGCAGGATGTGGAGCCTGTCCTCATTGATCTTGAGGTCGAATGCCGTTCTTCTCTTCACGCAGTCTCTTCTGAATCTGGACCATTCCATGAGAAGATCCTTTACCCCGAGCTGTCTCGGCATCCCATCAATGAGAACTGTAAAGTTACATGAGAATGAATCCTCGAGAGGGGTCATCTTGAAGAGCTTTCTCATAAGGAAATCGGCATCGGTTCCCCTCTTCACTTCGATGGCAAGTCTCAGACCTTTGATGTCCGTCTCATCCCTTATATCGGAAATTTCCTTGATCTTTCCCTGCTTCACGAGATCGATGATCTTATCCATGATCGCCTCGACCGTGGTCGTCGGGGGTATCTCCGTGATCTCGATCCTGTGTGTCTTGGGATCGTATTCGTATTTCGACCTGATCTTGAGCGATCCTCTGCCCGTCTCATACACTTCACGCAGTGCGTTTTCATCGTATACGAGGTATCCTCCGCCGGGGAAGTCAGGTCCTTTCAGCGTTGACAGTATATCGTGGTTCGGGTTTTTGAGCAGAGCCACTTCCGTCTGGCATACTTCCGCCAGATTGAAAGAACATATGGAACTGGCCATACCCACGGCAATGCCCAGATTTGAATTGACGAGTATCGACGGGAACGTGACCGGCAACAATCTCGGTTCCTTCATGGAGCCGTCGTAGTTGTCGACAAATTCGACCGTTCCCTTCTTTATGTCTGAAAACAGCTGATTGCTTATCGGAGCAAGCTTGACCTCTGTGTACCTTGAGGCAGCATATGCCATATCCCGGCTGTAACTCTTTCCGAAGTTTCCCTTGGAGTCCACATATGCATGGAGAAGCGTCTCGTTTCCTCTCGACAGTCTGACCATGGTTTCATAGATAGGGGCATCTCCGTGGGGATTGAGCTTCATTGTCTGTCCCACAACATTTGCGGATTTTGTCCTTGCTCCTGTCAGCAGACCCATCAGATACATGGTGTAAAGCAGTTTCCTGTGCGAAGGCTTGAACCCGTCGATCTCGGGAATAGCCCTCGAAATGATAACGCTCATGGCATAAGGCATGTAATTCGTTCTGAGCGTCTCCGTGATGAGCGTCTCTATCATGAGCCCTGCATCGGAGATCTCTACATTCGGAATAATTCCTATCTGCCTTTGCTCTTCTTTTTTTGCTTTCTTTCTCATTATTAACCCTGTCTTATCAGCTTACGTCGAGATCATCGAGATACAGCGATCCGTTCTGCGCGATATATTCTTTTCTTCCGGAGAGATTGTCTCCAAGGAGGAGATCGAACATCATGCTCGTCTCTTCCGCGTCGGAAGGCATCACCTTGACCAGTCTTCTCGTCTCGGGATTCATCGTAGTCATCCACATCATATCGGGCTCGTTTTCACCCAGTCCTTTTGAACGCTGGATAGTATACCCTCTGCTGCCGATCTTCTCGAGGACTTCAGCCTTCTCTCCGTCACTGTAAGCGAAATAGGTCTTGTCCTTCGTATTGATCTCGTAAAGAGGAGTCTCAGCTATGTATACAAAACCCTCTTTTATCAGCGTCGGCATCAGCCTGTAGATCATTGTGAGTATCAGCGTCCTTATCTGGTATCCGTCAACATCCGCATCGGTGCAGATTATGACCTTGTTCCACCGGAGGTTCTCAATGCTGAAGTTGTCCTGCTGTCCCTTCTTTGCCGGCACTTCCACTCCGCACCCGAGGACCTTTATGAGGTCCGTGATGATCTCACTCTTGAATATCTTCGTGTATTCAGCCTTAAGGCAGTTGAGTATCTTTCCTCTCACAGGAATGATAGCCTGAAATTCAGCATCTCTCGCCTGTTTGCATGCGCCGAGAGCGGAATCTCCTTCCACAATGTATATCTCTCTCTGCTCGATATCCTTACTTCTGCAGTCTACGAACTTCTCGATCCTGTTTGTGATATCGAGATTGCTCTGCATCGTCTTCTTGAGATTGAGCCTTGTCTTCTCTGCGTTCTCTCTGCTCCGCTTGTTTATGAGCACCTGGTTGATAACCTTGTCTCCGAGAACGGGATTCTCAATGAAGAACGTCTCAAGATATTTTTTGAGATAGTCGGTCATTGCCTGTGCAATGAACTTGTTTGTTATCGCCTTTTTTGTCTGGTTTTCGTAACTCGTTACAGATGAGAATGAGGAGGATACAAGAACAAGGCAGTCCTGAACATCCTGGAAAGTAATAGATGATTCGTTTTTCTTGTATAGCTTCTTCTCCTTGATCTGGTTGGATATCTGCGACGTGAATGCAGTCTTCACTGCCCTGTCCGGAGAACCTCCGTGTTCAAGCCAGCTGGAGTTGTGATAATACTCGAGCATCTGGACCTTGTTCGAGAACGCAAAAGCGAATGACATCTTGAGTTTGTACTCTTCCTTGTCGTCCCTGTCTTTTCCCATTCTCTCGCCTTCGGTGTAGAGCACCGGAGTAATAGAGTCCTCCCCCAGCACTTCACCGACATAGTCCTTTATTCCTTCGGGATAGAAATATTCGAGAGTCTCAAAAGAACCGTTGTCCCTCTCTCTTCTGTAGATGAATCTGACACCCGCGTTGACGATGGACTGCCGCTTGAGAATGTCCTTGAAATACTCCTCAGGGATGTCTATATCCGTGAATACGTCGAGGTCAGGGCGCCACTTTATACGGCTTCCCGTCTGCCTCTTTGTGAGCTTTTCCTCCTGAAGATCGGTGACAGGTTCGCCCTTTTCGAATCTCAGTGTGTATTTCTTGCCGTCTCTGTGGATCTCAACCTCCATGTATTCCGAAGAATACTGGGTGGCGCACAGTCCGAGACCGTTTGTACCGAGAGAGAAGTTGTATGTCTCGCCGGTAGTGTTTTTGTATTTTCCGCCTGCATACAGTTCGCAGAAAAGAAGTTTCCAGTTGTATTCCTTTTCCTTTTCGTTATATCCGACGGGGATGCCTCTTCCGAAGTCCTCGACTTCGATCGAGTTGTCCCTGTACTGAGTGAGGATGATCTTGGAACCATGTCCCTCTCTAGCTTCGTCTATGGAGTTGGAAAGGATCTCGAAAGCAGCCTGGCTGCATCCCTCGATACCGTCGGAACCGAAAATAACGGCAGGTCTCTTTCTGACCCTGTCCGCGCCTTTCAGCGACTGGATACTGTTGTCATCGTATTTTGGCAATTTTGCTGACCGTCCTAATCACATATATTATTTAATAATATTATATCACAAAACCCCGGCAGTTTTTACTCTCTGCCAAGGCAAAGCCCCGGCGCATCATCAATGCCTCCGGGGCGTATTGTTGTAGGATCACTCCTCTTTGGGAGTTTCATCTGATACCTCAGGTGCCGCCTGCGGCTCCACAGTCGCAACTGCGGTTTCTTCTGCTACAGCGGACTCTTCGGCAGGTTCCGCTTCCGCGGATGTCTTCTCCTCTATTGCCGGCTCTGTTCCGGGAAAATATTTGGCTCCGGAAGCCATGAAGGAGTTGAAGACCTCTCCGTCCATCTTCTCATTCACGAGAAGCTGTCCGGCTACAGCATGAAGCTGATCCATATGCTCAGTCAGGATCTGTTCGCATTTTGCATATGCTTCGGTGACCAGGCGTTTGACTTCCTCATCGATCTCGCTTGCGATCTCTTCGGAGTAGTTTCTCTGCTGTGCAAAGTCTCTGCCGAGGAAGACCTCGTCGGAATGTCCGTATACGATAGGTCCGATTTTGTCGGAGAAACCGTATTTAGTGACCATGTTCCTCGCCACTTCAGTAGCTCTCTGCAGATCATTGGAAGCACCTGTCGAGATGTCGTGAAGAACAAGCTGTTCGGCAACGCGTCCGCCGAGAAGGGTGACTATATCGTTCTCCATCTGACCCTTAGTTGAATAATTGGAATCCTCTGTGGGCAGCGACATAGTGTATCCGCCCGCCGCTCCTCTCGGGATAATGGAGATCTGATGTACCGGCTGATCGGGGGTGGCATAGAAGTGAGCGACTGCATGTCCTGCCTCATGGAAGGCTGTAAGTCTTCTCTCCTTCTCCGTCACTACATGGGACTTCTTTTCAGGTCCTGCTATGACTTTGATCGTCACTTCCTCGATGTCCTCCTGTGTTATGGCTCTGCGCTTTTTGCGGGCTGCAAGAAGAGCTGCCTCATTGAGAAGGTTCTCAAGATCGGCGCCGGTGAATCCCGGTGTCTCTTTTGCGATCGTCTTGAGGTTGACATCAGGTCCGAGAGGCTTGTTCCTCGCATGAACCTTGAGAATTTCCTCTCTTCCCTTGATGTCAGGTGCTCCTACATATACCTGTCTGTCAAAGCGTCCAGGTCTTAATAGAGCCGGATCGAGAATGTCCGCCCTGTTGGTCGCGGCCATTATGATAACACCATCATTGCCGGTGAATCCATCCATTTCGACAAGCAGCTGGTTGAGGGTCTGCTCTCTTTCGTCGTGTCCGCCGCCGAGACCTGCTCCACGCCTTCTTCCGACTGCATCGATCTCGTCGATGAAGATGATGCTCGGTCTGTTCTTCTTGGCTTTATCAAAAAGGTCTCTGACTCTCGATGCGCCGACACCTACATAGAGTTCAACGAAATCGGAACCCGAGATTGAGAAGAACGGAACATTCGCCTCTCCTGCCACTGCTCTCGCGAGAAGTGTCTTACCTGTTCCCGGAGGTCCCACAAGCAGAACGCCTTTCGGGATCTTTGCACCGAGAGAACTGAATGTGGTCGGGTTCTTGAGATATTCGACGATCTCCTGCAGTTCAAGTTTTTCCTCGTCGGCGCCTGCGACATCGGCAAAAGTCGCCTTCCTTGAGGAATCCTGCTCCGTATGTGTCCTCGCCTTCCCTATGCTTCCGATTCCTCGTCCGCCTCCCTGCTGGGACATCATTGAGATGAGGAAGAAGAACATCACCACCATTAGTATGGTCGGTATAAGTCCGAGGAGCGTCGTCCAAATGCTGTTTCTGACTCTGTAGTTGTATTCGAGCGGTTTGTCCGGATGGGCTTCATTGTACTCATCGATATAGTCGTGTATATCCGAGACAAACAATCCCACATCCGGGACCGTATATGTGTGTGTCGAATCCTCCGGCTCTCCGGTAATGCTGTATTCGAGAAGTCCTGTGCTCAGGTTCAGATCGAAGGACTCGATCTTCTCATCCCTGAACAGCTGTACTATCTCGTAGTACTGGTCAGTCTGAGGTGCCTGAGATGTCAGGAAAGCAAATAGAAGAACCAGTCCAAGCACCACTGCGATGATCGGAAAACCTCTTCCTCTGTTTTCATTCTGATTCATGTGTTACTTAACCTTCCTTGTATTCAAGTACTGCGGTTATCAGGAATATACGCTTGATTTGAGAACTCCAATATACGGGAGATTTCTGTATCTCTCCGCATAGTCGAGTCCGAATCCCACAACAAACTCATCGGGGACCTCAAAACCGACATAATCGGCATGGATGTCCGCTTCTCTTCTCGCAGGCTTGTCGAGAAGAGTGCATATTCTGATGCTCCTGGCTCCTCTTCCCATGAGGATGCCCTTTAGATATGACAGCGTCTTTCCGCTGTCCAGAATATCTTCGATAATGAGTACATCTCTTCCTTCAAGAGGGATATCGAGGTCTTTTACGATCTTAACAACACCGGAAGTGGATGTTCCCGCGCCATAGCTTGAAACCACCATGAAGTCGATCTGTGTGTGAATGTCCATCTCTCTGATAAGATCCGAGAAGAACACCACGGATCCCTTAAGGACGCTTATGCATAGCAGATCGCTGTCTCTGTCCCTATAGTCATCGGAAATCTGCTTCCCGAGTTCCTCGATCTTTGCCGCAAGCTGTTTTTCCGTCAGCAAGACCTTCTCGATATCATCTGTCATCATTATTGCGATATTTCCTTTCCTGCACTGATGAGAATGACCGTGCGCGATTCATCCGTGATCGCAGCTCTCTGATCGGGGCCTTCTCCGGGGATCCACAAAACTCCGAGATCATCTGAGAGAATAGGAATATTTACCTTCTCCTCCCCGTTCAGTTTCATCTCAGTAAACAGTTTTTTGACCGTTTTTGTGACGCGTCTGACGGCTGAAGAGAAAGTATCTCCCGGCATTCTGCCCCTTATAGTCAATTTACCCACGATTTTATCATAATCTATACAATTTTTATAGATAGACTTTGAACAATTTGCCTTGAAATCAGCGATTTTTTTGAAAGAAATGACATATTCTCCGAACCTGTATTTCCCATCAAGGTCCGTTATCTTCAATGGTTCGGGCTCACATACATCCTCGCTCTTGGGGGAATATCTGTTTATTCTGAGGATCCCGTCTTTTGCCTCGATCCTGTAATCGTCATTGAACTGAAAAGCGCCAAGCTTCCCTTGTGCCGCATCAGTGATGAGCTGCACGTCTCTCTCCGTAACACTGTCAAACCTGTCGTCGAGTATCCTCTTGAGAGCCATTACGCAGATATAGTCGTCAGCTGATGTGAGTATGCTGCAGGAATACTCATCTGGTCCCAGCTTCGCTTCTTCCAGGAGTTTCAGGCAGGATCGCTCCACATATCTGTATGCGTCGTCCATATGTCTCATGAAATCACCCGCATTCTCGAGAAAGGACTCGTTGACCTTTTCAAGTTCGGGAATGACATTCAGCCTTATTCTGTTTCTCGAGTATTCTTCACTGAGGTTGCTGGAATCAGTCGCATAGGGGATGCTGTTTGCCCTGATATATTCTTCAATCTCTGATCTCGGGACGAGTATGAACGGCCTGCGGATATTCCCGTATACCGGTTCTATTCCCCTGGCTCCGCGTATACCTGATCCCCTGGCGATGTGAAACAGCAGAGTCTCCGCGCTGTCGTTCAGATTATGCGCAACAAGAATGAGAGAATCATCTTCGGCGGCCAAAGATCTGAAAAAACTATACCGCAGATCTCTCGCCCACATTTCCTCACTCTTTCCCTGAGGAGCCTCTCTCTCCTTCATTCTGCCGTATCCGACTGAGAGTTTCACTCCGAGCAGACTGCAGAAATCCCTTACCATAGCTTCTTCCGAATCGCTTTCGGGGCCTCTGAGCCCGTGGTTGAAGTGACATGCGCAAAGACTTTTGATCCCGAGTTTTTCCCGGTTCACAGCGACAAAATGCAGGAGCGCCATCGAATCAGGCCCTCCCGAAACACATACAAGGGCATTTCTCCCCGAAATGCCCATGCTGTATCTGTCTATCGCTTCAAATACCGATTGTTCAAAACTCTCGCGCATATTCCATAGATGTGAATTTGGTGTGCTGGCCGTCCCAATGGAGTGGAAGATCGTCGCATTCACCGTGTCTGTTCTTCGCTACTACAAGTGTGACCGGATATTCGGTCGGTCCCTGCTGGCCTTCCTCCTCACCGGTGTCTTCCTTGTGCAGGAACAGAACGATATCTGCGTCCTGTTCGATGGATCCCGAATCTCTCAAGTCGGAGAGTCTCGGCTTTCTCTTTCCGGAATCCTTTTCAACGGCTCTGTTCAGCTGTGACAGGAGTATAACGGGAACGTTGAGTTCCTTGGCCATGATCTTGAAGTTCCTTGTGATCGCAGAGATCTCCAGAGCTCTGGACTCACTCCTTCCGTTGCCGCCCATCAGCTGCAGATAGTCGACGATGATGAGACCGAGATTTTCGATCCTCATGCATTTCGCCTTTATCTCCTGTACCGAGATGCCGGACGTATCGTCGAAATAGAGACGCGTCTTGGAGAGCACGTCGGAAGTCTCGCTTATCCTGTGCCAGTCCTCTCTCTGAAGGTCTCCTCTTCTCATGTTCTGGGAAGGCACTCCGGATTCAAAGCTCAGTGCTCTCTGCACGAGCTGTCTGTTAGTCATCTCAAGGGAGAAGTAGGCCACAGCGGTGTCATATGCCTTTGCGACGTTCACTGCAATGTTCAGTGCGAGTGAGCTTTTTCCGACACCGGGTCTTGCAGCGAGTATGATCAGATCGGATTTGTTGAGTCCGGTGATCATTCTGTCGAGATGGGAGAATCCTGTGTTCAATCCGAGAAGCTTCGAACGCTCAGGTCCGCTCAGTTTCTGCAGAAATGTGAGCGATTCCATCAGAGCCGCCTTGATGTGTGTGAGTTCGGAATTCTCCTTGCCGTTTCTTATGTCATATATCTTCTGCTCGGCATACTCAAGAAGCTTCTGTCCGCTCTCTTCGTCGCCTGAAGCCTTGTACATGACGTCGCGCGATACTTCGATGAGCTGACGCAGCATGTACTTATCGTATATGATCTTGGCATATATACCGATATTCTTGATGGTGGGAACTGTCTGAGTGATGTTGAAGAGGTACACCTTTGCCTCTTCTGAATCATTGAAAATGCCTGCCGAATTGACAGCGTCCAGCACCGTTACGAAATCTATGGGAGTCTGCGATGTGAACATCATCTCCATCTCGGAGAATATCTGCTGATTGCGCTTCGAGTAGAAATACTCCGCTTTTACAGTGCTGATGATGTCGAGCATGGCCGTCTGGTCGACTATGATAGCTCCGAGAACGGCCTGTTCGGCCTCCATGCTGTACGGGAGGTTCACCCCGCCTATATTGTCAAATGTCAGATTGTTGTCGGATGGCATTCCGTGCTCCTCCAGTAATTACTCTGTGACAGTTAGAACGACCGTCGCCGTGACTTCGGGATATATTTTGACCTTGGCTTTGTACTCGCCGAATGTCTTTATGTCTCCGTCAATGGATATCTTGTTTTTGGGGATGTCCTCTCCGGTGACTTCCTTTAATGCTTCCGCCACTTCTTTGGGTGTTACCGACCCGAAAAGTCTGCCGCTGGATCCGGCTTTGGCATGTATGGTGACTTTCTGCCCTTCGAGCTTCGCCGCGAGTTCCTGTGCGGCCTTCTTCTCTTCTGCTTTATGATGCTCTTTCGCCTTCTGCTTTGTGGCTATCTCGCTGATAGCGCCGGCAGATGCTTCCTTTGCGAGCTTTCTCGGCAGAAGGAAATTGCGGGCGTATCCGTCGGATACGTTTACGATATCGTCCTTCTTGCCTGTTCCCTTAACATCCTGAAGTAATACTACTTTCATCGTCCTACTCCTTTATTTTTGGCCAGATAATTGTCTATTGCCTCGAAAATCTTTGTTTTTAGTTCGTCTGTTCCTATGTCTTTGAGCTGAGCGCCGGCCATCGTCTGATGTCCTCCGCCTCCCAGTTCTTCCATTATAAGCTGTACATTGTAGAGTCCGAATGATCTCGCGGAGATCCTGTATTCCCCGTTCTCATACGCTGCCGCTATCGAAGCCTTGACTCCTTCGACATTGAGAAGTTCATCTGCTGTCTGCGGTATTGCGAGCTTGAGACCTTCAATGTCTCTGTCCTCCGAGATGACAACGGCGCATCCCTTGTAGAATTCGGCATCGCTCACAAGTCTCGATTTGAGCCTGTACACGTCGAAATCTGTCGCCAGATACTTTCTTGCCTCCGCGGGATCTGCTCCGCACGATCTCAGATACGATGCGGCGTCATAAGTTCTTACACCCGTCTGCAGCGAGAAATTTTTTGTGTCGAGCATGATGCCCGACAGCAGAGCTGTAGCTTCAAACGGATTGAGCCTTACCTCTGCGGTGGCGGTATACTCAATCAGTTCCGTCACCATCTCACAGCAGGATGAAGAGGATGTTTCATGGTAGAAGAGCTCCGTATCCTCGATCTTGCTGACCGTGAGTCTATGGTGATCCACAACAGCGTGGTGCCTTGTCTTGTCCAGTGTTTCCGGCATATCGAGCATAGTTCTCGAATGGCAATCGGTTACGATCACGAGCGTGTTTGCATCCGCATATTCATACCCTTCGGCAGGTGTGATGAACACGTCGTTCATGCCTGTTATGAGAGCTCTTGAATAGAGCTGTTTCGCCAGCGTTGTCTCCGGATCAGTCACTATCATTGCTTTCCTGCCGTATACCTGGCAGATCTTTGCAAGACCGATACAGCTTCCCACTGCATCGAGATCCGAATATCTGTGCCCCATTATGAGGATCTTCTGATATCTCTTGATCACGTCTCCGAGATCCTGCGCTACAAGTCTTGCCTTGACCTTGTTCCTCTTCTCGACGGCTTTTGTGCTTCCTCCGAAGAATGAGTACCCGCTCGCCGTCTTCATTGCCGCCTGGTCGCCTCCGCGCCCTAGCGCCATGCTGAGAGAATCCCGGGCTATGACCCTGTTCTCATACAGGTTTGTTCCATATCTCCCAACACCGATGGAAAGAGTCACGGGAAGGCCTCCCGTCTCTATCTCTCTAACCCTGTCGAGCACGGAGAATTTGTCCTGGACTATCCTGTCCATATGGCGCTCTTCGACTATCGCCACAAAATCCTTGGATGAGAGGCTGAAAAGCACTCCCTTCACTGAGTTAACAAATCTCTCGATCTCATTGCTCACCTTGAAGAGAATGTCCGATCTGTAATGCTCGCTCGCGGATGTTATGGTCTCGTCATAGTTGTCTACGACAAACATCATGACGACGGGCTTTGAATTCAGATATTCTTCGGAATTCTCATAAAGTTCCGTATCCCGGATGAAATACGTGATATATACCGTTCCGTTTCCGGTCTCGTTTAGCTGGCTGAAAGCCTCGAAGTGATCGTCTCCGACCATCAGCTCCGAGCCTCCGGCTTCGGTACAGTCCTCCGGAGAGAAATTCTCAAAAACGTCTTTTGTATTTTCAAGGACTACGTTTCTTCCGTTTCCTATCTGCTTCCCGAATACTTCGTTCACCCAAAGTATCTTTCCTTCGGAATTGCTCAGCATAACAGGAAGTTCCGTCTCGGACAGTATCGAATCGGCCTCCCCGTTGTCGAGAATCGATTTCATAAGCACTTTCGACATGGCGGCCTTGAGCTTGCCGATGCTGAGAAGCGAGATTACGACGGCAACAAGGCCGATGCCTATCGCTATGAACATCAGCTTTATATTCGATACCCCGAGCACGATACAGAGAATGATATACGCTATGAGCATCAGCAGGAAACCGAACTCATCTGTAATTTTTCTGTTCTTCTTCATACTGCTTCGTCAAAAACTCAGCTTTCCATGATTATAGGAATAATTATAGGCGCTCTCATCGTTTTACTGTACATAAAATCTCCGAGATTCTTCTTTATAAGCGATTTAAGTTCCGTGGTGCTCACATGGCGCCTCGGCTGATTGTAGTGGTCGAGTATCCCGACCACAATGGAACGGGCTTCCGCCAGCATCTCCTCGTTGTCCTTGACGTAGATAAATCCTCTTGTGATTATGTCAGGACCCGAAGTCACTTCTCTGGTCCATTCATTTATGGCACATGATACGATTATGATTCCGTCGGCAGCAAGATGCTGTCTCTCTCTTATAACTGCCGCTCCGACATCTCCGACACCGAGTCCGTCAATATAGACGCTTCCGGCTTCGACCTTCGGTTTTCTCGTCATCTCGCCGTTCTGGAATTCGACGACGGTGCCGTTCTCTGCGATCATTATATTCTTTTCGTCGTAACCAAGCGACTTTGCTATAAGGGAGTGTTTTTTCTGATGCTTGTACTCGCCATGAATAGGCATAAAGTACTTTCCCTTTACAAGCGACATCATGAGCTTCAGTTCTTCGCTGCATGCATGTCCGGACGCATGGACATCATACATTCCCTCATAGATGACGTCGCTGCCGAGTCTCATGAGCTCGTTAATGACTTTTCCTATGAGTCTCTCATTCCCGGGGATCGGTCTTGCGGAGATGATGATAACATCGTTCTTGCCGATGGACACCTGTCTGTGATTTCCAATGGCCATCCTCGAGAGGGCTGACATTGGTTCTCCCTGTGATCCCGTAGTTATGATTATGACTCTTGAGGGTTCATATCTGTTTAGTTCGTCCATACCGATAAGGACATCTTCGGGAATGTCCAGATAGCCGAGTTCTGCAGCTATTTCCGTATAGTTGATCATGCTTCTGCCGGAAATGGCCACTTTTCTTCCGTGACGCGATGCGAAATCGATGATCTGCTTGATTCTCTGGATGTTGGATGAGAATGTCGCAATGATCAGCCTCTTGCCCTCGACCCTGTTGAAAAGAGCCTCAAATGACTGACCGACCTTGCTCTCGGACATGCTCATTCCCTGATTTTCAGCATTGGTCGAATCGGAGAGCAGCGCGAGAACTCCTCTGTCCCCTATCTTGGAGATCATGGAGAGATCCGCCACCTTGTCCGATACCGGAGTGTAATCTATTTTAAAATCTCCCGTATGGAAAATAAGTCCCTGCGGCGTGGTAATCGCAAAAGCGACGGAATCCGGAATTGAATGGTTGACCGGAATAGCTTCTACGGTCATGTTTCCAACGGTTATCGCCTCTCCCGCTGTAATGAGCCGCATATCTACTCTGTCGAGTATGCCGTGTTCCATCAGCTTTGATCCGATAAGACCTCTCGTAAGTTTTGTGGCATATACCGGAATATTTATCTCCTTGAGGAAGAACGGGATACCGCCTATGTGATCCTCATGGCCGTGTGTCACAAACAATGCCCTGACCTTGTTTCTGATCGTGTGGACATAGCTGAAATCAGGTATGACGATATCCACGCCGAACAGCTCGTCATCAGGGAAACTCATGCCGCAGTCGACTATGATTGCGTCGTCTCCGCATTCATAGACGGTCATATTCTTTCCGACTTCGCCCAGACCGCCAAGCGGAATTATCCTCAGAGGCGGATTTTCTTCAGCCTCGGCTTTTGCATTTTTGCGTGTTTTTTTTGCTTTCGGTTTTTCGGAACCATCAGCATTTATTTCATCTTTTTTCTTTTTTGATGCAGAGGTCTTCTTTGTAGTACCGGCGGCCTTTTTGCGCCCTTTTTTAGAAACTTCTGCTGTTTCGGAGATCTCATCCAGATCTACCTTGTCGAAGAGATGTATCTCCTGTTTTTCTGTTTTTTTCAATATGTTTTCTCCTGTAAAGAAATTCGTTGATTTATATTTATTTGAGTCGCTGAACGACAAAAACCTGCCTTTCAACAGAAGGAAGGTATATAATTAACAATGCATATGGTGGGGACACCTCATGTCCCGCAAATGAATAAGTTAAAAATAGTTTAGCACAATCATTTGCTTTGTTAAAGTAGGCATTTTAGGTGGGTCAGATATTGGATAAGAAAAAGGTAACGATATATACCGACGGAGCATGTTCGGGCAATCCCGGTCCCGGAGGATGGGGTGCGGTCCTCATTTACAACGGAGTGGAAAAGCAGATTTCCGGATTTGAAGCTGAGACCACAAACAACAGGATGGAGCTCACAGCTGCCATCATTGCCCTCGAAACTCTCAAATACCCCTGTTCTGTCGAACTCTGGTCGGATTCCACATACCTTGTGAATTCCATCGAAAAAGGATGGTTCTACTCCTGGCAGCGCAACAACTGGCGCAACTCCCAGAAAAAGGAAGTCCCCAATAAAGATCTCTGGATACGGCTGAGAGCACAGATGGATATCCACGACGTCTCCTTCAACTGGGTCGAAGGTCATAAGGGCAACAAATACAATGAGATCTGTGACAAACTTGCCGTTTCGGAATACAAAAAGCACACCGAATGACAGTGATTTTGTTCACAATCCATATCATGTGTGATAAAATTAATCGATAATGTTAAAAACTTTAGAGAGGTTCATTATGAGCGAAACTTCCAACAATTTTCTGATGGATATCATCGATGAGGATATATCCAAAGGGTACTGTTCCACAGTACACACTCGTTTTCCGCCTGAGCCCAACGGCTATCTTCATATCGGAAGCGCGAAAGCCATATGGATCAATTCCAGCATTGCAAAAAAGTATAACGGTCTCTTCAACCTGAGATATGACGATACCAACCCCGTTCACGAGGACATGGAGTACGTGGAATCCATCCTCGAAGACCTCAAATGGCTCGGCGCAGAGCCGACTGGCGGCATCTTTTACGGTTCAGACTATTTTGACAAGTGCTATGAATTTGCCGTACAGCTCATCAAGGACGGCAAAGCATATGTCGACGAACTCTCTCAGGAAGAGATGCGCGAATACAGGGGAACTCTCACGGAGCCCGGAAAAAACAGTCCTTTCAGAGACAGACCGATCGAAGAAAGCCTTGATCTCTTTGAGAGAATGAAAAACGGAGAATTTCCGAACGGGACCCTCACTCTCCGTGCGAAGATCGACATGGCAAGTCCGAATATGAACATGCGCGATCCTGCAATCTACAGGATCCTCCACACAGATCACCACAGGCAGGGCGATAAATGGTGCATCTATCCCCTCTATGACTATGCTCATCCCATTCAGGATGCTCTCGAGGGCATCACACATTCAATGTGCTCCATCGAATTCGAGAACCACAGACCACTTTACGAGTGGGTCGTCAACAACATCGCTCTCGACGGAGAGGCAAAGCACAGAGAGTTCCCGAAGCAGAGAGAATTCGCAAGGCTGAACGTCACATATACTGTCATGAGCAAGCGCTATTTAAGAGAGCTTGTCGAGACAGGAATCGTAGACGGATGGGATGACCCCCGCATGCCGACACTGTGCGCACTCAGAAGAAGAGGCTACACACCTGAATCCATCATCAAGTTTGTGGAAACAGCCGGTGTTGCAAAGGCCTACAGTATAGTGGATATCGAACTTCTTGAGCACTGTATCAGAGAAGAGCTCAATGAAACAGCCGCCAGAAGAATGGCTGTGATCGATCCTATCAAGCTTACGATAACCAATTATCCGGAAGACAAGGTAGAATACTTCGATGTTCCCAACAACCCGAAGAATCCGGAAGCCGGAACAAGGAAAGTAGCATTCTCGAGAGAACTGTACATCGAGCGCGATGACTTTATGGTCACTCCTCCCCCGAAGTATCACAGACTTACAGTCGGAAAAGAAGTACGTCTGATGGGCGCATATATCGTAAAGTGCGAAGACTATGTACTCGATGAAGACGGCAATGTCAAGGAAGTTATCTGCACAGCAGATCTTGAGACCGGCGGAGTAAATCCCGCAGACGGAAGAAAGATCAAGGGAACGATCCACTGGGTATCCGCTGCTCACTGCATTGACGCCGAGATCCGCAACTATTCAAGGCTCTTCACGATCAAGAATCCGCTTGAACTCCCCGAAGGAAAGACTTTCGGCGATTATCTCGACAAAGAGTCTGTCAAGATTTTCAACAATGCAAAGCTCGAGGAAAGCCTCGCAGGATCAACGCTTAATGACCGCTACCAGTTTGTAAGAGACGGATATTACATCAGAGATTCCAGAAATATGGACAGGCTTGTTTTCAACAATATAGTTAGCCTCAAGGACTCCTGGAAACCGGATCAGAATTAACAGAATAATAATAGTTCAACAAATAAAGCTGCAGTCTCATCAAATGAGATTGCAGCTTTATTTGTTGTTGTCATTCAGTTGCTCTAAACAAAAAACCGTGCGAACACGGTTTTTGTTATGGAGCTGTTGAGCAGAATCGGACTGCCGACCTCGTCATTACCAATGACGTGCTCTACCAACTGAGCTACAACAGCAATGGCGACCCGAATGGGGCTCGAACCCATGACCTCTAGCGTGACAGGCTAGCGTTCTAACCAGCTGAACTACCGGGCCTTAGAATGGCAGGGGCAGAAGGAATCGAACCCTCGGCATACGGTTTTGGAGACCGTCGCTCTACCTGCTGAGCTATACCCCTACACATTGGTGGACCTTCAGGGACTTGAACCCCGGACCGATCGGTTATGAGCCGACTGCTCTAACCACTGAGCTAAAGGTCCATCTATATAAAACGAAGGGAATCCGTTTTAATCTAAATATGACCGGCACTTACCTATTTTCCCAGGCCGTCTCCAGCCAAGTATCTTCGGCACGACTCAGCTTAACTTCCGTGTTCGAGATGGGAACGGGTGGATCCTGAGCGTTAACAGCACCGGTCGTTGCGTTAAAGCTTCTTCCGAAGCGTATAACCAGATTAAGTTTTAGTGGTGACCCGTGGGAGAGTCGAACTCCCGATTGGGGCGTGAGAGGCCCCCGTCTTGACCACTTGACCAACGGGCCACCTC
>JAFWEV010000089.1 GCA_017512745.1 Oscillospiraceae bacterium
TATTGACTTATTGACATCTTGAAACCATGCCTGATCTTGTTCTCGGCTGGTAACAAAAGCGGAGGTAACAAATGCAGTGCCTCGGTTGTCGGCACTGTCATTTGTTGCCTGCTGCGGGAGTCAAGGGGCTCTCCCCTTGCCCACGACATCTTTGCACGGTCGCAAGGCCGTGAAAGTGTCATAGTGGGTTACACACATTCAAGGAATGTTGTGTAACGGAAAACAACACCGCAATCAGCACATTTACGAAATGCTCAGATAAAAGATCTGGGCTGAAAAGAAAGGAAAAACATGCCTAAAACTGATTTTAGCTGCGTCAGAGTGAAACAATACGGGGCGTCCTCGATCGGAGCCTCTGAGAGGCACAATGAACGCAAAAATGATACCTATTCGAATATAAATGTCGATCCCGAAAGGATACTGTACAACGTACATTTCAAGGATCCCGGAGACAGGACATATATGGAGATCCTTACCGAAATGGAAGAGAAAGGTATGGTCTCCATACGGGGATTAAGACTGGATGCGACGCTCTTCGATGAACTCATTCTCGATGTAAACACAATGTATTTTGACCGCCATGGCGGTTATGAATACGCCAAACAGTTCTATGAAGAGGCGTATCACTTCCTGGAAAAGAAGTTCGGATCCGACTATATACTCTCCGCTGTGATGCACGCAGACGAGATCAATAAAGCCGCAACGGATGAGCTCGGAGTCCCAACTTACCACTATCATATGCACGCAGTAGTGATTCCTGTTGTAGACAAAGAGATCCGTTGGAGCAAGCGCTGTAAGGATCCTGAACTGCGCGGGACTGTCAAAGAGGTGATCCATCAGATCAGTCATTCAAAGAAATGGGCATCCACTGAGCCCATGACAAATGACCATGGAGAACCGGTTTTCAGATCTAACGGCAAACCGAAATACAGACCATCTTACAGCATTTTGCAGGATGAATTTATCAATCACATGCGCGATGCCGGATACCGCGATTTTGAGAGAGGAGCTCTTGGAAGTACTGCGGAACATCTCACTTCCCTTCAGTATCAGATTCAGAAAGACAAAGAAAGGCTCACCGAGATCAGCGAAGAAAAGTATCTTTCCGAACAGGAATACTCTCTCATAAGCGACGATGTGAATCTCAAAAAGCAGGAGCTTAACACTCTGACAAGAGATCTTGAGCGAGAAAAAGCAGTCTATGAACCTATTGCTTCAGTGAATAAGACCAGAGCAGAAGTTGATGCTATGGGAAAGAAATCACTGACCGGTAGAATCAGCTTATCTCCTGAAGAATATTCTGATCTCAAATCTCTTGCAGTAACTGGTGTCGACAGCAAAACTCAAATTGAGTCTTTAAAAACAAGGGCTTTTGAAGCAGAGAACGACGCATCCTTCTATCGCTCGAAATACTATAACGCTTCAGGCACCATTGACAAGTTACAGGATAAGCTTGAGCAACTGCAGGTGCGATTCGATCAGCTGTATGAGAAATGTAAGCCTTTTCTTCAGGCGCTTGAGAAATTCCCGAACATCGCAAAATGGTTAATTACTAAGGTTCAGGAGCTTTCTTTACAACACGAGGCGCTTCGGGAATCAAAAAGTATTTCGCAATCAGACACGAGAAAAGCACATCATCGCAGCAGAGATTTGGACCTTTAACTCTCTGCTACCATCGACAAACACTCTGTGTTCAAGGCTTTGCCGTGTATCGCGGATCCTCTCATTCGGTGCAGAGTGTAAGCGCATTCTCAGGGGTCTTTTTCCAGCTTTCCGCTGAACAGCAGGAACAGCAGCGTCCCCGATATGAACGGCAGTATCACTGTGACCGGAAGCCGGACGGAGAGCTTTATGTACTCATCGACCAGAGGCTCGTTGGCGTAAAGGATCAGCACGCGAATCGCCATCGCCAGAGTCGGGACCAGCAGAGCCGCACCGGCTATCCCGGCAAACCGGCGTCTCTTACCCGCTTTTATATCCACCCATATGGACAGGAATGACATCAGAAGCGCTCCGCCCAGAATGAATATGGGAGGATTCAGCAGAAGAGGAGTCAGCAGGTCTACGGCTTTGCGGTAGTATGTGAGAGCTCCGCCCGCGAACAGCCACTGTCTCGCGCCGCATATGTTTCTCAACTTCAGAGCGACATGGATGAGGATGAACAGCGCCATACACACGAGGACGTATACTCCGCGTCCCGTTCTCTGTGCTTTTTTCTTTCCTGAACTAAGCAGATCGCTCACATCCGTGTCGAACACATCGGACAGCTTCATGAGAGTATCGAGGTCCGGCTGGGCCTTTCCCGTTTCCCTTAGTTAAAGATATTGTTGGGTATCTCAAGATGTGTCATTCGATTTTGCCGATAAAGCGGTAGAAGATTTCCACTTCCTGTTCCCGGCTTCCGTCCTCACTTTTGACCGCTTCATGTTCCCCTATCTTTTGAGCGTTCGTAAAAGCTACGATATTTCTGAATTAGGCTTGTCCGAGGGAGCCGTGAGGGGGCTTGTGACGGGTGCTGTTGATGTGCAAATCCTCAACCGCCTGTTGGAACACAGGAATTTTCCTAAGCTGATAGATTTGA
>JAFWEV010000013.1 GCA_017512745.1 Oscillospiraceae bacterium
CAGCAGAATGAATTTAAGCGGATAGCAGCCGCCGACTGCCGTACCGTTGATTATTATCGCAATGATCCACGCGGCTCTTGATTCGAACTGCATTACCAGTATTGTTAATATCGCAGACATGAATCCCATGAGAGCGATGAATTTTTCGCGTTTCATGATCCTCGGAACAGCATTCACATAGAGACCGCTCAGGAGACCGCCTATGCTGTATATAGTAATCAGAAGAGAACAGAAGGCGAGCGGGAATACGGTGTCGTTTCTCCTGGTGAGGTAGGTCGGAAGCAGGGTAAGAAAGTAGAAGCACCCGGAGAAGAAGAATGAATAGAGAAGACCCCCGATAACTCTCCGGTTGGCGAATATAGATCCGTAAGGTATCGAATGCTTTGTCTTTCTGACAGGAGAATGCTCAGCCTTAAGGGGAGATTTAAATAGAAAGATAAGAGCCAGGAAAAACAGGCCGATGACAGTTGCAATACCGCCGAAGAGCGTGTATGACGCATTCCATGTGAAACCGGAGTTGAGGAGCCCGACTGCGATAAGAGGGGCGACCGTCGATCCTGCAGAGTATACCATATGGGTTATTACCAGAGCGGTGGAGCGTCTCTCTCCGAATACGTCGGCCAGATATGATGATGTGAGGGAGTCGAGCAGTATTCCGCACATTCCCGAGAACAGTCTCAGTGCGAGCATGAGCATGAACGGAGGAATAAGTCCGATGCAGAGGTACATGATACCGTAGACGAATGCTCCGATCCCTATAACTTTGCGCTTGTCGACCTTGTCTCCCCAGAATGTCACGGCAAACATCGCCACGGACTGTCCGAAATTGTCCGCCACGCTCATGTAGGAGACCTGGGTCATGTTTATACCGTATGTGGCGATGATCGCCGGCAGCAGAGTAGAGAATGCGTTGACGACAATGGCAAAGATAGCCATGCCGCCGGCACATGCCAATACGGTATATATAAAATCAGCTTTTTTTGAGATGTTCAGTTTCTTCATATATAACAAAACCAGATCCTGTTATTAATCCGCTACTCTTAATTATACAAAAACCGGCATAGCGAATTGAATATCCGCGATGCCGATAATTTTGAGCTCAATTTGTTACTCTTGCCTTATACAGTCTTTTTTCTTCCGGAATATCCCCAGATAATGAACGCGGAAGCGATCACTATGCACGGGAAATGGACTGCGGTGGAAGCAAGATATCCGAACTTGTCCGCTATGACTCCGATCAGTCTTGAGAAAACGATATTCCCGGCAGCAACAGCAAGTGAAGTGGCGGAAATGACTGTTGCGGAAGCTTTGGGGAATTCTTCACACGCCATTATGAATTTCATCGTGTAGTTTGAGCCAACGAGGAATGAATAGATGACGTAAAGAATCACTACCAGATATCTGTTTCCGGTGAAGAAAAGAAGTGCTGAGCAAACAAGGGCATTCCCCACAATGGTCGTCAGCGGAATTACGTGCTGAGGCTTGAGTTTATCGGTAAATATGGACAGGGTCATTCTGCTGATGAGGTTTCCTATGGTTCCTGCGGTAAGCATTGCCGATACGAAGACTATCGAGTATCTGGATATATCTTTGCCCTCAAGATATGTGGGAATGAGAGTGAAGTAATAGTGTGATCCGGCGAAGAAGCTGTAGAACATCAGTGCCCATATTTTCTTCGAGCGTAGCATTTCCTTGTAGGGAATGACCTTTTTGACCCTTGTGGCTTTCCTTGTTTTTGCTTCCGGCGACTTCACAAATACCGAGATAAGAAGATATGCAGTGCCCATAATGAGGAACGCAAATCCGAGATATCTGTATGTGGGGGACCAGGTGCCCGTAGTTCTCAGGATGGTCGCTGCGAATGTCGGAGCGAGGAGCATACCGATCGAGTAAATCAGGTGCATTACCGATATGACCCTTCCTCTGCGCTCTTCGTAAATATCCGACATATATGCCGCGGTTAGACTGTCCAGATATCTGTCTGTCAGTCCGACGCAGAGCCGCAGTGCCAGGAAAAGAGTGAAAGCGGGAGCTGTGCTCTCCCAGAGAAATGCCGCGCCGTAAAGCAGACATGTCACGATAAGCGAGCCCCTTCTGTCAAGCCGGTCGGCAGCGAGCATGGAGATCACCATTGCGATGGCGCTTCCTATACTCTCTGCAACGGACAGAAGAGAAGAGTCCGCAAGTGTAAGGTTGTAGGAACTTATCATAGAAGGCAGCAGTGTTGAGAACACTGCCCCCGACATAGCATATATTACTGAGATGATAAAGCAGTATGCAGTTGCCGTTCTGGCATTGAATTTTCTGTATTGCAGTTCGTTCATGAAAGAGACCTCTGAATAATAATGTTTGCGGATATGCGATCATTAAAATAGAAAAAATAGTTAACACGCAATTAATTATTATATCTTCAATCCGCGACCCGTGCAACAAAGTCCGGAGTTGTTATGCTCAGCCCCAGTGTATTTGAGACTGTTCATAAAATGCGTATAATTGGAGTATCAAAACCACAGGGAGATAACATGAAAAAGGGGATCATTTTCGGAATCATAATCATCGTTCTTGCGCTTGCACTGGCGGGTACCGCTGTATGGCTGCATTTTTCCAACCAGGAAAAGATCCGCACCATGACTGTTGAGGCTGCAAACGAACTGCTTGACAGGCAGACTTTGACAGTCGACGGTGTCGCTATAGAACCGAGAGACCGAATGATCAGTTCCGGAGAGCAGGAGATTACTGCGCTGTCACAGCAGACGGATCCTGAGGTGATCGAGGTCACGGAAATACATGATCTCGGAGTGAGACTGCCCGAAAACGGAAAGAATGTGAAGATCACCATAAATGACGGTTCGGGTAAACGGGATATCTCTTTGGAGGAACTGTCGGAGTGTTCTCTCAGAAACGGACTGTATATAGTGGAAATCTCGTGCGATCTCGATGAAAATGTACAGCTGGATGAGAAGAATTCCGCAGTTCTCAGCGGTTATCTTGACTATGTATTAAATATAAACGTGAACATCCCGATGACTTTTTCCCTGTCTCAGGATACCGTAAAGCAGGGATCCGCGGTCACTGTTACCGGGCACGGAGTATTTACTGACGTTTCCGGACATGTCAATGGGATGGGTGACGATATACACATCGTGGTCGATGAGAGCGGTAATGCTTCCGGAATGATCGGCATTAGCTACAGATGTTCTCCCGGGACTTATGATTTCGTTATCACAGCGGGAGAAGAGACATTCACATTCCCGATCACAGTCGAAAAAGAGGACTATGAGGTCCAGCACCTCATAATCGACGAAACTGTTAGAAGCGAGACGGTTACAAATCAGGATGCTTCGATCCAGTACAGCAATATGCTTGAAGAGGCATATGCCTCTTGGATCCCTCAGAGGTATTATGACGACTGCTTTACACAGCCAATCGACGGAACTGTCACGACGCAGTTCGGACTCTACAGATACACTAACGATTACCCGACTCCTTCAAGACATGCGGGCGTGGATATCGCGAATGCCGAAGGAACCCCGATAAAAGCTGCTGCAAACGGTAAGGCCATAGTGGCGAGATGGCTTACGACTACCGGCTACACGATAGTTATAGATCACGGCTACGGTGTAAAGACATTCTATTATCATATGTCGGAGATCATGATTGAAGAGGGCTCGTTCGTATATGAAGGAGACTATATAGGAAAGGTTGGAATGACCGGATATGCCACAGGCCCGCATCTCCATTTCAACCTCATGGTGGGTGAAAACAGCATAGACCCATGGCCGGCATTCGACGGGAGCAGCGGAATATTCACCCTGCCGGCAAAACAGACGGTACCGGGAGAGAACTGAGTTGGAAGAGAGAGTCAGTTTTACAAGTGAACAGTTCAGGGAATTCTACAGACGACTGGACGAAGTTGCTCCGGTGAGTTTCGACTGCGGAATGTTCTGCGGGGCAAGCTGCTGTGATTATGAAGGACCGGGAGGAGAAAATCTGGGACTATATCTGCTTCCGGGAGAAGAGGGAATAAATCCGACGCTCAAGGCTGACGATACATATGATATTGACGGAGAACTGTTCACGTTTGCGAAATGCGTCGGCACGTCCACATGCATAAGAGATCTGAGACCTATACAGTGCAGGACATATCCGCTCGTCCCGCACATAGATGCTGACGGTGATCTGAAACTCATATACAATGATTCGGAACTCCCATACGGCTGTCCGCTCGTTGAACAGAGGGCGAGACTCAATATAGAGTTTGTGGAGGAGACGACAGCTGTCTGGAAAGAACTTGTCAGGGATCCGTCGATCAGAAAATATGTCGAGATATATTCAGTGATGAGAGATGACGATTCCGTGACAGAACCTGAGATAATAGACAACAGAGGTTAACAGACAATAATAAACGCATCGCTGCAGTTTCTTTCTGCAGAGATGCGTTTTTGTTTTCTGTTTGTTCAGAATGTATTTGAGGCAGAAGCAAGAACGTGCGGAACGTGTTTCGCAACATCCGTGGCAGTCATCGAGTAAATGCCGAATTCTTTTTCCGTGTATTTGGAAGCCTCTGTATGAGTGAGTACACCCAGTTTGGCGGCATCTTCCGCGGGAGCACCGCCGGCTACGAATCCGGCGATAAGACCGGCGAGCAGATCTCCGCTGGCTGCCTTTGCAAGACCGGTACTGCCGCCGAGATCGACGAAATTTGTGCAGTTCGGGAGAGCTATGACCGTATTCTCACTCTTGAGAACGGTGATGACGCCTGTAGAGACGGCAAAGTTCTGGGCAGCGGTTATGCGGTCATTCAGGATCTCCTTGACAGACAGCCCGGTAAGTCTGGAAAACTCTCCGAGATGAGGAGTGATTATGGTTGATCCCGGTCTTTCGTGCAGGATATTGGGATCATCCATTATTGAGTTGAGGGATTCTGCATCCAGTATGAGCGTGCCTTTGAACGTTCTGATAAGTCCCGTCACGATCGACTTTGTTCTCTTTCCGGATTCCATGCCACAGCCTATGAGGATAGTTGTGGCTTTTGCTATCGATCTTTCAACAGCCTGAACATCCGATATATCCGTGAAAATAGCTTCAGGACACAGAACGGAAGCGGTATTCAGGGCTTCGGTGTCAGATATTATATCCACAAGTCCCGCACCGGCAAGATATCCGCCCATTGCCGCTATCGAAGCGGCACCTCTGAAATGTCTTGATCCGGCGATCATTGTGAGTTTGCCGAATGTGCCTTTATATGAATCCGGCTTTCTTCGCGGAAGCAGTTCTCCGATGAGGCGGCGGTCCATGGTCCATGTGTTCACGGCTCTAGAAAGCGCTTCGGATGATTGACCGGCATCCGTGGTGAGGATCCGGCCGAAAGCGCTTTTTGAAGTTTTATAGACGGAAGCAGGTTTTAAACCTATCAGACACACGGTGAGATCCGCTTTGAATGCATTTTCGAGGACAAGTCCGGAATCCGAACACACGCCGCTGGGAACATCTACAGCAAGCCGTGTGGCGTTGCTGTTGTTGACTACCTGAAAGAGATTGGCGCACGCTTCATCAAGAGGACGCTTATTGCCGATCCCGAAGACGCAGTCCACGACCATAGAGGCGTCTCTGATCTCGTTCTTTATCTCCGCGTAATCCGTGCTTACATCAGCGACAGGTATCCCGAGCCTGAGCGTTTCGGAATAGAGCCTGACAGTGGTTTCGGCCTTGGGTTTTCCCGCACACAGTACGGCTTTGACGGCGACACCCTGTCTTGCGAGAAGGATCGCAAGCGCAAATCCGTCTCCGCCGTTGCCGCCGGGACCGCACAGTATGAATACAAGCTCTTTTGGAAGCCTGAGCCGATTGATCTCTTCCAGCACGGATTTAGCCGCATTGACAGCCATGTCGATATCCGGCATCCCCGTTAATTGATTTGTGATCTTCTCAACATTGCGCTGAGCGGGGTCGTTATATATTCTCATAAGTTACTGATCCGCGGATGATTCAAGAACGACTGAAGCCAAGGCAAGTTTATCGGTGTTGGATATGGTGACGAAAGCCTGAAGTCCGAGATCGTTCATGATCTTTTCCGCTGCTCCTGTAAATTTGAAATAGGGTTTGCCGAGTTCGTCGCGAAGGACGGATATCTCATGCAGTTCGAATCCGCGGATGCCGGTGCCGAGGGCTTTTGACACAGCCTCCTTGGCCGCAAAGCATCCGGACAGCTTTACAGCAGCATCGTTCCTCTTTGAGAAAGCTTCTATCTCTTCCGCAGAAAAGACGTATGAGAGGAAGCCTTTGCGTTTGAGGCTCTTCTCAATGCGCTCTATCTCTATCATGTCAGTACCGATTCCGTAGATCATTGGTAACCCACCTTTCAGGTTCATTATATCAGTAATTTCACCTGAATTCTTGAAATTGCCGCAATATGGTGATAACATTGTCACGAAAACGCGATGACCGGGAAAAGTAGTAAGAGCTCGGATGTCACAGAGACTCCCATATATGCTGAGATTGGGAGACGGACACTCTTTATGAAGTTCACCCGCAAGCGGATCCCTTGAAATCTATAAGGACTGTAGAGGGATACGGGATGCTTACGTTATAAAGCGGCGAGTGTGTTTGCATTTGCGCAGACAAATTACGGGTGGTACCGCGAAGGTTTTACTTCGTCCCGATATGGGACGGAGATTTTTTTATTTGTGGAGGAAAAGAATGAAGGAAAAGTTAGCCGCCCTGTTCGAACAGGGCAAAGAGCAGATCCTTTCAGCTAAGAACGAAGCCGATCTGCAGAACATCAAGGCTGCTATCCTCGGCAAGAAGGGAAGTCTGACGGAGATAATGAAAGAACTTCCGAAACTTCTTCCGGAGGAGAGACGTGACTTCGGTCAGGCAGTAAACAAGGCTAAGAACGAGCTGAGCGAACTCGTCGAGAAGCACAGGGAGGCACTGAAACTGAAGAGTGCAGAAGTGCCTCAGGATTTTGACGTCACAGTTCCCGGAACAAAGCCTCTTAAGGGAGGACTTCATCCGATCACTCAGATGTGCTACGACCTCAATGACGCATTCAGATCGATGGGATTTGAGATATTCCAGGGAAATGACATAACGAGCGAATTTTCCGCTTTCGACACGCTCAATTTCCCACCAGCCCATCCGGCGAGAGAGAGTATGGACACATACTGGCTTGAGGGACATGATACAGGCGATGCGGACAAGAAACTCTGCCTCCGCCCGCACCTAACAGGCGAGAGCGTAAGATATATGAGGACACACAAGCCTCCTTACCGCTTTGTATATCCCGGAAGAGTGTACAGAAATGAGACGACAGACGCCCGTCATGAGAGAGCGTTCTTCCAGTATGAAGCGCTTATCGTAGACAAAGACCTCACATTCACAGCGGGCAAGGTTATGATAAAGAGCATCCTGCAGAAGGTGTTCGGCAAGGATGTCCCGATAAGGATGAGAGCCGGATTTTTCCCGTTCGTCGAACCCGGATTCGAGATCGATATGGAGTGCCAGGTATGCGGCGGCAAGGGCTGCAGTGTCTGCAAGAATGTTGGATGGATCGAAGTCATGCCGGGCGGCACACCTCATCCGAATGTACTGAGAGCGGCAGGACTGGATCCTGATGAATATACCGGATTCTATGTCAACATCGGACTCGACAGAATGGTCATGATGAGAAGCGGCGTCGATGATGTCAGACTTTTCCACAGCACCGATCTCAGATTCCTTGATCAATTCTGCTGATAGGGAGGATATATAAATGAAAGTTTCTTTGAACTGGATAAAAGACTACGTGGATCTTCCCGAGGATTTGGATCTTAAGCAGCTCGCATATGATCTCACTATGACTACCGTTGAGGTAGAGGGAGTTGAGGATCTGGCGGAGAGATTCGACAAGATAATAGTCGGAAAGATCGTCGAGATCCTTCCGCACCCGAATGCCGACAAGCTGAAGATCTGCAGAACGGATATAGGCGGAGAGATAAAAGAGATCGTCTGCGGAGGCATAAATCTCGAAGAGGGCATGAAAGTTGCCGTCTCCGTACCCGGCGCAATAGTCCGGTGGCACGGCGAAGGTGAGCCCGTAGAGATAAAGGAAGCAAAACTCAGAGGCGTACTGAGCTACGGAATGATCTGCGCTTCTGCCGAGATCGGCCTCGGTGATCTCTTCCCGGCAAAGGAAGAAGCAGAGATAGTAGACCTTTCATACCTCGAATGCGAACCCGGAACACCGATCGCGGATGCACTCGGTCTTCACGATGTTCTTCTTGAGATCGACAACAAGTCAATGACAAACAGACCGGACCTTTGGGGACACTACGGTCTTGCAAGAGAGATAGCGGCACTCTATGATCTGCCGTTCAGACCCATGGAGAACATTGAACTCGACGAAGGCTCCAAGACGATGGCGCTTGATGTGCTTGACAGCGACAGATGTCCCAGATGCACGGTTACAGGTATCGAGGGAGTTTATGTCAAGAATGCCGACTATGAGATCCGCAAGAGACTCTGGGAAGTGGGACAGAGACCTATCAACGCCCTGGTGGATATCACAAACTACGTAATGGCAGATACAGGCCAGCCGTCGCATGCATATGATGCGGAAGTCATCAAAGGCCATATCACAGTAAGAAGAGCGGAAGAGGGAGAAGCCCTTGCGCTGCTCAACGGCAAGGAACTCAAACTGTCATCAGATGATCTTGTCATTGCCGATGACGAAGAAGCTGTCGGACTTGCAGGTATCATGGGCGGAAAGAAGGATTCCATCCTTGCAACTACTGAGAAAGTCATCCTTGAAGTAGCGAACTTTGAAGCATCGGCTGTCAGAAGGACTGCGCTACGCTATGACAACAGAACGGATGCGTCTTCCAGATATGAGAAGGCAATAGACCCCGAGAGAGTGGACCTTGCCAGAACACAGTGCATCAGACTGTTTATGCAGCACTATCCTGAGATGAAGATCTCGGCGTGGAATGATGTGTTCGGCAAGAAGCTCAAATGCAGTGAGATAGACGTATCCCTCTCATGGCTCGAATCGAGACTCGGTATCCGTATCGGAAACGACGTCATAGCCGACAAGCTCGGCCGCATGGGATTCAAGGTGGTATTTGACGGGGACAACATGCATGTTACGGCTCCGAGCTGGAGATCTACCGGAGATATCTCCATAAAGGACGATATCATGGAAGAAGTGGCCAGAATGTATGGCTACGAGAACTTTGAGGCGACCCCTATAACCACGAGTTTCACATCTGCAATCAATCAGCTGGACGTGGACCTGGACAGAAAACTCAGGGAATATCTCGCTCTGCGCTGCGGAATGCAGGAGATCTTCACATATCCGTGGATGGAGGACAGATTCATCGATGCAGTCCTCGGATCTTATGAAGGAATGTTCAAACTTTCGGCACCTCCTTCTCCCACAGAGAGATATATAAGATCCTCGCTTCTTCCGAATCTGTGCAAAGCCGTGGAGAAGAACCAGTATTACTATGATGAGTTCGCCATCTTTGAAGGCGCACAGGTCGTTAAGGACCGCAACTATACCAATGTGTTCTTCCCGAATGAGTATCTCCCGGAACAGAAGAAGAACATTGCAGGAGCCTTCGTGGCACCGAATGCAAAGTTCACGGATCTCTTCAAAAAGGCAAAGGGTATTCTAGAAAACATGTCGAGGTATACACATATGGAAACCCTCGTCTTTGAGAAAGTTGAGAAGCCCGTATGGTCTGATGAGAATGTCTGGCTCAACATGACTCTCGGCGGCAAAGTTGTCGGGACTATGGGACTCCTCAGCGCCAGAGTCACGCTCGATTGCGGCATAAAGGACAAGTCGGTAATACTCTTCGAGATCGATATAGACGAACTCAAGCCTCTGACATCCAGAACAAATCACTTCACGCATCTGGCAGAATACCCGATCAATGAGTATGACGTATCCATGCTCTTCGATACAAAGGTCACCTGGAAGGACATCGAAGCGGCTGTCAATGAACTCAAGAAAGGTCATGACACACTGAGAGACGTGGTATTTATCGATGAATACAGAGGAAAAGGAATCCCTGTCGGAAAGAAATCCGTCACTGTCCGCCTCATGATCGGCTCGCTCGTCAAGACCCTGAAAGCCGAGGAGATAACCGAATGTGCAAATGCAGTCATCAAAAGACTGAAGAAAACATTTGAAGCGGAACTCAGAGCATAAGAGAAAGCAATGATCGCGAAAAGAAGCCTGTTCATCAGCTGGACAGGCTTCTTCCACAGACCGGAAATCCGCAGCCTCCCCGGACGGGGAGGCTGTAATTGTTGCCCGAGGCAGGTTAATAGTGTATAATATTGATTCAGTAGAAAAGGAGGGTTACATTCCTTATGTATGAGCCAACCATGACTTTTTCAGCGGCCGATGAGCGTGATTCCGAAATGCGCGAGACATTGACTGATGTTTATAAAGCACTTAGAGAAAAGGGCTACAACCCGACAAATCAGATAGTGGGGTATCTCCTCTCGGAGGATCCGACATATATAACAACAAACAGAAATGCCCGCACCATGATGACAAGAATGGACAGGGACGATCTTTTGGCCGCAATGATAGAATATTTCGTTAACCACTGAGAAAGGAGCTTTTATGGGCGAGAGCAAACTTACTTATAAAGGGAAACCGCTGGTCAGGGTGAAAGACGAACTTTATTACGGAAATCCCGAAGACCCCTATGTGATCTTCATGAAGATCCTTGACAGCGAAGATGACGATAACTGCAAGGTTCTGATTCAGCTGCTCAACTCCAACGCATCCCTTCCTCCGAAGGACAGGATCGTTAAGGAAAGCAGCAAGAACGGTATCTACAACGCGCTCGATATCGGAACGATATGGCTTGAGAGAGCGCTGTCAGGCAAATAATCGGAATCCAACCGGCGCGGCAGAGTACCGCGCCTTTAGTTTTTTCGGAGTTAATAATGGAACAATTAGAGATAACTGTCCTTGTTGAAAATGTTACCAACAATCCGAGGCTCAGAGCTGAGCACGGACTGTCCATGCTTGTTTCCCGCGGAGAAGACAGTATACTGTTTGACTGCGGAGACAGCGGCTGCTTTATGTTCAACGCCAATGCTCTGGGGGAAGACCTTTCAGGAGTCAAATCCGTAGTGCTTTCCCACAACCATTACGATCACAGCAGAGGATTCCTGAAGTGGATGAATGAAGTATCCACTCCTTATACCCTCTATCTGTCGAGAAACTTTTTCAAGACGTGTTACTGGGACAATGAAATGGAGCCGGGACTTCTGACTCCGACAGTGGGACCGCTGACCCCCCAGCTACTTCAGCAGCATTTTGTAAAGTGGAGACTGGTGGGTGAAGACACATATGAGCTGCCTGATTTTCCGGGGGCGTACCTTCTCTCCAACATAGAGTATCTGTCCGACTTCGATATCCCTGATGAGACTGATGTCACAGACGGTGAGAGCGGATTCGCGACAGACCGTTTCTCAGATGAACAGGTCCTTGCGATATCAACTGACAAGGGGCTTGTCGTACTTACGGGATGTGCCCACTGCGGCATAGCAAACATATCCGAAGCCGTAAGAAGAAGATTCGGGACTCCGCCTCATGCTCTTATAGGCGGCACACATCTCATAAGTGCCGATGACAAGAAGATAGATGCGACCATCAAATGGCTCGATCATAGCGGTATTGAGTTCGGAAAATTCTGCCACTGCACAGGAGAGGCCGCATTCGAGAAGATGCTCGATGCAGGATATGAGAGGATAACCTGCGGAGAGAAGATCATATTCTAGGCGGATAAAAGATGTATTGTCCTAAATGCAATGTTTATAATGACGATCAGGCGGTATACTGCTCAAACTGCGGCGGCCTTCTGAGACCCATGCAGACATACAATGGAGAAGTGACGGACAGGCAGGGAGAGCAGGGAACAAATACGGTTTACCGCACACACGGTCCTGTCAGCTATCCGGCATACGGTGCCACGCAGACACCGGTCGTGCGCGGCGACAGCACAAAGAACTGGGCGGGGATCGCGGGATTCGTCATGGGGATGATCGCACTGCTCATCCCGCTAATGAGATTTCCGATCGGGATCCCGGGACTTGTGATATCCATTATCGGCAGAAAGAGCGAAAACAGAGCGTTTGCCATAGCGGGGATCGTACTGTCTTCAATCGGACTGCTCATCGGGATACTGGCGGTGGCAGCGATCCTGAGCATCAGAGTGTCTGCAGGCGCAGCTGCCCCGTTCAGTTTCACCAGTCTCTGATCAACGGTTTTGTTGTATCTTATTTTTTAACTCTGTATAATTTATAAAGATATTTCTGAAGAGGTATAGATAAATGCCATTCCATTGCGATGTGTGCGGCAGCACACTGAAGGGCAATTACGACAAATGCCCTGTATGCGCAAAAATAGATGAGGCCGCAAAGGAACTTCTCGGAGAAGAAGCCAATGCCACGATGCTCACCGATCGCGAGACCAGTGAGATCTCCATTGCTGCGGTCAGGGATGCCGAAGCACAGGAGAAGGGCTCGAAACCCATGTCCGTCACGGAGATACTTGATCTTGCCGGCATAATGAGGGCGGCGAAACAGGGCGCGGCCGAAGAGCCTGTCCGTGCGGAGACTCCGAAAGTATTTGTAAGGCCTGCGGAGGAACCCGTTAAGACCGAACCGGAAACACCGCCTGCCGAGGTGAGCGAACCTTCACAGGACGACGTCCTTGAGAGCATATTTGAAACGGCGGAGACTGAGATTACGGAAGAGCCTGCCGCGGAAGAGATTGCGGAACCTGAAGTTCCCGCAGCAGAAACGGAACAGGCGACTGCTGTTGAAGAGATCCCGTCGGAACCGGAAACTGTACAGGAAGAACCGACCGGCGAAAATCCGTTTGAAGAGACTGCATCCGGGGAGCCTGCAAATGAACCTGTCAGCACCGCACCCTCGGGTGAGACCGGACTTCTGGAAAAACAGCTTGTCGATCAGTCGATAGGTTTGAAGAACAGACGATCCAGCACAGCGTCATTCATTTTGACACTGTTGCTCATCCTTGCCGTGGTGGCCCTCGGTATATGCACTGCGCTGTTTGTAGTGAAGCCCCTTATCGAGAAGAAGACGAGCGAGACCGCAGAGGCTTCATATGTTCAGGAGCTTGCGGGAACATGGCTCTCCAAAACATTCACATTTGCCGACGATCAGACAGAACCCTACGCCGAACTCCTTCAGATAAATGAGAACGGGACGTTTGCAATGTCATACGTTATCGTCGACCCCGAGAAACCGGACGGATGGTCTGACGGCGCGTGGAAGACAACATATCATATCTCAGGAACGGTGAGAGTCAGCGCAGAGGAACAGAGACTCATTCTTCTTTATGAAGAGGATGACAACAGCTATTTCTACGACAGATATCTTATCAGTCTTTCCGATACCGAAATGGGACTCAGGGAATACTATGACGAGAGCAGAACATCATACTATGATGTTACTTTTGAAAAAGTAAAGTGAGATAAGCAAAAAAACCAGGACAGGCACGATGTGTGCCTGTCCTGATCTGTTTTTTTGGCCTATTTTTCCACGAGTTTTGAGACGATACTTCCGATCTCATTCTCTGTAATACCTATGGTATTCAGATATTCATGTGCACTGCCGTACTTTTCCCTGAACATCTTTGTGAACACAGCCCAGTTCTCCCTGTTCGGGGTGATTACTTCAGGGTCAAAATGATAGATAGGCGCATCATGGTAAATGTTGTCATAAAGATATGAGGCTGAGAGCAGATAGTCGGCATATATATCCGCTTCGCTGACTCCGCAGATCTCAAGGAGCAGTCCAGCGACTACGCCGGTCCTGTCTTTCCCGGCGACACAGTTGAAAAGAAAACCCGGTTCGCAGCAGGCAAATGCCCTGAATACATCACGCATATACTCTGTCCCGTCTGCCATCTGCATATATGTTATGGGGAATTCCTCCTTTGTATCGGGGATCTTTCCTCCACCCATGACCGGAACATTGTGATAGTCGAAACCTCTTTCCCGTGAGAGCGGGTGAGGGTTCTTTTCCGCCTGCTCCTTTGTTCTCAGGTCGACGACCGTTCTGATTCCGAGATTTTTTATAAAGGCTATATCTTCTTCGGTTGCCTTGTCCCAAGCGTCGCTTCTTACGAAAACTCCGAATTTTGTGACTCCTCCGTCCTTGGTGGGATAGCCTCCGAGATCTCTTGTGTTCTCGGTGCCTTTCATGGGATATTTCCTGTAGATCATCTGAACCCTCCGTCTTCTTGAGAAAAATACATGAATGTCTATAATTGAGACTATATAGATTATACCCCAAGAGGTGCTTGCATGAGTAGAAAAAAGGTTCTCCTGGTGATCAATCCGAGAGCAGGAGTCGAAGTCATCAAAGACCGTACGCTCGACATCATCAGCGTTTTTAACAAAGCCGGATATGAAGCAAGTGTATATGTGACACAGGCTCCCAAGGACGGTACAAGGTATGTTAGTGAAAATGGATCCGATTACGACATTGTGGTCGCATGCGGCGGTGACGGTACCATGCATGAGGTGGCAGACGGTATACTGAACCTTGAGAAGAGACCTGCATTTGCGGTCATGCCGTGCGGTTCTATGAATGATTTTGCCAGCACTCTCGGAATGCCCAACGATCTCGTAAAGTGTGCCCAGGCTATAGTCGAGGGAGAGGTTTTCAACTGTGACGTGGGTTATACGGACGGCGACAGATTCATTTATGCCGCCGCATTCGGTATATTCACCGAGATAACATTCGAAACTCCGCAGTATCTCAAGAACGCCATAGGAAGCATTGCATATGCGGTCCAGGGAGTGATGGATCTTCCGACCTATAAATATCACCGCCTGAAGGTGGAATACGAGGGAGGCTGCACTAAAGATGACTTCGCGCTAGGACTCATCTCCAATACAACATCCATAGCCGGCATGAGAAAGCTGTTCGACAGTGTCAGTTCTCTTGAGGACGGAATGGTCGAACTGATGCTTCTGAAGATACCGACCAATATAGAGGATGTCGTGAGGGCTCTCAGGATCATAAATCATCTCGAGGCGATAGATGCCGAGGCGGTAAAGAGGTTCGCCGTATTCGTACAGACCCCGTGGGCAAAGATAACCAGCGACGAGCCGCTCAAATGGCTCGCTGACGGGGAGGCGAACGGCATTAGAAGCACGACGGAGATAAGAGTTGACAAGGGTGCGCTTCCCACGATCCGCGCTTCAAAAGTCTATGAAGACTGAACTTGATTCCTATAAACTCAAAGTGATAGCAGCATCGGCGATGCTGCTTGATCATATTGCATTCATGTTCCTCACGGATACATCTCCGGCAGGACTTATCATTCATTTTGTCGGCAGACTGGCTGCACCGATATTCTGCTTTCTCACAGCAGAGGGATATGAGCATACATGCGATCTAAGAAAATATCTTCTGAGAATGGCTGCGGCAGCAGTGGTAAGTGTTCCGTGTTTTAATTATTTCTATTACGGTTCCGTCTTTCCATTGAAACTGTTCGGGATGATCTACACACTTACTCTCGGTATCATCGCCATGCATGTCTGGGATAATGAGAGCATGAATCCTCTCGCAAAAACCGTTTTTCTCATAGGTCTGGGGATATTTGACCTTGTCGGAGACTGGCCGGTAATGGGGATAGTGATGGTTCTGGTCATGCATGTTTTGAGAGGCAGCCCCGGGCAGTTGATGAAAACATACACGGTAATTGTGCTGATATTTACATTCCTGCTCGGATATGCAACCGGATTCAGAGACATTTCATGGATATCATCCTTCGGGATGCTTCTGTTCATTCCTTTTTACTTCATGTATTCGGGTGAACTGGGCGGCAGGAAAGGGTGGAAATATTTCTTCTATATCTTCTATCCGGCTCACCTGGTGCTGATAAGACTGATTTATACGGCCGTAAAAAAATAAGGACGGAACTCAGAGTTCCGTCCTTTTCTGCTGTCGGTGTTGTTTCAGTCCTTGAGCATCATGTGCGCGCATTTGTAGATGTCGCCGCATCCGAGGGTGATCACAAGAGCCCCCTTGGGAGCATTTCCGAGAACATATTCGGCCGCATCTTCCATATTCTTTGCACAGTATGATCCCGGTATGATCTTTGCGAGGTCTTCCGAAGAGATGCCGAGAGTATCCGTTTCCCTTGAACCCAGTATCGGGGTGATCACGGCTTTGTCGACGAGAGACAGCACTTCGCCGAATCTAGCCATATGCTGCTTAGTCCTTGTGTAGGTAAACGGCTGGAATACAGCCCAGACTGCATTATAGCCCATCCTGTTTGCAGTGGAGAGCGTGGCCTCGATCTCAGCCGGATGGTGTGCATAGTCGTCTGCAACGGTGAAGCCGTTAACTTCTCCGAGCATCTCGAATCTTCTGGATGCTCCTCTGAACGAATCGATGCCTTTCTGGATCTCTTCAGCTGTGAGCCCGAGTTCGGAAGCTGCGGCGATAGCAGCTGTCGCATCGTAGATATTGTGGACGCCGGGAACTTTGAGAGTGAAAGTCCCGAAGGGTACGTTTTCTTTCAGAATGCTGAAACTGTAGAACTCGTGCCCGTTATTCTGAATATTGTATATCCTGTATTTTGCTCCAGGTGCTTTCCCGAAAGAGATGTAATCGAGTCCGTTAAGGGCATGTACAGTGTTTGCATCATCAACATTAGCTATGACGCCTGAGGTGGCGGACTTCGCGAATCTTCTGAAGGATGTCATGGCGTTCTGTACCGTTCCGAAGTAGTCCAGATGGTCGTCATCTATATCGAGAATGACAGCCCATGCCGGACTCAGGTGCAGGAACGTATCCTTGAATTCGCACGCTTCAACAGCAAACAGACCGCTTTTTCCCGCGATTCCGTACCCGTCAATGAGCGGAAGTTTTCCTCCTATGACCGCTGAAGGATCCTTTCCGGCTAGAATGAGCATCGATGTGAAGAGAGCTGTGGTGGTAGTTTTACCGTGTGTTCCGCTGATGCAGACCGAATTGGGGTAGAGATGAGTGAGGTATCCGAGCATATCCGCGCGTTGGATGATCGGAATGCCCAGTTCTATCGCGTTGTCGACTTCGGGATTGCCGGGGAGCAGGGCTGCTGTGACGATAAGGACATCCGCACCTACCACATTTTCGGCCTTGTGGCCCATTTTGACATCGATGCCGAGCTGACGCTCCTTCTGTATGATGCTGCTCTCAAGGACATCGCTGCCGGTGATCTCATATCCAAGAGACATGAGAATCTGGGCGATCGGGAACATTCCGGATCCTCCGATACCGACAAAGTGTATCCTCTTTGCGTTTTTGAGTATTTCAGGAATATTAGTCATTAGATTCTGTGATCCTCACGATTAAGATTTTTATTGTCGGTAAAATTATATTGCAGTTGTACCAAAAAAGAAAGCATGCCGATTATGGTATATAATTAAGCGGAAAGAGTTCAGATGATTATGGGGCCAATATGAGAAAAGAATGCGATGTGATTATAGTCGGAGCGGGACCTGCAGGGCTGATGGCTGCATACTGCGCAGCCGGGAACGGCCTTTCGGTTACTGTCCTTGAAAAAGAGCAGAGACTCCTCAGGAAACTTCTCATTTCCGGCAAGGGAAGATGCAATCTCACGAACGATTCCCACGGTGATGAATTTCTCGGAAACATAATCCGGGGAGACAGGTTCATGCGAAGCGCTTTTTCAAAATTTGCATCTGCGGAGATACGGGAGTTTTTCGAAGATGCAGGAGTACCTCTGAAAGTCGAGCGCGGGAACAGGGTATTCCCGGTGAGTGACAGATCTTCGGATATAGCAGATGCGCTGCTCAGACGCGTGCGTGAGAGCGGGGCGAGCATAATCACTGAGGAAGTCACAGGAATCGAGGTGACAGGCGAAGGTGATAAGACTGTCAGGTGCAGGGGAGGAAACGAGTACTCCGCGCCGAGAGTGGTAATTGCGACAGGAGGACTCTCATATCCCAAAACCGGTTCTACCGGAGACGGTTACAGGTTTGCGGAAAAACTGGGACACACTGTGATCGAACCACGTCCTGCCCTCGTACCAATTGAGATCGAGGGAGACCTGTGCCCGAAGCTCGAAGGATTGTCCTTGAGAAATGTCGAACTGTCTGCGGTAAAAAGAGATTCCGGTAAAAGCGTGTGGTTGGAAAGAGGAGAGATGCTTTTCACGTCTTTCGGGATCTCAGGGCCGCTTGTGCTCACCCTCAGTTCATATCTTTCGAGAGAAGATATCACAGAATACGATCTGCATCTTGATCTGAAGCCGGCGCTGGATATGAAGGCGCTAGATGAGAGAGTGCTCAGGGATTTTTCCGAAGTCAAAAACAGGGACTTCAGAAATTCGCTGTCAAAGCTGCTTCCACAGAAGCTGATAGGACCTTTTGTCACACTTACGGGAATCCCCGAAGACCAGAAGGTAAATTCCCTCACAAAGGCTCAGAGAAAGAATATCGTTGGACTGATGAAGGACATAAAACTCGTTCCTGCAGGCTTCAGACCGGTTTCCGAGGCAATAGTTACATCAGGAGGGGTCGATCTCAGAGAAATTGATCCGAAAACTATGGAGTCTAAGCTTCAAAAAGGAGTATACTTTATAGGTGAAGTAATCGCCGCAGACGGCTATACCGGAGGATTCAACCTCAGCATAGCCTTTTCCACTGGCCACGCGGCAGGCAGTTCGATGAAAGGACAGGGTCGGTAATCATGTTTGCAGTTGCTATTGACGGACCGGCAGGTGCGGGGAAAAGCACCATTGCGAAAAAACTTGCTGAGGAACTCGGTTTCATCTATGTGGACACCGGTGCTCTGTACAGGGCCATCGGTCTGTATGTTCTGCGCAGAGGCGGAGATGTCTCATCCGAAGACGCGGTCGCGGGTCTGCTCACAGGTATCAAGATAGATCTCGCGTTCGTGGGATTGGAACAGAGGGTCATCCTTAACAACGAGGATGTCACAGGGAAAATAAGGACAGAAGCCGTTTCCATGGCTGCTTCTGCGGTGTCTGCACTGAAGAGTGTCAGAGCGTTCCTTCTCAATCTCCAGAGACATCTCGCGGAAGAGAACAATGTCGTCATGGACGGAAGAGATATAGGAACTGTCGTCCTTCCCAATGCGGATGTTAAGATATTCCTCACGGCATCTCCGGAAGAGAGAGCCAGAAGAAGATACGAGCAGCTCATACATAAGGGCATGAGTGCCGACTATGACGCGGTGCTTAAGGATCTGCTGAAGAGGGACTACGACGACAGTCATAGAGAGGCTGCGCCGCTTAAGGCTGCCGATGACGCGATCCTTGTTGACACGACCGGCAATGAACTCGAACAGTCTGTGGAGATACTGAGAAATATAATCAAGGAGAGAATGTGAATTGCTTCACCTTCCTTTGCTGAAATTCGTAATGTCGTTTTTCGGGCCTCTGACCAGATTCCTCTTCGGAGTCAGGAGTGATGGCGCCGAGAATATTCCTAAAGAGGGCAGAGTGATACTCACCCCAAATCATGTGCACGCCCTTGACCCGGTATGGATCGGATCCACTCAGCCGAGACTGTTCATGTCGATGGCCAAAGCAGAGATATTCAGGAACAGGTTCTTTGCATTTTTTATAAGAAAACTCGGAGGATTTCCGATCAACAGGGGCAAATCGGACCTGAGAGGTCTTGCCACTGCCAAGAGAGTCCTTACCGATGACAATATGCTCCTCATATATCCCGAAGGAACGCGTTCCAAAACAGGCGAGATGGGAACAATGCATAAAGGCGCTCTGGTGCTTGCCGAAAAGGCAAACGCCCCGATAGTACCTGCTTTCATAACTGAGAAGCCAAAACTTAAACTCTTCGGAAAGATATATGTGCGATACGGCAAGCCGGTCACATTGGAAGAGCTTCTCAGCGGCTGGGACGAGTCTTTGGGACAGGATAAGCTCGAGTATGCTTGCAATGCGCTCAAAGTGAGGATGCAGGAACTGGAGAATAAGGAATACAGATGAGCACGATCACACTTGCGAAAACTGCGGGATTCTGTTTTGGCGTAGCCAGGGCAGTTGATACCTGCGAGAAACTGATCGAGAGCGGTGAGAAAATAGTCACATTGGGACCGATCATCCACAATGCCAATGTGATAAATGACCTTGAATCCAGAGGCGTATCAATAGTAAATGACCCGTCGGAAGTCCCGGAAGGGTACACGATGGTGATAAGAAGTCACGGTGTTCCGGATTCCGTGTACGACAAGTGCAGGGAGCTGGGCATAAAAGTGGCTGACGCCACTTGCCCGTTCGTCCGCAAGATCCACATGATCGTAGGAGCTGAAAATACCGAACACAGAGACGTTATCATCTGCGGCGACAGGAAACACCCGGAAGTGGAGGGAATTGTTGGCAGCTGTTCCGGGGAATGCTCTGTTTTCAGCACTGAAGCGGAATTGCGCGACATTTTTTTGTCAAAAAACCCTGCAAATCCAGTGATAATGGTTGCACAAACGACATTTAATCTGCTACAATACAAAGAGTTTTCAAATACTGCAAAAGGCTATTTTTCCGATATAGACTGCAGGCACACAATATGCAACGCCACCGCGGAAAGACAGGCCGAAGCAGAGGAACTGGCAAGAAACTCCGACGTGTGTTTTGTGATCGGAGACAGGCACAGTTCAAACACCAAAAAGTTATATGATGTCTGCGCGAAGCATTGTAAGGTCTACTTGATAGAGAATCCCCATGATTTGCGTTTGGATATGTATAAAGGAGCACAGCATATCGGTATAACAGCCGGAGCGTCTACTCCTAAAGCCATAATTGAGGAGGTATTCGTCCGAATGAGCGAGACGACCAAAATTGAAGGAATCGGTGCAGAAGAAGAATTAGACTTTGCACAAGCAATTGAAGAGAGCATGCCTGTAATCAGACGCAGCGCAAGAGTGATCGGTACTGTAACGGAAGTAAAGCAGAATGAGGTTATAGTTGATATCGGCGCAAAGCAGACAGGCGTTGTACCATTTGATGAGTTTACAGATGATTCAAGTGCTGATCTCAAGGATCTCTGCAAGAAAGGCGATGAGATCTCGCTGGTCGTAATAAAGGTTAATGATCAGGAAGGAATTACCACCCTTTCAAAGAAACGCGCAGATTCACAGGAAGGAATCGCACTCGTAGAGAAGGCAGCCAAGGAAGGCACACCGATCGAGGCATATGTTTCCGATCTGGTTAACAAGGGACTTATTGCAAAGGTCAAGGGCGTAAGCCTTTTCGTACCTGCATCATATGCAACACTCAGAAGAGGAGAGCCGTATGAAGGACTTCTCCACCAGAACGTGATGGTAAAGGTCATCGAGTTTGACCCGCGTAAGCGCAGAGCTATCGCTTCCATCAGAGACATTCTTCAGGATGAGGCAAACAAGAAGCGCGAAGAACTCTGGAGTTCCATCGAAGTTGGTAAGGAATACGAAGGAACAGTCAAGTCCCTTACAAACTACGGCGCATTCGTGGATATCGGCGGAAGCGACGGTATGGTACACGTTTCAGAGCTTTCATGGAAGCGCATCCGCCATCCTTCCGAAGTCGTCAAAGTCGGCGATGTAATCAAGGTATATGTAAAAGAGCTCGATCCCGAAAAGGGCAGGATATCCCTCGGCTACAAGAGAGATGAAGATAACCCATGGACGATCTTCAAGAGCCAGTACACAGAAGGTGATGAGTTTGAGGCAACAGTCGTCTCCCTCACAAAGTTCGGTGCATTCTTAAGGATCATCCCCGGTGTTGACGGTCTTGTTCATATAAGCGAGATCAGCACCGAGAGACTCAGCGAACCCGGCGAAGCTCTTTCAGTCGGCGATGTCGTAAAGGTTAAGCTCATCGGTATCGATGAGGAAAGAAACAGAGTATCCCTCTCCATCAAGCAGGCTCTTTCAGAAGAAGAAATGGAAGAGTTCAATGCAAAGATCGAAGAGAGAAAAGCTGCTATAGCTGAAAGAAAGGCAAGAAAGGCCGCAAAGGCTGCTGAGAAAGCCGCTCAGGAAGAAGCCGCAGCTGCAGCAGAAGAAGCACCTGCTGAAGCAGCGCCCGCAGAAGAAGCTTCCGCTGAGGAAGCAGCACCTGCATCAGAGGAATAATCTTAGATAATCAAGAGAGGATTCGATGTTCTCATCGAATCCTTTTTCTTACCCGGAGGAAATGCAATGCCAACGGTACTTGGGATAGTAGTCGCAGCCGGAAGCTCCCGGAGAGCGGGAAGGGATAAGCTGGATATAGTTCTCGCTGACGGAAGGACCGTGCTGGAGACATCCGTTGCGCTCATTGAAGAGTGCAGTCTTGTCACAGACATAGTTGTCGTTACAAGAGCGGACAAAATTGAATATGTGAGTTCTCTCATGGAGAGACATCCGAAAGTTTGCGCGGTCACTGCAGGCGGAAACACACGGTTTGACTCGGTAAGGAAAGGTATTGATGCAGGCCCTGCACATGACTTTATTTGCATCCATGACGCAGCAAGACCGTTTGCCTCTGCCGCGTTGGTACGCGGTGTAATAGAGAAGGCCTTCGAGCACGGAGCCGCCGCACCATGCATTCCGGTAAAGGATACGATCAAATTCACTGAGGACGGATTCATCACCGGGACACCGGACAGGAGCTCCCTCAGAGCAGTACAGACCCCCCAAGTGTTCATGAGAGACATGTATCTCGACGCACTGGCTTTTTCCGATGATGCTTTTGACGACTGTCAGGTCATCGAAAGAGCAGGACACAGGATCTATCCTGCTCCCGGAGAAGAGGGAAACTACAAAATAACAACGAGAGAGGATATAGAGGGACTGATGAGCTCAAAGAGTATCAGGATAGGACACGGATACGACGTACACAGACTTGTTGAAAACAGAAAGCTTATTCTGTGCGGAGTCGAGGTTCCTTTTGAGAAAGGCCTCCTCGGACATTCGGATGCCGATGTTGCCGTGCATGCCCTTATGGATGCCATCCTCGGCGCGGCGGGACTGCCTGATATAGGGAATCTTTTTCCCGACAGTGATCCTGCATACCTCGGCGCTGACAGCATGGAACTTCTTAAAAAAGTGTCCGCTCTTCTTGCCGAACAGGGCTGGTGCCTCGGCAATGCGGATATAACCATAGTCTGCCAGAGACCGAAACTCTCCCCGTTCATCCCTGCGATGAAGGAAAGGCTGGAATCCGTTCTGGGGAAAGGCACATGCAATATAAAAGCAACAACAGAAGAGAAACTCGGGTTTACGGGCTCGGGAGAGGGCATAGCAGCACATGCGGTAGCCCTCATAAATGGCTGAAATCCTAAGGTTTTTATTTCTTCTGTTTTATTGGTTTTTGCATGCTGATATGCTAAAATTTATTTGTTGAAATATACGTTTACGCATACGCTAAAAAGGGAATACTGATGAGTCTGGGACTGGTTTTGAGAAATGCTTTCACAAATCTGGCTCATACCTTTACATGGCAGGACGCACTTGATATTTTGCTGATGGCCTTTATTGTGTATGAGCTTATTTCCCTTGTCATGAGATCCAGAGTCAAGCAGCTCATGTTCGGACTGGTCATCGTTGTAATAGCATATCTGGTCGCGAGGGCGATAGGCTTAAGGACTGTGAGTTATGTGTTCTCCAACCTGTTTCAGGTCGGAGTCATAGTTCTTGTGATCATGTTTCAGCCTGAACTCAGGCGTGCTCTTGAAAAGGTGGGAAGCTCAAAGATCAAACTGAATCTGTTTGACAATACGAGTGAGCTTATGAGCGAGTGGCAGTATGCGATCAATGCTATCTGCGAAGCATGTGAGCATATGTCCGCATCAAGGACTGGAGCTCTTATAGTAATAGAAAGAGGCATCAGCCTTTCGGATATCTCCAATTCCGGGACGATAATTGACTCTGATATAAGCGCCAATCTCATAGAGACGATATTCTATGAGGGAAGTCCCCTCCATGACGGAGCTGTCACAGTAAAGGACGGAAGACTGCAGGCTGCAGGATGTGTTCTGCCCCTTACGACCAGAATGGACATAGACAGGGATATGGGAACACGCCACAGAGCCGGGATAGGAATGAGCGAAAACTCCGACGCGGTAGTGGTCATCGTTTCCGAAGAGACCGGGATCATATCTCTTGCGAGAAACGGAAATCTTCAGAGACATTTCAGCAGAGCCACTCTGAAGGATCTGCTTGTGAACGAACTGATACCTGAGCCCGCCGAAAAGCAGCCGTTGCTCCCGAAGATCAAGTCTCTGCTGTCAAAAAAGCATACCGGGGAGGAGAAGCACGATGAATAAATCGAAACTCTCTGTCCTCATGGAGAACAAGTATTTCAGGTTTGCTCTCTCTGTCCTGATATCTTTCTTCCTCTGGTTCATGGTATCCTATTTTATCAGTTCAGAGTACTCCGTTCCGATCCGCAATGTTCCGATCACAATCACATCGACATCATATACCAATTACGGACTGCAGATATCCAGTCAGTCACTCCAGGAAGTATCCGTTACCATCGAAGGTGACAGAAATACGGTCGGTTCCGTAAAAGCAGAAGATATTATCGTTTCACCGTCTCTCTCGTCTGTGACATCTCCCGGAACATACGAGTTGAATCTTACGGCGTCCAAGGCAAATCCGCTTGCGGCATTCACGATAACCTCCATAAGTCCGAGCTCCGTCACTCTCAAGTTCGACGTATCGGAACAGGCTATGTTCTCAATAGAAACATATATCAGCGGGATAAATATCCCTGATGAATTCATAACGGGAACGATCACCACGGCACCTGAGACTATTACGGTCTGGGGTCCCGCGGAAGATGTCAACAGGATAGACAGGGTCGTAGTGAGGGACAGCCTCGAGGGTACACAGACAGAGACGCAGACTATCCGATGCAATATCTCTTATCTGGATTCTGAAGGGAATGAACTGAAACTGAACACAGTTGCTGCGGATGTTCAGCAGGCGGAAGTAACTATCCCCGTGCTAAAGCGCGGAGAACTGCCGATAAGAGTCGAGTTCGTAAATGTTCCGAGGGGATTCAATACAGATACACTGAGATACACGCTGTCTATGCATGAAGTGCTGGTGGCAGGACAGGCGTCGCTCATAGATACTATGAATACATCCGTTGTCGGATATGTTGACCTCTCTTCGCTCGATCCGTCGGTACCGGTCGTCTTCGATCTGATACTGCCCGCGGGGATCACCAATCTTACAGGTAATGATACGGTGACGGCAGATTTCAGCGAGTCTAATCTCGAATCAAAGATTATCAATGTTACGGATCTCAGATTCGAAAACATTCCGACAGGATATACAGCTGAGTATCAGCAGGGTTCCATAAATTCAGTAACGGTCGTCGGACCGAGGGATGAACTTGAGTCCCTGCAGTCCACATCCGTTATCGGAGTTGTGGACTTCAATGAGTTCACTCTTCAGCTCGGCGGTTCGACTGCGGCTGTGAGTTTCAGGATCCCTTCTTCCGATTCTTGCTGGGTCACGGGAAAGCATACTGCGCTCATTTCGGTCGAGGCTGATTCATAAATAAAAGCATACCGTAAATTGTGTAGACATATACAGTTTACGGTATTTGCTTATAGGTACAGGTGTTTGATGTCATTTAAAAAATGGATAAAAACTGAAGAAAATACGAAACTGCTGGAGGAATTCAACAGGCGGTTCGAGTGCGGGGAACTCGTATCCGCCGCTTTGATCAATGCGGGGATCGAATCACTGGAGGATGCCGAGAGGTTTCTCGCGAAGGAAAATCCGGTAACTGATCCCTACTCTATCCTTGATATGGACAAGGCTGTCGCACGGATAGCGTCTGCTGTCAGAGAGGGTGAAAGGATAGAGATATTCGGAGATTATGATGTGGACGGTATCACTGCGACGACGATACTTTATCTGTATCTCGAGAGCATCGGTGCGGATGTGGTCTGTTCACTGCCTCTCAGAGATTCTGCCCAGGGGTATGGCATCTCCGAAAGAATAATCGACAGAATGGCCAGAGACGGGGTCAGTCTAATAATAACGGTAGACAACGGAATATCCGCCAATTCAGCCGTCGACTATGCTTTATCAAAAGGCATAGAGACAGTAATCACAGATCACCACAAGGTATCCGGGGATATCCCCGCTGCAGTAGCTGTAGTAGATCCGCTCAGAAGTCCTGAGGATCTGGAACACTGTGATCTCGCCGGCGTGGGAGTTGCGCTGCAGCTCATAGCTGCGATGGAAGGGTGCAACATATCGGATATCATGGATATTTACGGGCCGTTTGCGGCACTCGGCACTATATCCGATGTCATGAATCTTAGTCCTGAAAACAGATATATCGTCAGCCACGGCCTGGCTGCCATGAAATACACTGAGAATCTGGGGCTTCTAAAGCTTGCAGAGGCAACAGGGACCGATCTTGCTCAGGTCGATGAAAAGACTGTGGCATTCATTTTTGCTCCGAGGATCAATGCCGCAGGAAGAATGGCGGATGCGTCGATAGCTCTTGAACTATTCCTCACGGAGGATGAGGCAAGAGCGACTGCCCTTGCGGAGAAACTGTGCAGTCTCAATACCGAAAGACAGTCCTCCGAAAAAAAGATGTTTGAAAACATCGAAAAACTCATTGCTGTCTCGCCGGAATACCAGACTGCTCCTGCGCTTGTATTCTCAAGCCCCGATTTTGAGTCCGGAGTTTCCGGTATCGTGTGCTCAAGACTCACGGAAAAGTACTCCAAGCCGACCATAATAATCACGGAAGATGGAGAGTTTGCGAAAGGATCCGGAAGAAGCACCAACGGGCTGTCCCTCTATGATGCGATAAATAGCTGCCGAGACTGTCTCGTAAGATACGGCGGACATGAGATGGCTGCCGGCTTCACGCTCAGAACGGAAGATGTTCCCGAGTTCAAGCAACGTATTTGCGAAGCATTCGGATCTATGGCTAATGCAGGGACTTTAGCCGAACTCAAGGTCATCCCGATAGCCGATGCCAATACATTCACCGTGGAGGCTGTCGAAAGCCTGAGAAAGCTTGCGCCATTCGGATGCGGGAACCCCGAACCGATTTTCTCCATGTACAATGTGCGCTTTGTGAGTATCAGTACGATCGGAGACAGACATTCCAGACTTACGTTCACAAAGGACGGAATGACTTTTGCCGCTGCCTATTTCGGAAAACTGCCGGCATATCTTCCCTTCAGTGAAGGAACAGAACTCAATATCGCAGTCTGTGTTGATATTTATGAGTGCCAGAACGGCTCCAAATTCGTATCTTTCAGGATCGAGGACATTCAGCCGGCCAATATAGATGAGCAGTGTTTTGAAAGCTGGATAGCATATAACAGCTTTATATTGAACAATAATCAGAATGAGAGCGCTTTCGAGATAAAACTCGACAGAACTGTCGAGGCTGATGTGTTCAGAACGATCAAGCAGTGCGGCTCCATACCGCTCGACCCGGTGATCCTGTGCGCCAAACTGCCGCAGTATACTCCGGGAACGGCAATGGCTGCCGTTGACGTGCTCTGCGAACTCGAATTCTGCCACAAGGAAAAAGGTTTCGTGGTCCTGAACAGCAAGATAGAGAAGAGAGATCTCGCAGAGTCAAGAACCTACCAATTACTATCCTGAGGAAAGCAAATGCCCGAATACACATCGATATCATTTGAAGATCTGAAAAGACAGATCGACGAGTCAGGCCGTCAGTACAACATGCAGCTCATCTCAAAGGCGTATGAACTGGCTGAGATGGCGCACGGCGATCAAAAGAGAAGGACGGGTGAACCATACATAATCCATCCTCTCAATGTCGCTTCGCTGCTGGTGGAGCTCGGAATGGATTCCGAGTCTGTTGCCGCCGGGCTTCTTCATGATGTCGTTGAGGATACAAATATAAAGCTGAGTGAGATAGAGACCATGTTCGGATCATCCATCGCCCAGCTTGTAGACGGTGTCACGAAACTGGGAAAGATCCAGTTTTCGACAGCTGAGGAAACACAGTCGGAAAACATCAGAAAGATGCTTCTTGCCATGAGCAAGGACATCCGTGTAATGCTTATAAAGCTCTGCGACAGACTGCACAATATGCGCACAATGGATGCAATGCCTCCACAGAAGCAGAGGGACAAGTCCCTTGAGACCATGGAGGTATATGCCCCCATAGCACACAGACTCGGAGTCGGAAGATTCAAGGAAGAGCTTGAAGACATGGCGCTCAAGTACCTCGATCCCTACGGATATAATCAGGTCATCGGCATTCTCAAGGAGAATGACTTCAAGGAAGTATACCTGAATGAAGTACGCGATACCATTGCGGCAAAGCTCAGGGAAAACGGAATAAAGGATTTTACCATAGAATCAAGGCTCAAATCGGTCTACGGGATCTACAGAAAACTGTTCATCCAGAACAGGTCGCTTGAAGAGATATACGATATCTATGCCGTTAGGGTCATCCTGCAAACGATCGCGGACTGCTATAACGTGCTCGGAATACTACACGAGATGTATACCCCTGTCCCCACACGGTTCAAGGACTATATCTCCGTACCAAAACCGAACGGATACAGATCTCTCCAGACATCAGTTATCGGAAAGGATGCAATGCCTTTCGAGATCCAGATCAGAACGTTTGAAATGGATTATGACGCGGAGTACGGTATCGCCGCGCACTGGAAATACAAAGAAGGCGTGAAGGGAAAGGATAAGCTCGACGAGAGACTCGCGTGGATAAGACAGCTGCTTGAGAACCAGAAGGAGTCGGACGACTCCCTCGAGTTGCTCAGTTCCATCAGAAGCGATCTTCTCCCTGAAGAAGTGTTCGCCGTGACCCCGAAGGGTGAGATAATCAATCTTCCGAGCGGATCCACAGTCATAGACTTTGCCTATGCGATCCATACCGCCGTAGGCAACAGGATGGTCGGCGCGAAAGTGAACGGCAGGATAGTGCCTCTCACATACAGGATCAATAACGGCGAGATTGTAGAGATAATAACCGGACCGCAGGACAAAGGGCCTTCAAGAGACTGGCTCAACATAGTCCAGACATCCAGCGCAAAGAACAAGATCCGAGGATGGTTCAAGAAAGAGAAGCGTGAGGACAATATTGCCGAAGGAAAGGCCATATACAACAGAGAACTCCGCAGACACCTCATTAATATTCCTTCCGAAAAGCATGATGAAGTGCTCGAGGAAGTCGTCCGAAGGCTCAAGATGAATACTGCGGACGAGATGTATGCCGCTATAGGATACGGCGGTATCACCATGTCGAGAGTCCTCCCGAAGGTCCAGGATGTATGGAAGAAATTCACCGAGAAGGATGATACTATCGAATTCGCCCCGATCAGAAGAAGGAGCAACAGCGGGGTCATCGTCGAGGGAATAGAAAACTGCCTCATAAAATTCGCGAAATGCTGCAACCCGCTTCCGGGAGATGACATAATCGGATTCATAACCAGAGGTCAGGGAGTCACAGTCCACAAGAAGGACTGTATAAACATCCAGTCGCAGTCGCTGATAAACGATGATATGATGCGCCTTGTGAAAGTGGAATGGGCAAATGACACAAGAAGCGAATTCCACACAGAGCTCAGGATCATTGGGAATGACCGTAATGGGCTTTTAGCAGACATAACGAACCAGATCGCTTCAATGAGGCTTCCCCTCTATGCTATGAAGGCAAAGGTGACCAAGAGCAAGGAAGGCGTCGTCGACATAACGATAGGCATCGACAACAAGGAACATCTTGAGAATGTAATGAATACGCTGAGAAAGGTAAGAGGAGTCAATACCGTTGAAAGGATCAACAGATGATTAATATCAAAACGCTTGTTCTGGGCGGACCTTATATGACCAACTGCTATATCGTTTCAGACGATGAGGGCAATGCTGCAGTGATCGACCCCGCATCGGATGCCGACAGGATACTGGAAGCAGCTGCAGGCCTCAAGGTTGAAAAGATACTTATAACCCACGGCCATTCCGATCATATAGGAGCTGCGGCGGACCTGAAGGACCGTACAGGGGCAGAGATCATCGCAAATAAGAAGGATGCATACAGAATGCATTTCGACATAGATGTGAATGCCGAAGAGGGTATGACAGTCGAATGCGGCAGTCTCAGATTCACTGTTATAGAGACCCCCGGCCATACTGAGGGCGGAGTGTGCTATCTCTGCGGTGACAGTCTTTTTTCCGGGGATACGCTGTTCAGCGGATCCATAGGGAGGACTGATCTCGGAGGCGGCAATATCTATACGCTTTTGAAGTCTCTTAAAAAAATTGCCGATCTGCCATATGAGGATCTCGCTGTGTACCCGGGACATATGGAACCGACAACCCTTCTCCGCGAGAGGACAGATAACCCCTTCCTGGTACGATAGCAGATGAGACTTTACAGAAAAGAATTCGGCTATGAGATAGAAAATGTTGCCAGAAGTTTCTTTCCGTATCTTGAGGCAACAGATGAAGATATTGTTGAAAGCGGAACTGAAGACTGCATCACGCAGGAGGTAAGAGACCTCGGGAGCAGTCTTGAGTATTATGTGCGCTGCAGATATAAGGGCATAGAGAAGAGCAGCATGACCCTTGTTCCGAAGGACATTTCGGTCAACGAGAAGGAGCTTAAAGTGTGCAGGGGCGTGTACGACATGCTCTCCGATCTTCTCGGAAAAGCTCCCCCATGGGGAGTGCTGACTGGCGTGAGACCTGCGAAAAGAGCTGCGGAGATGCTTATGTCCGGCCTTTCGGAAAATGAGAGCATAAGCAAACTGCAGAGAGACTGGTATGTCTCGAGAGAAAAAGCCGAGATAGCAGTGGAGTCTGCAGGTGCTTCGATCAGGACAAAGAAACTGACACATCCGGGCTCGTTCTCTCTCTATGTATCGATACCGTTCTGCCCGTCAAGATGTAAATACTGTTCATTTGTATCAAAGACCATAGGTTCTTCGTACTCTCTGGTCGATCCGTACATAGACTGTCTTCTCAGAGAATTAACATATGTTCAACAAATTGTCTCATGCAGGGATTTAAAATTAGAAACCGTATATGTGGGAGGCGGGACACCGACTTCCGTTTCGGCGGAGCAGCTGGAGACTTTGCTCAAGGGAATGACCGGGATCTTTGATCTCGATTCGGTGAGAGAATTCACTGTTGAAGCCGGAAGACCCGATACGATAACCGAAGAGAAACTTAAGGTGCTTAAAGAGTATGGTGTTGACCGTATATCCATAAATCCCCAGACCGGAAATGACAGGGTGCTGAGAGAGAACGGAAGATTTCATACGGCGAAAGACATAGAGAACTGCTTTGCCGCTGCGAGAAGAGCAGGAATCGAGAACATAAATGCCGACCTGATAGCGGGACTTGCCGGCGATGATCTGGAAAGCTTCAAGAGAACCCTCAGCTGGCTGTGCAGTCTTGATCCCGAAAACATTACCGTTCATTCGCTGACGAGAAAAAGAGCGGCGACACTGAGAGAACTCGGAGAAGGTGCTTGTCCTGATGTGGAAAAGATGGTAGATTATTCGAGGTGTTTTTTAAGAGAGAAAGGCTACGGCGTCTATTACATGTACAGACAGAAAGGGACCGTGGACGGGCTTGAGAACACCGGATACTGCAAAGAGGGCAGAGAGTGTCTTTACAATATCTTCATAATGGATGAACTGCATACTATAGTGTCCTGCGGAGCAGGAGGGGTCACGAAGCTCGTAGACCAGTCCTCAGGCAAGATAAGCAGAGTCACGAACTACAAATACCCCGCTGAGTATATAGACGGCATTGAAAGCATGCTTGAGAGAAAGGATAAGATCGATGTATTCTACGCTGAACACCCTGAAGCCTGAGAGAGTTTATGACATAGATGATGTTATAAATACCCGACCGGAGGAACTCATCGCTTCTTCCGAAGCAGAGTATCAGGCTGAACTGGACAGTGTTGCAGAGATGATTGCAGAGAAGAACGCGAGATTTGTCCTTCTGACCGGACCGTCATCGAGCGGGAAAACGACTACTACCAGAAGGCTCGGGCTGACTCTGGAGGGAATGGGCAGGCATACCATAGCGCTTTCACTCGACGACTTTTCATTCCTCTACAGGAAGACTCCTCCCGAGTTTTACAACGGAAAGCCGTACTACGAAGGGATCAGCAATATCAATATCGACCTTCTTCATGAAAGACTGAGAGAACTGTTCGATACGGGAAAAGCCTACACACCGATCTTCGATTTCAAGACCGGACAGAAAAATCTCAACGGATCTCTTGCAGAAATCGGACCTGAGGATATAATCCTTGTTGAAGGCATACAGGCACTTATCCCTGTTACTGCCGAGGGATTCGACGACATAACTCAGTTCAGGGTATATGCGGGGATCCGCGGCAGATACGAGAGAAACGGGAATGTCGTTGCGGATCCGGAACAGATCCGCTTTATAAGAAGACTCGTGCGCGATGCTTATTTCAGAAGAAGCATCGCTGACAGAACTTTCGATATCTGGAGTAATGTTCTTGTTGGCAATGAGATCAATATATGGCCTTATCTCGAAACCGTGGATGCAGCTGTCAATACGTCTTTTGCATACGAGGGATGCGTCATGACCGAGAGGCTGAAGAAACTGCTAAACGATCCCAACAGGGTCGGGACCAAAGCAGAAGGGATAAAAGAACTTATAGACATGTACAGCCCGTTCCCGGAATACGATTTTGATCTTGTACCGAAAAACTCCATGCTCAGAGAGTTCATAGGCGGACTGGAACTGTAATTAAATATACCGGAGGATAACATGTCGAAATTTGATGAACTGATGGATAAGCTCGGACCTTCAAAGAAAGACGCTCTTCAGGCAGTGAGCAATTTTGCAAAAGAGATAGCTGACTCCGGAAGAGACAAGTTTGACATGTCTCTTTTAAGACAGGATCTGCGGGCAGCATACAGAGAGCTCGGTGAGCTCGTATATATCAAAGACAGGAGCGGACACGACAATTCCGATGCCATAAGAGATGTTGAGGCCAGGATCGACGAGATCATGGCAAAACTGTCCGAATTCTGAAAAAGGAAAGTACTGATCATACAGTGAGCACAAAAGAAAGAAAACAGCAGTCACTGATTGAAGGCGCGCTTGTACTGGCGCTGGCTTCGCTGATAGTGAAGATAATAGGAGCCATTTACAAGGTTCCGATGATCGCGGTCATCGGAACAGATGGAAACGGCTACTATACCTATGCCTACAACATTTATCTTGTGATCTATGCCATAGCGGTATCAGGATTCCCGACAGCCATATCCAAGATAGTTGCGGAATACAGGGTTCAGGGAAGATATAAAGATATTGCCAGAGTCAAGCATGTGGCGACTGTGCTTATGCTGGGCGTAGGTCTCGCGGGATCGCTTATACTGCTTCTCGCTGCAAAACCCTATGCAGAGTGGGCGCTCAAGATCCCGCTCGCATACTATGCCATCCTTGCGGTGACGCCGTCGATCTTATTCAGCTGTCTCATGGCAACCCACAGGGGATTTACACAGGGTATGGCCAACATGACGCCTACTGCCGTATCCCAGCTGCTGGAAGTTCTTGTAAAGGTCGCTGCGGGACTTGGCGGATCTTATATCGTCAAAAAGACCCTGACGGAAGAGTTCCTGAAAGCAGGAACGATACTCGGTAAAGAGCTTGCACGCGGACAGAAACCTGATGTCATAATCCAGTCGTATTCCGCAGCAGCAGCCATCTTCGGAGTCACCCTCTCGGTACTTGTCGGATATATCTACTTCGTTATCAGAGACAGATTCAGGGGCGTCACGTTCGCTCCGGAAATGGTGGCGGCGAGTCCGTCACCGGACAGCGACAGGATAATCGCAAAAAAGATACTCTCTATAGGCATTCCGATCGCTCTCTCGACTGTAACCGTGTATGTCGCAGGGTTTATTGACGGCATCACGGTAACGGACAGACTCATAAGAGTGTTTGTCCATCACTCGAAAGAACTGTTTGATTCATTCCATGGTCTTCTGGAACTCGCGGGAAAGACACTTCACGATGACCCGTCGGAGGTGGCAAACTATCTGTACGGTGCATACGGTTTAAGTACACCGCTGTTCAATCTCATCCCGAGCATAACCGGCGCATTCGGAATAAGTTCCATGCCGCATGTTGCTGCGGCCTGGCGTCAGGGAAATCTCATTGATGTAAAACGCCATTCCGAATCGGTCGTCAGACTTACCATGATCATTGCGGCCCCGCTCGGGTGCGGAATATTCGCCCTGTGCGGACCGATAACCAGATTCCTCTATGCCGGGAGAAATCCGGTCAGTGCGGAGATAGCATATCCGATGGTCGGAGTTCTGGGACTCGTTGCTATAATAGTCGCGGTATCCGCATCGATCAACTCGCTCCTGCAGGGAATAGGCAGGATAGATGTTCCTGTTAAGTTGCTCGCATTCGGTGCGTTTTCAAAGGTCGCTTTCAACTTTATTCTTGTCGGAGTGCCGTCATTAAACGTGAAGGCTCTTCCGTACAGCAATCTTCTCTGTTATGCGGTCATAAGCACACTGGCATTCTATGTCTTCTACACAACTACCGGTATAGGTCTTTCTTATTTTGATATTCTGGCTAAACCCCTTCTCGCAGGTGCGGGATGCGGTGTCACCGCATATCTTGCAAATGTACTCCTGCTCATGGTTCTTAGAGGGCGAACAAGCGTTTGCATGTTCCTGTCCATCATTGCAGGTGCGATTGCATATATAGTGCTTTTGGGGGTCCTCAGAGCCATCAAACGTGAAGACTGTCTGAGTCTTCCGGGGGGTACAAAGATTGTCAGAGTGCTTGAAATGCTGAGAATTTTGCAGAAGCAAAGTTGATTATGAATTACAAAAGGGTTACAATAGTAAGGTAAAAATTCAAACAGCATAATTGCAGCTAGTTTTTGTAGAGAGTATGTTTCATAAGAATGTGTATTTCGGTTGGCTCTCTTTATCGGATTGTTTGATTTTTATAATTTTTTAAAAAAAGATAATTTATTTTTGGAGGAAACAAAAATGACAAAGGCAGATCTCATTTCTGCAGTAGCAGAGAGCACAGGCTTAACAAAGAAGGATGCAGGTAAGGCTGTTGCTGCTACAATCGATGCAATTGCAGATTGCATGAAGAAGGGTGACAAGGTTTCATTCGTAGGATTCGGCACATTCGGCACAAAGGTACGTCCGGCACGTGTTGCTGTAAATCCGGCAAATGGTGAAAAGATCGATGTTCCGGAAACAACAGTTCCGTACTTCAAGGCAGGCAAGAGCCTTAAGGATCTCGTTAAATAAGATCGTCTATTGAATACCTGTCCCCTGAGCCCGAAGGCTTTGGGGACTTTTGCTTTTGGGGGAGAATATATGAGACTGGATAAATACCTGAAAGAGAGCAGGCTTGTAAAAAGAAGGACTGTTGCAAATGAACTTTGTGATGCGGGAAGAGTCATGATCAATGGCAAGGTCGCCAGGGCATCCAAAGATGTCGAGATCGGTGATGTTATCGAAATACAGAGCGGAGAGAGGATGATCCGAGCCGAAGTGCTCGTTACTGATAAGCCGAAGACCAAAGAAGAATCAAGGGAAATGTGCCGAATCATTGAATAGCACTTTTCCGATGATATAATAGTTATAATCATAGAACGGAGAGTTCACAGGTTGGCAGAGAGAACCGCACAGACGGATACACCCAAGAGGGACACGACAAGAAGACAGGATATGAGGCTGATAAGAAGGTATCAGATCATATTCCTGGTTCTTCTGTTTCTGTGTGTCACGATGATTACATCAATACTGTCGACACAGCTGAACATATTCAGGCAGGAGCGGGCATTATACAGCCTGCAGTCACAGATAGAAGCCCAGCGGCTCGAGAACGACGATCTGTCCAGAATAGTCAACAACGATGTGGTAAGCGACGATTACGTCGAGAGGATAGCAAGAGAGAAGCTCGGCTACGCGGGATTTGACGAGAGGGTATTCGTCGATGTGGCGGGATCCGAGAATGCCGGGAACAGCAATAACGGATGACGAAAGCCGGAATTTTTGTGTATTGGACAGAATTTCCGGCCTTTTTTCTACATTTTTGAGAATCTATCTGCGTTGGCAAATTTGTTAAAATTTTTCGGAATATATGGCGCATCGTTTGTGCTATTATTATATTAGCAAAGATCATTAAGACCAAAAAAGGAGGTCTATGTTATGGAAACCACAATGACAGCAAAACGAGTCACGATCAGAGAGCCCTTCACTACAAAAGTTGAAGCACGTCTGGCCAAGCTGGACCGCTATTTCGGTGAAGGTGCGAAAGCGAATATCACGGCTTCAAGGGAGGGCAACAGGGTAACTGTTGAAGTTACGATCAAATACAGGGATCTCGTGTTCCGCTCCGAGCGAACAAATAAACAAATGTATGTCGCATTTGCGGATGCTACTGATATAATAGAGAAGCAGATCATCAAGAATAAAGGTAAACTCGGTGCAAGGATCAAGAAGGTTGAAAAGCCTGTCGAAGAGTTTGTTGAGGTCACAGAAGATGACGATTACCGTGTCGTCAGGGAGAAGATAGTCTCCGGCAAACCGATCACACTGGATGAGGCAATAATGAGAATGAATCTCGTTGACCATGATTTCTATGTGTTCAGAAATGCCGACAACAACCGTATTGAAGTTGTCTACAAGAGAAAAGAAGGCAATTACGGTGTGATCATACCCGAGTAATCCGTTCAATCATTACCGGCACCGCGGTGATCCGCGGTGCTTTTTCTTATAAGGAGATATATTTTGAGAGCAG
>JAFWEV010000090.1 GCA_017512745.1 Oscillospiraceae bacterium
GAGGCAGGAAACCCTGGGTTCCCTCGACATCCGGAACGGGATAGGTGCCCTCAAAGAACGGAGGACGCCTGTCGTTGCCGCCGATCCAGGCAATATCTTTTGTAATACTTTTTATACAATACATAGTGAAAAAACTCCTATATGTGTTATAAATAAGTATAGCATAATTAATATATACATCGAATGGCGCAAGGCCTCGCAAAAAGCGAAAAATATATGAATTTTTTTGGTAAATAAGCATGATACGAAACGTTATATTCGATCTCGACGGAACACTGCTGGATACGCTCTCTGACCTCACCGGCGCGGTGAACGCTTCCCTGGACCTCTGCGGACATCCGCACAGGACCGAGGAAGAAGTGCGGCACATGGTCGGACACGGCAACAGGAATCTCATGAGGAGAGCTATTCCCGATGGTGAAGATGACCCGAGGTTCGAGGAGATGTTCCTGTATTTCAGGAAATACTACCTCGAGCATTCCGAGGTCAGGACCGCGCCGTATCCCGGTATCGACGGGATGCTCTCCGAACTCAGCGCCGCGGGCATAAAGACGGCAATAGTTTCAAACAAACTGGGCAATGTGGTGGAGAGCCTCAGAAACACGTTTTTCCCGAAGATAGACATCGCCATAGGCGGAGAGGACGGAAGACCTCTGAAGCCGGACCCGGATATGCTCTTCAGAGCGATGGACAGGCTCGGGGCGACAAAGGATGACACCGTGTATGTAGGAGACAGCGAAGGGGATATAACCACATCGGAGAGAGCCGGGATCCCGTGCGTATGCGTACTGTGGGGATTCAGGAGCAGGGAGGAGCTTGAGAGCGCCGGTGGAGAGATATTCGCCGAAGACACGGCGGAACTGACAGCGTACCTGCTGAACAACTGAGCAATTAAAAAAACGGAGGATATAAAAATGTCAGAATTATTGGGTAAGGACGTATTCAAACTCGGATTCGGATTTATGAGACTTCCGAAGCTCGAAAGCGGAGAGATCGACATCGAGCAGACGAAGAAGATGGTGGATCTGTTTGTGGAGGGAGGCGGCACATATTTCGATACCGCCTACGTCTATGACAACGGGATGAGCGAAGAGGCCATCAGGGAAGCCGTCGTAAAGAGATATCCGAGAGAGAGCTTCACCATCGCCACTAAGCTCAATGCCGCCATGCACTGCAATGACGAGGAGAGCGCTAAACAGCAGCTGTTCACAAGCCTTGAGAGGACCGGGGCCGGATATTTCGACTTCTATCTCCTCCACGCCCTTCAGAGATCCAACATAGACAAGTACAACAACTATCATCTGTGGGATTTCGTCAAGAAGCAGAAGGAGAAGGGACTCATCAGACACTGGGGATTCTCTTTCCATTCGGATCCCGAACTCCTCGACCAGCTGTTCACAGAGCATCCCGACGCCGAATTCGTCCAGCTGCAGATCAACTACGCTGACTGGGAGAATCCCGGAGTTAAATCGCGCGAGTGCTATGAGATCGCAAGAAAACACGGAAAAGAAGTAGTCATCATGGAACCCATCAAGGGCGGAGCGCTCGCAAACCCCGTTCAAGAAGTCAAAGACGTGTTTGCAAAGGCGAATCCCGACGCGTCATGCGCGTCCTGGGCGGTGAGATACGCAGCGAGCCTCGACGGCGTTCTCTCTGTTCTCTCCGGAATGAGCAACCTCGCTCAGATGGAGGACAACATGTCCTACATGAAGGACTTCAAGCCTCTCTCGGATGAAGAGCAGGAAGTCATCAGGCAGGCGCAGGTAGCCTTAAGAGCCGACAATTCGATCAAGTGCACCGCATGCCACTACTGCACGGATGGATGTCCGATGTCGATCCCGATCCCGGAGATCTTCCAGGTATGGAACAACAACGAGAAGTATCACCTGTTCAACGGAGGAAAGAGAGACTATCAGATAGCGACGATGAACAGAGGAAAGGCAAGTGACTGCATAGAGTGCGGTCAGTGTGAAGCACAGTGCCCGCAGCATCTTGAGATCATTGAGCTCCTCAAGGAGTGCCGCTCATTTGAGGCGTGATTTCACCGATTTGTACAAAATCGTGTTCTTCTTTTCGGTATATTGACAGAAACAGAAGCCGATGATACTATATTAAAAACTGAATCGCTTGGATAGAGGCGCGGAGCTCAAGAGTATCCGATGATAATGCCGGGAAGCAGTCATCCGAGAAAGGGATTTCCGCCGAAGTTTCAGCAAATTTCCCGATCTGCTGGTGCTGGGCTTGCAGAGAATATCTGCCGGACTGTCACAATGTTTTGTGGAGCGCTATCAATGGCAACAGAATTGTTTATTATTGTTCTGATTTACCATGGACCGCTTGGCAAAGCGGTCCAGTTTCATTTATACGGAAAGAGGAAAAAACAATGAAAAAATTATTTGCAGTTCTCGCAGCACTGGCAGTGATCATGTCACTTGCAGCATGCGGATCATCCGGTTCATCATCATTCACAGGTGTTGAGGACGGAAAACTCACAGTCGCGATGGAGTGCGCATATGCGCCGTACAACTGGCTCCAGACAGACGACTCCAACGGCGCCGTTCCGATAGCCAATGTCGAAGGCGCTTTTGCCAACGGTTACGATGTAATGATCGCAAAGAGGATCTGTGAGGAGAACGGCTGGGAACTCGAGATAATCCAGTCAGACTGGGATTCTCTTGTACCGGGTGTTCAGACCCAGACATTTGACTGTGTCATAGCAGGTCAGTCCATGACCGCGGACCGCGCAAAGCAGGTCGATTTCGCAGGACCTTATTACTATGCAACGATCGTCTGCCTGACAAAGGCTGACAGCCAGTTTGCAGATGCCAAGGGCATCCAGGATCTCGCAGGCGGAAGAGCAACTGCTCAGCTCGCCACGATCTGGTATGATGTATGCTTGCCCCAGATAGAGGGAGCGGACATCCAGACAGCAACGGAAACAGCGCCCGCAATGCTCATGGCACTTGAAACAGGAACAGTGGATTTCGTCTGCACCGATATGCCGACGGCAATGGGCGCGGTCGCAGCCTATCCGGATCTCAAGATCCTTGACTTCACCGGCACAGACGGAGACTTCCAGTTCTCCGAGCAGGAGAGAGCGGAAAACGTCAATATCGGCGTATCTGTCCTCAAGGGCAACACTGTTCTCAAGGATGCGATCGATTCCGTCCTCAGCAAGATGACGGTTCAGGATTTCGACAGCATCATGAACGAGGCTATCAGAGTACAGCCTCTCGGCGAATAATAAGTTCGGGAATAATAACTGATAAGGGAGGCAGTCGATGTCTGCCTCCCGATTTTTGAGGTAATAATGGATAAACTAGCTCAGCTTTTCACGGATATAGGATATCTGTGGGGGAAATATGCCGCCACCTATCTGAACGGCGTTAGAAACACTCTGATCCTCGCATTCATAGGCACATTGCTCGGATGCGTCATCGGATTCATCTGCGGCGTTCTGAACACCATACCCTATTCCAAATCCGACCCTCCGCTCAAGAGGTTTTTCCTCGGATTCATCAGAGTCATCATCAGGGTATATGTTGAAGTTTTCAGAGGAACACCGATGGTGCTGCAAGCAGTCGCAATTTATTATGCTCTCCCGTATTTCACCAACGGCGGTGCCAGATTTGAAAGCGTGTGGATGGCCTCCATAATCGTCGTATCGATAAACACAGGCGCATATATGGCGGAGTCCGTCAGGGGCGGGATCATATCCATCGATCCCGGACAGACGGAAGGCGCCATGGCGATCGGAATGAACCACATCCAGACGATGACGAGCGTGATACTGCCGCAGGCTCTGCGCAATATCATGCCGCAGATCGGCAACAACTTCATCATCAACATCAAGGATACGTCCGTTATGTTCATGATAAGTTTCACCGATTTCTTTGCCGTACACAGGGGAGTTGTCGGCGCGACATATGCGTATTTCCCGTCTGCCGTTATAGAGATGGCGGGCTATCTCACAATGACGCTGATCTCGTCACTTCTGCTGAGAGCGGTCGAGAAGCGTCTCGACGGAAAGAGCAGCTACGAACTTGTTGAACAGGATCAGCTGGTCATGACTGCCGGAACATATTCGTATCCAAGCAGGGGCACGCCGTTCGATGAGAGAAGCAAGGAATTCGCCGAGGAGGCGGAGAAACAGAGTTCAAGAGGAGGCGACTGAGCATGGGTGAGAATATTCTTAAAATAAATCATCTTTCGAAATCGTTCGGAAGTCAGGCCGTCCTCAAGGACATCGACTTCGAAGTCAGCAAGGGGGATGTGACGTCCGTCATAGGTCCCTCCGGATCCGGAAAGAGCACACTACTCAGATGCATAAATCTGCTTGAGACCCCGACATCCGGCGAGATACTGTACCACGGTAAGAACGTTCTCAAGGGCGGGATCAGACCGACGAAATACAGGACACATGTGGGAATGGTTTTTCAGTCGTTCAATCTTTTCAACAATATGACAGTCCTGGAGAACTGCATGGCGGGGCAGATAAAGGTCCTTAAGAGGAGCAAGCAGGAAGCCCGCGAGCATGCCATGATGTACCTCGAGAAAGTCGGTATGGCGCCGTATATCAATGCAAGACCGCGTCAGATATCCGGCGGTCAGAAACAGCGTGTCGCCATAGCGAGAGCTCTCGCCATGGACCCCGAAGTAATTCTGTTTGACGAACCCACCAGCGCCCTCGATCCCGAGATGGTCGGAGAGGTTCTCAATGTAATGAGAACTCTTGCGGAGGACAGTGTGACGATGCTGGTCGTCACACACGAAATGGCATTTGCAAAGGATGTCAGCAATAAAGTAGTATTTATGTATGACGGGATAATTAGAGAGGAAGGCAGTCCGGAAGAACTCTTCATGAATCCGAAGAGGCACGAGACGCAGGACTTCCTCGCCCGGTTCAGAAATAAATGATCAGGAACATTTGTCAATGAGACATTCCACACTCGGAGTATTCGCTCATGTAGATGCGGGAAAGACGACTCTCTGCGAAGCCATTCTTTTCAAGGCCGGTGTCATTAGGCACCTTGGGAGGGTGGACAACAGAGACAGTCTTTTCGACAGCCATTCTATTGAGCGCGCCCGGGGAATAACCGTATTTTCCAAAGAATCGACATTCAGTCTCGGTGATATGAGCATGACCCTGCTCGATACGCCGGGACATGTTGATTTTGTGTCCGAAGCAGAGAGAACGATGCCGGTGCTAGATCTGGCAGTGCTCATAATAAGCGGCACCGACGGCATACAGCCTCACGGCAGGACTCTCTGGACGCTCCTGAGAAAATACAGGGTACCGACGATCATATTCGTCACCAAGATGGACTTAAGCCTGTCTTCGGAGAGAGAACTCTTTGAAGAACTCAGAAACGGATTCGGCGACGGCTGCTTTGCGATGAACGGCGGGATACTGTCGGGCAGTGTCGATACTGAGACTTCGGAGGAGCTGTCGCTTGTCTCCGAAGGACTCATGGAGGAATATCTGGAAACGGGCGCAGTCACCACGGACAGTATCAGGAAGGCGTTCTGCGAATGCAGCGTCTATCCTGTCCTTTTCGGATCCGGTCTCAAGACCGACGGAGTTGATCTTCTGCTTGAAACGGTAGCTTCTTTTGCGCCCCTTAAGGAATACGGCGATGAGTTTTCCGCAAGGGTATACAAGGTCACGCATGATGACAGGAATCAGAGAGTAACTCACCTCAAGATAACCGGCGGAAGTCTTAAAGTGAGAAGTACCGTCACATATAAGGACGGCGAGGGAACCCTGCTCGAGGAGAAGATAAGCGGGATCAGGACCTATACGGGAGACAGATACACTCTTTCGGAAGCAGCCGGGGGCGGAGAGGTTGTCGGCATAACCGGTCTTTCCGGCACATTTGCAGGTCAGGGTCTGGGCGCTGCCGGAGGCGACTCGAGTCCTCTCTCCGAACCGGTTTTCAGCTACACCATCGTTCCGGAAGACGATGTGGATATCCTCTGGCTGTATAAGCAGATCCGCGTCCTCGAAGAGGAGGATCCGATGCTGAGATTCAGTTTCAGCGAAAAGTTCGGGACTATCAGCGTCAGTCTCATGGGCGCGGTGCAGACGGAAGTAATTGCGAGCCTGATAGAGTCGAGATTCGGCATCAGAGTCAGGATAGAGCAGGGAAAGATCCTTTATAAAGAAACTGTCAGAAACAAGGTCGAGGGTGTGGGCCACTACGAACCTCTGAGGCACTATGCAGAAGTCCATGTCCTTATCGAACCGCTCCCCGCAGGTTCGGGGATAGTGCTGCATTCCGCATGTCCGGGAGACGAGCTCTCTCTCACATGGCAGAAGCAGATCCTCTACAATCTTGAGGAGAAAAAACATGTCGGTGTCCTCGGAGGATTCCCGCTTACGGATGTCAGGATCACGCTCGTGTCGGGGAAAGCCCACCTAAAGCATACGGAGGGCGGAGACATGAGACAGGCGGCGCTCAGGGCTGTAAGACAAGGGCTCATGCAGGCGGAAAACGTGCTTCTTGAACCCGTATACAACTATGAGATAGAACTGCCCTCCGAGAATCTCGGAAGGGCGATAAACGATATACAGAACATGTCGGGAACATTTGAGGTGGAGACGCTGGATGACGGAACGAGCCTGCTCCGCGGAGTCTGTCCCGTAGCGGGCATGCACGGATACTCGGGTGAACTGGCGTCATATACCGGCGGGTCCGGCACCATAAGCTGCGAATACGGAGGATATCTTCCGTGTCATGATCAGGCTGAGATCGTACCGACGTTCGGTTACGACCCGGAGGCCGATCTCGGAAATTCCCCCGATTCCGTTTTCTGCAGGCACGGCGCCGGGTTCATAGTCAAGTGGAACGAAGTTTTCGACTATATGCATCTCGACAGTTTCCTGAGACCGAAGCCGGCAAATGTCCGCACGGAAAAACACCGCACCGAGGACCTCGACGAAAAAGAGGTCGAGGCGATAATGAACAGGGAATTCGGCCCAATCAGAAGAAAGCAGTACGGGCAGAGCGCGGTCATCAATGTCAGAAAGGGCAAAGAAAAAAAGGAAGAACCCAAAAAGCGTCATCTGGTGATAGACGGGTACAACCTCATGTTTGCCTGGGATGAGACAAAGGCTCTCTCGGAGAAGAGTCTGGATCTCGCCAGAACCAGACTCATGGACACTATGTCTGACTATCACGGCTATACCGGAGACGATGTCATGATAGTTTTTGACGCGTACAGGAACACTGATCAGACAGAAAAGAGGATAATCTATCACGGAATAGAGCTTCTCTATACAAATACCGATCAGACAGCCGACGCGTACATAGAGAGATTTGCCAACGAACTCAGCAGAAACGAGAGCGTCAAGGTCGTGTCATCCGACAACCTCGTGAGACTCGGAGTATTCAGAAGCGGCATACAGGCTATCTCATCCAAGTATTTCCTCGAGGAAATGAACAGCGTCGAGGGAGAGATAAGGGAGATCATCTCAAAACTAAATATCCCGTCGGGACAGAGACTCGGAGATATAGTCGATCAGGAGGAACTTGAGCAGTGGCGCAGGAAACAGAATTTCTCAGAAGAATAGAAGATCTGGCTGCGCAGTGCGAGAGAAAGAACACGGTCACCCATACGCAGTTTCTGACTCCCGCAGAACAGTATGAGCTGAGCAGCTGGTACAGAACACACCCTTACTTCCGGATGATCATAGGCTGCGGCATCGAGGGATGCGAACGCAACGCGGCGGCTATCCTGCCCGAGTGGATGGATGAGAACGACGACGTTTTCGGAAGCTTTCTCGGATGTGTAAAGATAACTGCGGGTTTCGGGACTCCCGGTCACAGAGACTATCTCGGGTCCATACTCGGCCTCGGAATAAAGAGAGAGTGGATAGGGGATATCCTGATAGACGGAAGCGAGGCATACGTCATTTGCGAGAAGAGCGTGATCCCGACGATCATGCGGGAGCTGACCCATGTGAGCAGATACGGAGTAAAATGCACTGAGCTCGATCTTGACGATGTTCCAAGACCCGAACGCAAGGTCAAGACAGTTTCTTTTACAGTGCAGAGCTGCAGGTTCGATACGGTCGTCGGAGCAGTGTTCGGCATGTCCAGGAGTTCTGCGGTCAAGCTCATTAAGGGAGGACTTGCCACGCTCAATTATCAGGAGTGTCTCAAAGTCGACGCCGAAGTTGACGAAGGAGACGTGATATCCCTTCGCGGCCACGGCAAGGCCGTGATGAAGGAGTTCAGCGGAAAGAGCAAAAAAGGACGCACTTTTGTCGTCTTTGAACGATATATCTGATCAGGAGGTCAATTTATGAGACAGACAGCAAGAACAGACCTGCATCTCCATCTGGACGGGTCGCTGAATCTCGCATGGGCATACAGGAAAGCCATAGAACGCGGTGTCATACCGGAGGATATGACATTTGAGGAATTCTATGACAAGGCATATGCGCTTAATACTCAGAAGCGGGAAGAGAGCATAAAGAAATTCCAGCTCATGTGCGATGTTCTGCAGACAAGAGAAGATCTGCACGATGCCACTTACAACCTTGTGGAGCTGCTTCATGACAGGGGAATCTATTACGCGGAGATCCGCTTTGCGCCACAGCAGCACACAAACAGGGGCCTGAGCCAGACTGAAGCCCTTGAGGCCGTCATAAGCGGCGCAAATGACGCTGTAAATGATCTGGGGGACATCCGTATAGGGATAATAAACTGCCTCATGCACAAGGGTAACAGCGCCATGGCAAACTATGTTGAGAACATGGAGACGGTTAGGGTTACCAAACAGTATCTCGGTAAGGGCGCGGTCGGTATAGATCTTGCCGGATTTGAGAACAACTGCGACTACATGGAGTATGCTCCCGTTATAGCAAAAGCAAAGGAAGAGGGCATCCCTGTAACCATGCACGCAGGTGAGATGGGTATAGGGCATCATGTCGTTGAAGCGATCGACATGGGTGCCGACAGGCTGGGACACGGCGTTGAGTGCATGCAGGATCCGGAGTATCTCAGGAGAGTGCTGGATCTCAATATTCCGCTCGAAGTCTGCGTGAGTTCGAATGTGAAAAAGACTCTTAACTATGCCGCGCATCAGGTGAGATCTCTTATCGAAAATGGAGCGAATGTCACGATAAATACGGACAACATGGTGTTTGCGAGGACCGATACGCTTCATGAGCATTTCATGCTGCGGATGATCGGTGTTACGGAGGAGCAGCTTATCCACTGCACGTTCAATGCTGCAAGAGCGGCATTCTGCGACGAGGAAACGAGAGCGTGGCTCATAGAGAAACTCAAGGCTGATTTCCCCGAAGAGGCGGAGAAAGAGCAGTTCTGAGATCGTACTGATCACAATTCGGAATAATAAAGGGCAAGCCTTTCCCGGAATGCTGATGAAGCAACCGGAAAGGCCTGCCTTTGTTTTACACGTCGGATGGCCGGATCTGAATATACCTGCGGCTTGAGGTTAATGGAGAGAAAAAGAATGAGAAGTGAAGGGTATGATTCTTGAAAGAGGATAAAATCTGTATATGAGCCGCCTGCAGGATCCGGATGAACCCGACGCCGGGATAATCGGTATTCTGTTATTTTTTTGGCGCGGATCTCTCCGCGATCATGTCGATGAGCCACTGTCCAGACTGTGAGAAATCGTCGTATTCAAGACCGCTTGCCTTGAGTACGCTTGCCTTTATCGCCGCGGAAGACTCCGATACCTTTGAGAAATTCCACATGACGTGGCTGATCCCGTGTTCCTCGAGGAAATCGATCCAGATATCGGCTTCTTCGAAATCATACGGGTAGTTGCCGGTCGATGCGGTGACCCCGTATTCGGTGACGAATATCGGAAGACCCTTATCTATTGCATACTGCGCCTTGTCTCTCAGCTCCTGCTTGTGCGTAGCGGAATAGAAGTGCAGGGTATAGAGAAGATTCGGATAGTCCAGAGGATCGTCAGCGGCGACGTCGACACCCTGGGACCAGTCGGGAGTCCCCACGATTATCACGGAGTCGGGATCGTTCTCCCTGATCACCGGGATCACCGTGTCTGCGAACTCCTTTATCTCTTCCCAGCTGACTCCGTTCGGCTCGTTGCAAATCTCGTAGATCACGTTGTCCCTGTCCTTGCAGAGAGCCGAGATGTGATCGAAGAAGCTGACCGCGTCGTCGATGTATTTATTGGGATTGCCGTCGGAAAGGATATGCCAGTCCAGAATGACGTACATGTCGTTGTTCTCCGCATAGGTCACTCCGTCCATCATGAGACCTTCGAGTTTCTCCTTGTTTCCGCCCGTGCAGTATCCGACAACGCCCATTCCGTATGTATACATCGCCATGCGGTATACGTTCGCGCCTATGACATGGGATATATCGTAAAAAGTTTCGTCGGTTATGTATCTCTCTGATACGCTGACGCCGTAGCAGGAGATGCCTCTTAACATTACAGGCTTACCGTCTTTTCCGCAGAGAGTTCCGTCCACAACCTGCAGATGTCCGCGGGATGACGGACGGTCTTTGCCGTCAAATGAGGATTTGTCGCCGCACGAACAGAGCGAGAGCACCATGACTGCAAGCAGCAGGATCGCTGTAACTTTCTTCACAGGATCACCTCCAGCTTATGGTATTTGCCGTCTCGGGGAAGAATTATCTTTCCCGAAGTCTCCGCTCCGTCAAACAGAATGCGGCTGTCTTTGTTTCTGCGGAAACCGTTCAGCGCATTTATGTCGACCACCAGGGAAGTGCCCTCTATATTGAGTTCATACCTGCAGGTCTCGGAATTCAGGATCGGGTCGGGATAGATCGAGTCGCCGTCAAAGTCGAGACCAAGTATCTCATACACCGCGAGTGTCAGCCACGATGCTGTTCCCGAGAGGATCGGGCCGATGCCCTCTCCGGTCTCCGAGTTGTTGTACTGAGTGCAGAAGCGCGGGTTGCCCTTGAGGACGTACGAATCATTGAGCGTCTTGTAGGGAAGCGTCCTGTCGATCATGAAGAACGCGAGATCGCGAAGCCGTTTCGCAAGATCTGCGTCTTCCGTCTCTTTTGCTCTCCTGAGACATGCAACGGTGCACATCATAGCTGCGTGTTTGAATACACCGCCGTTCTCCCTGTCGCCCGGGAAATAGAATGATGAACCTGTCACTATTCCGAGCTTGTCATAATCCACCGGGGTGACGAGCTTGAGCCCCGCGTCGGTCTTGAGATATCTGTCTATTATATCGAGCATATCCCGGGTCTTTTCATCGTCCGCAATGCCGGCAAGCAAAGCCCACGAGAAGCTGTTGAGATAATAAGTTCCGTCAATATTCTTGTCGAGCGAGAGGGAATCTCCGGTGGAACCGAGATAGGAATATCCGCGTCCGTCGTTTATGAGGCAGCGCGCGTAATATCCTCCGATCCAGGCGTTGCGGTTGACCGATTCACTGACGGCATCGGAGATCTCCTTTGCGTACAGCATAAGATCATTTTCGCCCAGGGCTCCGGCCATCTCGGACACTTCGTCCGCGGCTATCTTCAGGAGACAGGCATTCATGACGGATTCGCTCTGATCGTTTTCGAACGCAGCCCCGAATTCCTGCCCTTTCTCCTCAAGCTGCCTCCTGTACAGAGCTTCCTTTTCGGGACCCTCGAGGGTACCGGTGTCAAGTCTCAGGCAGTCGTTCCAGTCCGCCTTATCGAGAAGAGGCAGTCCGTGTCTGCCGACGGAGATCTTTCCGGAATATGTGATTATGCTCTCGAGAGTCCTGTAAAGAGGTCTTGTTCTGTCAGTTCCCGCCACCGGGATCTCAGCCTTCAGGAAACCGGTGTCTCCGCTGAGACGGAAATAGCGGTATACTGCCTGGACGAGCCACAGCTGGTCATCCGAGCACATCCCGGGCTCTTTGCCCCTCACTGTAAAGTTGTGATAGGCGTATCCGAATTCGAACACATTTTCCGCCCAGGAGGAGAGCAGTCTCTTTATGAGTTCATCCTGGCCGTTCGCATGCATGTAGTACATGGAAGCGAAGAGATCCTGGATCTCCCTGAATCCCGTCTCCCTGTATGACTTCTGCGTCCATGCGAACGATCTCGATACAAACGACTGGTACAGCACCTGGAACGGCAGGTTCTTTGAGATGTACGGATCCGCGACCGGATCGCCGTTCTGCATGCGTATGAACGAGCAGTAATGCTCGTTATCCTCTATTACCGCTTCGAGTGTTTTTTCGAGCGCGGCAGGATCTCTGTACCTGTTATAAAGGTTGGCGAGGTGGGGTTCAAAATCCTCAGGGGAGGACAGTCCGTCGTCCATTCCGACGAAACAGTCCGCAGTGATCTCCTTTTCCAGACGGAAGGATTTCGCCATCGCGAAGAACGCTGCCTGTCTGCGGGAGTGGCTGTTGGACAGTCTCGCTATCATCTCGGGGCGGTCCAGCGAACCGCTCCCCATGAAATCGTAGAGACTCGAGCAGTACTCGTCCATTGTCTCTCCGCCGCAGAGGAGCATTGCGAAGCGCTTTTCCGTATCGCACTCCTTCGGCTGGTGATGTACCGCTACCGCTACCGGGCGGCCGTCTTTCATGTAGAGTTGGCTCTCCGTCACGACGTTTGCGTAGATTATATCGCCTGCGAGCGTTCCGGGATCGGTGATCCCGAACATGCCGGTAACTACTATTCTGAGGTCTCTCGGGGTGTCCGTGAGGTTTATTAACTGTATCCTCTGCGCTTCCACAGCGCTCGGTTCTCCCGCTTCCTGGGGGAGCAGGAATATGGTGCGGATTATGCGCAGACCGCATTCGGTCTCATACGTGATGACCGTTCTGTTCTGGCTGTGGCGGCAGTATGCGTACTTCACATTGTCCTTAACATTCAGGGAATAGAATATCTGCTTTCCGTTCTCCGTAATATAAAACTGCCTGTTTGCCGGCTCGCCGTTCTCCTCGGGGGACAGCACGTATCTCGTCGCGAGCACCTGCTTTTCCCTCATTCCGCGGAACGAACCCCTTCCGAACTCGTCGAGTACGGATTTGGGCGTCGACTGCAGGCAGTCGGCGTATTCAGATCTGTTGCCGAGAAGGAGATTCACCCCGTAATGGGATCCTACCCTGTAGCTCCTGAGATCCATGATCAGTTCGCCGTTGCCGTTAAGCTCGCCGGGTGAGCGCAGTACGGTGTCCCTGATCGCAGCTATCCGCTCTCTGGCTTCACCGCCTATGTCAATGGGATCGCTCCCCGAATAAACTGAGAGATCTTTGCCGTCTATGAGGACATCCTCATCGCGGCTGTCCAGAATTCCGAAGAGCAGGGGATCGTTGATCACATGTACAAGCACGGGCGCGTAGAAACCGAGTCCCGTGAAGGCTATGACACGGGTCCCGGTGCTGTCCCGGAACAGCGCATCGGTATATCCGTGAAGGCGGTTTCCGAAAACTTCCGCCGCGGTCTTTATCGCGTCTCTCGCAGCACTTCTGCTGGTTTCTTTTGTAAAACTCATCTTTTTGCGGGCTCCTTTTTTCGGTTATTAACAAACAAGGCGGAATGTTTCATCCGCCATGCCTGTTAACCCATGAAAATATCGACGTTAACCTCTTTCTTGGCACTAAGAGGTAATATGTTGCTTTCGATCGTCTCACCGTCAACGACGACTTTCTTAACACCCTTTTCGACGTGATCGGGGTTTTTGACGTTTATGCGGTAGACCGTTCCCCTGAATCTGCGGGTCACGCTGAATCCATCGACATAGTCGGGGATACAGGGATCCACTTTAAGTCCGTTGTAATCCGGCTGTATTCCGAGGATGCCCTGTGTGAGCACCGTGAACGTCCATGCTGCCGTACCGGTAAGCCAGGAGTTCTTGCCCTCGCCGAATGTCGGAGCGTCTTTGCCCGCGACCATCTGGCAATATACATAGGGCTCTGTTCTGTGTATTTCAGATATATCCTCGAGGAAAGCGGGGCAGGTCTTCTTATAGAGCTCAAAAGCCCTGTTTCCGTGACCCATGACCGTCTCCGCGAATACTATCCACGGATTGTTGTGGCAGAATATGCCCGCATTCTCCTTGTATCCGGGAGGATATGACGATATCTCGCCGAGATTCAGCCTGTATGTCGTATATGCGGGGGTGAGAAGTACGATGCCGTACTTTGTCTCCAGTCTGTCCCTGACGGAATCAAGCGCCTTCTGCGCTTCGCCGGTCTTTGTTCCGATCCCGGCCATGACGCACATACCCTGCGGCTCAATGTAGATCTGGCCCTCGTCGTTCTCCCTGGAACCGACTTTTCTGCTTTCCGCGTCATATGCTCTAAGGAACCAGTCGCCGTCCCATCCGTCTCTGAGAACGGCTTTTTCCATATTGCCGATCGCGATATCCGCTTCGGCAGCTTCATCGGCATTGCCTGTGAGCTTAAGGATGCTGCTGTATGCTTTTCCGTATTTTACGAACATGCCGCCGATAAATACGGATTCAGCCACCGGGCCTTCGCTTGGTCCGGTTATCTGGAAGGATTCTCCGGGGTAGCGGGAGAAGCAGTTGAGGTTGAGACAGTCGTTCCAGTCAGCGCGACCTATCAGAGGCAGCCCGTGAGGTCCGAGATTGTTGAGTGTATAATTGAAGCTTCTTCTGAGATGTTCGAGAAGCGTTCCCGTGTTGTTTTCGTCGTTGTCGAATGGAACGTTCTCCTTGAGGATGTCCCAGTCTCCGGTCTCGCGTATGTACGCGTCGACACCTGCGATGAGCCACAGCGGGTCGTCGTTGAATCCTCCGCCTATGTCGGAATTGCCCTTCTTTGTCAGCGGCTGATACTGGTGATATGCTCCACCGTCCGCTTTCTGAGTCGCGGCTATGTCGAGGATCCTCTCTCTGGCTCTCTCGGGGATCATGTGCACGAATCCCAGGAGATCCTGGTTGGAATCGCGGAATCCCATACCGCGTCCTATGCCGGATTCGTAGTATGAGGCGGATCTCGACATGTTGAATGTCACCATACACTGGTAAGCGTTCCAGATGTTGACCATGCGGTCGACTTTTTCGTTCGGGGTCTTAACTTCAAATCCCGCGAGGAGATCGGTCCAGAACTCTTTGAGCTCCCTGTATCCGCGGTCGAATTTCTCATCCGTATCGTATTTTGCGAGAAGTTCCTTCGCCGGTGCTTTGTTTATCACTCCGAGGGATACGAATTTATCTTCCTCCGGAAGTTCCACATATGCGAGGGAGAAGATGACGGAAGTGCTCTCGCCGGCACCGAGATCGAGATGGATGTGATGGGCGCCGACCGGCTGCCATCCGTGCGCTATGCTGTCGGAACATTTTCCGTTCTTTACTGCATCGGGAAGGACAGGGGAGCCGTACACTCCCATGAATGCGTCTCTCGACGTGTCGAATGAATCTATCTTTCTGTTGGCGGAGAACACCGCGTAGTGATTGCGCCTCTCCCTGTATTCGGTCTTGTGGTAGATGCTGGATCCTTCAACTTCAACTTCGCCGGTCGAGTAGTTGCGCTGGAAGTTGGTCGTGTCGTCCTGGGCATCCCAGAGACAGAACTCCACAAATGAGAAGAGATCGAGACTTCTTCTGTCAGTATCCTTATTGGATACCGTGACGCGCATAAGAAGGATGTTGTCGTTTTTGGGAACATACATCTCCTGCTTCGCCTCGATGCCGTTTTTGCTGCCCGTGATGACGGAATATCCGAGTCCGTGGCGGCACTCGTAGCTGTCGAGTTCGGCTTTGACCGGCTGCCAGCCGGGATTCCAGAGAAGATCTCCGTCCTTTATGTAAAAATGGAATCCGTCCTGATCAAGTGGAAGATTGTTGTATCTGTATCTCGTGAGTCTGCGGAGTTTGGCGTCCTTGTAGAAGGCATAACCGCCTGCAGTATTTGATAAAAGAGTGAAGAACGAGTCGCTTCCGAGGTAGTTGATCCAGGGCAAAGGAGTGTCGTATCTACTAATAATATATTCTTTATTTATATCGTCAAAATAACCGTATCTCATGGTCGGGACCTCCGCGAAAGTTACGTAAACGATTAAGTTACTTTGTTAAGTATATAACACAGAGTACGGAAAATACAAGTGGAAATACACGAAAAACACGGCCAAAAAGATTTTTTAAACAATTTTGAAAAAACCTATTGACTTTTTTTATGGACAATTTATACTAGGAACTAACGAAAACGTTTAAGTACTTTCCGCCTGAATCGGAAATGCTTTCGTAATCAAGAAAATCATTCTTTTAAGGAGAAGGAACAATGAAAAAGTTTTTGTGCGCTTTACTGGCACTCATAATGGTTCTTTCCTTGGCGGCTTGCGGAAGCGGCAGCAATGAACCGGCGTCTACTGCAGAACCGGCATCCACGGCAGAACCTGCATCAACAGAGGAATCCAGTGAAGGAAAAGTTTTCCACATCTACGCGTGGAATGAGGAGTTCAAGGGATTCTTCGAGAAATACTACACAGTACCGGAAGGCATCGAAGTAGTATGGACGATCGTACCGAACGAAGGAACACAGTATCAGGATGCTCTGGATCTTGCTCTTCTGAATCAGGAATCCGCAAGTGACGACGACAAGGTCGACATGTTCCTCGCAGAGGCCGACTACATCCTCAAGTATACAAATTCCGAGTATACACAGGACATCAAGGCTCTCGGTGTTACAAATTTCTCCAACACCTATAAGTACACAGTTGAAGCAGCATCTGACGCAAACGGCGTCGTAAAGGGCGTATCCTTCCAGTGCTGCCCGGCAGGTATGATCTACCGCCGCTCCATCGCTCTGGATGTTCTCGGAACAGATGATCCCGCAGAAGTTCAGGCAGCTGTAGCCGACTGGGCAAAGTACAACGAAGTAGCTGAGAAAGTCCACGCAAAGGGATATCTCATGACAGCTTCTTACGCTGAATATTATCGTGTATTCTCCAACAACACATCATCCCCATGGGTTGACGCATCCGGCAACGTTCAGATCGACCCGGCAATCCAGGCTTGGATGGATCAGGCGGAAAAGTTTGTAAATAACGGATACACACTCACATCCGGTGTTTGGGATGCAGAGACAACAGAGCAGGCAGCCAAAGACGGAAAAGCATTCTGCTTCTTCGGACCGGCATGGTACTACAACTTCTGCATGGGTCCGGCATTCGGTGAAGACGCAGTAAAAGCCGGCACAGACTCAGTCGGTGACTGGGGACTCTGCGAAGGCCCGCAGGCATTCTTCTGGGGCGGCACATGGCTCCTCGCAGCAACAGGTTCCGACAACCCGACAATGCTCGCAGACGTTATGGACACATTCATCAATGATGAAGAAGTCTGCACAAACCTCATCAAGAATGAGGCACAGTTCACAAACAACCAGGCTGTAAACAACAAGTTCGCAGCGGATCCGGAATTCGGCAATCCTTACCTCGGCGGACAGAACGATACAGCGATCTTTGCAGAAGGCGCAAAGAACATCAAGTTCCAGAACCAGACCATCTATGATCAGGGCTGCAACGAAGGTCTCCAGAACGCTTTCGCAGAATATCTGAAGGGTGCTGTAAGCAAGGACGAAGCAATGAGCAACTTCTACAAGGCTCTGAAAGAAAAGTATCCTGCAATCACTGTACCGGAAGCTTAATAGGTATCGTATAATCAATGTGGCAGGGTTCAGACCCTGCCACACTTTTTTAAGCAAACCGATATGCAAGGCACAAGAACCTGTATACGGGAAAGGAAAACTCCAATGAAGAAGGCAATAAAGCACCGCAAGTCGGTCAGCTACACCAAATGGGCATATATTTTTATAGCTCCTTTCTTTATCTCATATACGGTCTTCACGCTGGTTCCGCAATTCCTCACGATCTACAACAGTTTCTTTGAGAACTACAGGAACGGACTCCAGCAGATAGGACCGAATTTCGTGGGACTCCAGAACTATGTCCAGCTGCTTACTCCTGACAAGACCGGCACCGTCGACTTCCTTAAATACTTCGGCAACGCGATGGCGATGTGGATAGTCGGAGCGGTCCCGCAGTTCATCATAGCGCTCCTGCTGGCAGTTCTGTTCACGAGCGCGAGACTCAATCTCAAGGGTCAGGGGATAGCAAAGACGATCATCTACATGCCGAACCTGATCATGGCATCGGCATTCTCAATGCTCATCTTCGCACTGTTCTCCAATGTCGGACCGATCAATAAACTGCTGGTGGCGTCCGGAGTCATAGACCAGGCATTCGACTTCCTGTCCTTCAAGATTCCGGTGAGGACGATAATAGCGTTCATGAACTTCATCATGTGGTTCGGAAACACGACAATAGTCCTCATGGCGGGCATCATGGGCATAGATCAGAGCCTGTTCGAATCGGCCAACATGGACGGAGCCAACGCGATACACGTTTTCTTTGACATCACGCTCCCGCTTCTCATGCCGATCCTCACGTACGCGATGATCACCTCGCTCATAGGCGGTATCCAGATGTTCGATGTGCCGCAGGTCATCACGAACGGTAAGGGAACTCCGAACATGACTTCCCAGACCGTCATAATGATGCTCAACAACTATCTGTCGACATCGAAGAATTACGGTATGGCAGGCGCCCTCTCCGTAATGCTGTTCATCATAACGGGAATACTCAGTTTCCTCGTATTCCGCACTCTCTCGAAGCAGTACAAGAAATAAGAGGAGGGGAACATGAAAACTACAAGAAATGAAAAAGCGAAGCTTTCACTGGTTCTCAGCCGCGTACTCGCATACGGATTCATAGTATTCCTGTGCTTCCTGTGCCTGTTCTGCTTCATACTGCTCGTGCTGATGGCTTCCAAATCAAACTCGCAGCTGCAAGGCGCATTCAGCCTCCGCTGGGGCGGAAACTTCCTGACGAACCTCAAGAACGCCTGGAACGACGCTTCGATCAACATTCCGAGAGGAATGGTCAACAGCTTCATAGTGGCCATGACATCCGCGGTCATAACGACTTACTTCTCGGCGCTGACAGCATACGGAGTTCATGTCTACAACTTCAAGGGAAAGAATTTCGTATTCACATTCATAATGGCCATCATGGTCATCCCGAGCCAGGTATCCGCGGTAGGATTTATCCAGCTGGCGTATAAGTTCGGACTTACAAACAAACTGTGGCTCCTCATCGTGCCCGGTATCGCCGCGCCGGTCGTGTTCTTCTATATGAAGCAGTACCTTGAGAGCGTACTTCCGCTCGATATGGTAGAGGCGGCGAGAATGGACGGCTCAAACGAATTCAGGATATTCAACGAGATCGTTCTTCCGATCATGAAGCCGGCTGTCGCGGTGCAGATGATATTCTCATTCGTTTCATCGTGGAACAACTTCTTCATGCCGGCATTGCTGCTCACAAAGGAACAGTACAAGACGGTTCCGATCATGATAGCCCAGCTCCGTTCGGCGGACTATTCCAAATTCGACATGGGAAAAGTATTCATGTTCATCCTCCTGGCGATCCTGCCGGTCATGATAGTGTACATGTTCCTGTCGAGATTCATCATCAAAGGCGTCACATCAGGTAGTGTGAAAGGATAAACAGAACAATGTCAGAAGTAACGTTAAAAAATGTAAAGAAGATATATCCCTTTACTGAGGCAAGAAAAGATCAGAAGACGGATGCCCACAGGATAGCGCATCTTCAGATAACCGACGAAGGCGTCATCGCTGTTCAGGAATTCAGCCTCGACATAGCTGATAAAGAATTCATAGTTCTTGTTGGTCCTTCAGGCTGCGGAAAGTCGACGACTCTCCGCATGATCGCGGGACTCGAGGAGATCTCATCGGGCGAGCTGTACATCGACGGCGAGTACATGAACGATGTCGCACCGAAGGACAGAGATATTGCTATGGTCTTCCAGTCATACGCGCTCTATCCGCATATGACCGTCTATGACAACATGGCGTATTCCCTCAAGATCAAGAGAACTCCGAAGAAGGAGATAGACAGGAAGGTCAGAGAAGCTGCGGAGATACTGGACATCACCCAGTACCTGCAGAGAAAGCCGAAGGCTCTCTCCGGCGGCCAGCGCCAGAGAGTCGCGATCGGACGCGCAATCGTCAGAGACCCGAAGGTCCTCCTGATGGACGAGCCTCTCTCCAACCTGGACGCCAAACTGAGGAACCAGATGAGAGCTGAGCTCATCAAGCTGAGAAAGCGCATCAACACGACGTTCATATATGTCACGCATGACCAGACCGAGGCCATGACCCTGGGCGACCGCATCGTCGTCATGAAGGACGGATTCATTCAGCAGATAGGAACTCCGCAGGAAGTTTACGATCATCCGAGCAATCTGTTCGTCTCCGGATTCATCGGAACTCCCCAGATGAACTACTTCGACGCCAGACTTGAGAAGGAAGGCGGAAACTACGTCGTAAAGGTCAAGGACTACAAGGTCGTTCTCGATGATGAAAAGCAGGCGCGTCTCGCAGCAAAAGGAGTCGAGCCCTGTGACGTCACTCTCGGCGTGAGACCGGACAACATGGTCCTCGGCGAAGGCGGGATAAAGGGCAGAGTGGAAGTTTCCGAGCTGATGGGACCGTCATGCCACCTCCACCTCGACATTGACGGAAAAGACGCGATCGCGATCGTTCCGACTGAGGGCAAGGCAAAGGATTACACGAACATGGACGTATCGCTCACCTTTACGGGAAGCGTATGTCACCTGTTCTCCAAGGAAGACGAGCACAACCTCGAGTTCTGATCGGCACCGGATACGGCGGATACGGGAGATACTATGAGAGAATTCAAAGGATATAAACACGGGGTCAATCTGGGAGGCTGGTTCTCCCAGTGCGATCACAGTGAAAAAAGATACGACTACTTCGTCCGCCGCGACGATTTCAGAAGGATCGCGCGCTGGGGATTCGACCATGTGCGCATCCCCGTGGATTATGAGCTTATACTCAATGACGACGGGTCATTCAATGAGAGCGGCTTTTCAAGACTTCAGTCCTGTGTGGACTGGTGCGCCGAAGACGGTCTCAACATGATACTCGACCTTCACAAAACTCCGGGATTCAGCTTTGACGCAGGCGAGAACGAGGATGGATTTTTCGTGAACGGGAAATACCAGCAGCTGTTCTGCGATATCTGGGAAGAGTTTGCAAAGAGGTTCGGACATTATGAGCATCTGTCATTCGAACTGCTTAACGAAGTGTCAGATCCGGCTTTCTCCGACAAGTGGAACGAGATAAGCAGAAAAGCGGTCATAGCCATACGGAAGCGCGCTCCTCATATCCATATCCTGATCGGTGGCTATTACAACAATTCTGTCACAGCCGTAAAGGACCTGGATGTTCCCTATGACAGGGATATAGTCTATAATTTTCATTGCTACTCGCCGCTGGTCTTTACCCATCAGGGAGCTTACTGGATCAGCGGTATGGACAGGAGCTTCAGGACATCTTTCCTGCGTCCGTACAGCGATTATGCTCGTATGACGAAAGAACAGATCGGACCTGAATTCGTAGAGAAATATCCGGACGAAGATGAAGTGATGTCGGCCGACTATTTTGAAAAACTGTTCGGAGAGGCTCTCAGGATCGCTGAAGAGAGGGGCGTCCCGCTGTACTGCGGCGAGTACGGGGTCATTGATCTTGCCGATCCCGAAGAGACCGTCAAATGGTACGAATGCATCCACAGCGTATTTGAAAAGTACGGTATAGGCAGGGCGCTCTGGTCCTACAAGGAAATGGATTTCGGATTGGTGGACGCCCACTACGATCCCGTAAGGGACAGACTACTGGAATTGAAATAATTATGGTTTCTATCAAAGATATCGCAAAAGAATGTAAGGTCTCCGTCGCCACCGTTTCCAAGGCGCTCAATGATCAAAGCGACATCTCTGCAGCCACAAAGGAAAAGGTGAAAAAAGTTGCCGCCAGACTCGGATACACGACAAATGTCGCGGCAAGGGCGCTAAAGACCAACAAGACATACAATATCGGCATTCTGTTCGCGGATGACAGGGCAGGACTGAGCCATGAATACTTCTCCATCATCCTGGAAAATATCCAGCGCGAGGCGGAAAAGTACGGTTATGACATAACGTTCATCAATCGTTCCATAGCGGGCAAAGTCACGACATATCTCAAGCATGTGGAATACCGGAATCTTGACGGATGCATCATCATATCTGCGGATTTCAGCGATCCGGAGATCATTGAACTGGCAAAGTCCGGACATCCGGTCGTGACTGTGGATTATGTGTATGAAGGCTGCGCTGCGGTTCTCTCGGACAATACGAGAGGGCTTGACGCAATCGTCAGATATCTGTACAGTATGGGACACAGAAAGATAGGATTCATCTACGGTGATCCGACATACGTGACGCGCGAACGTCTCGGAAGTTTTCACGGGGCATGCATGCAGCTCGGTATCGCCGTTCCGGAAGAGTATGTCGTGCAGGGGCATTACCACGATATCGAGGATTGCCGGCGCACGACCGCAAAGCTTCTGGATCTTCCTGATCCTCCCACGGCTATCATATTCCCCGACGACTATTCATCGATAGGCGGACAGGAGGAGATAGCGGGCAGAGGACTCACGATTCCCGGGAACATCTCCGCCGTAGGATACGACGGAATCAATATGGCCAGGATCACAAAACTGACCACATACGAACAGAATACAAAAGAACTCGGACAGCTCACGGTCAGGAAACTGCTTCAGCTGATCAATGAGCCGGACCTTCCTCCGGAGACCGCCGTTGTGAGCGGCAGAATGCTCGAGGGAAGGACTGTCAGGGATCTCAACAAGTGATACAAAATGAGAGAATCTGATAAAGGATCTTACGATGGTCCTTTATCAGATTTTTTTGTGAGTGAATCGCTTATTTTAAGCAGCAGATGTTGATTGACGCACATTGGGGAATTAACTATATTTGTGGTAGTGAATTCGCAGACATCTATGAGGATCTCATTTTGGTGGTAAGGGGGGCTAACCCAATGAAAATCGGGTATCAGTTATATTCGGCACTGAAAAAATGCGGTGATGCGGAAGGACTTAAGGACGTTATCAGGCAGATAGCAGAAATGGGATATGATGGCGTTGAGTTTTTCAATTATGCAGGGATACCTGCCGGTGAGATGAAGGAATTGCTGGATAGTCTGGGAATAACAGCGATCAATTCTCATGTATACATTCCGCGTTGGGAGAATAACGCGGATCTTGAGATCGGTTATGCTGTTGCTCTGGGGATGAAATGGATAACGATTCCGTATATTCCTCCGGAGGAGAGAACAGAAGAAACGTATTTAAAGCTATGCAGAAACATTCCTGTTTGGAGCAAAGAGTGCATGAATCGCGGGATCACTCTCTGTTATCATAATCATGATTTTGAGTACACACCGTACAAAGAAGGATTACTGCTTGACCGGATCTTGGGATCTTCTGACGACCTCATGCTGGAGATGGACACTTTCTGGGTTAAATATGCGGGTTTTGATCCGATTTCCGAAATGGACAAGAGAAGGGATAGGCTGCCTCTCATACATATTAAAGATTACCTGGATCTGAGCTGTTTCCCGCCCGCATTCACTGCAATAGGAACCGGCCATATGGAAAACGGATCGATCATCAGATGCGCTGAAGATCTTGATGTTGAATGGGTGATAGTGGAACAGGACAACAGTCCGATAGACGAGCTTGAAAGCGCAAGGATCAGTATTGAAAATATAAGAAAATCGATCTCAGGTATCAACTGAAACTGAGTGCTGTCATCAGATGTCAAGAGACCTGTAACAGTTGTGACCTGTAACATGTTTTTGTTTAGCCATAATGTCCTTTTCAGCCTTGGAAATGTAATAACGGAGAGATTCCGTCATTTTTGGTTCTTGAAATGTGAGTGGCATCGTCACTGTACCATATAATAAAAAACTGACCATGGTCACCCATGCTCAGTTTTTTATTATGATTATTCTGAAATATATGCTCCCTTTTTCAGGCTCCGGGATCAGTATTTAAAGTAGTTGGGAGTGAACGCAAGGAATTCGTAGTGATCGATCAGATCCTGATCGAAGCTCTTGTCTGCGAACGGACCGTCCATGTTGACGAGGAAAGGAGCATCTCCGCCGTTCTCGGGAATTTCAAAATAGTTCTTCGGATTATAGTCTCTTGAGAAATTAACAGCAGCACCGTGACCTACAACGCGTCCTTCGGGTCCGTAACAGATCACGTTTAACTGAACCTTGGAGGGATCTGTGCCTTCAGGTATCACGGCTGTCCCGGTAGGTCTGTGGATCCAGACGTCGCCGTAGTCCTGCAAGTCGAGAGTGATGTCCTTAACATCAAATCTCTCATAGTCGCCGGTCCATTCAAAGGCGAACACCATATCTGGCTCAAAAACGACGTCCTCCGGGATATTCTCGGCGAGGGTCTGTTCATAGAAGAATCCGGTCTCTCCCGGCAGGATCACGGGGGTGAGAAAAGCCGACATAAATCTGTAGTCGATCTCTTCACCGGAAGGAGAAGAGATCGAATAGTTGACCTGATCCAGGGCAATAGTTTTGTTGCTGTTATTGGTGACCGGAAGAACAGCGAAAACTTCGTCTTTGCCCTCGGCGGTAAACCGTTCAACGGTTATTTCTCCGAGGGTATAATCAGACGGAGACAGCTCTTCCTGTTTCGGGTTGAGACCGACCTCATAGTAATATGCGTCCTCTACGGAGAGTTTGCTGTAGTTGAGACTCTCTCCGGATTCGAGATCGAAACCCACAAGATACTGAGAGTGATAGATATCCAGAGCCTTGCCGTCGAGATAGATATCCGAGTCGTCCCATGTGAGATTCAGACTGCCTCCCGGATATGTCGCCGTTCCGGTCCCGTCAGGGTAGAGATCCATCGAACCGATCGCTTCGCCGGTCTTGTCCTGAAGAGACCTCAATTCGGGATACAGATAAGATACGTACGGATCGGGATTGTAATAACTGGACAGAGTGTAGTGTCCTTCCAGATCTTCAAGAGCCGGCCCCGAACTCTCCGCCGTGCTGCTTTCGGGAGAACTGTTCTCGGGTTCGCTGCTTTCGGCTGTCTCGGTTTCCGTCTGTGATTTGTCAGGATCGTTCTTGTTGGAAATGGATGTTCCGGTTGAAGACGGCGATGCGGGAGTATCTGTTCCCGAAGACCCGCAGGCGGCGAGAAGCAGAACTATTGCGACACAGAGCAGGATGCTTACAAGCTTTCTCATAAATACCTCCAAAAAGTGATAACTGATGACGTATCTCCGCAGGGGAACCGTATTTCGCGGGAGACGGATATTATTCCGGAAGAAGGGCGTTTCCGGAAACGGACACTTTGGATATTATTATCTTTCCGTCGGTGATCGTGCAGGTCGCCGTTATGTCAAACAGTCCGGAATAGTCGGATGACGACGCACGGTCGGAAAGTCTGAATATAAGGGATGCATCGCCCTCTTTTTCCGAGGATATGACATATGTCGTTCTTGATGCTGCTTCTTCATATTCGTTGAAGTATTCGTCGATGACGAGTTCTTCTCCCAGACTCGAACACAGCCAGGCATATCCGTTGTCCGGATATGTATCAAGGGATACCGTAAGCCCTGAATACTCTTCGGGAAGCTCCTCCGCATCTATTGAGTAATCTCCCTCACCGCTCTCCGCATAGGCGCGGATAAGCTCGCCGGAGAAGATAATGGAGTCGATGACTGCGCCGTTAACGCTGTCGACACTGAATCCAAGCTGGATCCTGAGAGGTATATCTTCATCAAGAGCGGATTTGCCGTATACGAACTCCACTGTGCCTGAACCTTCGGAGAGAGGTCTTACCGATGCCTTGACATACGGATTGTCCATAGTCATTTCTGAGGTTATGCTCGCCTCGAGATGCTCGTTTCCTATGGCGAACCACTTGTTCTGACCCATGGGATCTCCGTGCAGCTCAAAATTGATGGAACCGAATTCATCAAAGCCGGTCTCGTTTGCGACGAGGACAAAATATGCGTAATTGCCGGAATCGTTTGGCTCATACTCGACGAGGATCTTGGAATTGTTCCTGATTGTGCCTCCGTTCATATTGGTGTTCTCATCGGTCGTGAAATCCATGACGATACCGTCGAGATCAATGGTGAATGAGTTGCCCGAAGCCTCGGTGACCGAGCCCTGACAATACTTTATGTATGTGGATTTTTCGAGTGTTGCGCGGTCACCCTTGACGTTGTATGTGTAATAGCACATATCCCAGAGACCGTGACCTTCCTCATCGAACGGCCTTGCATATTTGAACTGGATGGTTGTGGATCCGTCGCCCACAGGTGTGAATGTAAATCTTCTGACCCCGGGGGCTCCTGCGAGAGGAGTTTCTGGTTCCGATGATTCCGATGACCCGGAAGAAGATGAGAGTGCGGACGGATCGATATATTCGTCACTGACATACTGAATGACCGATTCGTCATCGATGGAGTATGTCCAGGAATAACCTGTGGTCGGGTTCTCTTCAAGGTCAACACTGACTTCCTTTGTGCCTATGACAGTTTCAACTGTTTCAGTTATATTGGCCTTCTCGGCGCACGCGGCGAACGAGAGAACGACTGCACAGACAAGCAGTAAAGACAAGATTTTTTTCAATTGAGTCGCCTCCAAATAATCGATAGAGAAAAAATACAATATATGCGTCGCTAAGTCAATTTTCTAATTGTTAACTTTTTAATTAATTATATATATAGGGTATAATTGTTATAACACAAAGTGTCACGACATGTTTTTTCTTGGAGGGTATTCTATGACGCCGCGTCAGGACAAGATACTCGGCGGACTTCTCTGCGCAGCTATCGGGGATTCGATGGGTGCGCCGACTGAAGTCAGGACGACCGAGATGATAAAGGAAAAATTCGGAGGGCTCGTCAAAGACCTCATACAATCTCCGATGGACAACTACGGCAGGGGTCAGGTCGCAGGACTTGTTACTGACGATTTCTCCGTGTCTTTTTACTCCTGTCTCGCATGCCTTGACGGTGGCGGCGTCGTAAACAGGGAAAACGCCGCAAACGGCATGTTCGTCTGGATGGATCATCCCGAGTACTCGAGGAATGCCGGTCCAACCACCAGGACCGCGGTCGCACGGCTCAGAGGAGAAAAAGTGCCTCCCGAGCGCCCGCTCAAGTGCATAAACAACAGAGCCTCCAACGGTGCGCCTATGAAGTCCGGTTTTATAGGGCTTCTTGATGCGGGCAATCCGGACAAGGCCATAGACGACACCATAACCCTGTGCGAGATAACACATAACAATACTCTTGCTCTCTCGGGAGCGGCTGCCATTGCTGCGGCAACAGCCGAGGCGATGAAGCCCGGTTCGTCATATATCGAATGCGTCGAAGCAGGTATCTACGGGGCGGAAGAGGGATTCAGAAGATCCAAAGCCACTGCAAGACCCGTCGCGGGCGCCAGTATCGTAAAGAGGATCAGACTCGCGATAGACATCGGAATGCGCCGTCAGGGCAATTTCGATCTCGCGATGAAGGAACTGTCCGAGATAATCGGCGGAGGGCTTCCCGCAAACGAAGCGGTCCCCGCAGCATTCGGATATATAGTGGCGACAAAGGGCGATCCGATGGAGACTATATACATGGCAGTCAATGCGGGGGATGACACCGACACGGTCGCATGCATGGCCGGATACATAGTCGGGGCGCTCGGAGGATACAAAAAGCTGAATCCGAGATACCTTGAGATGATAGAGAAGGAAAACAATTTCGACCTCAGAGGCACGGCTCTCAGGATAGATGCGCTTCTCGGCAGGGAGGATGTATAAATGATCGGAATGTATGACAGAATACTTGGAGCGTTCCTGGGTAATGCGGTCGGCGACGCGATGGGTGCGCCGACGGAGACAAGACCTACATATCTCATCAAAGAGGATATAGGCGACGGCGGATACGTGTTCGATTTCATGAAACCTCTCGATGATACGCTTGCTGCAGGAATGGAGAAGGGCATGGTCACCGACGACTTCTCCCTCTCATATGTCACCGCAAAGCACATTCTCGAAAAGGGCGGAGTCACCAGGGAAGCATGTGTCGATGCGCTTGCGGAATGGATCAGAGACTATAAGGTATATTACGAGAAACACGCGGGACCGACCACAAGGGATGCCGTCGCGAGAGTGCTGGGTGAGGAGAAGCAGCTTTTCCTGGGACAGCTCTATTCCGTGGACAGCGACGATTCGTCCGTATTTACGGTATGCAATAACGGCGAAGCAACAAACGGCGCAGCCATGAAGGCGTGGGTCGCCGGTATCTTCAGCCGCGGAAACATCGATATAGCAATAGACAATGCCATAGTCATCGGCAGAGTCACACATGAGAATGCGGTCGCGCTTGCGGGTGCCGGAGCGGTAGGAGCCGCAGTTGCCGCCGCAATGGGCGGCGCGGATCTTGCGGGCATCGTTGACGCCGGCATCTACGGCGCTCATGAGGGACTCCGAAGAAGCTGGGATATGCTGGCGCAGAAGTCGGCGGGAGCCAGCGTGGAGGAGAGGATAAAGCTCGCAGTCGCCGCGGGAATGAAGTATTCCAATGATTTCGACGCGTGCATCGCCGAAATGGCGGATGTCATCGGAACGGGACTTCTGGCGAATGAAGCGGTCCCTGCAGCTTTCGGTTTTGCCGTAGCCGCAAAGGGGGATCCCATGAAGGCGATCCATATGGCGGTCAATGCGGGAAATGACACGGATACCGTGGCCGCGATCGCAGGCGCCATATGCGGAGCATTCAGGGGTACGGCGTCATTCCCTGCGGAGTATCTGCTGTTCCTCAGTGAAGTCAACGCTATGGATATTGAAGGAATTGCAAAACAGACTTACGAATTTCTTATCTGAAATCAGAGGTGAGATGTGATGGAAGCTAAAAAACCATATGTGGTGTTCATGGGCGGGCCTTGTGTCGACAAGTATTTCGACGCGGAGGCATGGCCGGAGATAGGAAACAAGGTATCCGTGTGGCACAGGGGGAATGTGTGCGGCGGACTCATAGCCAATGCGGCATGTGTGTGCGCAGGGTACGGCATAGAGACATATTCCTTTGACATCAAGGGAGAAGGACCGGACACGGAGATGCTCTTTGAGGATATGGAGAAGAGCCATGTCCATATGGATAAAGCCCAGATCATACCGGGTAAAAAGGATACGTACTGTGTCATATACCAGCTGCCGAGCGGTGAACACACCCTCATGGTGGTCAACGGAACAAAGCATCCGATAGATCTTACGGATGATCTCAGAGAGTTCTTCCTCGGCGCTTCATATATTTACGGCACTCTGGACTGGTCGGCGTATTTCAACGATTCGTGGGGGCTCCTTGAGGAGCTGAAGGCGAAGGGCGTCAGGATCATGCTCGACTGTGAATCGTCATTCAATTCCGAGGAAGCCCGGAGGATGATCGGATATGCGACGACTGTATCATTCAACGAGTTTGCCGCGGAACTGTACGGGAACGGAAAAACCTTTGAAGAATTCAGAGACGAGCTGTTCGCGAAGGGCGTTGAGACCATAATTCTCACTCTCGCGGAAAAAGGAGCGAAGATAGTGACCCGTGACGGTGAATGGCAGGTGGGATGCTATGACGTTGATCCTGTCGATACGACCGGTGCGGGAGATACGTTCAACTCGTCGTTCTGCGTAGCAAAAGTTATGGGACTCTCAGATCCGGAGGCACTCAGATTTGCAAATGCCGCCGCAAATATGTCAGTCACGGTACAGGGACCGAGGGGCGGAATAACAACGAGAGAAAAAGTGGAAGAGTTCATGAGGACTCATACCCCGAAAGACGAGCGGTAATGGTGGAGCTGGACAGGGAAAAACTGAATATCCTGAGACTGTGTCCGCTGTTTGCCGGAACGGATGATGAAGAAGTCAGACGCCTTCTGGAGGCATTTGACGCAAAGCCTGGGAATTACAGAAAGGGTGAGTTTCTCCACAATACTGAGACGCCGTTCCCCAGATTCGGATTTGTTCTCAGCGGAATGGCGGAGGCCTGTATAGACGATATAAACGGCAACAGGGTCATTATGGCGGATGTCGTTCCCGGCGTGACCTTCGGAGAATCCCTGTGTTATCTGGGCGTCGAGGATTCTCCGGTATATGTTTTCGCTGCCGAAGATACCGAAGTTCTGTGGTTCTCGCCGGAAGTGCTCCGTTCCGATGACAGCGAGCCGTTTCTCAGCGGAATAAGAAAACGGTTCACAGCGATGCTTGCCAGGCGCACACTCTACATGAACAACAGGATCCAGGTCCTCTCAAAACTGAGTCTGCGCGAGAAACTCATAACATATTTCAGTGAACTCGCCTCGGAAGCAGGAGCAAGAACATTCACGATACCATTGAGCCGCGAGGACATGGCGACATATATCGGAGCCAACAGAAGCGCTGTCTCAAGAGAGATGGCTGCCATGAAGAAAGAGGGTCTCATAGATTATCACATGAACACCGTTAAGATCCTCGATTAATTTGTCTAAAAGGGAAAAGATGACGCAAATGTTGCGGTTGCAACGACAATGCGTCGTCTTTTTTTTTAATATTATGCTTGCAATCGAAAGAAGGTAAATAAACATGAAAAGACTATTAGCACTTATTCTTGCCGTAATGATGACAGTTTCAATGCTGGCAGCATGCGGATCTTCATCCGGAAGCCAGGCGTCCGAGCCTTTATCCGAACCTGCATCAACAGCCGAGGAATCCTCCGCGGAAGAATCTTCCGTCGAAGAGGAGCCGTATGAAGGAGTTACGATACGTCTCGGCGGTCTTAAAGGCCCTACATCCATGGGAATGGTAAAACTCCTTGACGACGCGGAGAACGGACTTACAGCAAACACATACGAATTCACAATGGCAGGATCCGCCGACGAACTCACACCGAAGTTCATGAAGGGCGAGATCGATATCCTTGCAGTTCCTGCAAACCTCGGAGCAGTTCTAGAAGCCAACACGGGCGGCGGAGTAAAGATGATCGCTGTCAACACTCTCGGCGTTATCTATGTTGTAGAGAAGGGCGGAGAGACGATTCAGAGCATCGAAGACCTCAAGGGAAAGACAGTCTATTCAACAGGAAAGGGTTCCACACCCGAATATGCATTCACATATCTGCTTGCGCAGCACGGTCTTGAACTCGGAGCAGACGTTACAGTCGAGTGGAAGAGCGAACCTACAGAGGTCGTTGCTCAGATGTCAGCAGAGGAATCCTCCATCGCATTGCTGCCGCAGCCGTTCGTAACAGTCGCAGGCACACAGATAGAAGGACTCCGTGTAGCTCTTGACCTCACAGAGGAATGGAACAAGCTGGGCAACGGAAGCCAGTTCGTAACAGCGGGACTTATCGCAAGAACCGATTTTGTCGAGCAGAACCCCGAGGCAGTTGCAAAATTCCTTGAGGAGTACGCGGCATCCACAGCATATGTGAACGAAAATGTTTCCGACGCAGCACAGCTCGTTGAGAAATACGATATAGTCAAAGCCCAGATAGCCGAGAAGGCTATCCCGCACTGCAACATAGTCTGTGTTACAGGCGCTGAGATGAAAGCAATGCTCCAGGGATACTTCCAGGTGCTGTTTGATCAGAACCCGGCAGCTGTCGGCGGAATACTTCCCGAAGATGGCTTCTACTGGGGAGCATGAAAAGGTCTTTAATTCACAAATCCGGTGCGGTATTGCTCGCGCTGGCATTATGGCAGGGTATATCCATGTTGGTAAACATGGATATACTTCTAGCATCGCCTTTAAAGGTGATAAAACGTCTTGCAACGATCTGGACCGAGAAAGGGTTTGTATCCACAGTACTGTTCTCGCTGATGAGAATAACATGCGGATTCCTCATAGCGCTGGCGCTGGGGATAATACTCGCCGTTCTTGCAGGGCGTTTTTCGATAGTCGAGACACTTCTGTGGCCTTATGTGGTGACGATCAAATCAGTGCCTGTGGCTTCTTTCATCATCCTCTGCCTCATATGGTTCTCGTTCAACCAGCTGACCGTATTCATAGCGTTTCTCATAGCGTTTCCGGTCATCTATTCCAATGTACTGCAGGGTATAAAGAGCGCCGACCCGAATATGCTTGAAATGGCCCGGCTGTATGATGTGAGCTGGGGCAGAAGGCTGCTGTATATATATGTGCCGAACATAAAGCCGTACCTTATTTCCGCGTGCAGCGTGGCGGTGGGGATGGCCTGGAAGGCAGGAGTCGCAGCGGAGGTCATAGGTGTTGTGAACGGCTCGATAGGCGAGAAGCTCTACAATGCAAAGATCTATTTCCAGAACGCAGATCTGCTCGCGTGGACCGTGATCATAATTCTGCTGAGTGTTGTCATAGAGAAACTGTTTGTTTTCATCCTTAAGAAGATTTACGAGGGGGTGGAGAAACTGTGACGGATATCAAAGTTGACGGACTGACCAAACGCTTCGGCGAGAAGACTGTTCTCAAGGACGTCTCCCTCACATTCAGAGGCGGAGAGATAACATGTATCAAAGGCCCTTCCGGATGCGGGAAAACAACGCTTCTGAGAATACTTGCAGGGCTTGAAACAGAGGACAGCGGTTCGGTTTTGGGAGTACCGGAAAAAGTGGGTTTCGTATTCCAGGAAGACAGATTGTCTGAGGATTTTTCGGCGGTCAGTAACATAAGACTCGTTACCGGAAAGACGTTGCCGAAGAGCACGATTGAATCTCACCTGAAAGAGATAGGACTCGGGAATGATCTCGCAAAGCCGGTGAGAGAGTATTCCGGCGGAATGAAACGCAGAGTGGCGATCGTCAGAGGAGTTCTCTACGGCGCCGATCTTCTCATCATGGACGAGCCGTTCAAGGGACTGGATACGGAACTCAAAAGAACGATAATGGATTACGTTAAGAAGTATACTGCCAGAAAGACGGTGATCTGTGTGACGCACGAACCGGAAGAAGCAAGATACATGGGCGGTATTCTTATAGATATGGAGGATTTGAACAAATGATCCTGGAGACAAAGAAAGATATTCTCGAAGTGCTTGGTATGCCTGAGGAAGAGTTCTATAAAGAGGTCGCTCCTCTGGCAAAAATGGCAAGAGAAGAGCAGTTCGGAAACGCTCTTCGTGTGACATCTATGATGGGGTACACGAATATATGCAAAAACATGTGCCTGTACTGCGGGATGCGTGCGGGGAATTCATGTCTTGAGAGATTCAGGATAGAGCCCGATAAGGTCATAGAGATGGGGCTCGATGCCGCCGGCCACGGATTCGGAAGGATCTTTCTCATAGCGGGAGAGGATCCGAAATACAGCTTTTCCGAACTCGTCCGCATAGTCAGGACGCTCAAAGAGAGAGGAATGTACGTGAGCCTTGCCTGCGGCGAATTTGAGAAGAGTCAGTATGAAGAACTGGCATCCGCAGGCGCGGATGAGTATGTCATGAAATTCGAGATGTCTCATGCTGACAGTTTCAACAGACTGAATCCATCCACGAATTTCGAAAAGCGAATGAAGGCGATTGAGACCATAAAGGGACTCGGACTCAGGCTTGCCTCCGGAAATATAGTGGACTGGCCTGGACAGACGGTAGATGAACTGGCGGACGATATAATGCTCACAAAGGAGCTCGGCATCAGCTGGGCGCCAATAATCCCGTATATGCCGGCGATCGGAACGCCCCTTGCCGCGGAGAAGAAGAGGGGAAATCTGTTTGCGATATATAAGGAGATAGCGATACTGCGCCTCATGATACCCGGAGTGAATATAACCGCACAGCAGCCGGGAGAGGATCTCAGAAAAGGTCTGAGCGATCCTGAAGCAAACATCGCTTCCGTCAATGTTGGCGCAAATACACTGTTCTTCGACCTGCTGCCCGATCCGCTCTCTCAGAATTTCCGTGTCATCGACGACAGGAACATATCCGGTACGAGCCATCTGTACAAGATAGAGAAGATGGGCGGATTCACACTTGATACGGGAAAGGAACTTGTCCTATGAGTCTCAGCGGAATACCTGCAGCAGAGAGGGTCCATATAGGATTTTTCGGCATGAGAAATGCGGGAAAATCCAGCCTTGTGAACGCGGTGACGGGACAGGAGCTGAGTGTTGTCTCCGAGATCAAGGGGACGACAACGGATCCGGTACAGAAAACCATGGAACTGCTGCCTCTGGGTCCTGTGGTCATCATAGACACACCGGGTCTTGACGACGAGGGAGAACTTGGCGAGAAGAGAATAAAGAAGACCTCTGAAATGCTGGCGAAAACGGATATAGCCGTTCTTGTAGCCGATGCGTGTGCAGGACTGTGCGAAGACGACAGAAAACTTGTAAAGCTTCTGGAATCAAAAGAGATACCATATATCATAGCCATGACCAAGGCGGATCTGCTCGGTGCGATACCGGCTGACAGAGGGAGTGTACATTATGTGAGCGCCGTCACGGGATACGGGATCAACGGACTCAAGGAAGCTCTCGGAAGTTTCGCGAGGCGATCCGTAAATGAGAAGAAGATCGTTTCCGATCTTCTCGAACCCGGAGATCAGGTCATTCTTGTCGTTCCGGTGGATGAATCAGCGCCGAAGGGAAGACTCATACTTCCTCAGCAGCAGACGATAAGGGATATCCTTGACAGCCACTGCTCTTGTATGGTTTGTCAGCCGCAGGAACTTAAGGATGTGATCGGCAGCATGGCGAGAAAACCGAAAATGGTGATCACCGATTCACAGGCGTTCGGCAGAGTTGCAAAGGACACCCCGGATGATATCCTTCTCACTTCGTTTTCCATACTGTTCGCCAGATATAAAGGAGATCTCAGAGAACTTATCCTCGGGGCAAAAAGGCTTTCGGAGCTTAAGGAAGGCGACAGAGTGCTCATATCCGAAGGCTGCACGCATCACAGGCAGTGCGAGGATATAGGCACGATAAAGATCCCCGGATGGATCGAGAATTATACCGGTATAAAACCCGAATACAGGTTTACTTCAGGGGGAGAGTTTCCGGAAGATCTGTCCGGATACAGGCTGATCGTGCACTGCGGGGGGTGCATGCTCAATGAGAAACAGATGCAGGACAGGATCGCAAGAGCTGCAGCGGCGGGCGTCCCGATAGTGAATTACGGTATAGCTATCGCACAGATGCACGGTATACTCAAGAGAAGTCTTTCACCGTTCAGGGAACTCTCCGAACTCATCGACTGAAAAGGACAATACAAAAAAGAGCGCGGAAGCGACCGGACAATGTCATTGACCGGCCGCTTCTTTCTGCCATGTCGACTCTCATTGCGGAAGTAAACATATGTCTGTTAAAATTAACAATTGTACGAAACGATGATTCATGGAGTAAATGACATGCTCAAACGCTTTATTCGGTATTATGGACCGCATAAAAAGATGCTGGCTCTGGATATGATCGCCGCACTTTTTATTTCCGTCATCGGGATGGCATATCCGATACTCACAAACAGGATGCTGAATATATATGTCCAGAACAGGATGTACAAAGCGATCATCATATCCGGAGTGGCGATGCTCGCTCTCTATACCGTGAGAATGATGCTCAGGTATTTTGTCCAGTTTTACGGTCATATGATCGGAGTTAAGATGCAGTCCCAGATGAGGCAGGATCTTTTTACACACCTGGAAAAGCTGCCGTTCAGCTTTTTCGATGAGAACGAGACCGGGCGGATCATGACGAGGATAACCAGCGACCTTTTTGAAGTCTGCGAACTCGCTCACCACGGTCCCGAAAACATCCTAATAAGCTCGGCCATGATCCTTCTCTCTTTCGGATATCTGATGTCGATTGACCCGCTTCTGACGCTGATAATATTTGCCTGTGTTCCGATCCTTGTTGCCGTTACGATGCATTTCAGAAAGGAAATGCGCGCCGCTTTCGATGAGAGACGCAGAAGCACAGCCACGATAAACGCTGCGGTGGAGAGCAGTGTGACGGGAATAAGAGTCACAAAGGCCTATACCAATTCGGAAATGGAGATAGGAAAGTTCAGGAAAGGCGACTTACAGTTCGTGAACGCCTCAAAGAACGCGTACCATGCCATGGCCAGATTCTTTTCTTCCACTTCTTTTATAACTGACGTGTTCAATGTCATAATCCTCATCGCCGGAGGCCTTTTCCTGTACGCGGGAAAAATATCGTTCGGGGACTATTCGACTTTCGTCGTATCGGTCAACCTTTTCATCA
>JAFWEV010000091.1 GCA_017512745.1 Oscillospiraceae bacterium
ATAGAGGAGACGCTTCGCTTTGTAGAGGAGTCTTTCGGATTGATTGACATGGAAGGTAATGAATTGATGGAAAGAGACCTTATTGCATATTGTGGTGTGGACTGCGGTGCATGTGAAGATTATGTAAACGGAAAATGTCCTTCCTGCCGGAAGACTGACTGGAAGGAAGACGATATATGTCTGCCTGTAAGATGCTGCAGAGAAAAGGGCATCGATCACTGCGGGATGTGCAGTGAGTTTCCGTGCAGGGATATGGAAGCTTTCTATAACGAGTCTGACAGCCATATAGACGCTTATCTCAGAATGTGTGAGATGAGCGGTAGATTCGAAGACTAATCAGAGTCAATTATTGAGGTATTTAACATGGAGAAGATCGTCGTCGGAATGTCCGGCGGTGTGGACAGCGCAGTAGCAGCTTACCTCTTGAAGGAAGCGGGGTTTGAAGTCATCGGAGTGACACTGCGTACGTGGCAGTCGGATGACAGCAGTGAGAGCCTGTGCTGTGATATAGATGATGCTAGAAGCGTGGCATTTAAACTAGGTATTGACTATTATCCGATAAACTGCACATCGGTTTTTCAGAGATATGTCGTTGACCCGTTTGCTAAGGAGTATCTGCGTGGTATGACGCCTAACCCCTGCATCGAATGCAACAGGTACGTCAAATGGGACAAACTGCTGTACTATGCACAGGTTGTGGGGGCAAAGTATATTGCGACCGGACACTATGCATCTGTGGTCAGGCTTGATAACGGAAGATATACAGTGCAGAAAGCTGCGCATTCTGAGAAGGATCAGACATATATGCTATACAAACTTACTCAGGAGCAGCTTGCAGCAACGAAGATGCCTCTAGGTGATCTCTCAAAGACTGAGGTAAGACAGATAGCAAAAGACGCAGGCTTGCCTGTCGCTTCCAAGCCTGATTCTCAGGAGGTCTGCTTTGTGACGGACGGAAGCTATGCGGACTATATTGCAGAGACTGCCGGGTCGGACTGCCTTGGAGAAGGGTTCTTCGTCGATACGGACGGGCACGAACTCGGCAGACATAAAGGTATCTACCGCTATACTATAGGCCAGAGAAAAGGCCTTGGGCTGGCTCTCGGATACCCTGCATATGTAAAAGAGATACGCACTGACACCAATGAGGTCGTCGTAAGTGAAGAAAAAGAACTTTATCGCAGGGAGCTGCTGTGCAGGGATATCAATTGGATGAGCATTCCGGGGATGGAAAAAGGAGAACATATCCGCTGCACAGTTAAGATACGCTATCGACACGGAGGACAGCCGGCAGCAATTGAGATGACGGACAATGGGCTGGTCAGGGTGACTTTTGATGATCCTGTCAGGGCAGCAACTCCAGGCCAGTCGGCAGTGTTCTATGATGAAGAGGATAGAGTGATAGGCGGGGGAATCATTATCGAAATCTTGTAAAAAACGGAAAAGGAAGAAAAGCGGTCATGTTTTTAAAGTATGCGCTGAGTTCCTCTACTCAGCGTAGGTGTACTATTTTCCGCAGATGAGATATTATCCAGTTGCGGAGGGGAAAACAGATGAATCAATATGTTACAGGCGAAGCTATCAGAACTCTTCGTGATAAGAACAGATATACGCAGGCGGAGCTTGCGGCGAAGATCAATGTTTCAGACAAAGCAGTGTCCAAGTGGGAGACGGGAAAAGGGTATCCGGATATCACGCTGCTGGAACCTCTGGCGAAAGCTCTGAATGTTTCAATTACGGAACTTATATCAGGAAATTCGGTGACTAACACGAATGTATCCGCGAATATGTTCCGATCAAAGTTTTATGTCTGCCCTGTTTGCGGGAATGTCATACACAGCATGGGAGAAGCAGTCATACACTGTCACGGAGTTGCGCTGGCCCCTGCGGAAGAGGAAGAACCGGATCGACAGCATTCTGTGATTATCGAGATAGTCGAGGATGAATATTTCGTCAGGATAGAACACGAAATGACGAAAAAGCACTACATCTCATTTATCACAGCTTTATCCCCGGACAGGGTACAGATCGTCAAACTGTATCCGGAAGGGAACGCTGAGGCGAGATTTAAGCTCAACGGGGTGCGCAAGATCTGCTGGTACTGCAACCGCGACGGAATGTTTTCCATCGATCCCAGGAAGAAATAAAAGAAAATGCCGGTCAACATGACCGGCATTAATATGGAGAGTAAAAATGTGTACAAGTATAGTTGCAAATAAGAAAAAGACCATAGTCGGCTGGAATCTGGATCTTTTAGGAATGGTACACAGGATCCGCACAGACGATAACGGGGTATATATCGAGATCCTCGACGAAAAAGAAGGGTGGTTTCCTCTTTTTGGTGCAAATGCAAGAGGGGATTTTGTGGGAATGCCTACCTGCTGGCCTTTTGATGACCGCAGCGATCCGAAAGGGGAAGGCAGAAATGTACTTATGCTCGATATAGATCTGCTTCTGCAGAAGAAAACGCTTCAGGAGATAAAGGAGATAGCTGAGAAAGAACCGGTGTTCAGTATCCCGGGATCTACATTTATGTCTGCGCTTTCCGACCGGAGTGGGAACGTGCTTTATATCGTTCCCGGGCAGGGGAGTCTGTATTATGAGAAACCTGAATATAAGATCATGACGAACTTCTCTCCATTCAAACAGGACTCTGAGAAACACCCCTGGATGGGATGGGACAGATACAGCAGAGCAGATTCGATGCTTCGTGCTGCCTCGGAAGACTTTGATGTCAGCGACTGCTTCGAGATCTTGAAGGCAGTAGCACAGGTAGAGTGTCCTACGGTAGTCTCAATGGTCTATGACGTTAGCGAGGGGAAAGTCTACTGGTGTGAGAACAGGATTTGGGATATTGTTCATCACAAAGATTTCTAAAGCTGAATAATGATTAAGTGATATCAGAAAAAGCGGAACGGATATTTTCATATCCATTCCGCTGTTTTGATTTAAATCATACTGTTATTTCTGCAGCCTCGGATGCAAATGGACCGGGGATGATCTTCTCGGAACGCTTTGCACCAAAGTAGTCGGAATCTATCTCGAGAGGAGAGCCGTCAGGATTCTCAAAGCGCTGTTCGGGCTCTATCGCTTTGCCAAGGATATCTGTTGTTATTACTGAGCAGTGTGTAGCAGGCAGGACATCATACAGATTGGTCTGCAGTTTCCAGCTGCCGTTCTCCTCTGTAAGATTTACCTCAACATGGGAACTGACACGCACGGCATCAGTCTCGCCTTTTCTTGGTTTGGCACCATTGCAGTAAATATTGCCTCCGGTCCAAACAGGAAGATGGCTGTAGTATCTGTCGCTCATAGGCGAGCCCATCCCGCAGTATCCTTCAAACTGTGCCAGCCACTCTGATTCAGTAGGGTATTTATCATATGGCGAGAGGCCGGCTGTTATATTCATATCTTCCCACTCATTGTTGATGATCTTTCCGGCAAGTTCAGTAA
>JAFWEV010000092.1 GCA_017512745.1 Oscillospiraceae bacterium
TCCTTCCAACTTTGCATTCCTGGATCAGGCTGCAGGTCTCGCATGGGTGAAGAGAAATATTGCAAACTTCGGCGGTGACCCGGATAATATCACTATTTTCGGTCAGTCCAGCGGTGCAATGAGCGTGCTGGTGCACATGGTATCTCCAAAGACCTACGGTCTGTTCAACAGGGGAATAGCCCAATCCATAGGCGGAATGGTCTCAAGGATCCCCGAACCGGGCGGTGTAACCTGCCAGTCACTCAAAGTGATGGAGGACCTGGGTGTCCGCCTGTTTGAGAAACTTGGTGTAAGCACGCTGGAAGAGGCGAGACAGGTAGATGCCAAGACGCTCTGCGACGCATGGTTCAGCCTGAACATGTTTCTTGGACCGACGCTGGATGGCGTATTCCTTCCAAAGAGCGTGGACGAATGTTTCCGCGACGGTGAAGTAAAAGATCTGCCTCTTATGATCGGCTGCACCAAGGACGAGTTTCTGGCTCCTCCACGCGGTAATACAGATGAGGAGATACTCGCCGAGATAAAGACACGGTTCGGTGAATATGCGGACGGCTTTATCGCTTCACTGGATCCGAACCTTCCTCTTAAGGAAGCTGCTACTCTGCACAATGTGCGTCTCGGAACAGAGATGCTTGCCACAACAGCTGCTGCAAACGGGCAGAAGATCTATAACTACTACTTCTGTCCTACTATTCCCGGTGACGATGCAGGATGCTTCCACTCATGCGATCTGTGGTTCACGTTTGAGACGCTTATGAAATGCTGGAGACCTTTTGACGGACATCATTTCATGCTCGCGAGAAAGATGTGCAACTACTGGACAAATTTCGCAAAGAACGGCGATCCCAACGGACTGGATAAGGACGGCACACCTATGCCGGAATGGACCCCGTATACCGTGGAGAATCAGCATCCTATGATATTCGGCGATGAAGTTTATCTCGGGACTGACCCCCGTCCTGCAAAAGAGCAGTATCTGCTGGATATAAACCTTGCAGCAGTAGAGAAGGAAAAGCATTGATATGTATAATGTCAGAGGCAGCTTCGGCTGCCTCTTTTTATGTTAAAATTATCAAATAAGGACGCAAGGGCGATTCAGACTGCGGGGTGGAATATGATGTATTTCAGCAATGCTTATTTCATAACGGGAAACGCATATGCCGGGAAGTCTACCATGGTAAAGCTTCTGGCACAGAAATATGACGGTGTCTTATGCGAGGAGAATTATCATGACAGATTTTTCCCGCATCCTGACAGAAATGAGTTCCCGAATCTGAACTATACCAGAGATCTCAAGGACTGGCATGATTTCATCCGCAGAACTCCTGATGAGTATTTGGCATGGATAGATGGCGTTTCCAGGGAATGCGAGACTTTGGAACTGAAAATACTGGAAGAGCTGTCGAAGCTGAACAAACCGATATTTGTAGACACCAATATTTCTCTTGAGACACTGAGAGAGATATCTGATCATGATCATGTGCTTGTCATGCTTGCTGATCCGCAGATATCAGTGAAGAGATTTTTTGAACGTCCTGATAAAGAAAAACAGTTCCTCTATCAGCTGATACTTGAGGAACCGGATCCGGAAAAAGCGATGGAGAATTACCGTCAGGGACTCTCGCTTATAAATTCACAGGAGAGGTATGACAGATTTCTGAATTCAGGATTCAACGTGATCGTGCGGGATGAAAGCAGAAGCATAGAGGAGACGCTTCGTCTTGCAGAGGAGTCTTTCGGATTGATTGACAGTGAGGGGAAAGATATGATGGAAAGGGAGCTTATAGCATACTGCGGTGTGGACTGCGGCGCATGTGAAGATTACATAAACGGAAAATGTCCTTCCTGCCGAAAGACTGACTGGAAGGAAGAAGACATATGTCTCCCTGTAAGATGCTGCAGAGAAAAGGGTATCGATCACTGCGGGATGTGCAGTGAGTTTCCGTGCAGGGACATGGAAGCATTCTACAATGAATCTGACAGCCACATAGAGGCTTATCTCAGAATGTGTGAGATGAGCGGTAGATTTGAAGACTAGTCATAGTCAATTATTGAGGTATTTAACATGGAGAAGATCGTCGTCGGGATGTCCGGCGGTGTGGACAGCGCAGCAGCAGCTTATCTTTTGAAGGAAGCTGGGTTTGAAGTCATCGGAGTGACGCTGCGTACGTGGCAGTCGGATGACGGCAGTGAGAGCCTGTGCTGCGATATAGATGATGCGAGAAGCGTAGCGTTTAAACTGGGTATTGACTATTACCCGATAAACTGCACATCGGATTTTCAGAGATATGTCGTCGACCCGTTTGCTAAGGAGTATCTGCGTGGTATGACGCCTAACCCCTGCATCGAATGCAACCGATACGTAAAATGGGACAAACTGCTGTATTATGCACGGGTTGTGGGAGCAAAGTATATTGCCACCGGGCACTATGCATCCGTGGTGAAACTGGAGAACGGAAGATATACAGTGCGGAAAGCAGCACATTCTGAGAAGGATCAGACATACATGCTTTACAAGCTCACTCAGGAGCAGCTTGCAGCAACGAAGATGCCTCTTGGTGATCTCTCAAAGACTGAGGTAAGGCAGATAGCTAAAGACGCAGGATTGCCTGTCGCTTCCAAGCCTGATTCTCAGGAAGTCTGCTTTGTGACGGACGGAAGTTACGCGGACTACATTGCTGAGACCGCCGGTCAGGGCTGTCCGGGTGATGGCTTCTTCGTTGACACAGATGGAAGAGTTCTTGGAAAACATAAGGGTATTTATCGCTATACCATCGGACAGAGAAAAGGCCTTGGGCTGGCTCTCGGGTACCCTGCGTATGTAAAAGAGATACATACTGACACGAATGAAGTTGTTGTAAGTGAAGAAAAAGAACTGTATAACAGGGAGCTTCAATGCAGAGATATCAATTGGATGAGCATCCCGCGGCTTGAAAAAGGAGAACGTATCCGCTGTACAGTTAAGATACGCTATCGGCACGGAGGACAGCCGGCATCAGTTGAGACGACAGACAATGGAACAGTCAGGGTGACTTTTGATGAACCTGTCAGAGCGGCAACTCCCGGTCAATCGGCAGTGTTCTATGATGAAGAGGATAGAGTGATAGGCGGGGGAATCATCGCCGAAGTCCTGCAATAATTATTTGGAAAGGAATAGTGTTTCGGTCATGGTTATTAGACGGTTGTTGCTGAGATATCTCGTGCTATTCGTGGTGATATGTTGCTCTGTTTCCTGCCTTACAGGGTGCGGAGCGAATGAGCTGGATCAGGATCCTCAGCACAGCGAGGAGACACCTGCTGCAGACGCGGAAACAGCTGAAAATGATTCCGGTCAGGCAGCTGAGATAACTGAGGAAGAAAAGATTGAGTCATTATATCGTGAATGTGCGAAACTGACATATTGCATATTTACTTCTTCTGACAACAACGGTACGGGCTTTCTGTATAACGGGAAGTATGTCATCACCAATGCCCATGTGCTGTATGAAGCAGACGATTTTTACCTCAAGGATATAGAGGGGAATGAGCATAAAGGCTCGGTAGTCTTCAGAGATGATTCCGCAGATATAGCAGTGATCAGGCTGGAAGAGGAAAAGGAAGGATCTGTCTGCTTCGGCGATTCCGATACAGTTGCTGTCGGAGAACAGTTATTGATGATAGGAAACCCCTATAACGGAGATCCTTTCAGTTTTTGTACAGGAAGAAGGCTTGAACTGGACGAGGAATTCCGTCATCTGATAGACAGAAGAGAACAGTTTATTCCTCTTGATGCGGATATAGTGTCCGGGTACTCCGGTGGCCCGGCTTTCAATATGGCAGGAGAGCTGATCGGGATCAGCAATGCCGCTTATATTGGAGATCTGTCCGCCTACGATTTTGATCATCTGAGTCTCATAATTCCAATAAACAGAGTGAGAGATCTAATTGATGAAAACTGCAAATAGGCAATGCATTGTATAACTCTACGCAGCGTAGGTGTACCATTTCCCGCGGATGAGGTATCATTCTGTTGCGGAGGAAAAACAGATGGATCAATATGTTACAGGCGAGACTATCAGGATGCTTCGTGAAAAGAACGGATATACGCAGACTGAGCTTGCAGCGAAGATGAATGTCTCAGATAAAACGGTATCAAAGTGGGAAACGGGAAAAGGATATCCTGATATCACACTTCTGGAACCGTTGGCAAAGGCGCTTAATGTTTCAGTAACAGAACTTATATCAGGGAGCTCGGTTACCAATACGAACGTGTCCGCGAATATGTTCCGATCAAAATTTTATGTCTGCCCGGTGTGCGGTAATGTCATACACAGCATGGGAGAAGCGGTCATACACTGTCACGGAGTTGCACTGGCTCCTGTGGAAGAAGATGAGCCGGATAGCATGCACGCCGCAAGCATCGAGATAGTGGAGGATGAATATTTCGTCAGGATAGATCACGAAATGACGAAAAAACACTACATCTCATTTATTGCTGCTGTTTCTCCGGACAGGATACAGATCGTCAAACTATATCCGGAAGGAAACGCGGAAGCGAGATTCAAATTTAACGGAGTGCGGAAGATATGGTGGTACTGCAACCGGGACGGAATGTTTTCTGCCGATCCAAGAAAGAAATAACAGAAAATGCCGGTTAACATGACCGGCATAGATATATGGAGAGAAAAGATGTGTACAAGCATAGTTGCTAATAAGAGAAAGACTATAGTCGGATGGAATCTTGACCTTCTGGGCATGGTACACAGAGTCCGCACCGACGATAATGGTGTATATATTGAGATCCTCGACGAAAAAGAAGGATGGCTCCCTCTCTTTGGAGCAAACTCAAGAGGGGACTTTGTAGGTATGCCTACGTGCTGGCCCTTTGATGACCGCAGCGATCCGAAAGGGGAAGGCAGAAATGTGCTCATGCTCGATATAGATCTGCTTCTGCAGAAGAAAACGCTTCAGGAGATAAAGGAGATAGCTGAGAAGGAGCCTGTGTACAGTGTTCCCGGCTCTACCTTTATGTCCGCGCTTTCCGACCGGAGCGGGAACGTGCTTTATATCGTTCCGGGTCAGGGGAGTCTGTATTATGAGAAGCCTGAATATAAGATCATGACGAATTTCTCTCCATTTAAGCAGGACTCTGAGAAACATCCATGGATGGGATGGGATAGGTACTGTAAGGCGGAGTCAATGCTTCGTGATGCAACGGAGGATTTCGATGTCAGCGATTGTTTTGATATCTTAAAGGCAGTTGCACAGGTAGAGTGTCCCACGGTGGTTTCGATGGTGTATGACGTGAGCGAAGGTAAGGTCTTCTGGTGTGAGAACAGGATTTGGGATATTATCCATCACAAAGATTTCCAAGGCTGAACACTGATTAATCGATAACTGAAACAGCGGACCGGATATTTCCATATCCATTCCGCTGTTTTGATTTATAAGATCATACTGACATTTCTGCAGCTCCGGATGCAAACGGGCCGGGGATGATCTTCTCGGAACGCTTTGCGCCATAGTAGTCAGTATCTATCGTGAGAGAGGAGCCGTCAGGATTCTCGAAAAGCTGTTCGGGTTCTATCGCTTTACCAAGGACAGTTGTTGAGATCTCCTTGCAGTGGGAAGTAGGTAGGGCATCATACAGATTAGTCTTCAGTTTCCAGCTGCCGTTTTTCTCTGTCAGATTCACCTCGACATGAGAACTGACACGGACAGCGTCTGTTTCGCCTTTTCTCGGTTTGGCGCCGTTGCAGTATATGTTGCCTCCGGTCCAAACAGGAAGATGGCTGTAGTATCTGTCGCTCGTAGGCGAGCCCATCCCGCAGTATCCTTCAAACTGTGCCAGCCACTCTGATTCAGTAGGGTATTTATCATATGGCGAGAGGCCGGCTGTTATATTCATATCTTCCCACTCATTGTTGATGATCTTTCCGGCAAGTTCAGTAA
>JAFWEV010000093.1 GCA_017512745.1 Oscillospiraceae bacterium
ACAGACGCAGCAGCTCTTATGATCTTTTATTCTGTGTCATACTTCAACATATCCGCAGATAAACTCTCCGCTGACCGATGCATACAGGAGAAATCTTGAAACATCAATAAGAATCACATCGGATTCCTCCGTTTTTATCAGAAGAACTTTTTCTCCGACCTCTCTTACGGTGATCGGCAGTTTTTCTTCTTCTTCCAAAATCAGTTGTCCGGAAGCGAATTCTGCTTTCAGAATAACACCGGGAGCAAGGGAGAGCTCGGTTACAAAACCGTCAGCCCTGTTTGTCTCGGGATATTCCAGAAAATCAGACAGTTTTCCTGCAGCACTGTCGAACAACTTCACACCGTCCCCTGTGCGGACCAGATAAAGACTGTCTGTACACTTAACTGCTTCGCTTCCGTGAGGGACCATGTCTTCGATCTCAAGGCTGAGGGTCAAGCCGTATGGTCTTTTCTGTCCACCGGCCGTTATAGCATTAAACAATCTTGTCATATCCGTATCCGCCTTACTTTATGAATTCTGTGCTCTCTCGAGTGAGAAGATCGCCTACATCGTAGTATTCACCGAAAGCTCCATAAGTGTAGTTCTCCGGGAGGCCTTCCCAGTTGTGCCCAAACGACCTGCCGACGTCATACATGCGGTTCAGGTTCATGAGGAAAAAGAGGTGGTTTCCTGATCCTCTCTGCCTGTTCATGGTCTCTTCATTTACCGCAAATACATAGATCCCGTCCTTGATCTTTATCATGCTGCACGGGTCTTCTAGGATGGTCTCGATGTTTCTTTTGGAGAGCATCTCATAGACATCAGGCTTTTCTATCTTAAGCCTATCCATTCCTGCTTTGGTCTGAGTCAGTCTGTAGTATCTTTCGCTGTAATACACATGAACAACTTCGAGATTTCCGTAGTTCCAGTGGATCGCTTTTCCAGCCATGTCACTGGTATAGCCATGCCTCAGCTTGTTAAGGGTCCCGTCCTCTTTCCGTATTGCTCCGAACATTATGTGGGGTTTGGGCATTTTAGGCCATCTGGGATTCTGGCCTACAGTGCAATGACATGCTGTGACCAAACTTTGTTCCATATCCAGAACGAATGTCATACATGCTCTGGGACTGGCACCTGTGAGCTCGAAGTTAACGAAGTATGTGTCGTCTTCGACTTTGAGACATTCATATGAATATTCCTCTGATGGCTTATCTTTTTCGCCAAAGCAGAGGGATTTTCTGTTTATGAAAGTGAGTTCATAGTCATAGCCTGTGTCCATGACCAGTTCAAAGGTCTTTCCCGTCAGCTCAAAACAGAGAGGGGGTCTGTACTGGGACATTCCCTCGAATGTCTTGGGGCTCTCAAAGACTTTTCCCATATTTCCTCCTTCTCTCAGTGAATGTAGTACATACTGGGGCGGTTCATTTCCTCGGTGGCGTCGTACCAGGTACCGAATGCTCCGAAGGTGTAGTTCTCGTCTTTGCCGTCCATGTTGGTCCCAAAGGATCTGCCCGCATCATGCATCTCGTTAAGGTTCATAAGGAAGAACAGGCTGTTGCCGTGTCCCACTCTTCTGCACAAATTGGTCTCCAGGATATTAACTGCGTATACGCCGTCTCTGATCTTAACGAAATCGCCGTAATCCTCATATATCTCCTTCCGTGGGGGCATCTTGTCAGCTCCGGCAAGCATTTCAGGAGAGTTTCTCAGGCTCCTTTCAATTGCTCTGGGGGTGAACGCTACTCTGTACAGTCTCTCGTTCTGATATATATGAGCTATATTGAAAGCTCCGTAGTCCCAGTCGATTGATGTGCCGGCCATCTCGTTTGTATATCCGTGCCTGATCCGTGGGATTGAGCCATCCGGACGCTTAACAGCACCGAAAACGATCTCTGTATGGGGCATCCTCGGCAGTTTGGGATTTCTTCCAAGCGTTGCGTAGCACACTGTCACAAGGCTCTCTTTTGTGTCCAGCACGATCGTGACACCATACCTTGGATTCGGAAAAGGCTTGTGTTCAAAATTCACCAGATAGCACTGATCATCCATCTTGATGCAGTCGTACTCGTAGGCTTCTTCCTTTCCAGGTTCTCCAAACAGCAGTGCTTTTCCGTCCTGCACTATGAGGTTTTTGTCAAAACCGTCGTCCATGACGAGTTCAAAGTTTTTTCCAGCCAGTTCCAAGCAAAGCGGAGGACGGAAGATCGACAGACCTTCATGGATGTCAGGTCTCAGTTTCTTTTCATCAGACATGTCATCACCTACTCTGTATAAATGACTTCTAAAGTCTTCTGGTCGCGGCGGAAATGCTTTAAGAAATTGAAAGCGATATCTCCATAACCAGGCCACAGCGAGTGCATAAGATATTCTGTAACGTTCAGACCGATCATAGGAACACCTTTTTCATTCCTTATGAGCCACTCAGCGTTGCGCCATTCACCGTTTATCGTTGTGATATTTAGTGAATCGAACGGGCGGCCGATCACAGGATATTTGACATAGTCAAACTCATCGACAGGGTCGATCTCGTTGAACTTGCAGTAGGTCTGCAGGAAATCGCGTCCGCCTTCATTGAGATGGTTGTTTTCGGAATCCCATGCTGCGAAATCATATGTCGAAGAGATAAGCATGGAAGGCATATCTATTGTTTTGTACAGTTTCTCAGCAGAATCCGGTAAGTCGCGTAGCGGCATTGCCATTGGGGCAGCTGCCGCAAACACT
>JAFWEV010000094.1 GCA_017512745.1 Oscillospiraceae bacterium
CATCACAGACAGTTATCGACTGTGTCACGGAAGTTATCAATGAGGTCATGTACTATAACGGGCAGCTGATATACTCTCCGTACTGTGTATCCGTGGCTGGAAAAACCAATTCAAGCGGAGATATCTGGATAAAGGATCTTCCTTATCTGCAGTCGGTCAGCAGCGAATATGACTATCTCACCACCAACTACAGTTATTCATACAATTACACCAAGGATGCCATGCAGACAACCCTGGAGAAGTACTACAATCTGACTCTCTCGGACGATCCTGCAAACTGGCTTAAGATCCTGAACTACACGACCGGCGGATATGTAAATCAGATATCCATTGACGGTCAGTACACCACATCCGGTGAGAGTTTCAGGACACAGTGCATGAATATCCGTTCCGCAGCGTTCACAGTACAGTACGATGCGACAACTCAAACGTTCATCATAGTCACCGAAGGAAACGGAAACGGAGTAGGAATGAGTCAATGGGGAGCAAACTACTTTGCTACCAAGGACGGAATGACCTATGAGGACATTCTGAAGCATTATTACACAGGCGTTGAGCTCGGCGGAGTTAACTGGTGAACTACCCATGCTTAAAAACACGGGCATTCTCGCCTTATTTGTAAAAGTAAACAACATTGACAAAGGCGCTGTCACGATCGTGACAGCGCCTTAAATCATCATGTGCTTTTTCAGATAATGCTGAGAAGGGAATCAACATCTTCCTCTTTTGTAGCCCAGCTGGTTGCGAAACGGATTATTCTGTTGCCTTCAGCATCTACACCCCAGATATCAAAGGTTGCATATTTGGAAATGTTATCGACCTGGTCCTCAGTGAGAAGGAAGAACTGCTGGTTTGTGGGGGAGTCCATATAGAACTTATACCCCTTTTCTCTGAAACCGTTCTTGATTCTCATAGCCATAGAGATGGCATTTTCCGAGATCCTGAGATACAGATCATCAGTAAACAGCGTATCGAACTGGATGCCGAGCATCCGGCCTTTGGCAAGGAGAGCACCGCTCTGCTTGATGACGGTGAAGAAATTCTTCACAAGAGACGGGTTAGTCACAACGACCGCTTCACCGAAAAGTGCTCCGACTTTTGTTCCTCCGATATAGAACACATCACAGAGTTCTGCAATATCTTTTAAAGTAACATCTGATTCAGGAGAAGCCAACCCGTATCCGAGCCTTGCTCCATCCATGAACAATGGGATCCCGAATTCTCTGCAGACCGCGGAAAGAGAACTCAATTCATCTTTGGAATAAAGTGTTCCAATCTCAGTGGGGTGAGAGATGTAGACCATTCCGGGCTGGACCATGTGCGGATAAGTGGGGTCGCTGTAGAAAGTGCTGAGATAATGCCTTACCTGATCGGCTGACAGTTTGCCGTTATGTCCGGGCAGTGAAATGACTTTGTGTCCGGTCGATTCGACAGCGCCGGATTCATGAACGCTTATATGACCGGAATCAGCGGAAATAACTCCTTCGGAAACATGAAGGATAGCCTTGATCACGGTAGAATTTGCCTGGGTGCCTCCCACAAGGAATTCAACCACTGCATCCGGACATCCGCATGCTGCGCGTATCTTTTCCTTTGCGCTTTCGGTATACGGATCGCTGCCGTATCCGAAAGTCTGTTCAAAATTCGTTTTTACCAGTTTTTCAATAATGGCGGGATGGGCGCCTTCCATATAGTCGCAATTGAAATGAAGCATTGGGATATTCCTTTCATGAAAAGATATGGGGGATCACATGGATTCCGGAGCGGTGACCTTGAGTATTCCGAGACAGTTTTCGAGAGTCTGAAGTGTTGCCATACAGAGCGCTGCGCGAGGGAACATTGTCTCGTCGGGCTCGCCTTTGACTCTGCACTTTGAGTAGAATTTGTGGAACAGGGTTGCAAGATCTATGGCGTATTTGGTGATCGCCGACGGATCCATTGACTCTGCGGCGGTATTGATCCTTGATGGAAGATAGGAAATGAACTGAATGAGAGAAGTCTCTTCGGGTTCGGTGAGGTTACTGCAGTCGGTATCGGTAAGCCCGGAAAGATCTATGTCGGAAGCTTCGAGTGAACGGAGGATGCTTCTGATCCTCGCATGCGCATACTGAACGTAGTATACGGGGTTATCGGAGTCGTTCTTCGTCGCAAGATCGAGGTCGAATTCCATATGTGTGGCCGGTTCTCTCATGTTGAAGAAGAAACGTGCAGCATCAACGGAGATCTCATCGAGAAGCGTCGAAAGAGTGATCGCTTTGCCGGTGCGCTTGCTCATCCTTACTTTTTCTCCGCCCTGGAGAAGTTCAACCAGCTGCATGAGGACGATATCGAGTCTCGAACTGCTGACGCCGAGAGACTCCATGGCGCCTTTCAGCCTTGCAACATGGCCATGATGGTCTGCGCCCCAGATATTGATGACTCTGTCGAATCCGCGGAGCACGAACTTGTTGTAGTGATAGGCTATGTCACTGGCAAAGTATGTCGGGAATCCGTTGGCACGGATAAGAACGTCGTCTTTTTCACCGCCGAGTTCTGTCGTCTTGAGCCAGATCGCTCCTTCTTTCTCGTATGTGAGTCCCTTGTCTTTGAGAAGTCCCATGACTTTATCGGTAGTACCGTCTTTGTAGAGACTGCTTTCGAGGAACCATTCGTCATATGAGATCCTGTATTTCAGAAGATCGTCCTTGAGTCCCTGGATATTCTTCGGGAGAGCGAACTCGATGAGGGCTTTCTGTCTTTCTTCGGGCTCTTTATTGACATATGTGTCGCCGTAGATATCGGCAAACTGTCTGGCTCTTTCGATTATGTCTTCACCGTGATATCCCTCATCGGGGAAAGGAACTGACGGATCGAAGATCTCAAGGTATCTGGCTTCAAGTGAAAGTCCAAAATTGTTGATCTGGTTGCCCGTATCGTTTACATAGAATTCTCTCCAGACGTCATATCCTGCTGCGGAAAGAACGCTTGCAAGGCAGTCTCCCAGGGCGCCGCCTCTGGCGTTTCCGAGATGCATCGGACCGGTAGGATTCGCGGATACGAACTCCACCATCATCTTTTTGCCCTTGCCGAGCTCTGTATGCCCGTAGTTTTCTCCTTCGCGGAGAACACCGTTGACAACAGATCCGAGATACTCGTTCGAATAGAAGAAGTTGATAAATCCGGGACCCGCGATCTCGCACTTTGAGAAGGGAGTTCCCGAAAGGTCTATATTGTCGGCAATGGCTGCGGCGATCCTGGCGGGAGCGGTCCTGAATACTTTGGCACTCACAAGGGCTGCATTTGATGACAGATCTCCGTGATTCGAGTCAGCGGGGATCTCAACACCGAAATCGAAAGGTTCGCACTGAGCGAGCTGACCCTTTTCAGCAGCTGCCTGGATGGCGTTGTTTATGATATTGCGTACAGCGTCTTTTGACTGAGTGAAAGCATCAAACATTTTTCTTCTCCTTTACCGTAACATTCAGTTCGTTCGTCACCACTGCGCTGGAATTGATGTCCAGCCTGTATTTGAATTTTAGGCGTCCGCCTTTTTTTGTCAGTTTGTTGACTATATCCTCGGCATACACGCCCATGGTGAGGTTCCCGTAACCGGTCTCGTAATGACACATATGCTTGCGTCCTTTTTCGATAATGAGCTGAGAGGCCTGAGGACCCACGCGGGTCATGGTCACTCGTTTGTCACCTTCGGCAAAAAGGGAGGTGACGTTGCCGGGCAGACCGGTCGCTTCGGACTCGTCATATTTTATCAGGAATCCGTCATCGACGAATTCATATGACCCCTCTGTGGAGAGATTGATATTCTCTCCGGAGTATTCATCAGAATTCTGGACTCCGTCGATCGTGATTATATAGTTGTTTTTTCTTTCATCCATTAATATGTCTACCTGTTTCTACATGATATCCGAGCAGCATGTCGCTGTTGACGGAGAAAGATGACGGGTCTCCCGTCACCCAGAAGGACCGTATGCCGGATCCTTCTCTGAAAACGTCTCTGTTTGCATAAGCTGTCTCATATGAACAGTTTATGAGGTTCGCATTAGGCAATACCCTCCTGATGGCGTCTTCAAGGAACGGAAAGTGGGTGCAGCCAAGAATGACCGTATCCGAATCACCGGGAACCGGTTCGAGGCTTTTCCTCACACATTCCATGACAAGAGGATCGTCAGGAGATACCCTTCCCGATTCGCAGAGAGATACAAAATCCTGACACGGAACATAAGTTATACTTAGATTATCGGTTATTGAGAGAAGTTCCTTCTCAAATCCTCTGTTTCTGCAGGTGGCTACCGTGCCGAGAACTGTGACGGAGCCGCTCTTTGTAGCAGCGGCAGCCGATTTTGCGGTCGCGTTTATCACCGTGACATATGGGATGCCCATATCCGGATAGCCCTTGTTGCAGAGAAGTGAGGAGATCGTTCCGCAGGCGATGAACACTTTTTCGACCCCGGCATCGATCATGAACCTGAAATTGTCAGCGGTTATCTCTTCAAGCTGTTCAGTTGTTTTGAGCCCGTAGGGAACTCTTGCGGTATCTCCGAGATATATGAGGTCCGCTGATGGAGCGATGGAATCGACTGCGCGTACCATGGAGAGCCCGCCGACTCCCGAATCGAATATGCCGATGGCCATGTTATTCCTCCATAGCCAGGTTGATGAGATTTGTTATGAGGTCGCTGTAAGACATTCCCGAATCCTGCATACACTGAGGATACATGCTGATCGCAGTGAATCCGGGGATCGTGTTTACCTCATTGAGGTAGAGCGTGTCCGACTTTTCATCCCAAAGGAAGTCGATTCTTGAAAAACCTCTGCAATTCAGGGCGACATATGCTTTGGCGGCAGTTTCCCTCATCTTTTCGGACAGAGATTCCGGTATATCCGCTGGGAGTACAGTCACGCTCGCGTCTATATACTTAGCATCGTAGTCATAAAACTCGTGCTTCGGTATGATCTCGGCCACTCTTGAAATGAAAGGTATTCCGTTTCCGAAACCGGCGCACTCAAGTTCTTTTCCGACCGCAGCCTGTTCCACGATGATCTTGGAGTCATTGCTGAAAGCGAGTTCGAAAGCAGGCCTGAGTTCCGAAGCATTGTGAACCTTTGTAATACCTACGGAAGATCCTGCGTTTGCGGGTTTTACAAACATGGGATATCCGAGATATTCTTCCAGCTCTCCGGACAGTTTCTCATAATCCAGTTCGTCGGAGGCGAGGAAACTTCTCCATCTGACGTGCGCTATGCCGGTTCTGTCAAGGATCATCGTGGTGAAAACCTTATCCATACATACGGAAGAAGCGAGAACGCCGCATCCGACGTAGGGGATACCGGAGATCTCCAAGAGCCCCTGCATGGTCCCGTCTTCTCCGTTTTTGCCGTGAAGTACAGGGAATACGCAGTCGATGTAAATCGTTTTCGGTTCATCACCCATGACCATCAGACCGTGTACCGATCTGTCAGGAGATATGACAGCCGGAATGTTTCCGGGATCGTCGACCCAGGTATAGTCTCTCATCGATGCGATGTCACCTGAGTACAGGAACCACTTTCCTTCTTTGGTTATGCCTACAAGACAGATATCAAAAGCGTCTCTTGAAATATTCTCAACGATGGAAGCTGCGGAATTGCAGGAAACCTCATATTCGCTGGATACTCCGCCAAATAGAATGCAGATTCTTTTTTTATTCAAGACAAATCGCCTCCTGCTGGATTTATATAAAGTAATTATATATAATATCACAGAACCGGACCATTAACCACACCGGAACTCATATAGGAATCAGTGCAGGCAGGAAACTTTTTTCCGGACAGGTCCATTTTCTGCTTGACTTTTATATAGCATGGATTTATAGTATGAGTACCTCATTGGCAGGTCTATTTTTTTGCGCCTCATTTTCGGGTCGCGGAGCTGCCGAGAGGGAGGCTTCAAATAAAAACAGGAGGGCCGTGAAATGAGAGTTACCATCACATTGGCATGCACAGAGTGCAAGAATCGTAACTACACAACGGAAAAAAACAAGAAGAAGAATACAGACAGACTTGAGATGAACAAGTATTGTCCGCATTGCAAGAAACACACCGTACACCGCGAAACGAAGTAATTATGGCTAACGAACAGACGAAGAGCAAGCAGACTGAAAAGAAATCCGCTCAGAAGAAGCCGAACTTCTTCCAGAAGATCTTTAAGTATCTGCGTGATGTAAAAGGCGAATACCGCAAGATCGTTTGGCCTACCTGGAAGCAGGTATGGAACAACACGCTTGCCGTTCTCGCATGCGTATTGGTCGTCGCTGTAGTTGTGTGGGGCTTGGATGCTGTGTTCTACTGGGTACGCAGCCTGATTTTCGCTAGATAAGGAGTATATTATTATGGCAAACCAAGAAGCTAATTGGTATGTCGTGCATACATACTCAGGCTATGAAAACAAAGTTGCGACAAACCTGGAGAAGATGGTTGAAAACCACAGACTTCATGATTTCATCCAGGAAGTCAAGATCCCCACTGAGCGAGTGATCGAAGTGACCAACAACAAGCGCAAGGAAATAGAGAGAAAACTGTTTCCCGGATATGTGCTTGTAAAGATGGTCATGACGGATGAAAGCTGGTACATCGTGCGCAACACACGCGGTGTCACCGGATTTGTAGGTTCGTCAAACAAACCTATCCCACTGAGTCAGGAAGAGATAGACAATCTGGGAGTGGATCTTGATACTATCGACGTCGATTATGCCATCGGCGACAATGTCAAGATCAACGAAGGACCTTTGGCAGGCTATATAGGCGTTGTCGAAGGCATCGACAGTGAGCACCAGAAGGTCAAGCTCAAAGTCTCCATGTTCGGCAGAGAGACCTCAGCAGAGCTCGACATCTCGGGAGTTACACCTGTCTGAAAAATTGTATGACACCCCGACAGGGTATAAATGTCAGAGGATCCCGTGAGGGATCCGTGGGAGAGATGAAAATTCTTTAAGCATCTCGCTAAACCACTAATAAAGGAGATTAATTATGGCAAAGAAACCACAGGCTCTTATCAAGCTCCAGATTCCTGCTGGTAAGGCCACTCCGGCACCTCCTGTAGGTCCGGCTCTTGGTCAGCACGGTATCAACATCTCTGCGTTCACAAAGGAATTCAACGAGCGCACTAAGGAAGATATGGGAATGATCATTCCTGTTGTCATTTCCGTATACGATGACAAGTCTTTCACATTCGTTACAAAGACTCCTCCTGCTGCAATCCTCATCAAGAAGGAATGCAACATCGAGAAAGCTTCCGGCGAACCGAACAAGACAAAGGTCGCAACACTTTCACGCGCATCTCTCCAGAAGATCGCTGAAATCAAAATGAAGGACCTCAACGCTGCCAACCTCGAATCTGCCATGAGCATGATCGCAGGAACAGCACGCAGCATGGGCGTCAATGTTGAGGAGGCTTAAGGAATGAAACGCGGAAAGAAATATCTTGAGAATGCTAAGCTTGTTGACAGAACACAGGTTTATGAATTAGCCGATGCACTTGATCTTGCTATCAAGACAGCAAACGCAAAATTCGATGAAACGGTTGAGCTCCACCTTCGCATGGGCGTTGACGGTCGTCATGCTGATCAGCAGATCAGAGGTGCAGTCGTTCTCCCGAACGGAACAGGTAAGAGCGTTCGCGTAGCAGTATTTGCAAAGGGCGATGCAGCAGCTGCAGCAAAAGAGGCAGGCGCTGAGATCGTCGGCGAGGCAGATCTCGCAGAGAGAATCCAGAAAGAAAACTTCATGGACTTCGACGTAGTCATTGCAAGCCCTGACATGATGGGCGTTGTAGGACGTCTCGGTAAGATCCTCGGACCCCGCGGACTTATGCCGAACCCGAAGGCCGGAACAGTTACACCCGATGTAGGCAAGGCAGTCAAAGACGCCAAAGCCGGTAAGATCGAGTACCGTCTCGACAAGACAAACATCATCCATGTAGTTATCGGAAAGGCTTCCTTCGGAGTTGAGAAGCTTCAGGAAAACTTTGAGACAGTTCTTGACGCAGTCGTCCGTGCAAAGCCGGCAGCAGTCAAGGGACAGTACATCCGTTCCTGCAGCGTCAGTGCAACAATGGGCCCTGGAATCAAGGTCGCAACACAGCGCTATCTCAACGTCTCAAATCAGGAGCAGTAATCGCTGTTGACTTGAGGAAAAACACTCTATATAATAAATAAGCTGTTTTGACCTAAGACAGCGGGTGCCGAAAGGCGTAAAGCACAGCTGCCCGCCGAGGAAAAACTTGTTGATTTAACATGTAATACAAGTATCTTCCTCGGACTGCGTTCCAGAGGAAGATTTTTGTTGTAGGTCATAAACTGTTTTAGATCTTTGAAGACTGGAGGTGAAACAGAAAGAATGGCCAATCCAAAGATTATCGAGCAAAAAGCAAAAGCTGCACAGGACCTTTGCGACAAGATGAAAGCATCAGCTTCTATCGTTCTTGTTGACTATATCGGTATCAATGTTGCAGATGACACACAGCTGCGTGCAGAGCTCCGCAATGAGGGAGTCGAGTATGCGGTCGTAAAGAATTCGATCCTTGAGCATGCGTTTGAAGACGCGGGATATCCCGACATGAAGGAGTATCTCCACGGTTCAACAGCAGTCGCAATGGGTTCAGACCCCATCGCGCCGGAGAGAGTTCTCAAAAAGTATTCCGATAAATTCGGAAAGAAAATGTTCAATTTCAAGGGCGGTATCGTAGACGGAAGCATCGTTTCCGTAGACGAGCTGCAGGAACTCGCAGCACTGCCGTCACGCGACGGACTCATCAGCGTCCTCGCTGGTACTCTTAACGGACTCATTGCAGGTCTTGCAAGAGGTATTTCAGAAGTTGCAAAGCAGAAAGAACCGCAGCAGTAAGCTGCACAAACAAATAGGCCGCGTAATATTTGAGCGGTAAATGGAGGATAATAAAATGGCAGACATCGCCAAAATGATCGAAGAGATCAAAGCAATGACAGTTCTTGAGCTCAACCAGCTCGTAAAAGCAATCGAAGAAGAATTCGGCGTATCCGCAGCAGCAGCAGCAGTTGCAGCAGCTCCGGCAGCCGGCGCAGCAGCAGCAGAAGAAGAGAAGTCAACATTTGACGTCATCCTCACAAGCTTCGGCGAAGCCAAGATGACAGTTATCAAGGCAGTCAAGGAAATCACAGGCCTCGGACTTAAGGAGTCCAAGGAACTCGTTGAGAAGGCTGGCGCAGATGCAGTTATCAAGGCTGGTATCTCCAAGGCTGACGCTGATGACCTTAAGGCAAAACTCGAAGCAGCTGGTGCTTCTGTAGAACTTAAGTAATTCGATTTCAGAATGCAGGATCCGTTCGACAGATTCGAACGGATCTCTTTTTTTGACTAAAAGATTGATAAAAAGTACAATTTTGTTTAGAAACGAACATCGGAAGGATTATATGAAAAAGAGACTCCGTAACATCATAAACAGGCAGATAGACAGAAAAGCACTTATCGCTCTTCTGGCTCTTCTTGCACTGCTGAGACTTCTCGCAACCGCCTTTCAGAGATTCGGGATATCACCGGAAATGAGCATACTGGATGATTATCTGATGTATAACGGTGCCAGAAGTATCGCCGAGGGTTCATGGCTTGGCGGATACAGCTATATGACGATAGGAAAGCATATGTTCTTTTCGTGCTGGCTTGCTATGCTGCATGGCCTCCACATACCGTATATATTTGCAGGCCATGTGATGCATGTGCTCAGCTGTACGCTGTGTCTCATAGCAGTCTGGCCGGCAATCGGAAGCGATGTGCTTAAACTGGTCTCCTACGTGGCCCTTCTGTTCAATCCTGCATCGTTCTCCACATTTGTGCTCAGGGTCTACAGAGACAACGTTTCTACTTCATTTGCCATTGCCGTATTTGCGGCAGTCATAGGGATAGCGCTGAGACTTGGAAAAGAGCATAAGGCGTTCCGAGCTGTCCTGGATGTGGTGGGCGGAATCTGTCTCGGTATCAGCTGGATCATCAGGGAGGACGGGTACTGGATAGTGCCTTTTGCAGCTGCTGCTTTTATAGTGATGTTCATTTATCTCGTTGCAAAAAAACAGAAAGTCCTCGGAATAATCGCGGATGCTGCAGTTCTGATAATATTTGCAGTTGTGCCGATAATTCTGTTTGCATTTGCTAACCTCAGGACTTACGGAGTATTTACTGTGAGTGACTTTACGGGAAAGGAATTCTCAGACGCATACGGTGCTGTGACGAGAGTGATTGATGAGTCGGAGGATACCCCCCTTATAGTCCCTGTGACAGAAGCATCCAGAGAGAAACTGTACAGTATATCTCCGTCATTTGCGGAGCTTGAGCCCTATCTCGAAAACGACCAGATCATGGCCAGATGGAAAAAGGACTGCGGAAACGGCGTGGTAGATTATTCCGGAGGCGGGTTCTACTGGGCGATCAGAAATGCGGCAAGTCTTGCAGGCTATCATGAAACACCGGAGAAGGCCAGAGAATACTACAGTGCTGTCGCAGATGAGATAAACGCGGCATGCGACCAAGGAACTGTTGAGGCAAGAAGCAGGAGAAGCGCTCTCAATGCACCAATCGAGGGAAAATACATTGTACCGACGTTGAAGGAAGCCGTTTCAAGTCTGTTTACCGTTATCATATATAAGGATCTTGACAGTTCGCCGGATCTTTCCCTCGGATCACCGGAGCTTATAAGCGAGATCGAGGAATTTGTCGGTTCTGATGCAATGCGAACCACGCGTGTTCCGATTGAAGGAACATACAGCGTAGAGGCATGGGCTGTATCGGAATACGGCCCTGTCGATATGCAGCTTGTAAATGGGGACGGAACCGTTTCCGGTTCGCAGAGAACGATTTCAACAGCAGGAGATGTGTATCTGCAGTTCCTTCAAAACGGAAAGGATTATCCGTATACAAACGGAGCAAGGTCAACTTTTACAGGAGAAGGGTCGCCTGATGGAATGCTGCTGGTATTGTCTGTGGGAGACAGAACCGCAACGGCTGATCTCGGGGATATCGGAACTGTCAGGGAGAAGAACGGGATCGTGTATAAAATAGAAGCAGTCGGTCCTGCATACGACGAGACCATAGAATACGGGTTCTTTGAAATATGGCTGTACAGAGGGCTCAGAGTGCTTACCTATGCTTACGGAATACTTAACCCTGTAATTCTTGTCGTTGCGTTATATTCCTTCGCAAGACTGCTGGTGGGTAAGAACAGGGAACTCAAGGATCATATGACAGTGTGGGTGCTTGTGGGGATCATTCTTTCAGCTGCGCTCAGGATCGGAATGATCGCATTTGCAGAGACCAGCGCTTTCGGTATAGGAACGTATCCGATGTATCTTGCGTCGGTCTATCCTCTGATGATACTGTTTGAAATTCTTGCAATTGGCTCATTTGCCTCAAAAACGGAGAAAGTAAAATGACAAAAGCACTTGTCGGATATACGGGGTTTGTAGGATCGAATATCCTTTCGGGGACAGTATTTGATTCGCTTTACAATTCAAAGAATATAGAAGAGGCTTTCGGCACAAGACCCGATATACTCTACTATTCCGGCGTGAGGGCGGAGAAGTATCTCGCCAATACGGATCCGGAAGCGGACATTAGGATCATTGAAGGAGCCATGTCGAATATTGCGAAGATCAACCCCAAAAAAGTTATTCTCATCTCTACGATAGATATTTACAGGGATCCGCGGGGAGCAGATGAGGACACCGCTGTGGAACTGAGCGGACTGCACCCGTACGGCTACAACA
>JAFWEV010000095.1 GCA_017512745.1 Oscillospiraceae bacterium
TAGGCGCTTCGACACTTGCCGGTGCGCTCGGAATGATCGTCTTCAGTTATATTGCCGGAAGGATCGCCGACCTCATCAGTCTCGATTCCGCGATACTGTTCACACAGCTGTGCGCGGTTGTTGCATGTATATGTCTTACTATTTGCTATTTAAAGAAACGGAGGACCGAATAAATGATCTACAGGAAGTTTCAGGACAAGGAGCTCTCGATGCTCGGATTCGGAACGATGCGTCTGCCGCTCAATGAAGACGGCTCCATCAACGAGCAGCTCACCGAAGAAATGATGGATTATGCCCTTTCTCACGGCATCAATTACATCGATACCGCCTGGCCGTACATGGCAAACAAGTCTGAACTTGTTGTCGGGAAAATACTCGAAAAGTATCCGAGAGACAGTTTCTATCTGGCAACAAAATACCCCGGGCACATGATTGCGGAAAAATACGACCCCGCCGATGTTTTCGAGCGTCAGCTCAAAAAGTGCAGAGTCGATTACTTTGACTTCTATCTTCTTCACAATGTTTATGAAAATTCCCTGAGCGTTTACGAGGATCCCCGTTGGGGCATCATTGATTACTTTATCGAGCAGAAGAGACTCGGAAGGATCAAGCACCTCGGATTCTCTACACATGCCGACCTTCCGACCATGAAGAGATTCATTGAGCGGTACAGGGACGATCTCGAATTCTGCCAGATCCAGTTCAACTATCTCGACTGGACACTTCAGAATTGCAGGGAAAAACTCGCCTTCTTAAAGGAAAAGAACATCCCCGTATGGGTAATGGAGCCCGTAAGGGGCGGTCAGCTCGTCAATCTTCCGGAGGCGGAAAAAGCGAAACTCACAGCACTTGATTCCGAAAGGAGCATAGCATCTTTTGGATTCAGATGGATGCAGCAATTCGACAATATAGCTGTCGTCCTCTCCGGCATGTCCGATATGGAGCAGATGATCGACAATGTTGCCACATTCGATCATTACGATCCCCTCTCCGCGGATGAAGAGGCTGTTGTCCTTGATATAGCGGAACATCTCAAGAACTCCGTGCCGTGCACCGCGTGCAGATACTGCTGCGACGGCTGTCCGATGCAGCTGGATATTCCGTACCTCATCTCTAAGCTGAATCAGATCAGAGCAGGGGGAGGCAGCACTGCCGCAATGCAGCTCGATGCGCTTCCTGAGGACAAGCTTCCTTCAGCATGCATTGGATGCGGTGCGTGCGCAGCTGTCTGCCCGCAGAAACTGCCTATCCCAGATCTCATGACGGAGATGAATGAGGAGCTTGCGAAGATACCGAAATGGGCTGATATATGCAAGCAGAGAGCCGCAGCGGAAAAAGCGGCAGCAGCTGCAGAGAATGCCTGATATCCCTATATAACAGAATACCGATGAGCCATAGAGGTTCATCGGTATTTTTTAATTTATTCTGTGTCTCAGTTCTCACTGACTGTTTTTGCTGCGTCTTCTCTGAAGAAGGAATACACATAAGAAGACTGTAAGTACTGCAGTCGCGCTTTTTATACTGAGATTAAAAGATTTCACGGGAGATTCCTCCAAAACAAATAAGCCAAATGGTAAAACCCATTTGACTTATTATTATGTCTGGCATCTACAAATACCAGCAAGGCATTAATAATTACTCTTTATTAGCTTCATAAATGATAAATACGGAACCACTTTCAGCCAATCACTTCCAATTTTGCCGTAAATCTGATTTTTCTTTCTGTCTCAAGTTCATCGAAGCGGATGATATAGGATCCCGTTTTATCGTCTATATCCGTCACTGTTCCCGTGCCCATTATCTTATGCCGGACTCTTGTTCCCACCTTCAGGATGTCCTCGTCGACAGGTCTCAGTTTTCTGTCGGAAGCCTGTATGGAAGCTCTCGTGGATTCTATAAGGCCTTCTTCGGGTCTGGTTACCCACATGACCTTTTCTTCTCCCATATCCAGGATAAATCTTGAAGGATACCTGAAGGATCCGTCATGAGCCTGTCCTTCGGAATCCGTGAGATAGAGTCCATCCATGGCTCTGGTCGCAGCAACAAAACAGAGCCTTCTCTCCTCTTCCATGTCATCGATGGTGGCCGTTTTTCTCGAGGGCAGTACGCCTTCATCAAGAGAGGCTATAAACACCCTTGGGAATTCGAGTCCCTTCGCCGCATGGATGGTCATGAGCTTAACTTTGTCGCCGTGATCCTCTTTGTCCATATTCGTGAATGTTGCTATATGGAGCATATATGCCTGAAGATCAACTTCTTCTCCGGAAGTCGTCTCAAACTCATAGATCGACTGCTTAAGTTCTGCGAGGTTATCAAGTCTCTCATTGTCTCCCTCGGTCCTCAGAGCTTCCTCATACCCGGATCTCTCGAGCAGTTCCCCCAGCAGTTCGGATATGCTCTTTCCCCTCTCGATTGATGAGTACTCTTCGATCAGTTCGACGAACTTTTTGGCACCTGTGCTTCTGAAAAGTTCCGTGTCAAGGCTTTCGAGAAGAGCTTCATAGAGCGTTATGTTTTTTTCTTCGGCAAGGTCTCTTAAAGCCCTCAGCCTTCTCTGCCCTATATTCCGCTTTGGTTTGTTGATAACCCTTGCCAGCGAAAGATCGTCTCTCAGAAGAATGAGCCTCAGATATGAGAGAGCATCCTTTATCTCCGCGCGGTCATAGAAGTTGACTCCGCTGTAGATCCTATAGGGAAGATCCTCTTTTATGAATATCTCCTCTATGCTTCTTGAAACATAGTGAGCTCTGTAGAGGATGGCAATATCCTTGTAAGGCACTCCTTCATCATGCAGCTTTTCTATTCTGGCCGCTATCCACCTTGCCTCGTCATATGCGTTTCTTGCATGGAAGTATTCCGGCATAACACCCGAAGGCCTTGTGGGCAGCAGGTCTTTCTTTATTCTCGCATTGTTCTTTGCTATAAGTTCGTTCGCGGCATCAAGGACCTGAGGCGTTGATCTGTAGTTGTCTATCATCATTATGGTCTTTGCCCCGGGGAACTCGTCCGGGAACTTTAGGATATATCTTATGCTGGCGCCTCTCCATGTATAGATAGTCTGATCCGGATCGCCTACGACGAACAGGTTCTTGTTGTATCCGGAAAGGACTTTCATGAGCTGGTACTGGATCTCGTCGATATCCTGGTATTCATCTACCATGATATATTCGAGTTTTTTCTGCCATTTGAGTTTGATGGACTCATTTGTCTCAAATATATAGAGCGTGAACTTGAGAAGATCGTTGTAGTCCAGTCCGAAGCACTTTTTCTCCTGATAGAGATACCCGTAGAACAGGATATCGTCAACATTCTGCGCGGACATGTATTTCTGTCTCAGAATATCCAGCGGCATCGCTATCATGTCCTCATAATACTTCGGCTCGGTTATGCACTTTCTTATCTCGAACATGTCCCTCGCGTCTTTGAATGTCTTGTCCTTGAGGGTCAGACCGCGCTCCTCATAGATTATGGCGAGCATTGCATCGATATCGGAATTATCTAAAACGAGAAAGCTCTTAGGATACTGAACGGCATAGCCGTCTTCCTGAAGAACAGACACGCAGAAGCTGTGGAATGTGCAGATATATCCGGTATCGTTGTCGCCTATGAGATACTTTATCCTCTGCTTCATCTCATTGGCAGCCTTGTTTGTAAATGTCACACACAGGATGCTGTCAGACGGTATCCCTATCTCGTCAACAAGGTATGCAAATCTGTGGGTCAGCGCCCGGGTCTTTCCCGTTCCTGCCCCTGCTATTACCCGGACATATCCCTCCGTAGTGGTGACTGCCTCGAGCTGTTCTTTATTCAGTCCTTCAAGAATATCTGCCATCTCTTGTCTCCGTGTGAGTGTTAAGGCCGCCCGAAGGCGGCCTTCTGTTTGTCTTTCGCTCAGCAAAGCTGCATCAGCCTCATATAGAAGGCGACAGTTAATCCGATCTTATCTACCGGGATCTTCTCATTGTTTCCGTGTATCGATCCTCTCTCCTCCTTGCTCATCTCTGCACAGGAGAACTTGTAGATATTGTCGGTAATGCGGTTGTAGTGCCTTGAGTCGGAACACTGGATCATAAGATACGGAGTAACTACCGCGTCGGTCCATGTCTGCTCAACAGCATTCTTTACGCGCTTCCATCCATCGGAATCGGTACTGGAGTTGGGGCTCGGATTGCTTGCGCGCAGAGGAACTATCTCAATATCAGGATTGTTTACTATCTGCTTAAGATACGCTACGGCTGACTCAGGCGTATCCGTACCCATAAGTCTCATGTTGGCACCGACTTTTGCCTGGGGAGGAATGACATTGCTGGCCTTGCTTCCGTCCATTGTGGTGAAGGCAACTGTCGTCCTCATCATTGCATTGAGCTCACCGCCGGATTTCTTAGTCAGCATGTTGAGCACCGGTTTAAAGAGCCATAGGTTGGCAAAGACGAGTTTCATTGCGAATGAAGATCTCCTGCCTATCGTGTCGAACATCTCCGCGATCGGTTTTGTTAGCTGGAATCTGAACGGGTGCTTTTCCACATTCACTACAGTCTGCGCGAGATAGCCGACAGGTCCGTGCGGTGGAGGCGCGGAGGCATGTCCGCCCTTGCTCTTGGTAATGAATTCAACATCCATGAGTCCCTTTTCCGCGACGCCTACGGCAGCCATCTTTCCCGCGAATCCCGGGAACACGCCTTCAACTACGGCTCCGCCTTCGTCGAGAACGAGGGCAGGACGGATACCGCACTCCTTGAAATAGCTGACTATTGCATCTGCGCCTGTGCCGTTGATCTCTTCGTCTCCGGCAAAAGCAAAATAAATGTCCTTATCCGGAACAAATCCCTGTGAGATCAGGTTTTCCGCAGCTTCCATAATGCCGCACAGAGTGTTCTTATTATCGAGAGTTCCTCTTCCCCAGAGCACCCCGTCTTCGATAATGCCCGCGAACGGTGGCTTATCCCACTGTTCTTCCTCGACAGGGACTACATCGTAATGGGACATGAGAACTGTGGGATCTCCCTCGTTCTTCCCCTTCCATCTGTAGAGAACGCCCGTTCTGTCAAAGCGCTTGAGTTCGCATGTCTCATTGAGTTTCGGGAATCTGTCCTTGAGAAGCTGTCTGAATTTCTCAAGTTCACCCTCGTCTACCTTCTCCGGATCATAATATGAGACCGTCTTGCACATGACCATCTGCCTCAGGGTCTCAATGGCATGCTCCTCGCTGTATTCTACGGGCACAGTCTCCGCTCTCTTTTCATCCTTCGGCTTGAATGCTGCCGCTCTTAAGAGCACTACGGCAACAAGAACGATGAGCAGTGCCAGTATTATCCATCCGATCATAAATATTTGCTCCTTCCTGTAAATGTGTATCTGATGGTATTATATCATCTGACGGCAAAGCACACATCATTCACAGAATAGTAAGATATTTATTTTTGCTGATGTAATAATCAATTCAAAAAAAGTTAACATTGTCGGTTTAAACTTCCTAACAGTAAATAAAAAACCAAATGTATTTGGAGATGAATCAGAATGAACGAAAACGATGTCAACAACACGGAAAACAGCGCGGAACAGAATGCTCCCGAAATGCTTGAAAACAGCATTGAACAGGCAGCTGAGAAGACAGTAACTGCAGCAGATACCGCAGTCGAAACAGTCAAAGAAACATCAGCCGAAGCTACTGAGGTGATTGATTCAGCCGCTGATGCTTCAAAAGAAATCGAAGCTGTAAATGAAGAGGCCCGCAAAGCTGCTGCGGAAGCTGCAGAAAAGGCAAGAGCTGCCAGTCAGCCGGTTCAGAATACCAGAGAGGCATATTCTTCCCCGTATTACACATACAACCAGGCTCCCCAGTCCCAGTACACGCAGCAGAACAATCAGTACGGAAATCATTACCAGTACACCGGTCAGGGCGCTACATATTCATACAGCCCCAACACATACAATCAAACAGGTTCGACATATGGAAGGCCGGAACTCGTAAAGCAGAAAAAAGAGAAGAAGGTACGTCCTCTCGCGATCATAGCGGCGTGTGTACTCCTCTCATTCCTGGCAGGACTCGGCGGCGCGTTCACATATACGAAGCTTCTCGGTTCTTCTTCGTCGGGCTCAACTGTCATCTGGGAGTCAGGAAGACAGAATGATGTCTCTTCCGTTGATGCGGATGCCACTCTGAACGAGACTACCGACGTAGTATCAGCAGCCTCGGCATCTGTTGTGGAGATAACCACTGAGAGCGTGACCACCAACCCGTTCCTCGGGGAATATGTCACGACAGGTGCAGGAAGCGGTGTCATCATTTCGGAAGACGGTTATATCGTCACATGTGCCCACGTTGTCAGCGGATCCAATGCCGTAAAGGTCAAACTGGCCGACGGAACTGACTACACCGCAACCGTTGTCGGATCCGACACAAGAAGCGATGTCGCGGTCATAAAGATCAATGCAAACAATCTCCCGTCTGCCACACTCGGAAATTCTTCCGACCTGGTTGTGGGTGAAGTCGCGATAGCAATAGGTAACCCGCTCCAGCTCGGCGGAACAGTCACAAGAGGAATAATCAGTTCGCTTTCAAGAACAGTTACAGTAAACAAGCAGACTATGACACTGCTTCAGACGGATGCAGCAATCAACCCGGGCAACTCAGGCGGAGGTCTCTTCAATGCATACGGAGAGCTTATCGGTATCGTCAATGCAAAGGCTGCCGAGGAAGGCGTTGACGGTCTCGGATTTGCGATCCCGATCGATACAGCCAAACCGATAATCGAATCTCTCATCAGCGATGGATATGTCACAGGACGTCCCGGACTCGGGATCACCGCAATAACGATCACATCCGCACAGGAAGCTCAGCAGTACGGACTCCCGAGACTCGGTGTCTACATCTATTCCGTAAATGAGGGATCAGGTGCCGCCAAGGGCGGACTCAAAGCAGGCGATTATATCGTCAGTATCGACGGAACGGCAGTATCCACTGTAGATGATATCTCCAATATTCTTGAGAAACACGAGATCGGAGATACCGTATCCGTTCAGGTCATAAGAGAAGAACAGACATTTACATGCGATGTGGTTCTCTCAGAACTCAGAGCAGAGCCTGTATCAGGCTGATCATTACAGGAAAAATAATCAAAACTGCTGAAGCTTCAAAGCTTCGGCAGTTTTTTTGTGCATTTTTGACATTCTCGTAATATGTGGTCGCTGCTCTATAATATTTCTATGAGATCTGTCATACAGAATCCCTTACGGCAGATGATCATCAAATACCAGGAGGTCAACAATGGCTGATCAGAACAGTTATATAGCGCGCACCAGCGGGCTCAAGGCGAAAGACTATCTCGGATATGCCATGGTAGATACGGCAGGATGTCTTGTTTTCAGTCTCGTCACAACACTTCTGCAGAAGTACTATACGGACATATTCCACCTGAGTCCTCTGTTTATAATGTTCATGTTCATCGCGGCGAGAATATGGGACGCGATCAATGATCCGATCATGGGACGTATCTGTGACACAGTCCGTCCCGCCAAGAGCGGAAGGTACAAACAATGGTTCCTCTATGCCGCATTCCCGCTCACGCTCTCGGCGGTCCTCATGTTCCTGAAACTTCCGGGGCTCGGCGAAGACGGTCACTATACCGCAACATGCATATATGCGACTGCCACATATATTTTCTTCGGGATGTCGTACACGGTACTGCAGATCCCGTACGGTTCGCTGGCCTCCGTTGTCACTACCGATGCAGGCGAGCGCAGCAAACTCTCCGTGTGGCGCTCGATCGGTGCCGCAGTCGGTTCCATCCCCGTTCTTGTCATTGCCAGCTTTGCCTACGCAAACAGGATAGGTCCTGACGGAAATCCGGTAATAGGTGAGAACGGCAAGATCATCACAGATATGCAGTACAAACCGGTCATTCTCGGCGTCTCCATTATGGCTGTCGTTTCCTTTGCCATGCTTCTTGTCAGCTTCTTTCTGAACAAAGAACGTGTTAAGACAAAACCGCGTCCAAAAGAACAGGGTGCAGCCGTAAAAGCGGTAAAAACTCTGTTCAGGAACCGTTCGTTTGTCGCAATCAGCCTTATATCAATGCTGCTGCTCTCAGGTCAGATGTTCACCCAGAGTTTCTACACATATCTTTTCAATGATTACTTCCATGCAAACTGGATGAACCTCGCGACCCAGGCATGTACATATTCTCCTATGATCATATTCATGTTCTTCCTGCCTAAACTCGCCAGGAAGATCGGAAAGAAAGAGATAACGGCTCCGGGCGTGGCGCTCGCAGCCGCAGCAAATCTTATTCTCTATTTCCTCAAGGGAATGGACCCCTCGATCCTCATATGGGTATTCCTTATTATGAACTTCATAAGCGGGTGCGGCCTTACGACCCTTGTTATGCAGCTCTGGGCAATGGTCACCGATTCCATCGACGATATCGAGGTCAAGACAGGCAGCCGCGATGACGGTACCGCATACTCCATTTTCAATTTCTTCAGAAAGTTCGGTCAGGTGCTCTCCGCCCTCTGCGTCAACGGCGCACTTCTCGGAATGAGCTACAATTATGAGAAGGGTGCTGTTCAGACTCTCTCCAATCTCAGAAAGATGTATGACTTGGCAACGTTGATACCCGCAGTTCTCTTCGGAGTCATGGCGGCACTATTGTTCTTCGCATACCCACTCTCCCGCAGAAAAGTGGAGGAGCTTCAGGAGCTCAAGGAGGTCCGTCTCAAAGAGTCCTACGAGCAGAACATAATCGATATCTGATTCAGTTTCTTATAAACCATACGGGATCATCCTCGGGGGCACACGGTATACTGACCGCTGTGCCTCCTTTATATTCTCCTTCCCTGCCGCGCAGTACCCAGTTTTCCGCATTATCCGGAAGAAGTACCGTAACTTCCCGGGCATCTCTGTCGAATACTGGGCACGCAAGTATATCGTCCCCGAAGAAAAACGCATCACTGTCTGGATCATATCCGGGGCATTTTAAGAAAACGGGATAAATCAGGGGTCTCGTCTCATCTACGCATTTCTGCATCTGAGCGGAAAGATACGGGATGAAGCTGTCTCTTAGATCAAACAGCCTTTTCACCGTCTCCCGCAGTTCGGGATGCAGCCAGGGCATCGTCGGTTCAGAATCGGGCTTCCATGAGTGGAGCACAAATCTCGGAGTGAATATACCGTACTGTATCCATCTTAAAAACAGTTCCCTGTCGGGACTCGGTCCGGAAAAGCCTCCTATGTCCTGCCCGAAGTATATAAAGCCGGACAGGGACATCGTCATTGCCTGATAATGGTTGAATCTCAGGTCTCGCCAGTCGGTCCTGTTGTCCCCGGTCCAAGTCGTTGCAACACGCTGTGTGCCGGCTATAGCGCATCTGGATATCATGAAAGGTTCCGAATCCCGGAAACCGTCTCTTTCAATACACGCTTCCCTGCTCGCCCTGGACATGAGATACGAGAACAGAGGCCGGATGAGTCTTGCGCTTATCCTCTTTCCGAATCCGTATGCATAGACACCTCTGTCCCAGACATCATACTCATTGTTGTCGTTCCAAATGTTTCTGTATCCGTAATCGACAAGGTTTTCCGCAACACATTTTTTCCAGAATCCATATGCACCGGGGTTGGTAAAGTCGAGATAGCTTGCCATACCTCCCCAGAACGGAAACAGAGCTGGACTTCCGTCATCAAGATAAAGAAACCATCCGTTTTCCGCTATCTCATCATACAGAGGATTATCCGTGAGAAAAGCAGGCTTGACGTTCGGCATGATCTCCATCCCGTTCTCCCTGAAGAAATCGGAAAGGTCTTTTGGTGATGGTATCTTCTCGCGGTTCCAGTGGAACACGCATCTCTTGTCGCCTATCTGGGTGTAGCCGCTTGAGAGATAGAATCCCCCCGGCTGTATGCCGTAGTCGCTGCATTTTTCGACAAAGCCCCTGAGCTGTGCATCGGCATCTGGAGCATCCGTATATGTCATCGTGCTGCCGCAGTAACGGAAAGCCCAGTCAGGTACGGGAGCTGCGCCTCCGCACATCTCCGTGAACCGGCTGACGATCTCCATGGGAGTTCCCATGATCAGGTAGAATACCATGTTCTCCTCTTCGAACCTGATAGAACTGAAAGGTTCAAAGTAATTGTCGTGCTCTTCCCCGAAATTTATGCGGCCGTTCGAATATGTATCATAATAGACCCCGTAAGACCCCGCACTGTTGCGGCAGATATAGAACGGAAGATGTTTATAAAGCGGATCGCTGCCCTCCGCTGAAAATCCCATAGCGTCATCGGTCCCTAGTTCAAAACTTCTCTTTGACTTGTTGACGCTTCCGCATTTATCACCGAGTCCGAATATCTCCTCGTTCTCTTCTCTCATTGTGAAATGGACCGATCCGTCACCCAGCTCGCCGTCGAAATTGTATGCCAGCCCGCTTCTGTCGGCATAGAGTATCCCGTTCTCATTACGGGCGGTTATCCTGAAGTTCATATGCTCGACAGAGAATTTTATACCGGCCAGTTCAAATTCGGTATGCTCCCCGCCTGACACCACTTCAGGTTCAACAGTCGTGAATCCCTCCACTGACAGCTTGTTCCTGCCCTCAAGAGGCATCCTGTACTCTCCCGGACATACACTCCATGTCGGGATGAGGTCCGTGCCGTCGCGCAGCATTGCGACCCTCAGTATATTCTCAAAAAAATCGAGCCGCATCGTCACCCCGTCAGCATTATAAATGCGGTAAGACGGAGCGGATTCATCAAGTCTGAACAGATGTCTGAATTTCACGATTTGGGATCTCCTTTTGTGATCATGTTATATGTAAGTTTCAGAAGACTCGCTCTTCCCATGCAGGATCTGTTCTTCCTGAAACACATGACTCTGTGCTGTGAGCGGGAGGTTTTTTCCCATTTCAAGAGGTTTTTGTTTCCGCTGTTCGGGTCGCCGGTTTTTGCAAAGGAGGCCATATAGTCCATCATAGCTTCCGATACTTCCCTGTCTCTTTTGCCGTAGGGTCTCCAGGACTGATCCAGTCTTCCGAACATATATCTCAGGTCCGAGGAGTGAAATGCTCCGTTGGAATCTCCGGGCGCATCCAGGTCGAAATAGTAGATATATGCGCCGTTGGCCCGCCCGAAATCATTTCCTATCTTCGCCATAATAGGGGCATACATGTCGTTCGTCGTATAGCCTATGAGGTAATCTATTCTGAGCGGATCTGAGATTATCGTATCGATCGGAGCTTTTATCAGCACTCCGTCGATTACGGGCATGGTGTTGTAGACATTGTCTTTTCTTCCCTGCTTGAATACATCGAGCGCTCTTATTACTTTTTCGGGCTCAAGAGCCCTGAATTCCTCAAAAGTCCTGCATCCGGCATGCTCAATAAACTGCTGCCAGTATTCTCGCGTGTCGGCAGCCGGTTTAGGAAGGGAGAACTTCGGAAACAGCCCCGCTCCGGACATCATGGCAGCTCTTCTGAAAAGACCGGCGTTGTCCTTGTTGAGACACATGTACTGTATCGATATGGCTCCGGCGCTCTGTCCGAGCAATGTTATGTTGTCAGGATCGCCTCCGAAGTCAGAGATGTGTCTGCGCACCCATTTTACTGCGGTCAGCTGATCATCCAGCCCGAAGTTGCCTTCTCTGCCGTACTGATTCTTAATTTCCTCGTGGGCAAAATATCCGAACACACCGACTCTGTAGTTGATAAAAACACTGACGATCCCTCTTCCGGCAAGAGCATAGCCCCTGAAGGGTTCCTCCGCATTTGAACCCGAATCAAACCCTCCGCCGTGCATGAAAACAATCACGGGACATCCCGCTGCATCGGCAGGGGCAAATATATTCAGGTTGAGGCAGTCTTCCGAATACTCGAACTCGAGGCCTTCACGGAATTCTCTGTGATAAAACATTCTGTGCGGATTCTCAAGATGCGGCACCCACGATCTCATCTGCGGGCAGGCTTTTCCCATTCTGGTTGCATCAAGCGTTCCGCTCCATTCATCAACAGGCACGGCGTACTCATATCTTGCCGCACGGGCATAGGGGATCCCGAGGAACTCATAACAGCCGCCTTGATCATTTCCGCGTACGGTTCCGAGTTCTGTTTTCAGCAGTATGTCGTTTTCTTTGCCTATTATCTCCATTTAGCCCATATCTCCATGTTCTGTTCTTTGCTTAATTATACTCTTTTCATCTCCGTTTCAGCGAAGCATAAAAAACGGATCTGTCCGTATTGCCTACGGGCAGATCCTGCGTATCAGATCAGATTATATCTGCTCCAGTTCCTTATCCCAGATCGCTCTGTCCGCATCACTGGGCATCCTCCAGTCACCTCTCGGTGAAAGAGCGACACTTCCGATCTTCGGACCGTCAGGCAGACAGTTGCGCTTGAACTGCTGTGTGAAGAATCTCTTGTAGAAAACCTTGATCCACTTTGCTATCGTCTCCGGATCATACCTTCCCTTAAGAGCATAACAAGCCAGTCTGTAGACCTTGAGCGGGCTGAACCCCCATCTCATAACATAATAGAGGAAGAAATCGTGAAGTTCATACGGTCCTATGATGTCCTCCGTCTTCTGCACGATCTCGCCTTCACTGGCAGGCAGGAGTTCAGGTGATACCGGTGTTCCGAGGATGTCCAGGAGACACTCGCCCAGTTTCTGATTTCCCTTCTTCAGCTCTTCTCTGGCTATATAGTCGACAACATATCTTATGAGAGTCTTCGGGATCGATCCGTTGACTCCGTACATGCTCATGTGATCTCCGTTATATGTGCACCATCCGAGAGCAAGTTCTGAGAGATCTCCGGTGCCTATGACCATTCCGCCTACATCATTCGCAACATCCATAAGGATCTGCGTGCGCTCTCTCGCCTGTGCATTCTCATACGCATTGTTCTGGAGCGAATCGTCGTGGTCGATGTCCTTGAGATGCAGATCAACGCTTGCCTGAATATCTATCGTTCTTATCTCAGCACCGAGTTCTTCCGCGAGTATCACCGCGTTGTCCTTCGTTCTCGCAGTGGTGCCGTAGCAAGGCATCGTGATCGCGAGCATATCCTCATGAGGTCTGCCCATCATATCCAGGGTATTCCTTATTATGAGTGCTGCAAGGGTGGAATCCAGTCCTCCGGAAAGGCCGATGACAGCTTTCTTGCACCATGTATGCTCCATTCTGCGCTTCAGTCCGAGAGATGCGATCCTCACGATGTCGTTGCATCTCTTGTCTCTCTCCGTATCATTTTCCGGAATAAACGGATTCGGAGCATAGTATCTTGTGAGATCAATGTCCCTGACGGTTATATTGAACGGTACGAACAGATGCTCTCCTGCGCCGTGCTCAAAGTACATCTGCGTCCTTCTGCGGTCATATTCGAGTTTTTCCACGTCTATCTCTGTCATCGTGAGACCGCCGTCAAAGCGGTCGTCATTGAGGATCACGCCGTTCTCAGCTATGAAATTGTGGCTGCAGAATACGAGGTCAGAAGTCGATTCGCCCTCTCCTGCGTCGGCATAGATATATCCGCAGATGAGCTTTGCGCTCTGGGCGGCGACAAGCTGTCTTCTGTATTCGTCTTTTCCCACTATCTCATTGCTGGCGGAGAGGTTGCCGATGATCGTGGCTCCGGCAGCGCACATATCCAGTGACGGAGACTCCGGGACCCACAGGTCCTCGCACAGTTCGATGCCGAATCTGAATGAACGTATATCTTCACATTCAAACACGATCCCGGGTCCGAACGGGACGTCCTTCTGTCCGCACACGGTCAGATATTCTATCTTTTTCTTTGCGGGAGAGAAATGGCGCTTCTCGTAGAATTCGCCGTAGTTCGGAATATTGGTTTTCGGAACAATGCCGAGGATCTTTCCGTTCTGGATCACTGCGGCGCAGTTGTACAGTCTCCCGTAAACTCCAACCGGAACGCCTACAGCAGTTATGATCTCCGTTCCTTTTGTTGCATCCAGTATCTTTCCGAGGGCGTCGATGGAAGATCTCAGGAGCGTTTCCTGGTTGAAAAGATCTCCGCACGTGTAACCGGTGATCCCGAGTTCGGGAAGGATCAGCAGGGAGACCTGTTCCTTATCCGCCGCCTTTATCATCTCGATAGTCTGTTCGGCATTATATTCGCAGTTTGCGAGTTTGAGCTTCGGTGTCCCGCACGCAACTCTGACAAATCCGTTTTTCATAGTATTTCTTCCTTTCAAACCGTTATATCCGCATACTGTAATTTTATTACATTTTCGAGATCTTTGGGAGATACTTCGACCTGCGCTCCTATTTTCCCCGCACTGAAGAATATGGTCTCCTGCTCTTTCGCGCTTTCGTGGAGCGTTGTGGTAAAGAATTTCTTCATACCTATCGGGGAACACCCTCCGTGAACGTATCCCGTGGTCGGAAGCAGATCCTTCTGCTTAAGCATCTCTATGGATTTTTCTCCGACTGCCTTTGCAGCCTTCTTGAGGTCCAGCTCTTCCTTCACGGGTATGACAAAGACATATTTGTTTCCGCTTTTTCCTGAACTGACAAGCGTCTTGTATACTCTTTCAGCGGGCAATCCCAGCATGGACGCCACCTCTTCTCCGCTCATCGCAGTGCCGTCGCCGTAGAAAAAGCTGTTGTACTTTACCTTCTTCTGGTCGAGCACTCTCATTACATTTGTCTTATCCGGTCCCTTAGCCATATCAGTCTTCCTTGCTCCCTATTCCTGCAGTGTCACTGTTCTTTATCAGCGATCCCCTTGTTATGGATGTCTTCCCGAACTTCTTTCTTATCTCATCCGTAACTTTAAGGAGATTTTCCTTCTTTTCATCCGTCTCATGCTCAGTCTGTTCCTCGAAGAGGTTCATCTGCACGAATGTGTCATCCTGTATATTTGATACCGTTACGCCGATCAGCCTCACCCTGTCATTTTTGTTCCAGAGCTCTCCGAACAGTTCTTTTGCCTTGCCGTAAATAACATCGGCATCATCCGTCGGTTTTGCGAGAGTATCCTGCCTGGAGTGATTGACGAATTCGCTCGTCCTGAGCTGAACGGTCACGGTGATTCCCTTTGCTCCGTCTTTTCTCATTCTCGAAGCAACGGTGTCCGAGAGAGAGAGAAGTATCGGGTTGAGCATCGTTTTATAATTATCCTTTGTCACATCTTCCGAAAGGGTAACGGAATTTCCGTAACTCTTTCTGTCTTCCCTCTCCGTCGTAACTTCCGAATGACTTATTCCGTTCACGGAATCGTACAGATGCGTTCCGGACTTCACACCGAACTTTGAGATGAGCAGTTTTTTATCCTGCCTCGCCACATCTCCTATGGTCTTCATGCCCATGGCCTGCAGCTGTGCGGCAGTAGCTTTACCTATGCCGAACATGTTTCCGACAGGCAGAGGCCACATCTTCTCTTCCATCTCATCCGAATAAAGCGTGTGGACTTTGTCGGGTTTCTCAAAATCGCTTGCCATCTTTGCCAGAAGCTTTGAGTCGGATATCCCGATATTCACCGTGAATCCCAGTTCTCTTCTTATCCTATCCTTTATCTCGTATGCTACGGAAAGAGCATCATGATACAGAAGATGCGTTCCGGTCATGTCCACATAAGCTTCATCGATAGATGCCTGCTCCACTACCGGGGAATACTCATTTAGTATCGCGATGAATCTCTGTGAGAATGCATTGTAGATCCTGAAGTCGGGGCTTACCAGCACAAGGTCGGGGCACTTTCTAAGCGCCTGCGCCACGGGTTCCCCGGTTGTTACTCCGAATCTCTTCGCCGGGATCGATTTCGCCAGGATGACTCCGTGTCTCTTCTCCACATCTCCGCCTACCGCCGATGGAATGGTCCTTAGATCCACAGCGCCGGGATGCTCTCTAAGTATTGAGACGGCAGACCATGAGAGGTATGCCGAATTGACATCCACATGAAAGATTGTTCTGTTTTTGAGCGATCTCTCCAAACTCTGCCTCTCATCTCGTATAGACTATCCTGCCGCCCGCAATGGTCATGCAGGGTCTGATGTCCTTTATCTCAACGGAATCACATGTAAATATGTCTCTGTCAAGAACTGCCATATCAGCGGCAAATCCCTTTCTGAGTCTGCCTTTGTATTCCTCCTGGAACTGGCACCTGGCGCTGCCAACAGTATATGCATCTATGCATGTCTCTACATCGAGCCGTTCACCGGGATTCCAGCCGCCGTCCGGATATCCCGAAAGGTCCTTTCTCGTAACCGCACTGTAGATGTTATTAAAAGGATTAAGCATTTCAACAGGACAGTCGGTGCTGAAGGACATGTCTCCTCCGAGCCCCGAGAATGTCCCGAAAGCGTACGAAGTCGAAGCCAGCTGCTTCCCGACCCTCGATTCGACAATATACATGTCGTAGTTGAGAAATATGGGCTGGTACTGCACCTGAAGGCCCAAATCAACAGTTTTCTCTATTATTTCCCTGTCGGTTATCTGGAAATGAATAATACCGTGTCTTAACGGATTGCCCCTGGTCATATGTTTTTCAAAGCAGGCCAGCGTTTTTCTCGCAGCTTCATCGCCGATGGTATGGATACAGATCCTCACCCCGTATTCTTCGGCGATATCTATAAATCTGCAGAGGTCTCCGTCGGAGAGGACCTCCGTGCCTTTCTCCCCCGGCATATCCGCATAGTCGTCTGTCATAAGCGCGGTTCTGGCGCCGAGTGTTCCGTCCTTGAAGAGCTTAAGGTCTCCCATGGTCACTGTTCCGAGAGATTCTCTGTACTTTCCGTCGAATAGTCCTGCTTCACAATCCTTGAGAAAAGCATCCGGACTCGGATAAGCCGCCTGATAATGGTATCTTACAGGGCACACTCCGTCTCTAAAAGCTGAATCTATCATCTCTCTCAAATCAGGAGTGTTCGGATAGAATGTTCCGAGGTCGTTGGACTGCACGCTGGTGACCCCCATACTTATGGCGTTGCGCATCGAATCCAGCATGTACTTTCTCGCAGCCTGCATATCCGGCTTGGGGATGACACCCATGATCATCTTTACCGCGCCTTCATAGAATACTCCGTCCGGTTCTCCATCCGGACCCACAGTAAACCTTCCGCCCTCGAACTGTTCTGAACCGGAATCTATACCGAGCATCTTGACTGCAAGTGTATTGGCGCATGCTATATGCGCACACGTTCTCCGCAGGACCACCGGGATCTCAGTCGAGATCCTGTCCATATCCTGTCTGGTCGGGATCCTCCTGTCCTCCTCAAACAGATCCTGGTTCCATCCGGAAGCAAACATTCCGTTTCTCACAGTCCCGGGATTCTCTCTTATGAATGGCCTGCACTTTTCTATGAGATCATCTACCGATCTCGCGGATTTGAGATCCGGCTGATTCAAGTTGTATCCGTTCATTATGAGGTGGAGATGCGAGTCGTTGAATCCTGGGACCACAGTTCTTCCCTCAAGATCTATGATCTCTTCGCCGGGAACAGCCTCAAGATCCCCGACTTCCGCAATGATCCCCTCTTCCGTCCTGAGATCCCTTGCAAAAACTCCGCGTTCGATATATATCTTCCCGTTCTTCAGCAGCATCCTGTTCACCTCTTGTGTTTCTCAATCAAAGAATAATTCACTCGGATGCAAAAAACAACAGAAAACGGACCGGGAGGTATATGTGGTATACTTTAATCAACATCATTGAAAAGAGGTAGATATTATGTTTTTGACAGATGACGGACTTCAGTACCATGTCAGGCTGAAACAGGGAGATATCGGAGAATATGTATTCCTTCCGGGCGATCCGTTCAGAACGGATATTATCGCATCCTATCTCGATGATGCGGTCCTGGTTGCCCACAACAGGGAACACAAGACATGGACAGGTTATCTTGACGGAGTCAAAGTCTCGGTGACATCCACAGGAATGGGATGCCCGTCCACGGCTATCGCCGTCGAGGAACTGATAAATTGCGGCGCCAAAACATTTATCAGGATCGGAACCGCAGGAACCGTAAAAGATCCCAAAGATGAAGAGATCTACGACTGCTGCGTGGTCACGGGCGCCGTACGCGATGAAGGAACCACGATCCATTATGTTCCGGTAGAATTCCCGGCCATTGCCAACAGGCATGTTGTTGACGCGCTTGTCAGAGCCTGCAAAGAAAGAGGACTCAATGCTCTTGAGGGAATCTCGCAGTCAAAAGATTCGTTCTACGGCGAACTTGAGCCGGAAAACTCTCCGGTCGAAGCGCGACTCAAAGAGCGTTGGGTAGCATGGCAGCGGGCAGGTGTCTGCTGCAGTGAGATGGAATGCGCAGCCATCTTCGTTCTCTGCTCTATCAGGGGTGTCAGAGGCGGCGCCATTATGAACTGGGGTAATATGGAGGAGACCATCCAGGCTGCCTGCGATGCCGTGAGGATCCTCATAAGGGAAGACAAAGAATAATAGACTGACAAAAAAATGAGGCATGGTGCAGAACTCGCGTTCAGCACCATGCCATATTTTTATCATGTCAGTTGAAAACCGTTCCGAAAAGATTTTTCACATCTTCAGTGAATTTCCCGAACCCGTCGGGATAGTTCTCTCTTCCGCCCGCACTGATCTCGGTACCGTCTTCCAGGATCACGTAAAGATTGAACTCCGATCCGTCCATCACCCAACTGTCGTTGCCGCTGAAACCATTCCATCTATCGGCTCCGTCTTCTTTCATGATCCTTATGATCTCATCCACAAACGAAGGATCAGCCGCAGCGGTCTTTTCATCGACCGGTCCAGGTTCCTTGTATGTGAGAGTCACTTCGCCGGATTCCTCGTCAATCTCCGCCGCATAACGCGAGGCACCATCCGCTACGTCTGTCGGACCGAAGCCGAATGAGAAATATGTGATCCCGGTGATATCGACAGGGTCATTCGCCTTGTAAGCGTTTGCTTCCCAGACCTCGTTAAATGCGTACATAAGTTCTCTCATTCCCGACTCACCGAAATTGATCCTGTAGGATCCGGACGGGCTTTTAGGCCAGTAGATCCTGGCAGACTGGGATGATCCGTCCATTACATTCTTGGGAGGATTGTATTTTTCATATTTGAGGCCATCCACTGATTGAATGATCTTTTCGTATTCATATTTCGATATTTCGACAGTTATATCCTTCATTTCGTTCGAACTTTCATCCCAGAAGACTCTGTTGAGTTCGCATTTCCCGTCTTTGGACGATCTTCTTGCGGAGTAACTCCACTGCGAAGTGTACTCCATCCCGCCTCCGCCGGCAGTGATGCTCGTGATCTCTTCAAGTTTCGGATTCTTGCCAATCGTATAGCTTCTGGCGAAGCAACCCGTTAATAATCCGAGTGCCATAATAACTATCCCTCCGATAGCGATCAGCTTTTTAAACATGATAAAAGCTCCTTATGATCCGGTACCTGTTGCCGATATGTTATATCAAGATTATAGCAAAAAAGCATTACAATATCCGCACCGATCAATACCGGGCTGCCAAGTGATCATATTCCTTATCCGGCTCTTCTTTATCACCACTCAGTCATGGCATTCTGAACACTGCCCTGGCGGCGGATGATATCATAAAGTTCTTCTGGTTTTTCCCGGCAGCCGTCCTGCAGCCACAGACGCACTACAGCTGTCAGCCCGAAAAGAAAGAATGCGCCGTGAAACTTCATCTCATCATACGTACTCACACCGAAACGCTCCGGCAGAACGGAAGAGGAAAACCGATCGCTTATTATATTCCACGCCAGCTGCAGAACCCCGGAGCTCTCGCTCTCCGTAAGATAATACAGATAGAATTCACTATGATCACAAATAAAAGTCAGGATCTCGATGAAGCATTCTCGTGCAGGCGCCCCTTCATCCAGTTTTCGGAGAAATGCCTCAGTCAGGTGACGAGACATATTCTGCTCGACTCTTTCTACCAGATCGTATACATCCCTGTAATGTGCATAAAACGTCGACCTGTGTATATCCGCCTGTTCGCAGATCTCCCTGACCGTGATCCTGCTGATAGGACGGTGCTCCTTTGTCATCATGAAGTATACCGAACGGATGATCTTTTCGTCTGTCTCACGGGTCAGACGGTTATCTTTTTTATTCATTTTGCTTCTCCGCACATTATTCCGACATTTGTTCGAATATTATCGGTTGTTATTCCTCTCATGCAGCAATATACTATAGCTGCATTAATAAAACAAGTGTCTGATTAATAGAGGAAAATGCTCATTATGGAAAGAGAAAAACTGATAAGAGAGGGCAGCACCGGACAACTGCTGCTGAAAATGAGCCTCCCCGTGATCCTGGTCATGATGGTCACTGTTATGTACAATCTCGCCGATGTTTTCTTTATCGGCCGATTCGGAGACCGATTTCAGCTGGCTGCGATCTCACTGGCGGGTCCTGTCTTCTCCGTAATTTCGGCTTTCAATACTCTGATAGGTTTCGGCAGCTGCACTGCCTGCTCTATCGCATTGGGTGAAAACCACGGCGAACTTGTAAAAAAATACAGTACATTTGCACTGTATTCCTCACTCGGGCTGGGACTTGTTCTGACAGTTCTGATCCTCTTCGGGATGAATTTCCTTATTGTGCTTCTCGGTGCCAATGATGAAACGGCCCGTTATACGTTAGAATATCTGCGGATCCTCGCCATCGGGGCACCTTTCATGATCGCCAGCGGCGCACTTGGAAACACTGTTCGTGCGGATGGGAATGTCAAAGACGCTATGACTGCCTCCATGTCCGGAACACTGCTCAATGTTGCTCTCGATCCGCTGTTCATCGGCGTATTCCGTATGGGCTGCGGCGGTGCGGCTCTAGCTACCGTTATCGGTAATATCGTCAGTATGATACTGCTCCTCAAAGCAATGTCAGGACAAAAAGCATTTTCGCTTTCCATTAAAGACTTCACCCTTAACAAAGGAATCTCTCTCCGCGTACTGGGTCTCGGACTGCCGATGGCAGCAAGTACACTACTCATGAGTTTTTCTTCGACGATCTCAAACCGTCTCACGGTATCCTACGGTAATATCGCAGTAGCCGCACGGAGTGTCGCGGGAAAAAGCGCAATGCTGATCCCGATGATCGTTATGGGCTTATGTATGGGGGTGCAGCCTGCTATCTCTTATGCGTACGGTAGAGGGGAACATACGCGCACCCGCAAGATTGTTGTTGAGGTTGGAACTGTATGTGTAGGGGTTGCGCTGCTTATGTCAGGTGCATTCTTCATTTTCCGCGAACAGTTTGTTGCCGCTTTCAGCTCAGACCCGGATATCATCAGTCTCGGTAGATATATGATGCTTGGTTCTCTGCTGTCCGTGCCGCTGGAAGGAATATACCACATGTGTTCGACATATCTTCAGGCTACCGGAAAGGTTAGTTTTGCAACCCTGACATCCCTGATGCAGAAAGGCCTGATTTTTGTTCCCGTTCTGCTGCTGATGGAACATTACTTTGGTCTTGACGGGATCATATTCACAAATGCAGTAACGACTCTTATCTCCACGGTCATAGCACTTCTGCTTTGCCGCAGGTGGTCGAGACACATCAGGGCAATAAGCATTCCTTCGTTTTCAGGCGATCCGGCGGTCTAAGTTCGGGTATTCTATAAAAAAGACGCAACATGAAGAGTGTTGTGTCTTTTTTTGCAGGTTTATCCACAGCAAAAAACCCGATACCGAAACTTTTACCAGTTTCAAATATCGGGTCTTTGGTGAGTCACCGGGGATTCGAACCCCGCACCCTCTCCTTAAAAGGGAGATGCTCTGCCGAATGAGCTAGTGACTCATCGCTTCAATTCAGCCTAACTATATTAGCAAAGTTTCCATGAGGTGTCAACGGCTAAAATTGTCAGCCACATGCTCGATTTTATACTTCTTCAACAGCGTTCGGCGGGAGTGTTTCCACGTTCTTAACATACTCCGGCAGGATCTCCCAGAACGTCGCCTGAATATACCTTCCTCTTTCGAGATAATCCGTTTCAACTCTATCCGTGAGAAACACATTGTCCCAGGATCTTGCTATCTCATCGGCAAGTTCATCCTCAGGCAGGTTTTCCAGTTTTTCTTCTGCAGCGTTATATTCCTCCTCCGTGACCGCAGCGGAGACATAAGCGTTCATCATAACGCCGTGCCATGCGTCGAAATCAGTGAGGACAAGTCTGTCGTCGGGAATGTCCAGGGTCATCAGGACTTTTTCCGTCTCACGCTTCAGAAAAGAAGGATCTTCCGGGTCGGGAGCCTTCCTCTCAAAATTCCATGTGTGCCATGCCCATATAGGATATTCGACACCCTCGGGTTCATCGCCTATCTTCTCTCTCATCTTCCCCATCAGCCATTTATATGCCGGCTCAAGGGAGTCTGACTTCGAAAGATTGAATGATCTTGCGGGATCACATCTGTAGCTGCCGTATTTCTCTATCTCATTCAATGCTTCTGCAGGCTGTATCGTCCACACTTCCATCGTAATGTTCACCTTTCGATCTCTGTTTTGTTTATTATACCGAATTCTGTCCCATTTAAGATATTTTGAACATATTTACCCGGGTCATCTGCAGGTTTTCAGGTTTACCTTGTCAAGTCAATAAGTGTATACTTCTTATGTGCAAAAACAGACAGGGGTGATTCTTATGGACAAATACACTATCGAGCTGGCAGGGTTAAAGAGAGACCTTCCTTTTGTCGATATCGGCAATGATATGGCATACGCAAGTTTTGTCGTCATCTCCGACACCGAACTTGTGAGCGCCTGCGCTCCGCTGCTGGCGGAGAAGATCGGCAGGTGTGACGCTATTATTACGGCTGAAGCCAAGGGCATAGCTCTTGCGTATGAAATATCCAGACAGCTCGGACTCAAGGATTTCATCGTTGCGAGAAAATCCGAGAAATCATATATGAAACATCCTGTAAGTGTTCCGGTACACTCGATAACCACAACACAGGAACAGGTGCTCCTTCTCGACGGATCAGACAGCGATAAGATAAAGGGAAAAAAAGTCTGCCTTATCGACGATGTCGTTTCTACGGGAGAATCATTGGCAGCTCTCGAGGATCTGGTCAGGGCAGCAGGCGCTGAGGTCGTAGCAAAGGCATGCATCCTGGCCGAAGGAGACGCAGCAAAGCGCGAAGATATAATTTATCTTCAGGAACTGCCACTTTTCAGAAAGGTCTCAGAAGGAGATTATGAGGTCATACGATGACAGACTTGTTTGAATATCTCAGAAGCAGGACATATCCGGGAAGAGGTCTTGCCATTGGCAGCTATAACGGATGTTCGGTGATAGCCTATTTCATAATGGGCAGAAGCAGCAATTCCAGGAACAGGGTCTTCCGCACTGACGGAGACCGTCTTTTTACAACTGCGTTCGATGAATCGAAAGTCGAAGATCCAGCTCTTATCATGTACAACGCTGTGCGCGTCATAGGAGATCTCACTATTGTTACCAACGGTGATCAGACAGACACCGTCTACGATTATCTATCCCGAGGAGAGACTTTCAAAAGCGCCCTCGATACTCGCGAATATGAGCCGGACGCTCCGAGCTATACGGCGAGGATCTCAGGACTCACGGACCGTGAAGGCAGCTGTGGGATCGCCATACTCAGAAAGCGCGGAGAGACATGCGAGCGATCATACTTCACATATCCGGCTGAAGACGGTATCGGTCACTTCATCTCCACCTATATCGATGACGGAGATCCTCTGCCATCTTTCGAAGGCGACCCTGTCAAATTCTCCATCAATATGGATATGGAGGATTTCGGAAAAAAGATATGGGAGAGCCTTGACCGCAGCAACAAGGTCAGTCTGTACGTGAGATATACGGATAAAACAGGATTCAGGGACATGATATTCAACGCCAATGAGGAGTAACGGAAATGCAGGAATTTGAACTAAAATACGGATGCAACCCTAATCAGAAACCGGCTAGAGTATATATGCGCGACGGTTCTGAACTTCCCTTCGAAGTGCTCAACGGCAGACCCGGATATATAAATCTTCTGGATGCCTTCAACTCATGGCAGCTTGTAAAGGAGCTCAGGGAGGCTTTTGGAATGCCTTCAGCAGCAAGTTTCAAGCATGTTTCACCGACCGGTGCTGCACTCGGACTTCCCCTTCCGGATGATCTAAAAAAAGCATGTTTCGTTGACGACATCGAAGGTCTTGACGATTCTCCCCTCGCCTGCGCCTATGCGAGGGCAAGAGGCACGGACAGGATGTGCTCCTATGGCGACTTTATCGCGCTCAGCGATATCTGCGACGTCACTACAGCGAAGATCATCAGGCGAGAGGTCTCGGACGGAATGATCGCTCCCGGCTACACCGAAGAAGCGCTTGATATACTTAAAAAGAAGAAAAAAGGAGGATACTGCATCCTCAAAGTCGACCCGGATTATGTTCCCGAAGCTACTGAGACCAAGCAGGTATTCGGTATCACGTTTGAACAGGGACATAATTTCTTTAAGATCGACGGAGATCTTCTCAAAAACATAGTGACAGAGAACAAAGATCTTCCCCCAGAGGCCTCGCGCGATCTCATCATCTCAATGATAACCCTCAAGTACACTCAGTCCAATTCCGTTGCATACGCTTACGGCGGACAGGCCATAGGTGTCGGTGCCGGACAGCAGTCCAGGATCCACTGCACACGTCTTGCGGGCACAAAGGCTGACACCTGGTTCCTCCGCCAGAGTCCTAAAGTTCTCTCTCTACCGTTTCGTCCCAATCTCGGACGCGCCGACAGAGACAATGTCATTGACGGATATATAAACAAGAACGAAGAAGATGTGACTGCTGACGGCATCTGGCAGAAGTACTTCACGGAAAAACCGGACCCGTTCACGAAAGAAGAGATGAAAGAGTATCTCTCCCGCATAACAGGAGTATCTCTCGGATCTGACGCTTTCTTCCCCTTCGGTGACAATATTGAAAGGGCAAAAATGAGTGGTGTCAGCTATGTCGCCGAACCGGGAGGCTCCATCAGGGACGACCACGTCATAGCGACATGCGACAAGTACGGTATGGTAATGGCCTTTACCGGAATGCGTTTCTTCCATCATTAAAATACGCGGGCTGCCCTTAAGGAAGCTCGCAGCATGATAAAAGCAAACGGAGCGGAATATGATCGGTGTCACAGTTATAGCCATAGTCATAAATATAATACTGGCTGTCCTCAAGATCGCGGGAGGCTATATTTCGCATACCCACAGCCTAATAGCTGATGGTGTTGACTCAGCCTCCGACTCGATCAGTTCCATAATCTCCGCTATCGGCATAAAGGAATCGTCCAAATCCGCGGATCTTGAGCATGCCTACGGGCATGAGAAGATGGAGTCCATCGCAACGATCATCCTTTCGTTCTTCATGCTCTATTCCGGCTTTTCGATCGGATGGAACAACATTAAGAGTATTATCTTCCGCGATCATGAAGATACCGTAACGACTCTAGGCATGTGGATCTGTGTTGCGGCTCTTGCGGCAAAGTTCCTTCTTTTCATCTTCACAAAGATGTATGCCATGAAGCTCAACTCCCTGATCCTCAGAGCAAACTCGCTCAATTACAGAAACGACTGCTTCACGGAAATAGCGGTCCTCATAAGCATCATATCCAAACTTCTCGGTTTCGAATGGCTCGATTACATTGTCGCATTCGTTATTGCACTGCTGATCATAAAATCAGGAGCCGAGATCCTGATCTCATCCATCAACGGGCTCTCGGACAGGTCGTGTGACACGGAGACCGAATCTGAAATATACAATGTTATCATGGAGGTTAACGGTGTCGAAGCGGTCGATCTGCTGAAGACAAGGCTTTTCGGTTCAAAAGTATATGTCGATACCGAGATCAGAGTCCACAGGGAACTCACGCTTATAGAGGCCCACGATATCGCCGAAGAAGTTCACGAACAGGTCGAACTGAACTTTCCCGATGTCAAGCACATAATGGTGCATGTTAATCCGGATTAAAAAAGGATCGTATTTGAAAAAGAGACAGAAAAAAACAATAATCCTGTTCCTGGCCCCGATATTTATCTTCGCGGTCCTGTTTTCCTATTATCCTTTTGCAAGGATCATCATCAACAGTTTTTCCAAGGTTAACGCAACAGGATTTATCACGGGATTCGACGGGCTTTCAAATTACACCTATGTCTTCTCGCGAAGCGACTTCGGAAGAGCCGTATCCAATACACTGCTTCTCACTCTGCTCAATGTGCCTGTGACAATGATACTGGCGCTTCTGTTTGCCCTGCTCACAGAAAAGAAGAGCACGCTGGGCAGCATCAGCGAATTTCTCTTCACTCTTCCGATGGCTATTTCCATGTCGGCAGCTGCTCTCATATTCAAATCCATGTTCTCCCCCGACCTCGGGATCATTAACAAGGTATTCGGGATAAACACAAGATGGTTTCAGGATCCCAAAACGTCATTGATCACAGTGGTTTTTCTCACCGTATGGATGGGTATAGGATTCAACTATCTTCTGTTCCTCTACTCACTCAGAAACATTCCGAAAGGTGTTGTTGAAGCCGCAAGGCTCGACGGATCCAGGGGGCTGGGACTCATAATGAAGATCAAGATCCCTCTGATCTCACAGACTATCCTCTACACCGTCATAACCAATCTGATCCTTGCGATGACCTGCTCTGCACCTATGATCATTATCACTCAGGGCGGTCCTTCTAGATCTACGACTACGCTTCTCTACATGATGTATTCATCCGGACTCGGCAGTTCCGATTACGGACTCGCTGCAGTGGTAAGTATAGTTTGCTTTGTCCTTACGATGCTTCTCACGGTGATCATCTTCTTTGCCACAAGAAAGAAGGTGTTCTACAGATGATCGGGTCAAAGAGAAAATCATCGGATATCATCATCGAAATATGCGCCTTTGCGCTGGCGGTCATCGTTGTTTTCCCTGTCATCTACTGTATATTTGCCGCATTCAAGACACACAGTGAATTCATGTCGCCTGCTCTGCTTCCGGAGAGTTTCGGAAATCTTAATAACTTCCGGAATGCTCTCTCACAGGCTCCGCTCATGAGATATATGCTCAACTCCTTCATTGTCTCATTTGCGGGTTCCCTTGTAAGACTTGTGTTCTCGGTACTTGCAGCTTATGTCTTTGCATATTTTGATTTCAGGGGCAAGAATGTAGTATTCTTTCTTCTCCTCGGGACTATGATGATGCCGGGAGATATTCTTCTGTCTACAAACTACTCGACGGTATCCCACCTGGGACTTCTCAACACATATACCGGTATATGCATCGTATCATTTGTCAGCGCCTCACAGGTGTTCATGCTGCGCCAGAAATTCATGACTGTTCCCAGATCATACATTGATTCGGCGAAACTTGACGGATGCAGTGATATCGGCATCGTAACAAAGATCCTGATCCCGATCTCGAGGTCAACTCTAATAACTCTGTTTACACAGAGTTTTCTCACTCTCTGGAATTCTTATCTGTGGCCTCTGATCATAACAGCTTCCAAACCCGAGTACAGAACCATTATGGTCGGGATAACAAAACTCAATTCTTGGGAGGATTCGAACTACGAACTTGTACTGGCGGGTGTTACAATCTCGCTTATTCCATCCCTCATACTGTTTGTGATAATGCATAACAGCTTTAAGAAAGCCCAGTAATTGGGCATACTTTCCAGTTTATAAGTGATAATTTAGTACACAATGTCAAATGTTTTCAACCGAAAGCTCCAAAGCCTTCGGTTGATGTCTTTTTGCGCACTTTTTTGTTTTTCAGGATATCCGAATCATTTATCATACGCATGTAATACAAAAACGAGGTAAATGAAATGAAGAAAACACTGACAGCAATTATTGCATTGCTCTTATCGGTCCTCATGCTCGCCTCCTGCGGGGCTGCATCGGGAAACACATCATCGGAGACTCAACCCTCAGAGCCTGAGCAGAGCACGGAACTCGGAAGCACGGATGTCACTATCACATTCTGGCACAGCGCATCAGATCAGGCAGGCGTCATAATGGATGAGATCGTAAAGAGCTTCAATGAGACGAACGGAAAGAATATCACCGTCAATGCAGTCTATCAGGGACAGTACTCCGACGCAACCAGTCTTCTGCAGACGATGCTCTCCGCAAAGAACTACAGCGATCTGCCGGATATCATGCAGACAGATGCAACAGGTAAAGTCCCTTACTACAACTCCGGACGTGCTCTCACGATAGACGATGCCCTCTCTAGAGGTCTGATCGATAGCGCTTATGTGGGCAACTTTATCCCTGCCGCACTCTCCAACTGGAAGTTCTCGAATGTCCAGCTCGGTGTCCCGTTCGCGACATCAACCACTGTTACCTTCTATAACAAAACTCTCATAGATTCGATGGGATGGGATCATATCCCGGAGTCCCTCACGGATCTTACCGCGATCTATAATGCCGACCCGTCTATCGAAAAAGCTGCCCTGCAGGCTATCCCGAATACACCGTCTCTCGCCAACTGGCTCGGACAGGACGGAAGCTATCTTGTCGATCAGAACAACGGCACCGAGGGCAATGCCACAAAACTCGAATGCATCGATAACGGGGCACTTGAAAAGTTCCTGACTGTTTGGAAAGAACTGTATGAATCGGGGGCTCTTCTCAATGAGGATACATCAAAAGATACATTTATAGCGGGCAATATCCCCTTCCTCATTACGTCTTCTTCAAATACGGCGGCAATAGTTTCCGCTACTGAGGAATCCTTTGAGACCGGAGCCATGGGCATGCTCAAAGTAGACGATTCTTCGGCGGCCGGTGCGACCGTTTCAGGATCCTGCATCGTACTCTTTGATTCCGGGGATGACCTTAAGATCAAGGCTTCCGCAGAGTTCCTGAAATATCTCACATCTGATGATGTTCAGGCTAAGTTTGCCTCAGGCACGGGATATATCCCGGGCACATATTCATCAGTCGATTCCGCTGAATATCAGAAAGTCATAGAAGAGCATCCGCAGTATAAAGCCGCATACGAACAGCTGATGTCAACACCTGAGAACATGAAGAGCGTAACAGTAGGTCCTTCCGCCGATTTCTACTACGCAATAATCGATTCCGTTTCCGGGATGCTCTCAAATAACGCTTCGGTAGAAGACACGGTCGCCGGTATGAATGACCAGCTGACGCTTCTTCTGGAAGAATACGCGAGAAACAATTCCTGACATACAGATATAAAAAAATGGCCCGAATTATTTCGGGTCATTTTTTTATATCCATACTCACAGCAGTCCGAATTTGCTCACTATGATTATCAGTATCATCATCGTAAATACAGACATCAGTGTTGAAAAGGCTACAAGCTGACCGGCAAGATCCGAATCTACTTTATCCTGATTTGCCTTTGCAACAGCAAACGTGACTACTGCCGGAGGACAGCCCAGAAGTGCAATGATAAATGCGGTGTCTATACCTCTGAATCCCAGAAGACCGCAGCCGATGGCTACCATGATCAGCGGGAAAACTATCTGCTTCAGCACTATGAAAATTGAGAGCTTCGTGATGTATTTTCTTGCTTCTCTCAGCTTGAGCGACGCTCCGAGAGCTATGAATCCGATCGGGGTAGCGGCCTTTCCTATAGTACTGAAAGAACTCAGCAGCATATCAGGTATTCTGAGGCCGATGACCGAGAGAAGCAGTCCCAGTACGCTAGCCATCATGACCGGGCTTTTCAGAAGAGTCTTTACGATCTCCATGCCGCTTTTAGGCTTGCCTCCGTATCGGGAGATCTGTACTTCAGAGATGGCGGAGACCATTATAACCGTTATGGCAATAAACAATACCATATTGCTGAGGTCGCCGTCGGGATACATCCTCTCTGTGACAGCCAGTCCGACAAGAGCTATATTTCCTCTGTAGATCGCGTGGTTCCATGCAAATTGCTGCTTGTTGCCCTCTTTGGGAGGAAACATAATCCTTCCGACGATAACGCAGAAAATAACTCCCACAAGTCCGAATACTATCAGTTTCACGGCGACATTTTCCCTGACGTTGCTGGAATACGCACTGACCAGAAGCGATGCAGGAAGCAGCAGCATATTGTAGATCTTCGAAAGATCCACGCACATCTCATCAGTGATTATGTTTGCTTTCGACAGAACATAACCCGCCATCATCATGATAAATATCGGAACAACCGTATTCAGTGCCATTAAAAAGATTTCCATACCGAACTCCCGCTGCATTGAATAAACCTGGTTAATTGTAGATTAACGCAACGTATTTTGCAAACACTTATCCCGATTCGCAACATTGCCAAGTTTTTTCCGTTCACTTTGTCGAAACGGCTTATTGATACCGATGTCTTATTAATGATAAACTTAAGATACATTAAAAATACGCGATTCATTCAAACTGAATATTGTTTCCGGGCGAAGGATCCAGGAGAGCCGGTATACGGCACCGAAGGGGAAAAAGCGTATAATCTCTCAGGTAAAAGGGACTGGATTTTGACGGAACTCTGAAACGGCTGCAATCGGTTCAGTAACAGAGACGCGAAAAGTGCACACAGCGCTTTGCGCGTTTTTTATATTTCATTTATAAGAAGGGATAGCAATATGGAAAAGAAGACGCCTCTATATGACACTCATGTCAAATACGGCGGAAAGATCGTCCCGTTCGGAGGATTTCTTCTCCCCGTACAGTACAGCAGTGTAATAGAAGAACACAAAGCAGTCAGAGAAAAAGCCGGATTATTCGACGTCTCACATATGGGCGAGATCACGCTCAAAGGGCCGGATTCTCTCAAATTCCTCAATCATCTCCTCACCAATGATTACACATCTCTCAAACCCGGCAGCGCACGCTACAGCCCCATGGCTAATGAGAACGGCGGAACAGTCGATGATCTTATCGTCTACATGCGCGGAGAGAATGACTACTTCATAGTCGTCAATGCCGCAAACAAGGACAAGGACTATCAGTGGATGCTGGACCATGTCTCCGGCGACTGCGAGCTCAAGGACGTATCCGACAGTTACGCGCAGATAGCACTTCAGGGGCCTCTTGCGTACAGTATCATGCTGAAGCTCGTCCCCGAGGAATGTCTTCCCCAGAAGAATTACACAGCTATCTTTGACGTGGATATCAAAGGCATCTGTTCGATAATCTCAAGAACAGGATATACCGGTGAAGACGGATTTGAGATCTACTATCCCGCGGAAAAAGCAGCGGAACTCTGGGAACTTGTCATGGATGCCGGAAAAGAGTTCGGACTGATTCCGTGCGGGCTCGGCGCCAGAGATACACTGAGACTTGAAGCTGCTATGCCTCTCTATGGTCACGAACTGACAGATGAGCTCAGCCCTGTGGAAGCATGTCTTACAAGATTTGTAAAGCTGGACAAAGACGAATTCATCGGCAAAGAAGCGATCATTGCAAGAGGTGAACCGAAGGAAATAAGAGTCGGCCTCCAGGTCACAGGCAGAGGCATTGTTAGAGAACATATGGATATTTATGCCGACGGCAGAAAAATCGGGCACACCACTTCAGGTACCATGTGTCCCTATGTCGGCAAAGCCGTTGCTATGGCAATGGTCGAAAAAGAATACTCTGAACTCGGAACAAAGGTTACCGTAGATGTCAGAGGCAGATCAGTTGAATGTGAAGTTGTAAAACTTCCTTTTTATAAAAGACAAAAATAAATTTCGGAGGTAAAAATCATGAATTTCCCTGCAGAACTTAAATATACAAAATCCCATGAATGGATTGCTTTCGACGGTGACACAGCATGCATCGGCATCACCGATTATGCTCAGGAAGAACTCGGCGATCTCGTTTTTGCGAACCTTCCCCAGGCAGGCGATGAAGTATTCGCCGGCGAGGCATTTGCTGATGTTGAATCCGTAAAGGCCGTATCCGATATCTACAGCCCCGTTACAGGTACCGTTCTCGAAATAAATGAAGAACTGCTCGATCACCCCGAACTGATCAACGAAGCACCCTATGATGCATGGTTCGTCAAAGTCGAGGGCGTCTCCGCACAGGAAGATCTCCTTGATGCGGATGAATATGCCGCGTTTGTTGAAGAGGAAAAGGCTAAGGAGTAATCGATATGAGTTCTTATATTCCGAACACTGCGGAAGAAAGAGAACTGATGCTTCGTGAAGCCGGATACAGTTCATTTGATGAACTGTATGCCGACATTCCTGATGATCTGAAGCTTAAAGGCGAACTGGCTCTGCCATCCGGCAAGAGCGAATTCGAGGTCAGGAAAGAGGTATCTTCGCTTGCCTCCCGCAACAAGCAGTTCGGCACAGTCCTGCGCGGTGCCGGATCTTACAACCACTACATCCCTTCCATTGTAAAAAGCGTTACGTCAAAGGAAGAATTCGTAACGGCATATACACCGTATCAGCCCGAGATAAGCCAGGGCGTTCTTCAGTCCATATTCGAATATCAGACGATGATCTGCGATATCACCGGGCTCGATGTCGCAAACGCATCCGTATATGACGGAGCAACAGCCGCAGCAGAAGCCGCAGCCATGTGCATTGACAGGAAGAGATCCAGGATCCTCATATCCGCAGCTGTCAATCCGTTTGTTCTTTCGACTGTCCGGACATACTCTTTCGGAAGCGGAAACAAACTCGAGATCATCCCGGAGAAGGACGGTCTCACGGATATTGAAAAGCTGAAAGAGATGATCGGCGACGATGCCGCATGCGTCATCATCCAGCAGCCGAACTATTACGGACTCATCGAGGACGCCAGAGCCATCAACGCACTCGCGCATGAAGCAGGTGCAAAAGCCGTAATGAGCTGCTATCCCTTCGCTCTCGCTCTTCTCGAGACTCCCGCAGAAGCCGGCGCCGATATTGCGGTCGGCGAAGGTCAGCCTCTCGGACTCCCGATGTCCTTCGGCGGGCCTTATCTCGGATTTATGGCGGCCACGAAAGACATGATGAGAAAACTGCCCGGAAGGATCGTAGGCGAAACTCATGATGCCGACGGCAACCGCGCATTCGTTCTCACCCTTCAGGCCAGGGAACAGCATATAAGAAGAGAAAAAGCCAGCTCAAACATCTGCTCAAATGAAGCTCTCTGCGCAATGACGGCAGCCGTATATATGAGCGCTGTCGGTCCCGACGGCATGGTCGAAGTTGCCGAACAGTGTGTTTCCAAGGCTCACTATTTCGCGGAAAAGCTGAAAGAATCAGGTCTTGAACTCAAATACAAAGGCGAATTCTTCAACGAATTTGTGACCAAAGGCGGAGACGCCGATGCCATTCAGGCAAAGCTTGCCGATGCCGGCATCCTCTCCGGCCTCGTGATGGGATCAGATGAGATCCTCTGGTGCTGCACTGAACTCTGCACCAGAAAGGAACTCGACAAAGCCGCATCTCTCGTAAAGGAGGTACTCTCATGAAACTGATATTTGAAGAGTCCAGACCCGGAAGAAAACTCGGTCTCCTCCCCGAATGCGATGTCGAGAAGTATGAGATCAAAGCTCCGAAGCGCGCTCTGAAACTTCATCTGCCCGAAATGTCCGAGACCGGTATCAGCCGTCACTACACACAGCTTGCCAAACAGACCAGAGGTGTGAACGACGGATTCTATCCCCTCGGTTCCTGCACGATGAAATACAATCCGAAGATCAATGAGGATATGGCTTCCCTGCCCGGATTCACAGGTCTTCATCCGTTGCAGCCCGCCGATACGGCAAAAGGCGCACTTTCACTTATGCTTGGACTCAAGGAGTCGCTCTGTGAGATAACAGGCATGGACGACATGACGCTTCAGCCGGCCGCAGGCGCACACGGCGAGTTTACCGGACTGCTTCTCATCAAGGCATACCATACCGATCGTAAAGATCTGGCCAGGACAAAGATCATCGTCCCGGATTCAGCTCACGGAACAAACCCCGCTTCCGCCCATATGGCTGGATTTGAGATCGTCAACATCAAATCCAACGAGGAAGGGTGTATCGATCTCGATACACTGAGATCCGTATGCGGACCGGATACGGCAGGCCTCATGCTCACGAATCCGAACACCGTCGGTATATTTGATCCGAATATCAAGGAGATCACGGATATCGTCCACGCTGCCGGCGGACTCTGCTATTACGACGGAGCAAACCTCAACGCAATCACCGGAATCGCACGCCCCGGAGATATGGGCTTCGATGTCATCCATCTGAATCTTCACAAGACGTTCTCAACGCCTCATGGCGGCGGAGGTCCCGGAGCCGGTCCTGTAGGATGCAAGAGTTTCCTCAAGAAGTTCCTTCCGTGGCCGGTCGTCGAGAGACAGGATTCCGAAGCATTCCTCTCCATGCCTGAAAAGTCCATCGGAACGGTCAGGTCTTTCTTCGGGAACTTCCTCGTTATGGTCAAGGCATATACATATATCCTTTCTCTCGGCAAGGAAGGCATACCGGAGGCTTCCACGAACGCCGTTCTCAACGCAAATTATATGCGCGTGAAACTCAAAGACAAATACAAGATGGCCTTTGACCACACATGCATGCATGAATTCGTAATGACTCTCGAGCACGAGAAGCACTCTCTCGGCATCACGGCAATGGATATTGCAAAAGGTCTTATCGACTTCGGCATCCATCCTCCTACGATGTACTTCCCGCTGATCGTACACGAAGCCCTTATGATCGAACCGACAGAAACAGAGTCCAAGGAGACGCTCGACGACTGTATCGATGCCTTCCTCAAACTCTATGAAACAGCTCTTGAGAACGGAGAGAAACTGCACGGCGCGCCGTACACCTCTCCTATCGGCAGACCTGATGAAGTTCTGGCCGCAAGAAGCCTCAAACTCAAATATGAATTTGAAGCCTGATACGATCTATTTTTCAAGAAGCACAAGTCACGACCCATACATAAATCTGGCCAGGGAGCATGTTCTCACCGAGAACGTGCTCCCCGGTTCACCTATCCTGTACCTGTGGAGCAATAGTCCGACCGTCGTGATCGGCAAAAATCAGGACTGCTACGCGGAGTGCAGAGTCGAGGAGATCCTTCGCGACGGAGTCAATCTTGTCAGGCGTTTTTCAGGCGGCGGTGCCGTATGGCATGACCTCGGAAACCTCTGCTTCTCATTCTGCTGCACCAGGGACGATTATGATGTGCAGAAACAGACCGACGTGATACTCGATGCCATGAGATCCCTCGGATTCAATGCTGAGAAGACCGGCAGGAACGATATAGAGATAGACGGAAGAAAATTCTCCGGCAACGCGTATTATGAGGTCGGGGGCAACAAGTGCCACCACGGCACAGTCATGATATCCTGCGACATGTCAAAGCTCGGGGATTATCTCACGGTATCAGAGACAAAACTTAAAAAGCATGCAGTAAGATCGGTAAGATCCAGGGTCGTCAATCTCTCGGATCTCGATCCTTCAGTGAACGAGGAAAGAGTGGCCGATGCGCTGAGGACCTCTTTCGAGAAGATTTACGGAGGCCCCTCGGAATATCTCCCCGCCGAAGCGGCGGATAGGGATGCGCCGGAGCTTGCCGCAGAACTCAGAAACAGGAACTGGATAATCAACAAACTGCTCAAGGACGCTGTCACTTACAGCGGCACATTTGACTGGGGTTCGGTCACCATCAGCCTGACCGTATCGGAGAATACGATCACCGACTGTTCTGTCACTACAGATCACATGGATTCGGAAATCCCCCGTCTCATGGCGGATAATATAATCGGAAAACCTTTTTCCAATAAACTTATAACAGATGCTGCTCTCACTGCCGGCGGCATCGGATTCTCAGAGGATATTTCAACAATTCTGTAAAAAATGCGGAGGATGAATATGGATAAATACAACGTCATCGTCATAGGCGGAGGTCCGGGCGGATATACTGCCGCTCTCGAAGCCGCAAAGGAAGGACTTTCCTGCGCTCTTTTTGAATCCCGCGATATCGGCGGCACATGCCTGAACAGAGGCTGTATTCCCACAAAGGCACTCCTGCATTCGGGGGAACTGGGAGTCTCCGCGGCAGAAGCATATGAGTCGTGTGTGAATGTGGTCACTACGCTGAGATCCGGAGTAGAGGATCTTCTGAAGCGCGCAAAAGTCAGTGTGATCAGATCCCGCGCCTCCATTCCGTCTCCGGGAGTCGTAAAAGATGAAGAAGGAAACGAATACCGTGCGGACAGCATCATAATTGCCACCGGATCGAGGCCGTTTATTCCTCCCATCGAAGGGCACGAAAGCTCGAAAGTCGTGGATTCCGACCGTTTTCTCGCAGATTTTGCCGGTCTCCCGGAAGAGATAATTATAATCGGCGGTGGTGTTATCGGTCTTGAATTCGCTACTGCATGCAGCGAATTCGGACACAAAGTCACGATAATCGAAGCCCTTCCCAGGATCCTCAGCAACATGGACAGAGAGTTTGCCCAGAGTATTTCGATGAATCTGAGAAAATCAGGCACTGCATGTTATACCGGAGCACTTGTCGAAAAGATCGAAGAGGACGGCAGCAAAGTCCTTGTAACATTCAAGATGAAGGACAAGGACACGACCGTATCGGGGGATATCGTACTCGTTGCAACCGGAAGAAAAGCCGTGCTTCCCGACATGGGCTTTGAGATCGAGACTCAGCGCGGGGCTCTTGTAACGGATAGCAACTGCATGACAAGCGTTCCGGGCATTTATGCCATAGGTGATGCCAGTGTCGGCATCCAGCTTGCTCACCGTGCCGAAACCGACGCTGTCAACTGTGTAAGAGCGATATCCGGCAAAGAAAAACAGTACGACATATCCCTTATTCCCTCATGTGTATATACATTCCCGGAGATAGCAAGTGTGGGGCTCACCGTCGATGAGGCAAAAGAAAAAGGTGTCGAGGCGGATGTGAAAAAATCACTTCTGACTTCAAACGGCAGAACTATCATTTCCGGCTCCGGCAGAGGTTTTATCAAAGTGGTCATTGCCAAAGAGACGGGCAGGATCCTCGGCGCGCAGATCATGTGCGACCGCGCATCCGACATGATCGACGAATTCACTGTTGCAATAAGTAACAGCCTTACACTCAAGGACATCTCTCATGCCGTGAGACCGCATCCGTCATTTATTGAAGGAATAAAAGGTCTTTTTGAATGAGCGAGTCCGGTTCAAAAGCTGTAAAAATAATAACTGCATCAGCTGTCATCGCGGCAGCCGGTGCAGTTTATACCCATGCGGATGATTCGAGGCTGTCATGCCCCGTTTATTCCGTATGCTCCGGTAAAGTCAAAAACAATGTGCGGATCGTGCAGATCTCGGATCTTCACGGTCACTGCTACGGCGACTGTCAGTCTGAGCTCCTCTCGGCGATAGAGAAAGCACGTCCTGATATGCTAGCGCTTACAGGTGATATATTCGACGAACGTGTGGGCGATTCCGCAGTTCATTCCCTTGTAGAAGGGATCGGGGATAAATACATGTGTTTCTATGTTTCCGGCAATCACGAGTGCAAGAGCGGACGTCTGCGCGAGATCAAAAGCTATCTGCGATCTCACGGTATCGCAGTTCTGGAAGGCACATGCAGTACAGTCCGTATCAGAGAAACGGACATAAAAATATCCGGGATCGATGACGTCCGCATTGACGGATGCATTTCACCCGGAACATTTACTTCCCAGTTTTCATCTGTACAGAGCGATTCTTCTGAATTCTCGGTACTGCTCTGTCACAGGCCTGAACTTGAAGGTCTTTACAGGAACTCTGCTTTTGACCTGATTCTCGCCGGTCATGCGCACGGTGGACAGTGGCGTCTTCCCGGGGTCGTGAACGGTTTGTTTGCGCCTAACCAGGGCTTCTTTCCCAAATATGCAGGCGGAGAATATGATCTTGACGGCACAAAACTCATAGTCAGCAGAGGTTTGCAGAAAGGCACTGCATATCTCCCGAGGATATTCAACCGGCCCGAGCTTGTGGTCGTGGATATTCTTCAGCGGGATAAAGCCTGATCGCAGGCTACCGCTGTCGCCATAACTATTTTTGTCATATCAGTCATACTGCTTATGACCGTATTTTCGATCGTGTCATCTTCGGTATGTATATATTCCGGAGCACTTATTGTGCCGTCCGGATTTCTTTCTCTGTAGGAGAAAGTGACCGCATCCTTTCTGAATCTGTGGAATGCAACGGAATCGGTCATCGTGTTTACATACGGACAGACGAGTTTGGTCTCGTCCATCCCGAGTTTATGATACGCATATCTTGTGCAGTAAGTGATCAGGTTTTCATGTGGTTCTGACTTTGTCCCGACTCTGTATATTCCATCCCAGTCATATCCTCCGTCCGTTCCGACGGATACGACCTGCTCGATATTCTTCGTCGACATGATTGCCATATCCACATTGATGATGGCTGCTATTTTTTCGTATTCCTCATCGTCCATGGTAGCCATATAGCTGAATGCACCGTGGAGTCCCTGTTCCTCTCCCGAGAAGAAACAGAATCTTATCTCACAGTTTAGTCCGAGATCGCTCTCCTTCATTATCCTTGCCGCTTCAAGCGCAAGAGCAACTCCCGACCCGTTGTCGATTATCGCGTCTGTAGGCGCAGAATCATAGTGGGCCGCGATTATGATTATCGGTGCATTGCTGTCCTTGCCGGGCAGCTTTGCAATGACATTGGCCGAGTATCTGTAGACAGGTACGGGATCATCGGGCTCATAGTAGTCAGTCCTTGTCTCCGGAGGATCCTTGACTTCGAATTTGGAATAGAATCCCTGGGTGTACAGCATGGGATACTCATATCCATAGTCTCTCAACTTCCCGAGTATGTATTGTCTCGCCTGATAGTTCTCAGGCTCTCCGGATACTCTCTTACCTATCTGTGTGCATATCACATCCACGGTCTCATAGAGATTGTCCGGGTTCACGAGATCTGCCGCTCTCAGGACCATATCGCCTTTCGAGTTGACTTCGTCGAGATGCTTATATAGCTCTTCCAGCGGATCGGGTGCGACCGGAACGTACTCCTTCTTTTCATGTACAGTTTTAATAGCCTCGGAAGGAATGCTCTCTTCAAGGTGATTGCCTTCGATGCCTGCAGGATCTCTCAATATGTAAAAGTAGATAAACGAAGCCGATATCAGCATGCATACAAATACTGTGATCAGGACTGTTCTGAGTGTCTTCAATTTGTTGCCTCCCGCGAGGATATTATCTCAGATAATTATAATTCCTCGCCGTTTGCATGTCACCAGATAAAAAAGAGAAGCCCTCTTAAGGACTTCTCTCCCGTATAGGCACAATAACCTGTCTCAGTTATTTTTTATAATAATCCGTAGGATCGGTATCTCCAAATGAGATCCCCATCTTTCTTGCGAGCTGGACTGTCTGATCGTTCGGGGCGACAAGTTTGGACTTGTCTGCCATACCGCTCAACAGATTGTGTGTCATCTGATTGTCACGAAGCGCAACAGTGACTCCGAAAATACCCTGCTCAAAGAGGGATGCAGCATAGATTCCGAATTTCGTGCAAAGGAATCTGTCATACGGACACGGGGATCCGCCTCTCTGCATATATGACGGCGCCATAGATCTTACCTCAAGTCCGTCTTCCGCTATTTCTGCTGTGAGCAGATCGGAAACGCTTCTGTATCCCAGTTCTTTTCTCTTTGCGAGTCTTTCTTTTTCCTTAAGTCCCGCTTCCTTCTTTGTCATTGCGCCTTCCGCAACGGCAATGATCGTAAAGTTGTGTCCGTTCTTTCTTCTGACCATTACAGCTTCCTTTACCAGATCGGGATCGAACGGGATCTCGGGGATAAGGATGATATCCGCGCCGCCTGCGACTCCTGAATAAAGTGTAAGCCATCCGGCCTTGTTGCCCATGATCTCCACGATCATTACACGGCTGTGGCTCTCGGCTGTGGAGTGAACTCTGTCGATTGCGTCTGTCGCGACTTCTACAGCTGTATGGAATCCGAATGTAAAGTCAGTTCCGTAGATATCATTGTCTATCGTCTTCGGCAGGGCAATGACATTCATTCCGGACTGGGAAAGGAGGTTTGCTGTCTTATGTGTTCCGTTTCCTCCGAGGACCATGAGGCAGTCAAGATCAAGCTTGTCATAGATCTTCTTCATGTTCTTGACCTTGTCGACACCGTCTTCAACGACCTTCATCGTCTTGAATCCCTGTCTGCCTGATCCGAGGATCGTTCCTCCGCGCGTGAGGATACCGGAGAAATCGTGCGGTTCGAGCTTTACGTAGTCGGCATTGATCATTCCCGAGAATCCGCCGAGGAATCCGTACAGTTCCACATCCTTGATGTTCTGGTAAAGCGTTTTGCCGAGTCCTCGCATTGTTGCGTTCAGTCCCTGGCAGTCTCCGCCGGCAGTAAGCAGTCCGATCTTCTTTGGCATATTAATTTCCCTCCGTTAATTAAGATTGAATTCCCAATATATTTCTGATCCAGGACGCGAATCCCGTGATCTTTCTTGGCTCTTCCGGTTTTGCAATGGCACATGTCTTTGACTCGAAGTACTCTGCAAGAGCTTCCTGGGAGGAATATCTCGCTTCTCCCTGAACTTTTCTCCACTCTCCGTCGGAACGCAGGTTCCATCCTCCTGCTGTGTCTTTTCTCAGTTCATCGATGATCCTGAGAACATGTGCCTGAAGCTGTCTGTCTGTGACAGCCACAAAGGCTTCAACCCTGTTTTTGGTGTTTCTCTCGAGGAGATCTCCGGATCCTATATAAACCTTTCTGTCATCTCCTCTGCCGAATACGAATATCCTCGAATGCTCAAGATATCTGCCGACAACGCTTTTGACTGTGATATTCTCTGTTATTCCAGGGATTCCTGGGATCATACAGCAGATTCCGCGGATAAACAGCTCTACTCTGACTCCGCTCCTGCTGGCCTCTATAAACTTGTCGATCACCTCGACATCGTTCATTGAATTACATTTTACGGCCACATAACCGTCATGGCCGAGACGGATCTGTTCATCTATAAGTTCAAACAGCTTCGGCATGTACGAATCCGGTGCGACCCACAGGCTGTGCATTCCTGTGGAGACCTCTCCGGTACTGAGTGCTTCGAAAGTGTTCCAGGCATCCACACCGATATCCGTGTTGGACGTGATCAGCATAAGGTCCGTATAGAGTTCGGCGGTATCTTCGTTATAGTTACCTGTCCCGACCTGAGTTATATATTTCGTTGTCCCTGCAACCTGTCTCGTGATAAGACATAGCTTGGAATGGACCTTATACCACGGCACACCGTATATAACTGTGCACCCGGCATTTTCAAGCATTCTCGAATAATCTATATTATTCTGCTCATCAAATCTGGCTCTCAGTTCCAGAAGACAGGTGACGTCCTTTCCGCGTTCCGACGCATATGCCAGTGCGGCGGCAATCTTGCTGGAGGAGGACAGCCTGTAAAGGGTTATCTTTATCTCCCTGACAGTCGGATCATCCGCCGATTCATAGAGAAGGTCGATGAATGTCTGCATGCTCTGATACGGGAACGAGATAAGGATGTCCTTGCTGTCGAGATAACCGATCAGATCTCCCTTTGTAAGCTCTATATTTCTGGCGGGTTTGTGCGGCGGATATTTAAGCTGGTCATATTTGTGATTGCTCATGAGGCCGTTCACAAAGGAGAAGTTCATGGGAAGCGTGGTGTAGATTATATTGTCCTGACTTACTCCCGCTCCTTTGCAGACTGCCTTGGCAATACCGTATGCCTTTGCTCCTTTTATCTGCAGTCTGACCGGATTGAGTCTCTTTCTGAGATTTATGAGTTTCTGCATTCCGTTGCGGAAATCATCTTCGAGAGCGGCTTCGCTTGTCGGTATCTCGGCGTTCCTTGTAACTCTGATGATCCCGCTCGATGCGATGATCTGTTTCTTGAATATCTGCCCGACGAAATGTTCCACGAGGTCGGCCGTAATGACCACCTTGAGTTTCTCGCCGTCCTGGATGAACATGTACGGAGGAAGAGTACCGAGAGGAATCAGTCCTATTCCCTTTCCGCCGTCCTTCTCCTTCTGAGCGGCAAAAACCGCAACAACATACTGCGATTCATTCTGCAGGAACGGGAAAGGATGGGTCGAACTGATGATCTGCGGAGAGAGCTGCAGCCGCAGGGTATCAAAGGACTTCCTCACGAGCGCTTCATCCTGTCTTGATATCGTTGTAAAATTGATTATCTCAATGCCCTTCCCGGCAAGTTCTCTGCAGATATCATAATAGATACTGGAGACGAGTTGTTCCTGTTCGCTCACTTTTGCGAATATTCTAGCTACCTGCTCCTTAGGAGTCCATCCCGTCATTTTGTCTTTCGCCTTGGGAGATTTTCTCATTTTCTCCATGAGACTTCCGACTCTGACGCGGAAAAACTCATCCAGATTAGAATAATATATGGAGACAAATCGCAGTCTTTCAAGCAGTGGCATCTCGGAAAGCGTTGCCTCTTCGACGACACGTGTCTCAAAATCCAGCCATGAGAGTTCTCTGTTGCACAGCTCTTCTCTCTCGACATAGGTATATTTGGAATAGACTTCCTCTTCGATCCCGTTATAATCGACATGGAAGCTCTCTTCAGTATCCTCGTGTAAACTCTGTTTCTTTTCTTCTGCCGGTTCGGCAGCTGTTAGCGCAGTATCGTCTGCCATAGATCGTTGAAAATCCTGTTCGTTTTAATTGGTGAAAAATCAATGCTTTCGCACTGACAGAAATACAATATCTAATATATTATATACTATACAGGATTCAAAAATCATTATTCGCACACAGTTAATTTACAGTTAAGGTCGGTTTAAGGTACATTCTGTACAATAGTTATACAGCGAGGTGAAGTACAATGAGGATTCTTTATGCTGAGGACGAAAAACAGATGTCTCAGGCCGTTACTGCAGTTCTGAAACACAGCAATTATTCCGTCGATGCCGTCTATGACGGAGAGGAAGCCGTTGATTGGGCTCTCTCTACCGACTACGACGTTATTGTTCTGGATATAATGATGCCTAAGAAAGACGGTATAGAAGTGTTGAAGGAACTCAGAAACAACGGTATCACCACTCCTGCGCTTCTGCTGACAGCAAAATCGCAGATCGAGGACAGAGTCGCCGGACTCGATGCCGGCGCCGATGACTATCTGTCAAAACCATTCTCCATGGAAGAGCTCATGGCGAGGATCAGGGCACTGTCCAGAAGGAATCAACACTATACACAGAGCATCCTCACAATGGGAAACACTTCTCTCAACAGGTCCTCTTTTCTTCTGTCTGGTCCTGATTCCGAGTTCACACTCGGCAGCAAGGAATATCAGATAATCGAGATGCTGATGAGCGCAAACGGTTCAACCGTATCGCCAGACAGGATCATGGATTCCGTCTGGGGCCTTGAGTCGGAGGCGGACATCAGTATAGTATGGGTATATATCTCATATCTCAGAAAAAAGCTCAAAAGCATAGGCAGTGACATGGAGATAGCCGTTTCAAGAGGAAATGGTTACTACCTGAGGAAGTCAAATGGTTGAAAAACTCAGAAAGCGTTTCATAATAGTCGCAATGCTCTCAATTCTTGCTGTTATGGCATGTATTGTCGGAGCTATTTATACTGTCAACAGGTCACAGGTAATATCGAATTCAGACGATATGCTCGGATATATCAGCGACATGGCCGGCAATATCGGAGGTCCTCCTCGTTTTATGGACTCGCCTGAAAACGGCGAATCCGGCGGACAGATACCGCCCAGAGAGGATGGATCATTCGATCAGGGAATATCAGACAACGATCCCGGGAAACAGGGTGATCCCGGCAGACGGGAGCAGTTTGAGTACAGGTCGCTTGTTATAAATGCGGAAACTCCTTACAGGACGAGATTCTTCTCGGTCACATATGAGAACGGATCATACTTAAGTTCAGATCTTACGCATGTGGCATCAGTTACGGAAGAGGATGCCATGGCATACGGCAGTGATGTTCTTTCATCCGGCAGGGAAAAAGGTACCGAAGATATATACAGATATCTTGCAGTTTCCGGAGAAAACGATTCTGAAATAATCTATTTTCTCGATATTTCGGAAGAGCTCGCAACCACCCGCTCATTCCTGAAGGGTTCACTTATTGTTGCTGCGGTCAGCTATATTCTGCTGTTCGTACTCATATATTTCATATCCAAAGCCGCTGTCAGACCCATAGCGCAAAATATTGAAAACCAGAAGCGTTTCATTACGGACGCCGAGCACGAGATCAAGACTCCCCTTGCCATCATTTCCGCAAATACGGAAGCCCTTGAGATGATCCAGGGAAAAAGCGAGTGGACCGCCAACATAAAGGATCAGGTAAAGAGATCTTCCGAGCTGGTGCAGCGGCTGCTCGTCCTGTCAAAGATGGATGAGGAGAACGTCAGTCTGTCTTTCAAAGACTTTTCCATAAGTGATGCAGTCCTTGAGACAGTCGCACCGTTCGGAGCTGTAGCCTCATCCTCGGGTAAACAGTTTGAGATGGATATCGAGCCGGGAATAACATACAGAGGGGACGAGCGCGCAGTCCGCGAGCTGGCTTCCATCCTTACCGACAACGCGATTAAGTACTGTACAGAATCCGGTTCCGTTCTGGTCTCTCTTTACAGAGAAGGCAAGAAGATCATCCTAAGAACTGTGAACGATGTCGATCCCGATGCGGTAGAGGACACTTCCCTTCTGTTTAACAGGTTCTACCGGACGGATGAATCCAGATCCAGAGAGACCGGAGGATACGGAATAGGTCTTTCTATCGCGCAGGCAGTGACAGACGCGCACGGCGGTTCGATCAGTGCAAAACAGGAGGACGGAAAGATTACTTTCAGAGCAGTCCTCTAAACTCAATACAGTATTGACCCGGGGCAGTTAATTCTGTCCCGGATCTTTTTTTGTCAAAAAACGATGATTTGTAATAAGCCGAAACAGCATTTAAGATTCTTTTTTCAATTAAGTTTAGTTTAAGGTTCGCAATGTAAGATATGGTCATGATCCGGAAAGGAGGAACCCGAAATGCCGGAATATATCGAAACATTTGCACGAATGGAAAAGAAGTACTCCATGAACCGGGAACAGTTCGAAAAGCTTCTCAGGGAGATCGGCGGCATGATCGAACCGGATCTCTATCTGAGATCGGTGGTCAACAGCATCTACTTTGACACTCCCGACCATAAGCTCATAAAAAGGTCTCTTGAAAAACCGATGTACAAGGAGAAACTGAGACTCAGATCATATGGCGGACCGGTATCCCCCGATACTGCAGCTTTTGCAGAGATAAAAAAGAAATATAACGGTTGTGTATATAAGAGAAGAGTCGACGGAAAATATCAGGAACTGATGTCCTGGCTCTGCGGTGAAGGACCGTGTCCCGGAGACTCGCAGATCCATAGAGAGATACATTACTTTATTTCACTGAATCGCTCACTTGCCCCTGCAATGCAGATCGCCTACAAGCGGCTCGCATATGTACTTAAGGAAGACCACTCGATAAGAGTCACATTCGACACGGATATTCTGTTCAGAGACAGAATGCTTGAAAGAGACGGTAGCGCCTACGGCACAAGGCTCCTTGATGAAGATACCATACTGATGGAGATCAAAGTCTCTTCAAAAGCCATCCCGGTCTGGCTGATAAGGGCTGTGGAAAGAGCGGGAATTCAACCGTCATCGATCTCAAAATACGGAACAGCTTATGTTAATACATGCGGGAACGACAATATGATCGCTCCGCCGATATATGAACAAAGGAAGGTATATGCAAATGCTTGACATCATGGGAAGCGTCATCCCCGCAACGGGCGTGACTCTCAATTCATTTATAATCTGCACAGTCGCTTCAGTAATTCTCGGAGCTGCTGTAGCCTACATCCATACAATAAGAAACACTTTTTCCAAAAGTTTTATCGTGACTCTGTTCGCGATACCGGTGATAGTGGAAGTCATCATTCTTCTCGTCAACGGGAATCTGGGTGCCGGAGTTGCGGTAGCAGGGACATTCAGTCTTGTAAGATTCCGTTCAGCACCCGGAACAGCAAGAGAGATTCTCAGTCTCTTCCTAGCCATGGCAACAGGGCTCGCCACAGGCATGGGATATATCCTTATCGCCGCTCTTCTGGTAATAACAGTCGGTCTGATAATGGCAGCCCTTTCTTCTCTGAAATTCATGCAGGAGACTGCAAGAACACTTCAGATCTCAATACCCGAAAATCTTGATTATGACGGAGTGTTTGAGCCCGTAATGAATGAATATCTTGACAGCTATCATCTCTCAAACGTTAAAACAGCCCAGATGGGCACAGTATATAAACTCACATATGACGTAGTGATGAAACAGGGCGTCAGCACAAAAGCCTTCATCGATTCTCTGCGCGTAAGAAACGGCAATCTCGAGATCTCTCTCGGTCGCCACATAGACGGAAAGGAGTCCGTACAATTATGAAAAATAACAAATTACTGATATGCATCATTTCAACAGTTATTCTGCTGTCTGTACTTATCAGCGGCTGCTCCCTTACAGGAACCGGGAACGCTGATTCCACAGGATCTGTTTCCTTGGATGCAGGAAAAAGTGAGACACAACAAAGCAGTTCTTCTTCAGCAGAAAACACAGTTTCAGGAACATCCGTTATTACGGAATCAGGCTCAGAGTATAACGGAATAGTGGAGTTCTCCGATTCCTCCACAGGTATAAAGGGTTCTGTCACGATCTCTGACAACATTGCAACGATTTCGTCCGCCGGTACATATCTCATAACCGGATCGATAGGCAGCGGACAAATCATAGTCGATGCCGATAAAGATAATTCCGTAACACTGGTCCTTCAGGATCTGACACTCACTTCAACCGACGGTCCCGCAATATGGGCAAAGAGCGGAGAACTCACAATCATATCGACTGGTGAAAATACCCTTACGGATTCGTTGACATACACCCTTGAAGACGGAACGGACGAACCCAACGCATGCATATATTCCAAAGACGACCTGACGATATCCGGCACCGGCAGTCTTACGGTAAACGCAAATTACTATATCGGTATCGAATCTAAAGACGATCTTATTATAGATAACGGAAACATCACGGTCAGCTCAGCGGACGACGCCCTCCGCGGTCATGATTCTCTGACAGTCTCCGGCGGAACTCTTGATCTTAAAGCCGGCGCAGACGGACTCAAAGCCAATAACGATTCGGACACCGAGAAGGGATATATTACCATTCTCGGAGGAAACATCACCATTGTCTCGTCCGATGACGGTATCGATGCGGCTAATGACATAACTATCTCCGGCGGATCGATCTCGATCACCAGCGACGACGACGCCGTGCACACGGATACATCCGTATACATAAGCGGAGGAGATATCTCAGTTGAATGCGGGGATGATGCGATCCATGCAGAGGCGGATCTTACGATCACCGGAGGAACCCTTGATCTCACAGGTCACGAAGGTCTTGAGGGCTGTACGATCCAGATCGCAGACGGAACTGTCACCGTCTATGCAACTGACGATGCGATCAATGCCACATACAGTAACGGAAACACCGTTCCGAACATCGTGATAGACGGCGGAGAAATATCCGTCACAGTTGCTGCCGGAGACACCGATGCACTTGATTCAAACGGAAATCTCATCATAAACGGCGGAACGATAAACATCAGCGCACAGTCACCATTTGACTTTGACGGTCAGGGACAGCTGAACGGCGGAACAGTCTATGTTAACGGTACACAGATCACTTCACTCACAAGCCAGATGATGGGAGGAATGGGCGGTCCCATGGGCGGCATGAACGGCCAGCAGATGCCCCAGGGAGGCGAAGGATGGCAGAATAGAGGTCCGGGAGGATCCCGTCCGTAACAAATAAAAGATTACATAAAGAATGCTCATGCGGCGATAAACCGCATGAGCATTCTTTATATACTGTTTTCAGCAATGAATTATCATTCCGCCGCGTTCTGCATAATATGTGCAGATACCCTTTGTCGGCACTATCACATACTCGGTCTCCGGCCACTTTTCCCTGAACAGATCCCTTATCCTGACTGCCAGATCCTCATTCTCACAGTGCTCGATAATTATCAGCTCATGGTCAAATTCTCTGCTCTGAAGGTTCTTCATTATACTGAGGATCATCTTTGTCTCGCCTCTGACCTTCTCAAGAAGTTTGAGGCCTCCGTCGACGCTTGCTCCCACTCCCCATATATTGAGTCTCGAAGCAACAAAACCGACGATCCTGTTCATTCTTCCGCCTTTTACAAGGTTGTCGAAATTGCAGAATGCAAACTCAGTCCTCGAAACATCGCGGATGTGTGACATCTTTTCTACGACTGTCTTGAAATCGGGATCCTCACCGATGACCTTCTTAGCTTTCAGAGCCATATATGAGAGGGCAGGTCCGCACGAATGGGAATTAAGGACAAATACCTGCTTCCAGGGATATTCGTCAAGGAACATATCCTTCGCTATCAGCGCGCTGTTGTAACTGCCGGACACCTGATCGGAGATAGTAATCATAATGATCTTGTCCCCGCACTTTTTCAGTTCCTCGATCCATGTTCCGGGACCGGGGCAGGCTGTCTTTCCGAGAGACTTGCTCTTTTCCATATCCACAAGCAGTTTGTGCGCATCGATGTCATCGGTGTCGACATATTCGACTCCCTCGATGGTGATAGTGCATGACGCTTTATAAAAATCGATCGTATCTGAATCGAACATCTCTTTGGTAAGATCGCATCCGGAATCGACGACTATACTCCATTCACTCACTTCAGATACCTCCTTGCTCTCAGTTATTTAATATTATACTCGATACCATCTAATTTACAATATTAAATGGTTACGCTTTAAGCTCTGCCTCGAAAACTCTTCTTACATTTTCTTTACATTCTTCATACGTTTCGCCGCGATGCGCCTCATAGAGTTTCTCATCACCGATGAACATAGTCGGAACATAGTAATAGTCATATGCATCTGCGGTGACGGGATCTTCACTCTCCTCTATCATCTCGATCGCAACCGGTCCGAATTTCGGATCTTCTGCCTTGAGCTCTTCGATTGCCTTAAAAGCCTGCCTGCAATACGGACATCCTGAAAGATAAAACATCTTGATCATAACTGTATTCCCTTCTTTCCAATAAAAGTAAAGGCGATATCGATTAAGATACCGCCTTTTTGATCAGCAAAAGATTATTTCTTTACGTTGAAAGCACCGAATCCGGGATAGCATGCTGCATCGCCGAGAGCTTCTTCGATTCTGAGGAGCTGGTTGTACTTTGCAACTCTCTCACTTCTGCTCGGAGCACCTGTCTTGATCTGGCATGTGTTGAGAGCAACTGCGAGGTCAGCGATCGTTGTGTCTTCTGTCTCGCCGGATCTGTGAGATGTAACTGCGGTATATCCTGCTTTGTGAGCCATCTTGATGGCCTCGAGTGTCTCGGAAACAGAACCGATCTGGTTGAGCTTGATGAGGATGGAGTTTCCGCAGCCGAGCTCAATGCCCTTCTTAAGTCTCTCTGTATTTGTAACAAAGAGGTCATCACCTACGAGCTGTACTTTGTCGCCGAGTTCAGCTGTCATCTTCTTCCAGCCTTCCCAGTCTTCTTCATCAAGTCCGTCTTCGATGGAGATGATCGGATATTTCTCTACAAGAGATTTCCAGTGAGCAATGAGTTCATCGGATGTGAAGTCTTTTCCGGACTTCGGCTGATGATAGAATCCCTTGCCCTTTTCGCTCTTCCACTCAGAAGCAGCTGCGTCCATAGCGAGAACGAAATCTTCGCCCGGCTTGTATCCTGCTTTTTCGATTGCCTTGAGGATGAGCTCGATAGCATCTTCGTCTCCGCCGAGGCTGTTGGGTGCGAAACCGCCCTCATCGCCTACTGCTGTGACGTCGTTCATCTCTTTGATGAGTTTCTTCAGTGTCTGGAAGACTTCTGCACACCATCTGAGACCTTCAGCAAAGGAAGGTGCTCCTACAGGCATGACCATGAATTCCTGTGTGTCAACAGAGCTGTCAGCATGTGCGCCGCCGTTGAGGATGTTCATCATAGGAACAGGAAGCTTTGTGGCCTGTACGCCGCCGATGAATCTGTAAAGCGGGATGCCGAGAGAATTAGCAGCAGCTCTTGCAGCAGCGATAGATACTGCGAGGATCGCGTTTGCGCCGAGGTTGGACTTATCCTTTGTTCCGTCAGCCTTGAGCATTGCAGCGTCTACTGCATATGTGTCGGAAGCATCGATTCCGATGATAGCCGGAGCGATGACCTTGTTGATGTTCTCAACAGCTTTCTTAACGCCTTTTCCGCCAAAACGTCCCTTGTCTCCGTCACGGAGCTCGAGAGCTTCGAATTCACCTGTAGATGCGCCGCTCGGTGCTGCGCCTCTTCCGATTGTTCCGTCAACGAGCATTACCTCTGCCTCAACGGTAGGATTTCCACGGGAGTCAATTATCTCGCGGCCGATAACACTTTCGATCTGTAAATAATCCATTATCTTTTCCTTTCATTTTCATCAGCTGCAATGCAGCTGCTGTTTATTACTCACATACAATAATTTTATCAATTTATGTATGAAAATACAATCTGCAAAGGCCCCTTTTTAGGCCTTCGGAGCCTTGTAGATATTCTTTTTTTGCTCTTTCGGCATGCCCTTTATTACGTCCCAGTCACGGACGAATCTGAACAGCCCTATATTGTCATGATCGTCGATGATCCTGTATATCAGCAGAGTTATCGCCCAGGCGATCAGAGCCCCGAGAAGTCCGAAAAGAAATCCTCCGAGCACATCCGTGGGATAATGCATCAGCAGATATACTCTTGCAAATCCCATGATCACAGGGAACAGAAGAACCGCCCATCTCCACTTTTTCTTCGAGGAGAGGCAGAAAGCGGACGCAAAAGCCATCGATGCCGTCGCGTGACCGGACGGGAATGAGAAATCGCTCCATTCCCCTATTCCGAGAGGCAGCCACCAGTTATATATTTCCTGATATGTCTCAAACGGTCTTGGTCTCGCGATCATATCCTTGAACAGGATATTCGAAAATATCGCTCCCGCGCCAATCGCTCCGAAGATGCAGAGGCCGATCTTTCTGGTCTTTTTGAAAAACATCAGAACGATACCGAGAATAAACAGCACGATCCCGTCCTTCCCGAGAAAGCTTATAAACTTTGTGAGAGGCGTCAGCAGTCCGCCCGCAGACAGCTGCAGGGAGTGCATCGCCTCAAGGGCCGAATAGTCGAATGACCCGAATACCGTATTGAGCCAATTGGCATAGACTGTCAGTTCCATAACGATCCTCCTGACGATTTTTGCTTACTCATTATATACCATGCGAACAGAAAAAAAGATCACAGAACCATTAATTCCCGATTAATGTTTCCGTGATCCTTGAGTCACTTGATCAGTTTGTCCAGAAGCGCTATCACTTCGTCGATCTTCTCGTCTGCCGTACCGTCCTCGACGGCGGTCCTGACACATCCCTTCATATGGGCTCTCAGTATCTCGCTGTTTGCTTTTTTGAGAAGCGCATCGGCAGCCATGATCTGGTTTGAGATATCGACGCAGTATCTGTCGTCATCGATCATCTTGAGTATACCGTCAAGCTGCCCTCTGGCAGTTTTGATATATCTCTCGACGACCGTTCTGTCGGCCATCACTGCAGTATCCTCAGCCTACGAGTCCCTTGAACTCATATCCGGCATCGGTTATGGCCTTGTCAAAGTCCTTTTCCGTTACGTACTTGGATAGTTCAAGTCCTACGTTCTTTGCGTCAAGATCAACAGTAGCCTCTACTACTCCGTCGATCTCCTCAAGTGCCTTCTTTACCCTTGCTGCACAATGCTGGCACATCATGCCTTCTACTCCGATTGTAACTTTCACTGTATTATCCTCCGTTTTTATATCTTTTTGATCTCCGACTGTTTCGGGATCATTGTTTACTTCAGTTATGAACTCGCCGCCTTCTTTTGAAGCCACTTCCCTGCGTTTGAAGAATCTCAGTCTTAGCGCATTTGTGACGACGAAGAAGGAACTCATCGACATTGCCGCCGCTCCGAACATCGGGCTCAGTTTCAGTCCGAATGCCGGCCACAGAACACCTGCGGCAAGCGGAATGCCTATTGCATTATAGAAGAACGCCCAGAACAGATTCTGTTTGATGTTCTTAAGAACAGCCTGGGAGAGCTGTATGGCAGACACGGCATCCATAAGGTCGTTTTTCATAAGGACTACATCGGCTGATTCGATCGCTATGTCCGTACCTGCGCCGATAGCCATACCGACATCAGCCCTTGTGAGAGCCGGAGCGTCGTTGATGCCGTCGCCTATCATTGCGACCTTCCTGCCCTCTTCCTGAAGACGTCTTATCTCTCTTTCCTTATCCTGCGGGAGGACTTCCGCTACAGCCCTTCTGATTCCCAGTCTCCTCTGAATGGCTCCGGCCGTTTTCCTGTTGTCTCCGGTCAGCATTACGACATTAATTCCCATGCCTTCGAGAGATTCTATGGCCTTGCTGCTGCTCTCCTTCGGTTCGTCGGAAACAGCGATTATCCCTAGCAGTTTCTCACTGTCTGCGGCATAGAGGACGGTCTTACCCTCATCTGCAAGCCTTTCTGAGATCTCCTGTGCATTATCTGCGGAGATTCCGAGTCTCTGCATCATTCTCAGGTTTCCGGCGTAATAGACTTTACCTTCAACTGTTCCCTCGATGCCTTCTCCGGCAACAGCATTGAATCCGGATGCATCCGGAAGAGGTATTCCCTGTTCCCCGGCATAGTTGACCACCGCTTCTGCAAGCGGGTGCTCGGACATCTTCTCGACCGCAGCTATGATTCCCATAAGGGCTCTTTTTTCATATCCGAAAGTCTCAACGTCCGTGACCCTGGCTTTTCCCTCCGTGATAGTGCCTGTCTTGTCCATAACAACAGTATCGATACCGTGGAGGGTTTCAAGAGCCTCTGCGGACTTGAAAAGCACTCCGTTCTCAGCGCCCTTGCCCGTTCCGACCATGATCGCTGTCGGAGTCGCAAGACCCAGCGCGCATGGGCATGAGATCACCAGTACTGCTATGGCGCATGATATTGCAAATTCAGCTGTCTGTCCCGCCGCCAGCCAGACTATAAGCGTTACGAGAGATATACCCATAACTATCGGCACGAATACTCCGGCTATCTTGTCAGCGAGTCTTGCTATCGGAGCCTTGGACCCTGATGCATCGTCTACCAGTCTGATTATCTGTGAAAGCGTCGTATCTTCTCCGACTCTGTCTGCCGTGAATCTTATGGAACCAGTCTTAACGATCGTAGCGCTTGTGACCTTGCTGCCTACGCTCTTCTCCACCGGGATGCTCTCACCGGTGATAGCGCTCTCGTCAATAGCGGCGCTTCCGAATACAACTGTTCCGTCCACCGGCACTCTTCCGCCGGGTTTAACGACAACTGTATCACCTACAATAACGTCCTCGGTAGCTATTTCGACTTCCTCTCCGTCTCTCAGAACAATCGCTGTATCCGGAGAAAGATCCATCAGTTTGCTTATGGCGTCAGACGTCTTTCCCTTTGATCTCGCCTCGAGGAACTTTCCCACTGTGATAAGCGTGAGGATCATGGAGGATGACTCAAAGTACAGGTCGTGATGATAGCTGTGCACAAGTTCCATGTCTCCATGTCCGAGTCCCCAGCTCATCCTGAAGATGGCAAATACACCATACACGAAAGATGCTGTGGAACCGAGCGCGACCAGTGCATCCATATTCGGCGCTCTGTGCCAGAGCGATCTGAATCCGTTTATAAAGAAGGCGCGATTGATATATGCTACGGGAAGCACGAGCAGCATCTGCATAAAAGCAAATGACACTGCATTCTCCGTTCCGGACAGGAATCCCGGTATGGGAAGTCCCCACATACTTCCCATTGAGATGTACATGAGCGGAAGAAGGAAGCAGAGACTCGAGATCAACCGTGTCTTAAGAGCTTTCTCCTGCTCCTCTATAACTCCGTTTCCGGCTTTAGTGGACTGCTTCTCCCTGCTGTCTTTAGTTCCCGCTTTTCTTGCACCGTAGCCTCCGCTTTCAACTGCCTTGACTATATCCGATTCGGAGACTTTGCTCTCGTCATATTCTACGGTCATCGAGTTCTGCAGCAGATTGACGGCAACATTGTTTACTCCGTCGAGTTTGCTGACGCTCTTCTCCACATGTGCCTGACATGCTGCGCATGTCATTCCCGTTACGTCGTATTTTTCTTTCACGGTTAAATGCCTCTTCCCTTGTTTTCGTCTATATAATACCCCCTCCCCCTGGGGGTGTCAATACTCTTGCTGTGCATTCATCAATATTTATATTTTTGTTCAATTAATATACAATAGATTCATGTATTATATTTCCTAATACTGGAAAAGGAGTGTATATCATGATACCAGCCATTATTACAATAGTAGTCATCATCCTGGCGATCATTATCCTGAATTTCTTTGCACCTATAGGTCTTTGGATCACAGCGCTCGCTTCAGGTGTACATGTCAGCATTTTCACGCTCATAGCCATGAGGATCAGAAAGGTCAATCCCTTCAGGATCGTCAGGCCTCTGATCAAGACCACAAAGGCCGGTATCAGACTTCCGGTCAATGCACTTGAAGCACATTACCTTGCCGGAGGCGATGTGGACAAGGTCACAGACGCCATCATCGCGGCCAACAATGCAGGCATCAACCTCGATTTCGGCAGAGCTTGCGCGATCGATCTCGCAGGAAGAGATGTTCTCGATGCTGTCAGAATGAGTGTCAATCCTAAAGTCATAGAAACTCCCGCTATCGCTGCTATAGCCAAAAACGGTATCGAGCTCAGGGCAAAAGCCAGAGTCACAGTACGTGCCAATATCGAGCGCCTCATCGGCGGCGCCGGCGAAGAGACCATTATAGCAAGAGTCGGCGAAGGCATCGTCACCACGATCGGTTCTTCCGAGACTCATGAAGCAGTTCTTGAAAATCCTGACCTCATTTCCCAGACAGTTCTGGCAAAAGGCCTCGACAAAGGCACAGCATTCCAGATCCTCTCCATCGATATCGCAGACATCGACGTCGGCCGCAATATCGGCGCTCAGCTGCAGATAGACCAGTCCGAAGCGGACAAGCGTATAGCACAGGCTAAGGCAGAAGAGAGACGCGCGATGGCCGTCGCTCAGGAGCAGGAGAACAAGGCAAGCATTCAGGCAATGCGCGCAAAGGTCATCGAAGCAGAAGCAGAGATCCCGAAAGCAACTGCAGAAGCTCTCAGAAACGGCAACATCGGAGTCATGGATTACTACAAACTTCAGAATATCCAGGCCGATACTCAGATGCGCAACAATATCGCAAACGAAGAAAAGGCAGAAGCCACGATCAAACAGTAAGTATTCATCCGGGCAGACTGTTCCCCGCAGAGGGAACAGTTGCCCATGATTGCTGAAGACAGATTAGGTGTATTTACTATGGAACTCTTTGTTTTCGTTCCCATCTTTATCGCTTGTGTCTGGGCATTTATCATCGCCGTCTTTGCCACCACTATGGCCAAGACAAGGAGGGCAAACAGAGCACGGCAGAGAGAGACCATTTATGACGATTTCAGACGGTCATACGGTGCAGAGCATAACGATTCAGGGAAAACCAAAACCGCATATGAACCGGAGACATCAGGCTTCTTTTCAGGCAACGATCCTCAGCACTCTGCAGAGGGTGTGGGAAACGCCCCCCTGCATGTCGTTCAGCCCTCTTTTGAGAGCGGACATTTCCACGCCGAGACAAGCATCACCGGTGTTCAGCACTATGATGCGCCACCGAAAGAAGCAGTGATCCGCAAAAAGCCGGACGCGAAAAAACAAACTCAGCAGAAAGCACAGGTTCCGAATGAACCGCAAAAAAAACAGGGAGCTCCCCACCGCAGCCGCTACAGAGACGCTGTGGTTTACGGAGAACTCCTTCGCCCGAAGTATTTCTGAAAAGGCTTCGGGCTTTTTTGCACAACTGCAAAGGTGTGTTATAATTGCATTTCAAAGCGTGAAAGGTGATTCAGATATCAGATGTCCGGAAGGAGCAACTTAAGCAGAAGCACATATATTGCACTTGTCATCACGGCGGCCGTGCTGGTTCTGGCCATGATGGCGGGTATTATAGCTCTTGCCCTCAGGACCACAATCAATGATGTGTCGATCCCTTCGGTGATAAATCTTGAAAAAGGCGGTCAGATACAGCTGACCCCCGAATATGACGTAACCGGAAACAAAAATGAGGATGCCGTTGCCAAAGCGGCTGAAAAGCTTAACCTGCGGTGGGAATCCAGCAACGAGGAAGTAGCAACAGTAGATCAGAACGGATTCGTAAGGAGCTTTTCAGGAGGCGACGCATATATAACTCTTTCCGCAGATCTCTCTTCAAAGCAGGTGAAGTCTATCTGCCATATCTATGTCAATGTTGCATTCGAAGAGATATATGCCCCAGATGTCGTTGAGCTGTCGATCAACTATATGCCATCCATAAATCTCGGAGCACATCCTGTCCCCGAGGATTCCACCGGTGTAAGACTTGAATACTCATCCGCAAATCCGGGCGTTGCGACCGTAGATGCGAACGGTACCGTTACCGCTACAGGCGACGGCATCTGCTCGATAATCGTTTCGGCAGTATCGCGTCAGGACCCGTCAGATGTTCTGGAAAAGATACAGGTAAGAGTCATGGTGACTACTGTCCCGTCTTCCATCCAGGCGGAAAATCTCATCCTCCACCCCGGTGAACAGGGACGAATTCCAGTCTCATCAGAGCCGGAGAACGCCGATACAGGCGATCTCACGTATATTGTGAGCAACCAGAGCGTATGCTCAGTAGACAACAGCGGCAATGTTACCGCTATCTCAATAGGCACTTCTACCGTTATAATAAGCGACCGTTACGGTCATACCTGCTCCATGCAGGTGATAGTCACTGACTGACCTGAAACACAGCAAAGCCCGGACTCTTCGAGTCCGGGCTATTTTTCTGATCGAAATATATCTCAGCCGATATCCGTAGTATCGAGTGCGAATCTCATCTCTCCGCCTGTCATCGGATCGTTGAGGACAAGATCGCTTCCGTCGAAATGATACTGATAGCGCATGTCTTCCTTGTCTTCGGCTTCCTTCAGTGTGAGACTGTTCTTCTTTGCGGAATATCTGCACACTTTGCCGTTGACTTCCATCAGCTCATTGGGGCCGAATTCCCACACGCTTCCGGTATCCACTTCTTTCCAGCGTCCGAAGACTGCGGGATCATTCTGTCCGATCTCGCTCTCATCGACTGCTTTTTTTACCACATATGCGGTGCCTGCTGCAAGTGCCGCACCGATAACGAATTTAAGAAAACCGTATTTTTTTGACATTTTAGCATCCTCTCCAAAGAAATATTGATTATCCCTTTACATGAATAATAATCACACACATTAATTAAAAAACTGTGAAAAAAGTGTTTCCCGCGTGAAAATATAAAATCCTCAGACAGTACCGGTTATCCTTCCGCCTGCCACTGCAGTATCGCCGTCATACAGTGCTACCGTCTGTCCTATTGTGATGGCTCTCTGCGGTTCGTCGAATATTACCCTGATCCCATCTCCGTCCGCATATACTGTTGCCGGCTGTTCCTTCTGTCTGGATCTTGTTTTGGCTTTCACTCTCATAGGTTCGTCGATGCCCGGTACGGATATCCAGTTCACCTCACCTGCGGTGAGCCCTATGGAGTACAGATCGCTGTTCTCTCCCACGGTCACGGTGTTGTTTTCCATATTCTTGGAACACACGTAGATCCTGTGCCCCATCGGAAGATCCAGCCCTCTTCTCTGACCTATGGTGTACCCGACAGCACCCTTGTGACGGCCAACCACATTTCCGTTCATGTCGAGAAAATCACCTTCAGGATACTTCTTTCCCGTATACCCCTCCATGAACTTCATATAGTCTCCGTCGGGGACAAAACAGATGTCCTGGCTGTCATGCTTTCTCGCATTGATAAAGCCGTTTTCCGCAGCTATCTTCCTCGTTTCATCCTTGGTGAGTTCTCCTAAAGGGAACTTCGCTCTCGAGAGCTGATACTGATCAAGGACCGAAAGAAAATAGCTCTGGTCCTTGTCCTCATCAAGGCCTTTTTTGAGAAGATATCTTCCGGATTTTTCATCATATGCGGTCCTTGCATAGTGTCCTGTAACCAGATACCATAGACCGTTCTTATCCGCATACTCCAGCATCTTTGAAAACTTCATTATACGGTTGCAGTCGATACACGGATTAGGCGTCCCGCCGCTCTCGTACACGGCGATAAAACTCTCCATGATCTCTTTTCTGAAGTCCTTAGTGTAGTCCAGCACATCGTATGGGATATCCAGTTTATAGGCTATCTCCGCAGCATCCTCGATATCCTGCTGGGAGCAGCATGTTTTCATTCTGTCCAGCCCGATATCCGTATTTGTATATAATCTCATCGTGGCGCCCATGCAGCTGTATCCTGCCTGTTTCATGAGGAAAGCTGCAACCGAGCTGTCGACACCTCCGCTCATCGCTATCAGAGCGGTCATTTTATCCGGCATCTTAATGTGCCTCCTGCTAAATCAGTAATCGATATCAAAGCGTATCCGTATCAAACAGCAGCGTGACGGGTCCGTCATTGATCGAAGCGACCTTCATATCAGCTCCGAACACGCCCCTCTCGCAGTGGAAGCCTCTGTCCTCGCATTCTGAGATGAACTTCTCGTAAAGCGGTATAGCAATGTCCGGCTTTGCCGCTCCGGTGAATCCCGGGCGTCTGCTCTTGAGGTCCGCATAGAGGGTGAACTGGGAAATAATGAGCAGTTCTCCGCCGACCGTCTCAAGATTGAGATTCATTTTCCCGTTCTCATCCTCGAAAACCCTGCATCCGCAGACCTTGTCAGCCAGCTTTACCGCTTCCTTTTCCGTGTCGTCCGGTCCGACGCCCAGCAGGACCAGAAATCCTTTGTCTATGCTGCCTCTTACCTCACCATCAATGGTGACTGAAGCATTTTTAACTCTTGTTACTACAGCTTTCATAGTTGCTTCTCCGTTGTTCTGTATGTATATATATTATTTTTTTGACGTCCTCCACGCAACAGGAAATTGTCTTCCGGGCTATGCGTATGTTCCTCTCGGTTAACCTCTTTGTTCTTCCGTGCCGGCACCATTTTCGATAAGGAATCGACCAAAAAACAATAACTATTTGTCTGCTTATACATAATCGCGTTTTTTGTTTGTAAGTCATCTGGGCATGGGTTATAGTAAGTATATACCGTTGTTTCAGACACACGTATCTTTATAAATCCAAAAGGAGAAGTATTGATGAACGATTTAGTAATCAAAAACATCGACAAGATCGTAAGCGGCGATATCTACAAAGGTATCATTCCCGGTGACACAGTGGTGGTCCGTGACGGACTCATTGCCCAGATAGGTGACTATGCAGATTGTGATACTTCAGGGATCGACATTGTTGTAGACGCAAACGGACAGGTCGTCTGCCCGGGATTTATCGATCCTCACATCCATAACACCCTTGATGACTACGCTCCTCAGCGCGGTGCCGTCGGATGCTATTCTGATGCCCTCTATTACGGCACGACAAGCATGGTTTCGGAAGGTGAGCAGGGACCGGGCTGGCCGCGCTTCTATGATGATCCGATCGGCTGCAAAGCCGCAGCTATTCTCTCAAAAAGAGTTTTCGATCATTTCAGACCGGGCGGCGGACTCAAGTTCCACGGCGGAGCTCTTGTTCTCGTACACGGACTGACCGAGCAGGATTTTAAAGAGATGCATGACGCAGGCGTGTGGCTGATTGCTGAAATAGGCGGCGGCGGTCTTTCTGATCCTGACGAAGTAGAACCGATGCTCGAATGGGCAAGAAAGTATGACTTCTTCTATTCCGTACATCTTGCACCTCCCTCTATCCCGGGTTCTTCATGGGTCACATCCGAAGCCATAATAAGACTTCACCCCAACAAGGTCGCTCATACAAATGGAGGATCGACAGCCGTTTCATTTGATCATATCGAACGCCTTATGGAGGAATGCGATATTCCTCTCGAACTCGTAGTCAACGGAAACTTCGTAAACTTCAACAAGATCCTCAAACGCATGGAAGCAAAGGGAGAACTCAACAGAATACTCTTCGGAAGCGATTCTCCCACAGGTCAGGCCTCAATGCCCGGCGCAATGAACCGCGCCATCGTCAAGGCTTCTGCTCTTAACGGTCTCCCGGCCGAGATGTGCATAGCAATGGCTACAGGCACAACAGCCGATATCTACGGTCTCAACACAGGAAAGATCGAAGTCGGTCGTGAAGCAGATATCCAGGTCATCGACTGTCCTCCGGGATCATGCGGTTCCGACGCTCTCAAAGCAATCGAATGCGGCGATCCTTTCGGCAATTCAATGGTGATCGTAGACGGACGCATCATGGCCTTCCGCGGTCATGACTCAAGACCGACAGCAAGATTCTGCCTCATCAACGGCGAAGACGCCACTGTTTCCGGAATCACTGAACATCTCTTCTTCCCGCCCCAGTACTCAAGGCACTATGAGGGGATGAGCGCTCAGACCCATTTCAAAAGATAAAAAGGCAATTTCAATTCAGGGGCTGGAATGACCAGCCCCTGTTCAGTGAAGGAGATACAATGCTTAAACCTCTTAATATGATGTCATGGGCTGAAATCGATGCCCTCGACAGAGATCATCTGGCATACGTGCTCCCGGCAGCATCCACAGAACAGCACGGAAGACACCTCACAGTTGGAACGGATGACCTCATCCTCAAAACATCTCTGGATAATCTCGAGAAAAAACTGGAAACGGTAAACACGTTCCTGAGACTGCCTGCCCTTCATTACGGCAGCAGTCATGAACACATGGACTTTTCAGGCACTATAACTTTAAGAGTCTCAACATTGATAGCCGTGATAGAAGACATCCTGACGGCGATGGAAAAACACGATGTCAGATATCTTGTGATCGTCAATTCACACGGCGGCAACTCTCCTATCTTTGCCGCGATGAGCCAGGAATGGGCTCAAAGATTCAACATAAAGATATTCAACATCAACTACTTTGCATCCGATTTCTTTGCGGATTCCGACCCAATGCTGATAACTCCTGTCGGCCAGGATGTACACGGCGGAGAGATCGAAACA
>JAFWEV010000003.1 GCA_017512745.1 Oscillospiraceae bacterium
AGTATTAGTGAATCCCCTTCAAGGCGTTACCCTCTCATTTGAGATTTCAGTCATGCAGTTCTCTAAAACCACATTTTCAATATTCAATTGTAAACGCGACCTTAGGCTACGCTTTTGTCGGTTATTCCTACCGTTTTAGGCGTAGAACGTGTCGCACCATTCGCAAACTCATCCATAAGGAACTGCACATGCATCGGAAGACTTCCTCCGTATTTCTTGTCGGCTACTTCGAACAGCTGCTGAAAGAGCTGGGTGTAGAGTATGCTGACAAGGAAGTTGAAGCTCGTGTCGTTGTCAGGGATGATCGCAAACAGTGCTGTCTTCTCTTCTCCCAGCTTCCAGAGATCCAATTCATCCGTGATGGTAAGGCCGGCCACACTTTCGAGATTGAATTTCTCAAGCCTGGCCGCCAGCGTGATCTGTATAGACTTAAGTGTCTTGGCTGAACCCGAATGATATGCGTCGTAATACTTCAGAGCTATGTGATCCGGCTCCGTTTTCCTGAGATCATAAAACAGGTTATCAAGAGCGCTCGGCGTCCTGCTGTCTTCCTCATCCACGTCACCGGCTCTGAGCATCTCCATTACCATGGCGAAGTTCTGCTCTTCCGGTGGTGCCTCATACTTCAGGTAGAAGATCAGCGCCAGAAGCAGCATCTGTGCCGCGGTATCCCAAAACGGGTCCTGGCTCTGAGCGCCTTTTGGTGTCGTGGACTTGAACAGGTTGGTCACTAGTCTCTGCACGTCGTTGTCATTTCTGAGATAGACAAACGGGTTATAGCAATGACTTCTCTCCATGTCGATCAGATCCAGCACTCTTACCTTGTATCCCTTTTTCTTCAGCAGCCATCCAGTATCACGAAGAATTTCTCCCTTCGGGTCAAGTATCACCATGCTGCAGTTTGCCTGCATCACATTAGGCTTTACAAAGAATCTTGTCTTACCTGCACCGCTGCCGCCGATGACCAGGATGTTGAGGTTGCGGCGATGTTTGTGAGCATCAAAGCCAATCCTCACGCTCTGTGTCAGTATCTTGTTCATGCTGTTGGGACGTTGTCTATACTTTCTGTTCACGGCTCCGGCATCGCCCCATTTAGCCGAACCGTGTTCCTCGCCCCGCCGGTAGTTGCGGCGTGTGGACTGCCATATCCCGATGCCCATGGCATATAAAAAGAGACAAAATAAAACAGCCTTCAGGCTGCTGTATGTCAACTCTATATGCCAGGGCTCCGAAAAGATCTCGTCCATACGGGTAAACAAGTCGAATATGTTCCTGTCCCAGTATGGTGCGATCAGGAGAGCAATCCACACAACAGGCACTGCTCCGGCTGCTGCGATAAGCAGTTCTTCTCTACGGCTACCTTGTGTACCCGTAGGCTGCCCCTTTCTCAGCTACCATCAGATTCCTCGGTCCATGCTCAATGATCTTCATGATAAGATCATCGATCGGATCGGTGGGGCGTTTCTCTCTGATCTGCTGATTGCGAAGGAGATTGAGAGCGTTGATCAGGATCCCCTGCTCATACTCATCTATCTCCAGCTTCCTCGTCCTGCCCACAGGCATCACCTCGCTTCTCTATCCTCCCTGAGTTTACTGCCGCGATCGAGTTCGATTGCTTCACGTACCTTCTCATCGATCCTGTCGCATGCGAACTTGATGCGTCCAAGTTCTGACCTGACTACCTTCTCCTCCTTTCCCGGATATGTTTCAGTCAGTTTGCTGAAGTCAACATCCGGTGTCTCGAAGCCATAGTGTTCAGTAAGGATATATGCTGCAAGCTCAGCCTCCGCCATGTTTTCCTCGCGACCGGTTTCATGGAAGTCAACAAGATGATACATAGCCGCTTCTCTTGCAACAACGAACACCTTGGTCGCAGGATCAAGACCTTCCTTTACCCTGATGAGCCTGTCATCGGGATCATATACTGCGAGTTCTCCGTTCGGGAGCTCCTTAACCTCTACGCTTGCAGGATATATACCTGTGATCACATCCGGCACTTTTCTGTAGCTCGGGCTTTCGATGTCGAAGTCCTTGATAACGGTCTGCTTCACATCGAACATCTTAACGACTTTCGAGCCCATGCCCATGGTCCCGTCTTCCTTCTGGAATCTGTAGGAGCCAAGAGTCTTGATTCCGGTCTCGCCCTTCATTACGGTAACGCCATCCGCTTTCCAGTCATCATAGCTGCGCACCCATGTTGCCTCCGGATCCTGCTCCATGATGAGAAGCACGTTGGACACCGAATGCTTGAAGAGCTGTGCCTGCTTGTCGGCATACTCCTTCATCCTGCCCGGCGAGAGCAGCTTCTGTGTTGCATCGGACAGGAGTTCAAAGACCTCAGCCTTCTCCTGTTTCTTGAGCTCCGAGTATTCCTCCGGAGCCATGCTGTTCATGTCATTTTTGTCTGCCATAAATTACCTTTCCTTTCCCGGCACCTTAGGGATCGGCACCGCACGTGCAGCATCCTTAGCTGCATCAATACCTTTCGAGACCAGTTCCTTTGCTTTCTCTCTCTTCGTCAGTGCTATCTCCGCTTTGTATGCTTCCAGCTTCTCCCTGACGGATGGTCTTTCAGTTTTCCCACGGTAACCACTTGAGCGGTCTTCCCGCGTTGAGTTTGGCTCGGACAGATGGTCTCGGTCTGTCTTTGCCAAAGAGGGGTTTATCTCCTGCTCCTCCTTCTTTGGTTCTCCCATGATGCGCCTCCCGGCTGAACGTTCAGCATCATCTATCGGCGGGAGTGACCTTTCCGGATCAGGCTGCCCTCCTTCCAGCTCAGCCTTCACTGACTTTTCCTTCGGGAACATCTCGTCCCTCTCCTTCTGGATGCTCAGAGACACGTCGGCACGATCCACTGTCGCCAGTCTGAAGCGCTCCGTGATCCTCTGGATCTTGCTGGCATCCTCAGCTCTTGCTATGATGTCGACCGCTGCATTCGGATCAGTATTCTTCCTGTCCTTCAGTACGCAGTAGAGAACACCATAGCGTTTAGCCTCCTGCGAGAACTTCGCAAGATCCTTCTGCATGATGGTGTATACCTTGAGTTCCTTGCCGGACTTTAGCATGTTCGTCAGTCTCGCCTTGCCTTTTGTCTTCTGCTCCTGTTTGAGAGTTGCATACAAAAGAAGCGCGATGTTCTTCGCGCCATTGCCTGATATCCTGGCCGCGACCTCCACTCCCTCAAGTGACAGTCTCACGACCTGTTCAGCTGCATCTCCTCCTGGATTCATTCAATCACCTACTTTCCTATCGTTCTCTTTCCTTTCTCCTGTCTGCATCGACTATCCTGAGATTCTCCTCGACATGTGTCGAGCGCTCCCTGATTTCATCACACACCTTAAGTTCGTGACGGAGCTGCCGGATTTCTGCAGTGAGTACCTTGATATCTTCCCTTGCTCTGTCTTTTTCGTCTTCAGGCAGCACCCGTTTAGTGATACGCCTCAACTCATCACGTTCGCTGCCAAGTTCTGCCATCCTGTCCTTTATGTCAGCTACTGTCTGAAACAGATCATCCTCGGTGCTAACATGGTACTTCGCCAGAAGCTTCGCCTGCTCTGAATACTGATCGCACTTCAGAAGGTCCTCCTTTAGGACTATGTGCAGCTTTGTCGGATTCTGCTTGCACTTCGGTAGATATCCAAGCTCATAGCAGTATCTCAGGTAAAGCTTCTCCAATCCGCTGCGCCCCATGATGCGGTCGATGCGGCGTCTGAGATTATACTGATTCGGTATACGGTACTGCTGCCGGAGACGCTCAGTCCTAACTGACGGATCATTCTCATATATGCGGCGCTCGATGCTCTCACGCGTATATGCATCACCGAGGTTATGAGTCCTAATCGACTTCTTCCACCCCGGCGGAGTCACGGTCCAGTACTTGCGGTTCGGATCGAGCCTGTAGATATAGCCGCGCTTCCTTAGCTCTGACTTGAATTCCTCAAGGTTGAGACTGAGCGCTATAGACTCATCGATAGCCTGACGCGCAACATTATATCTCGTCGGCATGCCCGCCTTCTCCATGTTGTATAGGTACTGACGCACACCCTTGCCTTTCGGCTCCTCGACTATCGACAGGCCGTGTTCCCTGCAGAGCCTGTCGGATGTCTCACGCATCAGTTTGTAAGTATCCTTGCAGTCGTGATAGCGCTTGCCATCCTTGAATGAGATCGAATTGATCACGAAATGATTATGCAGATGTTCGCGATCCAGGTGTGTGGCAACGACCACCTGGAAGCGGTCTCCCCATAGTTCTCTTGCAAGCTGCATCCCTATCTCATGTGCTTCTTCCGGAGTTGCCTCTCCCGGAGCAAAGCTTTGGTAGCCATGGAAGGCAACGATGCCGCCTTCTTTATTAAAACGTTTCTTGACTGTAAGGAATTCATCGCGGGCATAACGCTTGTTGCAGTTAAGAGTGCTCACGAAAAACTTCATCTCAGTCTTGTTTTCAGCGGCTGCATACTCTATGACATCCTCAAGCGCCTGTCTGGATTCTTCAGACATTTCCAGAGTGGAATTCACTGTCTCCGGATTGGCCGTCTTCTCACTGTTCTGCACATAATCGATCGGCGCGGCAAAGCTCTTTCGTATTGGCCATATCTTAGTTACCGCCATTACAGTTCCATCCTTTCCGGAGAAAGACAGATCCTTTCGACCGCGCTCTGCAGCATATGCCACTTCTCGGCCTCCGCTTCAAGCAGCCTGATTACGTCAGGATCTCTCACCTTAGTCTCCATGCGCTCAAGCCTGTCTCCCATTTCTCTGATCAGATCCATCGCCTGATAGAATCTGTCATCCGGAGCAGGTCTCGGTGCGTATCCCATGATGAGCATTCGAATGAACTGGTTATGATCCATGCACGCAGCCTGAGCTTTCCGGTGCAGATCCTCTTTCTCATCAAAAGTCAGATACACTGGTACTCTGAATTCTCTTTTTCTCAACGGTATCTCCTCCTTTCCTTCGGTATGCGAGCGCTCATGCGAGTGCTCATATCTCACGGGGTCTCAGGGGTTCACCCCTGCATTCGCCGGTTGGTCGTGAGCGCCAAAAGGCAGTGCTTGCTGTCAAATCGGCAGACGACTCCTATCGTGTCTGCGCGTTCTCCGGTGCCCTCGGCTCCGGCTCATACTTGACTGCTGTTATGCCCTTTTCCGACTTGAAAAACATCTCTGGAAGTTCAAACTTCTTTCGATATTTCTCCTCCAAGTCAGGTGGCAGCGACTCAAAAGTCTCGCTCTCGAGCGGTGCGTAGCAAATAAAAAACGGGCCAACGATTATATCCATAATCTGCCCGTCCTCATCCGCGATTGCCCTATTTGGCGGCATTCGATTCATTTTACCTTCCTCATTGCAGATAATTGCAATGTCATCTTCTCTCGGATCGTCACCGGTAAACGGCATATATTCCTCGATAAAGCCTCCCACAACTTCCTGCATTGACTTCAGATCAGTATCGATTTCTTTCACCTCGGCCAGTTCCCCCGGCCTACAGACGATCACTCTCATCACTCTTTTCTCTTCATTTTCAGCCTGCGTCATACATAAATGTCCTCCTTCTTCGGTTTGTAAGCATATAAAAAAGCGCTGCCGGTATTGGCAACGCCTGCATGTAGTTCTGAAAGTGTAAGGACAGATTTCTCTGTCAGTTTGTGATGTCCAGTTCCTTCACTACTTTTCCTTTTGTTGTGACGATCTGTATCTTCTCGAGCTTTATCATACGCTCTTTTGACAGCGGATCCGAATAATCATCGGTGTACACCGGAGTCCTCATGATGTTGTTATCCTTATGTGCTTTTCCGAAGCCATAGCAGATCGTGACCTTTGCAATGGTACCTGTATCATCAATATCGATCCACCAGTCACGCTGTCCGTAGTAATTCGGGATATCTACCTCGATCACAAGCTGATCGTTCTCGATCTTCATCTCCTTTACCTGTTCAGGTTTGCTGATCTCTGCTGACCAGCCAAAAAAGAGATAAATAACACCAATCAGCAATACTGCCAGTACCGCGATCACTCCCTTCAGCTGCTTTGCTTTTTCTCTGAGCTTTTTGCTTTCATTCGTATCATTTGCAATCTTCTCTACCACGTCCGTATCTCCTTTCAATAGTGTATCCAAAGAAATATTCAACTCTTCGGAGATCTGAACGATGATCTGGAGATCCGGATAGTTCTTGCCGGTTTCCCAATTGGACACGGCAGATCTGGATACAGCCAGTCTGTCGGCCATATCCTGCTGGGTCATCCCGATCTCTATCCTGCGCGCCTTGATTTGTTCTCCAATATTCATTGTTCCCGCCTCCTTGGCCACACTATAACGAACGTTGAAATCATTATAAAGCGAGGCGCGCTTACACTCAAGGAATCGCAATGTCAGCATCTCTGACATCCTGCTTTTCGCTGCAAATATAAAAAAATTATGAAATCAGCGGAGCCGTTTTAAGTTCATTTAAGGGATATGTTCTATCCTATTATTGTCAACAGAGACAAATAATCTTCTTCATAAACCTTCTTACAAACAATGACATGTGCAACCCTACAGAGCAACAAGGATGCTCCGCAGGGCTGTTGTCATTTTATGGCTATTTTTCATCTGGGACAATCATATCTGGCTGCACCCATCTTCCTTGACCTGCCTTGCTGACATAAAGCCATAAGATAATCATTGTAATCTTTTCCAACCGGAGGCGGTTCGTCTATCGTTTTATAGTTGCAACGCAATTGCAACGATATATTTTCCGTTGCACTCCTGCCGGCAAAATCATTATCAAGATGCAGTGATATCGTTTCCACTTCCGGATGATTCTGCAGCATGTTTTCCAAAGCTACGGGGAGCTTGCATATGGTTTTGTCTGATCCCGGTGCATACACACCGCCAAGAGATATCATTGGATCTGCGATCCATCTTCCTGTCTGTTCGTGTATCACAGTCATATACGACAGAAGATCTATCGCACTTTCAAAGACATGCAGGTTCCTGCCATCGGCATTTGTTCTAAAGGAATATCTCTTATCCGAGCCGGCAGCTTCACCCATAAGTCGAAGCTCATTCGTGGATCTGTAGCTCGCATATTTGGCGATACCATGTTCATCAAACCCTACGAACACGCAGTTATGATATGGCAGAGACTCGAACAGAACGCCTCTGTGTATGCATGCATCTATGAGATCCCTGTCTATTCCCCGGCCTGTAAGATACTTTATGACCTCCCGGTTCGTTTCAGATTTCTCCGGCAGAAGCAACTTTCTTTCTGCATTACGATTATCTTTACTGCAAATCTTGGGAGTTACGTTCTGAAAATCTTCGGAATTATCAATCAGTATTTTCATCGCATCCGTGAACTGCATGCCTTTAACTTTTACCAAATAGTCTAGGGCTGAAGTGCCCCCGAAGCCTCTGCTCCACCACATCCATTTGCCATTGGATATCTTTAGACTGTCGTGTTCCCGGGTGCAGTAGGTATCGCCCCTGACATGAATCAGCTCGGTTGGTTCGTATGTCTGCAGATATGTCAACAGATCTATCGACCGTGCGGCCTTTATCTGTTCTTCTGTGTAAAAAGCCATGAGAGTCACCTCGCTTCCTCTCGATGTCCGTGGTTCTGCTCACGCTTTACCTGCTTCTCCAGTGACTTATCTATGTCTGTTATCATCTCATCGGCAGCGGATCTGATCCGTTCAAGTGATGCCTTGAGTTCCTTCGTCTCCTTGCCTGAGCTCCATCCCGCTACGTAACTGAAGGAATAATCCGAGGAGTCCAGTCCATAGTGCTGGCATATCGTGTATGCAATACTTTCTGCTTCGACCTCCTTAGTTCGCCTGTCTGAAGAGTAGTCTTTATCAAGATGCTCCTTTGCGTGAAGCTTCTCATGCGCCATTTCGTGGATCATCGTCTTGATTGTCTGAAGTTGGCTCATGTCTTCCTTGATAACGATCTTTCTCTCGGCATCGCTGTAATAGCCCTTTGCACCGCCATGGATATCCTCTACATAAATCGGGACAGGGCAGATCTCAGTAAGCGCATTGAACAGTTTCCTGTAACCATTCACATCTCCGGTAAGCTCATCCACCCCTATCGACGGTAGATCCGGACCATCAGTCTGGCTGATATCAAAGGTTGTGACTACCTTGAATCCCGTCTTCTCTTCTGTCTTCGGATTGCCATGTTCATCCTTCTCATCAAGCTCGATCTTATACTTGCACGGAGCTATGATCTTGATCCCCTTCTCACCTTTACGCACCTGCCTGCCATGGTCGCGCTGCCAGCTGGTGTAGCTCGCACATAGGCTCGCATCAGGCCGCTGCAAGGCAATAAGAAGCGTGTTGTTCAGGCTGTAGTTATGGAATTTGCTCATGCAGTTCAGATACGCCTTATAGGCATCGCTCTCGAAAACCGCCTTGACTCCTGCTTCCAGCTGCTCCGTGATTTCCTTTATTCTTTCCTTACGTGATTTATCCGGGCTTCTGTTTTTATAGTTCTTTTTCATATAGTGACCTCCGATCCTGACAAAATAAAAAACCGCTGGCATCATTGCCAACGGCGATGTAGTCATGATTCCCAATTTTATTTAGTCGTAAATCGTATAGTCGCGTTCAAATAACTCTTCGCTGATTTGATCATGCAGGACTTCTTCAGGCACCTTATCGAGCAGCTTCTCTGTAATGAACTTCTTGCTCTTCTGCGCATATTTCGGCATTTTGTTTTTTGCCAGTATATGCGAGAATTCAGATTTCCAGAGCAGACTCATCTTGTTCTTGATCTTGGCCTTTGGATTAGACCTTGCCTCCCTCACCCGATAGAAGTCAACCTCGCCTTTGATCAGCTCCACAGATATGATCCCCCAGTATGCAGGGACATGTTCCGCGGCATGCAGTGCGTGAGTCGATCCAACTACTAGATAGTTCTCATCATAGTATTTATCATAGTTTTTGACCTGAGCCGAAAGCCTGGTGTAACTGTCAGCATCGCTTTTGATCTCAATTCCGCAGATCTTATTCGGAAGCACCATGACTACATCAGCCCTTGCTTTGCCGGTGACTTTCTCCTCAAGGAATCTCACCTTGCCGTAATACTGTTCAAGATAGTCAAATAGTGGCTCGCGTATATCTGCATCAAGAAGAACTCTTTCCTTCATTCTAAATATCCTGTCACCTACAACTGCCGATTTGTTTGATTCTTTTTATGCCTTATTGTTTCCCAGGCTTCATCTTTTTAGCATCCGGATATTCTTCAACAACCATCATATAGAGGATTTCCAGATCATCGCTGTGGTCCTCTTCACGATCCTTGTAATCCAGCTTTTTCAGTAATATCCATTCAAAAGAGTCGGGATCTGCATTATATGACCTTTGCATTTCCCTGTTCGGCCATGATCCGAGTTTTAGCTGGAACGATGTGCTGTTATAATCCGCTTTTACATCCTTCGACTTAGCGATCCACATCTTGTCGCCGCTCTTCCAGCACACGATTCCCATATCAGGATGCCGGTTTTCGTACTGTTCCCTTAATTCTTTTCTTTTGCTTTTATCCATTTCGTCCCCATGTTTTCTGCAATTCATCACACCTCTACAAACGAGAATTTGTTCATTTAACTTCCGATTTACTCTTCCTCAGGATATTTCAATCCCCATTCATTTCTAAGCCTTGTCATAATATCCATTACATCAATCGAATACTGTAGTTTCATAACAGAATCATCTCCGCTATTAATTGCTGTTTCCATATCTGTAAGCTCATAGTACAAAGCATCTGCCGTATTCCCTGCTGATATTTCCCTTTTTTCGCCGGTTAAGGCTTCTGTAATAATCGCTTTATCAGCACGTGGAAACTCCATTATCTCTATATAGCCCTTTTCACAACTTATCATTACTCGTTTAGGTTGCTTTGAGTGCATGGTAAGAGCTACAGTTGCCATCTGATTCTTATCATTTTGTAATAGAATAGTCGCCTGCTCATCAACTCCGGTCGGTGCACTCTTCCACTGGCTCATCAGATTTTCGGGTTTTTCTTCCATGAAGCTACGGACAATGCTTAGGGCATATACTCCAATATCAAGCATTGCTCCACCTGCCAATTTTCGATTAAAAAACCTGTTCTTCATATCATAATCTTTGAAGCTTCCAAAGTTCACCGTTATCATCTGAACTTTTCCAAGCTCTCCATTTTCTATGATCTTCCACAGTTCCTTGTATATCGGCATGTGCCAGATTGTCATTGCTTCTGCAAGTATAAGGCCTCTTTCATTTGCCAGGCTGATCATTTCGCATAGTTCTGAAGAATTCAAAGTGATAGATTTTTCAACCAGGATGTGTTTACCATTTTCCAAAGCTTTCTTCATAAAACCATAATGGGTATTATGAGGAGTCGTTATGTAGATAATATCCACATCTTCATCGGCAAACATTTCATCGATTGACGGATAGATTTTTTCGATACCATACTTTTCTGCAAAAGCAACCGCTTTATCATAGGTTCGATTTCCTACTGCATAAAGAGATTTACCCATTTTCTGAAGACCTGCAGCCATTTCATTTGCAATTACACCTGTTCCCAGTACAGCCCATTTTATCTCTTTGCTCATATTTTTCTCGAATCTCCTTCCCTGTAGTTCATCTGTCTTATAATCAGTTATTCTGTAATATAGGTACTCTACAAATCCCGATTTATCCACATCCCGACAAACTGGAATCTACAGTGTTAATTCCATCAGCCAGCAATCTACTTTTTCTCCCTCAAACATCTCATGTTTTGGAAGTGATTTAATGATTTTAAACCCGACTTTCTCGTATGCCCTTATAGCCCTTTTATTATCTTGGTGCGGGTCAAGAAGAACTCGTTCCGCAGCCATATTTTCTTTCAGATGAGAAGCCATCATTTTC
>JAFWEV010000096.1 GCA_017512745.1 Oscillospiraceae bacterium
GAGTTCCTCGCACTATGAGTTCCCTCAGATTTTCGCAGTCCCTGAAGGCATTTGAGAATATCTTCACATCCTCGTGGAGAAGGGTCACCCGCTCGAGCTTTCTGCACTCGCTGAATGTGAAAGGTATTATGTTCTTTACTCCCTCCGGTATCACGAGCTCGCGGAATCCGGATCTCACGAACGCATACTGCCAGATGGATATGAGCGACTCAGGCAGGCTCACAGTCTCTATGTTCTCACATCCGTCGAACACAAAGCCTCCGAGTTCCATGACATTCTCAGGGATCACCACATGCTTCACCCATGTCTTGTTCTTGAAAACACCGTCGCCTATGACCCTCACCGGCATTCCGTAGTATGTATCGGGGATCTCGACCGTCTCCTCGTCGCCGTCGTACCAGATCACCATATATGTTCCGTCAACTATCGTCTTGAATAAAAAATCCTGCATTCCTTAATATTCCCTTATCTATCAGTATCTGTCAGTCTTTCAGACATCTTCTGAGGTCTATAGGTTTAAATAACAAAGTCCGGGCCGTTCTTACTCTGGTATGCATACCACGTACTGTTCTCATTAAGGAATTCCCTGGCAAGGAACACCAGCAGTTCTTCGTTTTCCCCCTTTTCCGAGATCTCCCTCTCGACCGTTTCATAGAGATCGATCATCCTCTTATGATCATCGATCACATTGGAAAGAGACATCTTCCCGTAAAAGCTTCCCGTAAACAGAGTGACGGCGGACATAGTCCCGAGAATTATTTTCAGAAGAGCGCGGATCAGATCTGCATTTCCAGTTCCGGCGGCGTTCCTGTATATGATCAGTTCGTACAGTAAGGCCGTAAAATATGTGATGATCGTAATGATAAATACTGTTTTTGTAATACGTCTGTCTCTCCGGTCTTTGATCTTTGCTTTTTCAAGAGCCTTCTTATGATATTGTTTCTGATCGATGATCCAGGGGGCAAGAACAGAATTGTTTTCTGCTGATGCACAGGTGGGGACTGATAAAAGTATTTCCCGTATCCAGGGGATATCCTCGCGCACTGACCATGGAAGAAGGTCAACGACCAGAGTTTTTACGCCGGCGATTGAGAGAAAAAACTGACATCTCAGGCATTCAGCAAGCACTCTGTACTCCAGATATTTTCTGTGACAGCTGAGCCGGTCTGCTATATACCGAATGAAAAACAGACACAGGATCATCACTCCGCATGCAATGATCAGGCCGTGCAGTTCCGCCTCATCATAGAGCAGGAACGCAAGTGTCAGCGCAGTTCCAACAAAAGACAGCGTGAGCAGTATCCGGCGATGCTTCCCGGCATTCTGAATGCTGAGGACATCCGCCGCGCCGTACAGTTCGTCGATCTCCCTGAGCGGAGAATCTCCCGCGCCATCCATGATATGGGTCGGCTCTACGCTGCAGGCTTCCTTTTCCTGATAAAAAACATCTTTTTTGTCCATATGTTTATTCTTTCCCCAGCATTGTCTCCAAGGCAAATCCGCTATCAGTGCGGTGTCTGATCAAAAAAACATCCTGAAATTCTATGAGATGCCGTGAAGCACCATCCTTTTTTCGAACTAATAGTATAAGGATATTATATGCTGGCCCACGGTTGTCAAACAAATCACTAAGAATACGGTTCCTTTATGTCATCGGTCCAATTTTTGCTGTTCCGCATCTCACGGCTTATACAGCGAATCAGGCTCCGTGAGATCTACTCCGGGTATATCAATATTACCTCTCAGAAGTTCTGTGCGTACATGTTCCCTGATCGTGCGGTCAGGGTTATTTTTCATGATCTCAACACAGAAACGGTCCTGAAGGGGCAGGTCATCCGGTTTCCGGAATGCAAAAACCAGATCTACGGCAGAGAGATCCCCAAAAAGCATTTCGGTAATTAATCCGGTACTTCTGATCTTCTCAGACAGTTCCTCCTTGATCTGCAAATCGGAAGTCCAGCTTCCGACATATGCAATATAGACCGGATTTACCAGCTTGCGCGCATGCCACCATCTGATGGCTTTTCTCGGGTGATGGATGCTCAGGAAAAGATGCACCGGCTCACTGTCGACAGCAGCTGATGCGGAGATCCTTCCGCGTACCTCCTCATCTTCGTGGAGAACATCCATATATGCGAATTCTGCCGCGCGCGTGAGCCAGCCACTTAGAGCTTCTTTCTTCTCCTCAGGGGTCATTTCAATATATGCCTCCGGAAAAGGCGATCCCATGGCATGAAGCCTGTCCGCGCATATTCTTCTTGCTCCGAACACATACAGCCATCCCAGCATCAGCAGATCCTCATTCTCGCAGTAGAGTAGCATATGTGTCTTATTCCCGTCGTCCGGATCTGTCAGGATAGTCCTCATGCCGAAAATCTCATCATCTTCAAGAGGGTCATACAGATCCAGGATCATGGGAGTTCTGGCTGGATTCAGAATATGCGAACTCAGTGCATAACGGTAATCTCTCGACCTGATAAGTGTGGCTGCCTTTCCCCGGATGGATAACATATCAGTATCGGTTCTCTCGCTGCAGGCGATATCATACAGCACAGTGTCATCGGTACACAGTTCCAGCAGGAATTCTATCCATAGTCTGTCCGGATGTCTCATCCGCAATTCATTGCGCAGATCTTCAGCAATTTGCACGGGATCCGTCACAGTTTCGCGGTACGTTTTCCTGTATAGTTCTGTATAGTAACCGTTGCAGGGACAGCCCTCAAACGCCTCTCTGTCCCATTTCAGCACGCGCGACAGATCACCCTCTATCACCAGGTCATTAAGGCTCGTGCAGTTGCCGAAAGCCTGCCAGTCAACAAAGCTGACGGAATCAGGTATCACGACAGATTCAAGGCTGGGATTATCCGCAAGGATCCTTCCCTCGATCCTTTCAAGGCCGTGTTCAAAACAGACATTTTTTACACCTTTGCCATCATATGCGCCCCAGGCATCATACTCGGATATCATTACACAGAGCCAGTCCGGACATGTATCAAGCTGACCGTGTTCAAGCGCATAGGAAATGTTTCCGCACTCTTCGGCAACGGGTCTCCATCCGTCTTTACAGGGACTTAGCACGGTATCCGCAACACACAGATACCCTCTGGTCTTACCGCTTCCGCCCCGGATCTCGAGGATGCCGTCCTCATTTATCTTCACATCCGCTACTGATGGTTCTTCGAGCCGTTTATTCAGACATTCTCCGTCCCAGAGAAGATATTTGTCTTCGTCCTGATTCCACACTCCCAAAAGGCCATCTTCAGTGAGCCATACAACACTTTTTTCATCGGGTGACACTGCCATCGCTTTCGGCCATCTGTTCCATTCCTTTATATAAGAACTGGTATCCGAACGCAGTTCTCCGGTCTCATCCACTATCACTATTGCCGATTCTCTGGCCCAGGGATCTCCGAAGGCGGGAACATAACCTGCACCAAAGCGACGGCCGTCCTTAAGCTCCCCGTAGCACCGGTAACGCTCATCTTTCCGCCTGTCTCCCCACGAGAACCAGTGAAAGTCGCATTCCTCCCAGTTATTCTCCAGTTCGGAAAACCACACGCCTGTTGTTTCAAGCAATTTCATATTCATTCTCCAACAGTAATCCGCTGCATCCTGCATGTCAGACATTTTTCTGCTGCGTTTCTAGGCAGTCCGCTTTTTCTGATCACGCTTCTGCATATTCCGGCTATGCCGTCATCGGTCATGCCGGGCAGGATGCCGCACTCGAATGTGCGGTAACTGTATGCGTCGCATTCTCCGGGAGCAACGCTGTATCCGGTGAGACGGCAGAATGCAAACATTGCAAGATCATAGTCGGAACCGCAAACTGCCGCTTCTCTGAGCACATAATCGTCCTCTTCGCGGACGACCTGCTCCCTGAGTACTATATATTTCTCAAAACACTTATCATCCGGATCATCGATATTTAGAGGAACTTCAGGCACTCCGGCTATCCCGTATTTTTCCGCGGCATATTCAAAGACGGAAGCGCCGAACTCCTGCGAAGCATGGCGTAAAAGGTATCCTATAAGCTCTCTGTCCTTTTCTCCGTCAAGATACATGATATCCATACGTGAGATTGCGCCGCTCTGGATCCTCGCCCAGTTATCCCCTCTGAAAACCTTTACACCCATTTTCGCCCAATCCTTCCGTTACAGGATCTCGATTTCCCTGATGTCTTCCCGTTTCAGTAGATGGATCTCCCCGTCTGCCCCCATGGCATAGATCGCAAAATAATCGTCTATCGTGAAAGATTCCATCTCATTGCCTGGGTATTGCACCGTCACATCAAGAGGACAGTTGTTGCCGTATGGCCCCTTGCCCTCCCCAACATTTGTTACGGTTATCCTCTTCATCATTAACAGACTCGCGTAATTTGTTGACGAATACTTGTTTAGGTCTTTCCCGAGTTTCATCAAAGGGGGTGCGCCGCTGTTCTCATTCACCGAAAAGAACAGAAACTCACGGGGCGTCTTAAATGCTCCGTCCTTCATGCATATATCACAGTATCGGATCTTCCTTTCAGGCGTGATCCCGGGATCCACTCGGATACTCTTTACCATATTAATCTGCATCTTTTCGGGATCAAGCAGACCGATGCCCTTATTCTCTTCGGCCGGCAGGAACCACAGCTCATCTCCCGGGGAAGTCCTGAGAATAGTCTCTCTGCCGGAAACGTCTTTCAGAATATAACCGTTCGGCGACCTGTCCATTGAGACAAGACCGTGAAGAGTCTGAAACTCGATCTTTCCGACAGGTTTATACACAAGTGAGTTCCCGACCGCGGTAAACTCTTTCCCGAGGCCGTTAGTGATGACCGCCGTTCCCCTGGGCACATAGTCGCCGAAAGGATGCGTCCCTGCGAGTACTGATGCCGGTGCGACAGGCTGTGCCGCTGACAACGGGGCTGCCGGTGCCGGAACGGGAGCCTTTGCTTCACCGCGGACAAGCCCATTCCGTGCAAAAGCCTCAAAGACCTTATACTCATATTCCTCTTCCGACATATTGTACTTGAGGATAGCCTGCTTTCTCCCTATACGGAGCTTCAAGCCTTTCGGGAGCTCCGTTTCCTCCAGATGTATGGCGATAAACGGCTTCCCCTCGTCCACCGCATATTCGATCTCATTCTGGACATTTTCTCTCGGAGCGGATACCGGTGTAAACATGATAACGAAGACGCTGCACTTGTCGAGCGCTTCAGCGATCTCCTCCGACCACTCATTGCCCGGAGAGATCCCCTCATCATACCAGACGTGGAATCCCGCCTCATTGAAGCGCCTGATCTCGGCGAACACTTTATCCTGGTCAAGATGCGCATAGCTGACAAAGATATACGGTTCATTTCCTCGGTAGGCGGGATACGGAAGGCGTCCTACACCGGGCACAAGCCTTGTCCTCGTCTCGTTCGGATCGCTGATCATACTGATTCTCTCCTGCTTTTTTATCTTTTGTTCGGATCTCCCTTAATTCAGTTTGTAGATCCTGAGGCCGTCAAATTTCTTGATGAGTTTCAGCATACTGTTGAAAGGCTCATAGTCTTTTCTCCGCTCTTCGAGAGGAAGCGCCGCATAGTGAGCAAAGATCTCCTCCTGTTTCGGAGAACCGTTCATCGCCAGTTTATGCATACGCAGCTGTTCGCGCAGAGCTTTGCGGGCAGTCTTTTCATCGCCGTACCGACTGAGCATCTCGTCCGGGATCGGAACCATCTCATAAAGGTCGCCGCTGGTCCAGCCCATCGAGATATGCTCTCTGATCCAACGCTCATGTTCCATGGGAGCAAAAACTTCCAGCTGTTTTTTCGTAAAAGCGATGACCATCTCATAATCAACCGGGCGATCTGTATAAAAACATATGAGGGCGTCGAGGTACCGGGCGAAACTCTTCGCCTGATTGATGTTGGAGAGCTGGTATTCCAGGGATAGCTCCTCAAACTCCTTTTCGAGCACATCCGTCCTGACGTCTTTCTCTTTGCCCTGATAGGAATAGCGCGCATTCAGCGCAACGGCAAAATCATACAAGTGCAGGAAGTTGCTGCTGGAGAGATATGTGTGTTTGCTCTTCCTGTCAACCTTCCTGGTGTTTGGAACGACCGTGAGCGGGATATCAGTAAGCTCCACGATCTTCTTGATATCCGAGACAAACCGCTGCTCTTTTTCCGCCATATCGCTGTAGGCTTTCAGCCTCGGCGCTTTCTCAGTCTCACCACTGTCCTCCCACCTTCTGTATCTTACTTTGAAGGCGTCGATCTTTTCCTGTTCGTCCCTGTCGTAATAGTAGATCGAGTGGATCGCGTTGTTGTTGAAATCAAAGTCCGCTCCCATCGGATGCAGTTCGGTTCGGGAATTGCGGCCGTACGCTGTGCGGTCCCAGCACTGCAGTTCGTCGCAGAGCATCAGAAGAAATGCCAGCGGATGCTCATCCATCTTAAGCGGCCGTTTGTAGTTCTTCCCCTTAAAGAAGGCAATGGCAAACTTGAACAGACTGTTGTGAAGCAGGATGGCTGTAAGGGCATCTACATGCTTTTCGTTGATCTTTTCGATTCCGATAGATTTTTCGATCTCACGATAGAGCCGTGTTGCGCTGAAATATGCGTGATCCATGAAATAATTGAAGGAATCCGGAGAGATCGGTTTATCGTGGATCTTGCCGAGCATATATTCTTCCGTGAAGGCATATGCTTCGCCGAGCTTCTCCGTAACCCCGAAAGCAAACAGCTCCTCGGTGGTCTCAAAGGAACGGCCGTAAAGCTTCCTGAACTGTTCCTTGGCCAGATCGCCCAGCTTTGTGATCGCGTCCACGTCGCGGTAAGCGATATACAGAGTTCCTGTGCCGCGTTCCACCCCTGCCACCTCGTAGTAAGAGAGCACCTGCTCAAACGGAAGCTCGAAAGGATAGCCTATGTCGTGGAAAAGCGACGTCAGTCCCCAGTATTCCAGAAAACAGCATGCCGCTGCATGGTCTGTATCAGCTTTGGTGTCATCGGTATCGAAGCCGTAAAACCTTTTGAATGCCTTACGGTAAGCCTCATTGGATTCGTAGATCGCCAGACCCAGCGCAAATACATAGACCGAGTGGGAGTAGTGATCACGGTGCTTCATGAGAAGAGAACTGCCGTTGGACTCGAATTCGGAGAGCAGTTCAACCATTTTTTTGGATTTGCCGTAATGTCCGAAGAACATCTCCAGATAGCAATAGTAGACAGTGTAGGCGTCCTCCGCAGCACCGGAATCGATAAATTTTTCCAGCTCACGCTCCATACAGAGGCGGTTCAGGTCCATCTGCATATTATACGGGATCTGATCCGGTAAAAGGCTCGTACCGGTAAAGGCGCCGTCCGCCTCGTCTGCGCCGAATCCGAGACCTTCGCATCTCGCATGGAGAAAGCGAAGCGCCATCGCTTTCAGTCCGTGATCAACAGAGTCGTAATGCCTCTCCGGCTGCATCGGGCCGACTCCTTTTCCGAAAAGCGTTTCATTTGTTCTTCTCATCTTCTGCAATGCTGTGTATGCCATATCATATTTCCTTTCTCTGTGAAACTCCCTTAAAACGACATAACTGCCTTATACGTCTTTTTTCCCTTATGTGACATGAAAATCATATCCCGGTTTGTCGGGCATAATCACGGACACCTTGTTAAGGATGCCGCTTTTCCTGTTTATGAGTCTGCTGATATAAGATGCTGAAATGCCTGTCATCTCCGCAAGCTGTACCTGGGAGATGCTTTCCTGTCTTTTCTCTAAAACAATTATACAGGGTGAACACCCGGAAGACCACACATCATGCATCCGCCGTCCGGATCGAAAAAAACCGCCCTGCTTCCTTCCGGAAGAAGAGCGGATATCTCAGGAGGAGTTATGTTATTTGGTGAACAGCGTTCCCAGCCTTTTCGCTTCAGATCCGTGGGCTCCGAAATACTTCCCGATGGCCCACAGTGTGCACTGGTTGCTGTTGATCACCGGGATCCCGAGCCGGTTTTCTAGCTGGTCTATTATTTCCATAATATTGAGTCCGCAGCAGCTGATCAGAAGAGTGTCCGCATCGGGATCGGTATGGGCTGCCGCGAAGTGGTATATCTCTTCAGGTTCGATCAGCGGAATCAGCATCGGGTTTCTCGGATCCGCCGTCTTATATCCTGCGACACTGAGCACATCATATCCGGCAGCCTCGAAGAAATTCTTCTCCATCTCGTTGATATCGTCAGCTGTCGGAGTAACTATGGAGATGTGTTTCGATCCGAGAACACTCAGTGCTTCCAGCACAGCAGTCGATGTCGTGCTGCCCTTTTTCGCACCGGATGCCCTTACTATATCATCGCACATCTTCCTGTCATATCCCGGTCCCCCAACAAGACTTCCCGTTGTGCAGTTGAAATGCGCCATGTCTACCTGTCTGATCTTCGGGTACAGTGTGAGGGAGTCGGCGACCTTTTCGCTCATCTCCCGAAGTCCTTCCTTCGTGACCGACCCCAGAGGTACCTGAACTTCCGATACCTGAATATCCGGATGGAGGTATCTGTACAGGTCCTGGATAATACCATCACCTCCGAACGGGGTCACGACCGCAACTCTTCCAAGTTTTCCGTATACACTGCCGAAATACATTATTCCTGTCTCCTATCTCTTTTTACCCATGGACGCTCCGTGAGCGAGCACCTGTTTGGAACAATCGAGAATATACTCTTCGACTTCCTTATAGAACAGATCATCAGGCGTTTTCTTTCCAATCTGCGAGAACACGCTGTAGAGTCTGTCCTTCATATTCTCCCTGTAGACGATCTCACCTTTCTCCGCAACACCGCCTTTGGTCGTCTGACTCGCAACCAGCCCTTTAATACTGCTCTCCGGTTCAGACATATAGAAATGCAGATAAAAATCGAAATATCTGTCAACGAATTCCTTTGCGGTCTCATCATCGAGCCCAAGTTCGCTGCAGTATCTTCTGAGTCCGTCATAATACTTTACCGTAAATCCGCTTACAGCCTCGAAGATCTCATCCGGCAGACAGGTCCTGCCGGGAACATCTGAAGTTACTTTAAGACCCGTATATTTACTCAGCGCGTATCTGGCAGCCTCGGCAAGCGTGTTTATATCAGCGTCATATCCCGCTTCCTTTAATGCGCAGGACATGGTTTCAAGGACAAAAGCGTAGTTGATGACCCCAACTCCGGAAGTCATGATCGTCATGACCTTGCTGGGATGGAGGTATATGCAGTGTCCGGTTGCAGACATGAATTTCTCCAGCGTCTCTCTGTCAGCTTCATTCCACACACTGTCATCGGATACGGTGATGAAGTTGAGTCCTTCATTCTCCAGTTTCTTTCCTCCGATCGAGAGTATGACATTGGGAAGGATGTGGCATACCTCGAGATCCGCGCCGAGTTTGCCCAGATAGAAATCCGCGGCAGGCCTCGGCGGGAACACATACAGTACGGGTATCTTCAGGCCGGCTGCTCTGCATTTTTCGTAGTAAGGAACAAGATCCTTTTCCGTCACTTCCATTGCAACCTGAGGCGGAACGGCGAAAACGATTATGTCAGGTCTCATCTTATCCAGAGCGTATGTGTTGTCGCCGACTACTATCTCAAACGGGAAGATCTGTCTTTTCCTTTCTACATCTCCCTCATCTGCAGTCGTTGCTATAAGGTTTTTCTCAATATCGTCTCCCAGCAGATTCTCAAAACATGGCATGAGTTTCTCCATCAGAGCTCCGATGCCAATAATTACTATCCTGTTCTCATTCATTGTTTTTTTCTCCTTTTTCGTTGTTGCTATGCTTCCCGCAGAAGCAGAAGCAGAATCTTTGCTGTTTTTCACAAAACAAATATAATAATGTATAGCGGTTTAACATCCTTAACCAGGGAGGTCAGGCATATGCTCGAGACATCCACAGATCCCAATTTCAGAGAACTCAAATTCGTTCCCATCTGCGAGGGAATACTGTTTGCGGTAGTCCGTATCGACTCGTACAGTTGGCCTTATGTCAGTTTTCCGGCGGGAGACGGGTATCTCCTTATCAACTATTGCCAGGACGGAAGGTGCGAGGTCGAACTCGATGACAGTACCGAGATATGTCTCTCATCGGGAGATCTATGTCTCAGTTCGTCAAAGAAGGTCGCATCCCCATTCTCACTACCGACCGGTCATTATACCGGACTTGAACTATCGCTCCGTCTCGAGGATTTCCGCAATGGTTCAGTATCTGTTCTGGGATCTCCTCTGGATATCGTTGCGGAAATTCCCGGAAGATTCGGTCTTGACAGGCAGTCCTATGTGTCGCACGTCTCTTCCGAACTCCGGTCGCTTTTTGCAGATATCTATTCATCCGCCCTCTGCGATAACGTCCTCTTTCTCAAAAGCGGGATCCTGAAACTTCTGCTGACTCTGTCAGCCAGAGATATAAAGTCGAAGAGTCTTCTGAGGACCTCTTACCCCAAATCTCACGGCAAGATCGCGCGAGAGATCGCAAATATGATATCAGACGATCCTTCCATACATTATCCGCTCGCGGAACTGTCTGACAGATACGGCATAAGCGAGGGCAGCATCAAGAATATCTTCCGCAGCGTATTCGGAGTAACATACTCCGAATACGTCAGAAATATAAGGATGCGCGTCTCAATGGATGAGCTCTCGGAAACCGACAATTCCATTGCGGATATAGCCGCGCATGTCGGCTATGAGAATCAGTCCAAATTCGCAGCGGCATTCAGGAGATCCAACGGGATCTCCCCCCTGGAATACCGTCATCTGCACCGCAGGGGCTTCTGACCTGTCAGTCCTTTTTCTCCGCTTTCTTCCTCAGGCAGAAATCACATACGGGGCCGCCCGACATAAGTGTGTACTCTCTTGTAAACTCCACGTCGGGATTGAATCCTTTGATGAGGTATTCGTCTCTTCCGCATGACAGGACTCCACCCAGATCTTTAAGTCCGAGTCTCTCGTACATATCCACGTATGCGCAGCGCACGATATCCATTCTGACGGTTTCGTCTGTCGCTTCCTTTACTTCGAACTGAAGGGCTCCGCCCGCTCCGAACGCCGGTGTGACCTTCTCTGCGAAGCACTGAAGCGAATTGTCCCCGAGCATCTCCGCAAGTCCGCTTCCCGCCTCTTCCGCAAGTCCGGCGATGACCGACTTTACTATTGTCATCGTCTCTTCCTCACCGAAAACTTCGGAGAATGCTCTGATGAAAGGTGCGACCATTCTCGCTTCTATCTCCCGTCTCAATATCATCGGTACATCGTTGATCGTTTTCATTTCTTCAGCCATTTTTTTATCCTCCGTTTAATTTCTGTTGAATTTCTGTCTCCCGGCTCTTTTCAGGAATCAGCCGAGGAGTTTTTCTTTTATCTTCTTTGCGAACAGGTCCGGCTCATCCGTTAGCGGGATATGCGCCGATTCGTGGAACGCGATGTATTCCTTATGCGGTGCCTCTACCAGTTCAAACCATTCTTTGACGATATCCGTCGGGGCGTTCTGGTCATAATCACCCTGGAAAATGTATACCGGAACGTCGAATTTCGTAGCAGTCTCATCAAATTTCAGCTTCACTGCCTGCGGCCACAGCTTATTGCCGTTATGATACATCCCTTTCCAGTATTTCGGAAAATCTTTCAATACAGAGTACTCACCGCTTTTAAAAAACGGAGCGAGTACTGTCTTATATGCATTGTCCTTCTTCTTTGCGGAACCGCTTCCGCCGTACTTTGCCAGATAATTTCTCTGGATCATCATGTCGTTGAGGCCTCCGGCATAATTTCCTTCGACCGGTCTTCCTATCCTCTCCAGGTCTTTCAGGGCATTCTGATCACCGTGTTCCTTCGCATAATTATATACATAATCATAACTCATATCCTCGAGACGCGGACCGTTCACAAATTGTCCCATCCCGACGTAAGCCCTGATCGTATCGGAATACTTCTGAAGATACAGACACGACAGTATAGTCCCCCAGCTGTGTCCTATTATGAATATCCTGTCCTGTCCGAATCTGTTCCGCAGATAATCTACAACACAGTGCATATCCTCGACGACTTCATCCAGAGTCATAGCCTTGTCGGCATCTTTTTTCTTGTAGCTCTTTCCAGCCATTCTCTGATCCCAGCAGACCATTGTGAAACTGTCCGCCAGCCTTCCGGACTGGGTCGGCATCACCCACGATCTGTCGCATGTTCCCGGACCGCCGTGAACGAACAGCAGGACGGGATTGCCCGCCTTCCCGGATCTTATATGGATGTTCTGTATATCTCCGTTAACCGGAATATCCAGTACCTCATCGACCGGATAACGTTTCTTTGCCATCTCCTGTTTTCCCCCTTTTCTTCATTCCCTGTTTACCGCTTTGCCTCTTTACACTGTTAAAGCATCTGATTAAAACATACATTATTTCGCATACTAAATCCGATCCGTACAGTCAATTTTGATCCTCAGAAAAACGGGATATACTATTGTGAAGACGTTTTCCGACATATCCGCTGTTCTTTACATAATTAGTAATAAAATATAAAATAAACCTATATTTATATACGGAGGGATCTACCATGGCCCGCAGAGATAAGATCAATTATTACCTTGACATAGCTGAGACGGTCTCCCAGCGCTGCACATGTCTGAGAAGGCATTACGGCGCGATCATAGTGAAAAATGACGAGATCATATCTACCGGA
>JAFWEV010000097.1 GCA_017512745.1 Oscillospiraceae bacterium
ATCTCTTGCTATACCGCTGTACCAGCAGCTCGATAGGCTGAAGAAGAACATAAAGGCGATCCTGATCAGTATCTTTGTAGGCTCCATTGCCAGCATGGGCTCGATATTCGCATTGTCTGTCCTGTTCCGTCTCACACATGAGCAGTATGTGACATTCCTTCCGAAATCCATTACCACCGCAATAGGAATGGGACTTTCCGAGGAGATGGGCGGAATAGCAGCTATCACTGTCACAACGATCATCATTACCGGCATCTTCGGAAATATGGTCGGAGAAGCATTTTGCAAACTCCTGAAGATAACAGATGATGTAGCCATAGGTCTTGCAATCGGAACAAGCGCGCATGCCATCGGAACTGCAAAAGCAATGGAGATAAGCGAAGTCGCCGGAGCTATGAGTTCTCTGTCGATCGTGACAGCTGGAATAATAACCGTGATCGGGGCAAATCTGTTCGCAATGCTATATTAAAAAAACAAAAAGCTGCTGTCGTTTTCAACACGGCAGCAGCTTTTTTTGTCGATAATTATTATTTACCCTATCCTTCCGCAACAATCTCTGTATCTGAGTCCGCTTCCGCACGGACACGGATCAGTACTGCGGATGATAACTCCGCCTCCCTGGACCTGGATCTTGGCTTTCTTTTCGATAAGCACCTGTGCAAATCCTCCGGAGAGGTCTTCCCTTATGCTGTTTCTGGAGAGTTTGTCTTTTTGAAGGATGAAGTATTCTTCCCTTATTCCGTCGACAAGCTCCAGCATATATGCGTCTTTATCCGTCTCTATCCTCACGAAGATATCTTTGAACATCTCCCGCATATACGGATAATGTTCTTTCAGATAATCCATTTCCTTTTTGTGATCTTCGTAATACTTGCACATATACCAGTTATATGTGAGGTAATTGAGTTTAAGGACATGTACTTCGTCTTCTCCTATTTCCGATTTGTGATCGTCATATTCTTCCGAAACCTTCAGTTCCATGCAGTAATGGACATACCCGCTGACGTTTCCATAGTATGCATCCGTGAAAGCCGAGATGTTCTTGTCTTCCCTTATGTTATATGACTCAACTGAGGAATGCCCTGTCTTCACAGTAAATTCCGCCAGAGACATGAGCGGAACCCTCTCGTCGATATAATCCAGAAGTTCGGAGAAAAGCTTTCTCACCCATTTCCTGTCGATGAATCTGCTGAGAAGTATTATTGTCTGAGCGACATATTTCTGAAGATCCTCATCCAAATTCTCAGTGGATATGAGGAATTTTTTATACGCGTCGAGATCTCTTCTGAGGCTGTACGGTTCAAGTGTCACATCCAGACACATCGCGTTCTGGAATGCACCTTCTAGCATCCCGGGATCCTTTATATCTCCAGTCTCTATGAAGTACTCTATATCCATATGATAGAACCTCAGTGCTTCTTCCGAACGTCCTGTTCTGTCCAAAGCGTTTGCAAGAGTCAGATATACATAAGGTTCATATGCCTCAAGCGGAACCACGGAAAGAAGTGTATCTATAGCTTTCTGATAATCCTGCTTTGAGTGATATATCTTGCCTTCCATGACGACAATATCTTTATCTGCAGGATCTTTTTCTTTGAGTTTTTCTATTATCTCAAGAGATTTATCCAGGTCCTCCTCTGTCCCCAGATTGAAATACGCTTCTGCTTTAAGAAACTCAATTTCCTTGAATTCAGCCTTCATAGCGAGGATCTCATCGCAGAGTTCCAGAGTCTTCTCCGTGTCTCCCTTAAGCAGTGAGATATATGCAAGCCGGATACGGCCTCTCGCTTCCGGAAGCTGCTCCTCGACCCGGGTTATCATGTCATAGTATTCCTGATTAATTGTCATCATCGGTTTAGCCATACTGAACAATCCTCCGTTCAAAGATTAATTATAGCAGATTGCAGCAAAAGAACTTCTCAATCATATAAAGAGTTCGTAACAAACAGAGAATAGTGATGATCCTTCATCACTATTCTCTGTTTTTCTTATATAAATAACCTTGTCTATCAAATTCAGCCGTTCACAGACATCATATTAAATCTGCCGATTACTTCAATCATCTCCCGGTCAAGACGTGACGCAGCTTCATCGATGATTTCTTCAGGTATCTTATAACACCCTTCCGCCATAGCGCAGGCTATATCCGTCAGAGTATCACAGTCTCCTCCCAGTGAAACGGCATTTCTCAGAACATCCTCGAAATCCGTTCCTTCAAGGAATGCAGCCATGGCTTCCGGAACCGTTTCCTGACATGATTCTACGTGGCGGTAAGACGGACGGATCTCGTCGCACGTTCTGGAGAGATCGTAATAGAAGTTATCTTCCACGTATTTCTTTATAGTCTCTTTATCAGTGCCTGTCCTCGCAAGATATATTACAGATGCTACCGATTCAGCGCCTTTTATTCCTTCGGGATGATTGTGTGTCACCTCCGCGGTCCATCTTGCAACCTTTCTTGTGGTCTCTAGATCATCGTAAAGCCAACCCGCCGGGGCTACTCTCATAGCGGATCCGTTCCCGAAACTGTTATACGGTTCTGAAGTCTCATCCCACAGCCATCCGTCAAATCTCAGTCCGTAGCCTGCATCCGGATACTTTCTGCCCCAATATTTCATGCGCTCGACAAGGCGGTTTTTGGTATCTTTCTCATCAGAGATGTCTGCTCCAAGCAGCGCATCCGCAACAGCGATCGTCATGACTGTGTCATCCGTGAAAAAGCTGGCATCTCCATCGAACAATTTGAATTTCTTTACCTTAGGGGAACGGTCAAACTCGAACCTGCTTCCCACAATATCTCCGATTATTGCTCCATACATAGTTTTTGCCTCCATCCGTTTTTGGGTGATCGATCAGGTATTTCCCGAATCCGTATTTATTGTAACTCTTATCATACAGCACATGGTCGCCCGAAAGGCGACATTTCACCACCATAGCCAAAAATCCCAAAACCCGTCTCTGTATCCCCTGGCATAATCACTGTCCCTGCCCGGACGGATACCCGGAAGCCGCAGAAACATCATGGTAGGCAAATATATAGGCAGAAGAATAAATGATAATAAACACCTCATTAATATATCACCCTCTTTTTGTCTCTACCTCCATTATGCTGACTTGCCTAGCAAAAATAAACACCCTTTGCTGATGGAGAGCATTTATTTGATCATCTTGCAGATCATTCTGCAGTCGATGTGTTTTTTGCGAATTTGGGGTCAAAACAGAAAGATCGCCGCCTCTGCAGAGGTGACGATCTTGGTTTATGTATGTTTTCACTCTATGTCGAGCATCTCACTCAGAAGTGTCCTGAGTCCAGAAAGATCCCCGCCCGTGATCATGTTGCGGGTACCATCTTCATTGACTATCCAGTCCGCTTCAAATTCGTATGTGACAGTTGACCCGTCTGCATAAGTGAACACAAGTATGTCGGTAAAGTCATCGGCTCCCTGATTTGTTTTCTCTCCGATCTCAAGAGCACTGATACATTTGAGCACCTGTTTGATGTATTCCGGATCTTCGGACTCTCCGAAAGCGCCGTATTCCCAGTATCTCGAATATTCAAGTTTTACGGGAATATCTTCTTTGACTTCTATGTTTTTCCCGTCATCGGGAGGAGTCTTCCCTGCGCATCCTGCCAGAAGACTGATTGCGAGGATAAACGAAAGAATTATCAACAGATACTTTTTCATATACGGAATCTCCTTATTTTTTATTTAGTTCATGCCAGCCATCCGGTACATAATCATCGAAATAATTGTGTGTGCCGAAATGATCGGTATTGTCGAGATTGGATTCAAACACGCGTTCCGCCCTGTTGTCGAACTCGACGGTGGAGCCGTCCTCTCTCTCATATGTCTCGACACCCATGGTCGCCTCGTGTCTTCCCCTCTGGATACGGTCATCCAGAGACTCGCCTCCCTGATACTGCGGCGTCGTATTTATGCGCATATCGTTCTGCTGCATTTGGGCGTTGAGATTGTTATGGAAACTGTCGAGGTCCCGGCTTATCGAATTCGTCAGCCTGTCCATGGCTGCAAACTGCTGTTGCTGCTGCGCAAACATCATGCCCCACATAGCCTGGTTCTGCATAGCGTCATTGCGGGCTTTGTTCAGCTGATACTGTGTCACCTGCTCTTTGAGCTGCTTCTGGTAATTCCTCAGTTCCTTTGTCTCCTCAACAGTTTCCATGAACCCCATGAATCCTTCGAGATCCTTACTGTCCGTTGAGACCATATATGAAACGAAAGGCATAGACCACTCGCAGTTCTGAGAGAACACATACGGATTCATGCCTGCCTGTCCGAACGGCATTCCCGAGAGATTCTCCATCACGCCCTGCCTCTGAACGATATCATACTCGATCCCTATTCTGCTCAGGCATACAGCAATGGCTCTGTTCCCGTCCTGGTACAGTCCCATACCTCCGTCAAGGAGGTAGCTTCTGAGATCCATCCCCACAGGGACCTGCTGGAATGACGCAACTGTCTGCGCGTTTCTAACAAAGTCATTCACCGTATCAGTGAGTTCCTGCCTGAGCCTCTGGATGATACTGTCAGGAAGATTGAAATACTGCTTTGCTTTCAACTGCTTGCCAGTGAGTCCGGACGCAATACCGTCAACTTCCTCCCACAGTGTAACGGGACTTTTGCGTATAGCCCCGGAGGGAGTTCTTTCTGAGTCATCTGTTGCCTGCATATATCCCCAGCTCTGCTGCGGTCTTCTCTCGAAATAATACAGTTCGCCCGTGTTGTATCTTATGACACAGCTGTCCTTTTTCGCATTTATCTCGAGATACAGGCGCTGCTCTTCGGGGAAACTCAGTATCTGTGGTCCCGCTTCAACAATGAATCCCTCCGGCAGTTCCACAGTAAAGAGCGGTGCTCCGGTTTTTCCGTCAGTTATCTTGATCATGGTTCTGTCCTTTAAACGAAATATATATGATCAGCTCTTATTGAGCTGCGTCCAGTCGACTCCGAGATCGGTGTCAGGTCCCATGTAGATGGTATCTCCGTTCTGATACACCGTGTCATATTTCGTAGGTATCTTGATGGCGCTGCCGTCATCGGTAATGTATTCGTCCTGTTCCTTGATAACGTCGCACCATTCATTGATGAATCGGTCCTGATCGGTCTCGACATATTCGCTGTCCCATCCTCTGATATCTCCGGATGAAGGACTGAATACTTTCTCCATCAGATATGCATGCATCATATCGTTTAAATACTGCGCATTTCTCTGGACGACATATATGAATTCATTGGAGAAATATGTATTCGCCGTCACATTGTCGAAAAGCTCGTGGTAATTCCCGTATGCTTCCTCACTGAAAGCCGTGAACGCCGCTGTATACGGAACAGTCCACTGGATCGTCTCGTATGCTCCGTTCAGGATATCCGCCATTATTACAGCGGAAGATATTTCGACTTCGTACGCATTTCCTTCGGTGATGAAGTACGATGTCTTCTCATACGTTCCCTCGCACCGGAGTCCCTCGACACCGTTCGGGTAAGACAGCGCCGCGAGATATGTGTTGGCCTGTCCGTTGAGGTCAAGCTGGAATTCATACGAAGGTTTTTCCGAATAGATCTCCGTTCCCTTATACCCCATAACTCCCAGTATATAGTTGTTGTACTGGTTCGCATTGCGGTAATTCAGGAAAACATTGTAAAAATCAAGATATGTACCTTCAGGTATCCATGCTCCGTTCCTTGCCATCTGCATATATGCGAACGGGCTCGTTATCTCTATTATTGCATCTGCACCCGGGGAGACCATTTTTACAACTGCTATGGCAGGATACATGGTTGAGCATAGCCCCCACTGCACGGATACGGACGCGCTCCACCCGTAAGGGACAAGCGCCTGTGCCGTCTTTATTCCGTATATGGGTTCATACAGATTCTGAAGAGTGTAATATACCGCTGTAGAACCGGCTGTTTCAGGTGCTGCCGAGACCGGGACAGGTCCTGCAGGCACACTGCTCTCGCCTCCTGTGAGGTTGAGGAAGAACTCATAGTCATTGGTCAGCATGTAATATAGATCCTGGAAATATGTTCCTCCGATCATCCCGTTATAATAACTGCCGTTGAACTCATCACCGGACTCATCTACGAAGTAAAACGACTCATTGTCATATGTCCACTCAAGTTCGTATTTCTCTCCCGAAATACTGAAGTATCCGGTCCCGTCGCTCTCAAGATGGAGAAACTCATCTTCGAGTTCGTACTCCGTACCGTCAGGTCCCCTGCATGAGAAAGCATAATAATCCCCTGAAATGTCTGCAACTGCGGGAACCTCGGTATTGGGTTCCCATTTCATATTTCCGTTACCGGTATTCTCCGGATCATTCTCAGGTATCGTCTCCGTCTGAGTGCCTGTCTCCGCACCAGTACTCCCCTGACTGCCCGCGGATGCACAGCCTGTAAGCAGCACTGCGGCGATCAGCAGTAAACTCAGTATCTTGATCCGATTTTTGTTCATGTTATCTGCTCCTTTTGACAGAAAAACGGGTTTAATACCACAGTCTTTCTAAATAACACTTTCACCGATACATCAGATATACTGATGCTATTTCTACCAGGCATACGGAAGCATGTCGGCAAGTGTTCTGACTGTTCCGTCATTGTCCGCAAGGATCTCGACATCTCTCGATCCATCTCCCATCTGCCACATAAACTCAAGACATGCGCCGCACGGAGCGACAACCTTGCCGCCTTCCAGCACAGCACATACCTTGCTCAGCTCGTAATCTCCGTTTGCAAACATTGTGGAGATTGCGTTTCTCTCAGCACAAAAACCGAGTCCGCAGTTGGAATCAATGCATATTCCGGTATATATCTTCCCCGATTTGCTGAGCACCGCAGCTCCGACATCTCCGACATGCATCTGCTCGGATACATCGTAGGGTCTTATTACCGACACTGCCACATCATACAGTTCCTTCCAGATACCTTCCATCATTATTCGCTCCATTCGATCCAGAATCTCACGGTCACATTACCCTGACCCATGGCTTCAAGCAGCTCTTCGCCTGTTACTCCGTCAATGTGTCCGAGTTTTGTGAGACTCCAGGAGTTCTCTCCGTAGTAGATAGTGATCTTGTTTCCCTGATACAGGATTATATCTCCGGGTACAGTGTTTATCTGTTCATCGTTCGTCGGAACTTCCCAGGACAGAGATCCTACCTTCTCAAAACCGCCATAGTCGCTCATATCCACTGTAATAAGGCCGTCATTGAGCATCGCTCTGAAGTACTCTGCGGATGAATTGTCCTCAAGCACGGGATAGAATACCCTATCGCCGATGCTGACACAGAGCTTTCCTTCCGGATGGATGGCTTCTTCTTCCGGCAATTCAAAATAATCCACTTCTTCCGTGAGTTCCGCCTTTATCTTGAGATCGTCTCTCACGCTGACTTTATACACATTCTTTGTATTGTAACTGTCGCTCATGGGAGAGATCCCGTATATGGTGACCGTTGTCTCGCCGGGTTTCAGTCCCTCAAACGCAAACAGGACCTGATATGTTCCGCCGTCGATGACCTCATCCGGATCTTCATTGCCTCCGGTGGTCGATCTTCTGACTGATACTATATCCGGATCATCCACATTCGCGACATATCCGCGGCCGCCTCCGCCGAATGAATCAAACCGAAAAACCAGAGAATCTCCGTATGAAGTATCTTCTTCCACAACAATATCTCCCTTCCAGTCGGTAATACCGCCGAATTCATAAACATTACTGTATCCCATGGATGCAAGCTTCTCCGAAGCCTGCTTGCTCCTGTTGCCCGTACGGCAGTAAACGAGGATTACCTGATCATAATCGGGCAATTCTTCCGGAGGTTCTGAACCTATCTGCTCATTCGGGATATTGATAGCATCAGGGATATGGCCTTCCGCATATTCGTCAGGACGGCGGACATCCACTATTACGTGTCCGTCATCCTTCGCCATCATTTCCTTTGCAGTCTCCTGATCTATCTGTTTATACGTATTTCCGGCAGAATTTGTTTGACCGTTCCCTGCGGGGGCACAGGCAGTCAGGATAAGCGCGATTATAAGGATCACGGGAAGTGCATATTTCATAAAATCAGCCTCTTTCAGTCAATTTCACATTTATTATAATGCGTAAACCACAAAGAGAAATCCTAAAATCGTATGATTACATCTTTCTCAGTATGCTCCTAAATCTCCCGCGAGGTATCCCTATTCTTCAAATTCTTTCCATTCGAATTCACGGTTGTATTCATCGGCGATCAGTTTGCATATCTCAGCGAGATACTGAAGATTCATCTGATACACGACATCTGCCGACGGATGTCTCATCATCTCGTTGTAGGATATCTTTCCCTTCTCAAATCTGCGGACTGCCCTTATAAGGCTGTCTCTTTCCTTTATAAGTTCTCTGTAAGTCTTGCCTTTATACATATCGGCATAGCCGTCAGGCGAAATCATCATTTGTCCGGTCCTCCTTATTCTGTACAATATCTCTCTTTAATATCGTGTACTGCATCGAGTATCTCTACTACTTTGTTATTCTGCGGAAGCTTGTCTCCGTGTGATCTTACTGTCTCTATATCGTCTTCAGAATACCAGAAACTCCTATAATCGCGACCGACCTTTAGATCGACGGACGTATTGATTCCATCCATTGTTATGCGGTCGCCTGCAAGATCTGTCGGTATCTCCTCTTCTCTCTCCCTGAGTACCGGAGCCTTAAGCAGTTCTTTTATCCTCTGCACTTCACTGTACGGGACCGTGTATGCGGTTTCTTCTACTGTGTCGGAACCGTCGTCGGAAAAGAAGAGGGGACTTTTTTCGACGATACAGTTGTTCTTTCTTCGGTCGAGAAGGAAGAACACATCATGTCGTGGTGATCTCGACTGCCGCACCGTCACTCTTACAAGTATCCTGAAGTCTGATTCTCTTATAATAAACGGGATATTGTACGGCATCCCGACCACCGCATTGAAGTACTCACTGAAATCTAGAATACGTTGTCCTTTCAGCAATTTTGTTACCAAATCGAGAACATCGAACATATCCAGGTCAAGAAGCACGAATGTTTTGCCGCCGTCATCAGAAAATCCGTATCCTGTATCTGTTCCTCCGTGTATAAATTCGTATCCCAGAGACATGTAATGATCTCTGACTATCTTTGATATCGATGTTTCCGAGCCCAGCGGAAGTGTAAATATCTTTTCCTTTACATATTCCGCTGCCCTCAGGATCTCTTCTTTTCTCGTTTTTTCTGAAGTCATTTATATTATGTTCCCCTTTTGTTTTCATGGTTACATCGTACCGTGTATCATCTCTTTGAAGGTCGCCTTTAAAGCGACAAAACAAAACTTTTGCTCAACAGAAAAGCCCTCTTCATATGAAGAAGGCTCAGCGTGTGCATGGTGCTATTTCGAGAGTATTACCAGCACTAACGGGGATATAAATGCGAGATATCCCAACATGGACCAGATAAAGAATCTTTTGGTCAGGAATACGGCGATGAACTCCCGGATAAGGGCGGACGGCCAGTAGTACATGGCTACATGAGCACCTATGCCCGTGCATCTGAATTTTAGATCTCTTGCGAGCCGCAGACATCTGTACACGTGATAGTTGCTTGATACCAGCGCGGTCTTCTTCTTTCCCTCTCTCGAATCGATTATCGCCTTTGAGTTGATAAGATTTTCTCTTGTCGTCGCAGAACTGTCTTCCAGGATGATATGGTCTTCCGGGATCCCGTGATCGACAAGATAGTTCTTCATGGCCTTGGCCTCACTGAGTTTCTCGTCACTGCCCTTTCCTCCGCTTGGGATAATATACGGTTTGATTTTGCACTTCCCGTATATTTCAATAGCCTTGTCCACCCTGTCGGATAAAAGCTTTGTGAGATGTTCTCCGTCCCTGAGTCCGCATCCATGGATCACCACATAATTGAAGTTCATTCTGTGCGGCATTATCTGCATGAATACGGTATATATTACAAAGCTCAGGACAAGAAAACTGAAATAAAAGACTGTGAATATAACGAACATGAACAGGTTGTTCGTGTTGCCTATATCTAAATACTCAGCGAGATCAAGGACGTATATCACTGCCGCGATCTCTCCTACCCCCACTACAATGCCGAGTCCGAGAGACAGCACATGTGCAAGACAGAGGGATTCTCTTCTGATCATCTGGATACCGTTGATGATAAGCAGCAGGGGCGCCAGAAACAGCGCGAACATTACTATGAGGAAAGAGACAAACAGAAAAGTGACTCTCGCTCCGTGCGGGAAAAATCCGGTCATAAAGAACAGCGTGATGAACAGAGCCCATAAAAGGAGAAAACTGTTGATATACCTCTGTGGCCTCAAAACAACGCAGATGATCGTAACAATCCATGCTGCCGCAAAGAATGGTCCTATCTGTCTTATACTGTCCAGTATCTCAGTCATTTCTCCCCTTATTCCGATACACGGTCCACTTAGTGTTGATCATATTCTCTGGTGTTTGCCCCGGATAAGTGATCCGATCGGCAAAAATGATCCGGCCGTTCGTTACTATTCTAGTAAACGAACGGCCTTTATAACAGGCTACATGTTTACGTTTTTCCAAAAAAATCAGTTGCTTCTCCAGCCATTCAGCGCTTCCGAGACATGCTTTTCTATGGAGATCCTCGTATTGCGGCATTCTTCGGGGTGATCCTTGGCGGATTTGAAGAAGAATCCCAGTACAATTTTGGACGCCGGTATCATGGATCTTATGAGTGATTCAGGGAATACAAAATGCGTGCCGTATTCATATGCCAGTATTTCATACTCGCATTCATGACGATGTGTTCTCAGGCGCTCATCCATCCTGCGTATGTATCTCACGGTATCCCATAGGACATCGTCTGCAGCACCTATGAGCAGAAGTTTTCCTTTGATGTTCTCTATCTTGATGAACTGTTCTTCTGTAATAGGCGTCGCAGCTTCGGAATCCTCGAAAAGCTTAATGGATCTTATAAAGTCCCCCGAGCCCTTGGTGTCTTTCTGGATCACATGCCAGTAATACGGATGCTGATAGCAGAATCTGAGATACGGAAGAGGCTCTCCTTTATACGATACTGTGGATTCTCCCTCGACCGGCCATTCATGGCATCCGTCCTTCTTTCCCTGCATGAATCCCTGCCACACGAAATCACTCGGCGTAAACGCTATTGTAAGTGTTATATCCGGAAAATACGAAGCCGCTACAAGAGCAAGCATTCCCGTAGTCGAAGCACCGGTGATCCCGATCTTTCTGTTCCCGTGTTCCTTTAGCCAGTTCTTCGCAGTTTCTATTCTCTCGAGAGGATAGTTGTGATGTCCGTAGTCTTTCCTGTCCGGAGACATGGTCATGACGTTAACGCCTCTGCCCTGCAGCCACCTGACCATTTTCTTGGCCATATAGTCTTCCGGATCATCACCTATCATGGCAATGATTGCGGCATCGGTGTTCACCGGATTTTTCCAGTAGGCCCCGTAGAACCCGTCCTTTTCCACAAGAAACTTGATCTTATCCATATCTTTTCTCCGTTTCAACAGAAAATCGTTAGGCTTCTCTAACTAAATACTATAATATCACCGGAATACGGCATATACCATATTCCGGCAATATCTTCCTGATCACCAGTTTTCGTCGTCTTCATCGAAATCTCCGAGGAGAAGTGCTTCTTCGAATTCGGCGTCTTCCCTCTTTTCCTGGATCTCTTTATATGTCTTTTTATCCACCCATATCCAACGCTCTTCGTATACTGTCTTCTTGCCGAACAGCGTCTTCTTCTCCACGGGTATTTTTGCTTTGACTTTGTATTTCATGATATCTGCCTCTTATTTATTGTCCGATCTCAGGAATTCTCTTGCCTGCATGAGGGCGAATCCCAGTATGTTTTGGCCTGTCCACTCGGATATATCGTTCTTTCCCTTACCGGAAAGATTTCTTCCGCATGCCCATGTCTTGTCTTTGTATGTGCTCTCAACTAGGTATGCGTCTCCGGTCGAGAGCAGTTTCTCCTTAAGTTCCGGATTCTGCCTGAACTTTTCTATGAGTCCTCTCATAGCGATGACCTGGCGCAGTCCTCCCCAGACTCTGTCATCGTAGCCTTTGGCTCCTCTCGCTATATGTTTCTGCTCCTTAGGATCATCTGTGGCGAGCACTTTTTCCGCAGCTTCGGTATCCCCGAAGACCATGCACTTCCGGTACATGATGAACTGTTCCATACAGTTGAAGATTATACCGTCAAGTGTGAACGGAGAGATGTACCAGTTGCTCAGATATCCGTCTTTGCCGTCCGCCTCGTAAAAGAAGACTGCGGGATACTCCTTTCCGTTGATCTTAAGTGTATCTGTGTTCTTATTCTCATTCGCTTTATTTATCATAACGACAGTCTCATCGAGCCACTCCGAATAATAATCGTAAGAATCCTTAGTCCACCAGTTGAGAAGAGTGTTGAGCGTTTTGCTGTCTTCCTCGGCATTCGTGCTCTTATATTGTTCTGGATCCCTGTTGACCGTGACCAGGTTATTACCGTCATTTGCTATCTCCATGATGAATATGCAGTTTCCGGTCCAGCTTCTGTGAGCATAGAGAACGTTGTCCTTGACATAGAAAAACCACTTGTCCTCCATCTCTTTAGGTATATTGCCTCTTCTGAGGTTGCGGAGTTCTTTTACGGTAAACTGTCTTTTCAGAATGAAGGTATCATGCTTTTCTGGCATATCCAAAGCCTTCCAGTCGGAACGCTCCGCGTTTTTAAATCCCCCGTCATTATATATCTTTTCTCCCATCTCGCGGACGCTGTCGTCAGGGATAGCGAAGACTACGTCCATCTCAT